>JALCME010000042.1 GCA_022648295.1 Bacteroides sp. | reverse complement strand
AGTCAGGTGGTAACAGATGCATGTAAAAAATATGGTGGCTTTTATCTCGGTTCTATTGGTGGCCCTGCTGCTATTTTAGCACAGAATAATATTAAAAGCATTGAGTGCTTGGAATATCCAGAACTGGGAATGGAAGCGATATGGAAAATTGAGGTGGAAGATTTCCCCGCCTTTATTCTTGTAGATGATAAGGGAAATGATTTCTTTAAGCAGCTTAAGCCACGTTGCGTAGGAGATTGTAAATAGTACTTTCTTTTAGTAAGGAAGTTCGCTTTTCAACTATGGAGCTGAACTGTCTTACCCTAGATTTAGTTGATAATTATAGGAGTCAACTAAATCTAGGGTAAGACATTTTTAATCAAATGTTAAATCCCCAAGAAGATAAAGTGCCCCATGATCCGGATTTGAGGCTGATCTAAACCAAGAGCTAAAAATAAAAAAAGACCGCCAAGAGTGGAAGCCTCCTAACAGTCTAAATCTTTATAGTAGCGGGACCCGGGATTGAACCGGGGACCTCATGATTATGAATCATGCGCTCTAACCAGCTGAGCTATCCCGCCATCGATTTTTAATTGCGGATGCAAAGATAGAGCTTTTCTTTAAACTGCCAAAACATTTATCATGATTTTGAGCTTTTTCTTGTCTGGAATCCCCGAGGAGAAAGGCTTTATATCTTGTTTTCAGTATCTTGAGAAGTGATTTATATAAATAGAAATATTGAAGTGTATAAAATTAGAAGAAAATAGTCTGTAATTAGAAAAAAGTATTTATCTTGCCGGCGCAATAAACATGCAGAATAGACTATGGAACGACAAAAAATTCATCGAGAATATCTTTTAAATGCTACTTCAAAGAATATCCTGTGGTCTGCTATCAGTACTCCAACGGGTTTGGAGGGGTGGTTTGCAGATAAAGTGCAATCTGATGATAAGATTGTTACTTTTTACTGGGGGAAGACAGAAGAGCGCATTGCAGAAATTGTTGCTGTGCGGGCTTTCTATTTTATACGCTTCCGCTGGCTGGATGACAAGAATGAACGTGAATATTTTGAAATTAAAATGACAAATAATGAACTGACCAATGATTTTGTCTTAGAAGTGACTGATTTTACAGATGCACACGATGTTGCTGATTTATGTGAATTGTGGGATTCGCAAATAGAGACATTACGAAGAACTTGCGGTTTTTAGTTAACTTTGATATAAAAATTTTCTGCACTTCTTTTTTTGTGCTAATTTTGTGCCCATATCGCACGAATAAATAGAATGCTGCACGTAAAAAAATTAGATATTTTTATTTTAAAGAGTTTCTGCTTACTCTTTTTGGGAACTTTTTTCATTTGCCTGTTTATCTTTATGATGCAGTTCTTATGGAGATATGTTGACCAAATGGTTGGCAAAGGATTGGAATTAAGTGTCCTTGCCCAATTTTTCTTTTATTCTGCGTTATCATTGGTACCGGCCTCTTTACCGCTTGCTATTCTTTTAGCTGCACTTATTACCTTTGGCAATTTTGGTGAGCGTTTTGAATTACTTGCAATGAAAGCAGCAGGTATTTCTTTATTGAAGATTATGCGGCCGCTCATTGTTTTTATTACGTTCATTTGTTGCGTTTCCTTTTATTTCCAGAATGTCATTGGACCGCACGCACAAACTAAACTATGGACGTTACTTATTTCTATGAAGCAGAAATCTCCGGAATTGGATATACCCGAGGGAGTCTTTTATGATGAAATAGAAGGCTACAATCTCTATGTGAAACATAAAGATCGCGAAACTGGAATGCTTTATGATGTGCTAATTTATAATTTTGAGAAAGGATTTGAGAATGCACAAATTATTAAAGCCGATTCGGGTAAATTGCAAATGACTGCTGATAAACAACACTTGTATCTGCATTTATATAGTGGGGAGTTATTTGAAAATTTGAAGTCGCAAAATATGAGCCAGAACAATGTACCGTATAGACGGGAGGCTTTTAGAGAGAAACATGCGATAATTGAATTTAATTCCGATTTCAATATGGTTGACGCTGGCATTATGAGTGGACAATCAAGTAGCAAGAATATGAAAATGCTTCAGGCAGGCATTGATTCAATGCAAATGTTGACAGACAGTGTAGGACAAGTTTATTATAAAGAGGCAATAAATAGCACTTATAAAGCTGTCCCCGATTTGAGCAAGGCTGATACTATGAAGATTAATCGCGCTTATTTGGGGAATTATGATTCTGATAGTCTTTTTAATGTGGCTTCATTATTGCAAAAGCAGAAGATTATATCTAATGCATTAAGTCGGGCGGAAAGTGCAGGAAGTGATTGGAGTTTTAAAAGCTTTAATTTTTCTCAGACAGAGAGTAACTTGCGCCGTCATATGACCTCTTGGCATGAGAAGTTGACGCTTTCATTAGCTTGTCTCATCTTCTTCTTTATCGGAGCTCCACTCGGGGGGATTATTCGCAAAGGGGGACTGGGTATGCCAGTCGTCATCTCTGTTTTAATTTTTATTGTTTATTATATTATCAATAATACAGGTTATAAGATGGCCCGTGATGGAAAGTGGGTTGTATGGATGGGGATGTGGACCAGTACAGCTGTATTGGCCCCTTTGGGAGCATTTCTTACTTATAAGTCTAATAACGACTCTGTTGTTCTGAACGCTGACGCTTATGTAAATTGGTTCAAGAAAATTGCAGGAATCCGTAGTGTACGGCATATGTTTCGTAAAGAGGTGATAATACATGATCCTGACTATGTAAGGTTACCAGGTGATTTGCAGAAACTTTCTGTAGAGTGCCGTAATTATGCTGAAAAAAGAAATTTGAAGCATGCACCTAATTATTTTAAAATGTGGATAGCTGAGGCGCGTGATGAAGAGATGGACCGGATTAATGGTTGGATGGAGGAGTTAATAGAAGAGATGTCAAACACGAAGTCTGCTACTTTGCTGATGTACCTGAACAATTATCCTGTTATTCCCGTTCATGCCCATATACGCCCATTTCGTAACTATTGGTTAAATTTGTGTTGTGGCTTGCTTGTTCCTGTAGGCTTATTCTTCTACTTTCGGATTTGGGCTTTCAGGATACGTTTAAATAATGATATGGGCCGTATTATAAAAACCAATGCTGATATTACCAATTTGATAGAAACCAACTTAAAATAAATATAATGGAAGAGAAAGTTGAAAAAGTTAAATTAGATACAATAGAAGAAGCCATTGAGGAGTTCAAAGCTGGAAACTTTGTAATTGTGGTGGATGATGAAGATCGGGAGAATGAAGGGGACTTGATTATTGCTGCAGAAAAGGTTACTCCCGAGAAGGTGAATTTTATGTTGAAGCATGCGCGTGGAGTTCTCTGTGCGCCGATTACCATATCACGTTGTAAAGAACTTGACTTACCCCATCAAGTAATAGATAATACTTCCGTATTGGGGACACCTTTTACAATAACTATCGATAAGTTGGATGGCTGCACGACAGGGGTATCTGCCGCTGATCGGGCTGCTACCATTCAAGCTCTTGCAGATCCTACTTCTACACCTGCAACTTTTGGACGTCCGGGACATATCAATCCTTTATATGCTCAGGAGAAAGGAGTTATACGCCGTGCTGGACATACCGAGGCTGCTATTGATATGGCCCGTATGGCTGGTTTGTATCCAGCGGGGGCTCTTATGGAGATAATGAATGAGGATGGTACGATGGCTCGCCTGCCTGAGTTGCGTAAGATGGCAGATGAATTTAATTTGAAGTTAATTTCTATCCGTGATATGATTGCCTATCGTTTGAAACAAGAATCTATTGTGGAGAAAGGGGTAGAAGTCATGATGCCGACTGAACATGGGGATTTCCATCTAATTCCATTTCGTCAAAAATCCAACGGATTGGAGCATGTGGCATTAATTAAAGGGACTTGGGGAGATGACGAACCGATATTGGTGCGTGTTCATTCCTCTTGTGCAACAGGTGATATATTTGGTTCTAAACGCTGTGATTGTGGAGAGCAACTGCATAAAGCAATGGAAATGGTAGAAAAAGCAGGCAAGGGAGTGATTGTCTACTTAAACCAAGAAGGCCGTGGCATTGGTCTGATGGAAAAAATGAAAGCATATAAGTTGCAGGAAAAGGGAATGGACACGGTAGATGCTAACATTTATTTGGGGCATCTCGCTGATGAACGTGATTATGGAGTTGGAGCTCAGATTTTACGCGAATTAGGAGTACATAAGATGAAATTAATGACTAATAATCCGGTGAAGCGTGTTGGTTTGGAAGCTTATGGCCTAGAAATTACGGAAAATGTTCCAATTGAAACAAGCCCAAACCCTTATAACGAACGTTATTTGCATACGAAGAAAGAACGTATGGGGCATACGCTTCACTTTAATAAGTAAACTTTCTTTTTGCTTTATTAATTCGAGTATTTTTCCTTAATTTGCAATTGATTTTACGCTACAACCATAAAATAGATAGAAAAATGAATCAATTATCTGACCGTTTGAATAGCCTGTCACCATCTGCGACACTGGCTATGTCACAAAAAAGTGCTGAGTTAAAAGCGCAAGGAGTTGACGTTATTAATTTGAGTGTGGGAGAACCGGATTTCAATACTCCTGATCATATTAAAGAAGCTGCAAAAAAAGCAATAGACGATAATTACTCCCGCTATTCTCCAGTTCCTGGATATCCGGCTTTGCGCAATGCCATTGTGGAAAAACTGAAAAAAGAGAACGGTCTGGAATACACTGCAAATCAAATATCTTGTGCTAATGGTGCTAAACAGTCTGTTTGTAACGCGATCTTGGCTTTAGTAAATCCGGGAGATGAGGTGATTGTTCCGGCTCCATATTGGGTGAGCTATCCTGAAATGGTTAAGTTGGCTGAGGGTAAGCCCGTGATTGTATCCGCCGGTATTGAGCAAGACTTCAAAATCACTCCTGCGCAACTGGAGGCTGTTATTACTCCCAAAACAAAGGCATTAATTCTCTGCTCTCCTTCTAATCCGACAGGATCTGTTTATACCCAACAAGAGCTCAAAGGATTGGCTGATATTTTGGCCAAATATCCGCAAGTGATTGTTATTGCCGATGAGATTTACGAACACATTAATTATATAGGCCAACACCAAAGTATTGCTCAGTTTCCGGAGATGAAGGAGAGGACAGTGCTTGTTAATGGTGTGTCCAAAGCGTATGCCATGACTGGCTGGCGTATCGGTTTTATTGCCGCACCGGAATGGATTGTAAAAGCTTGCAATAAGCTTCAGGGACAATACACTTCGGGCCCTTGTTCTGTGTCACAAAAAGCTGCAGAAGCAGCCTATACCGGAACTCAAGTACCAGTAGAGGAAATGAGAAAGGCTTTTGAACGTCGTCGCAATCTGGTTGTTAAGCTGGCTAAGGAGGTACCTGGATTTGAGGTTAATGTACCTGAAGGGGCTTTTTATCTTTTCCCTAAATGCAGCTCGTTCTTTGGAACATCTGATGGAAAGCATACGATCCTTAATTCTGATGATTTAGCGCTGTATCTTTTGGAAGTGGCTCACGTTGCTTGTGTAGGAGGAGCTTCTTTTGGTGCTCCCGAATGCATCCGCATGAGTTATGCAACAAGTGATGAAAATATTGTTGAAGCTATCCGTCGTATTAAAGAAGCTTTGTCTAAGTTGAAATAAGGCGATATTACTTTATAAAAAAGGCTGTCTTCGTTAAAGAAAGACAGCCTTTTTCTTTTGCATTGTGATGTTATTCTGCCGGATGAATTGCCTCAGAAGGGCAAACATCTGCACAAGTACCGCATTCTGTGCAAATATCAGGATTGATAGAATAAATGTCACCTTCAGATATTGCTTCTACCGGACATTCATCGATACAAGTACCACATGCAATGCAGTCGTCACTAATTACGTAAGCCATTTTTTTTCAGTTTTAATTATTAGTACTAATTTATTTGGCAAAAGTAACGGTTTTCTTCCTTTTTTGGTATCATTCGTATTTAAAAAGATTTAATTTTTACGTTGTCTAAATAACCTGATACCCTCTTCTTTAATATAATTCAAGTCCGAATTCCTCTTTTAATTTTAAGAGTGTTTCGTTCTTCTGAGTCATTATTTGGAACTTTTCCACGCGGTTATATGCACGGACATTTTCTGTTGGTGCACTAACACGTACGGTCATTGAAGCTTTTTGGTTCCTTAATCGATTTCGTAGATAATTCTGTATTGTTGGTATCAACTCGCTAAATTCTTTAGCGGCTATGTCGTTATCGACTACTATCTCAAAGGTTATGTTATTTAACATTGATAAGTGGAGTACTTGCATACGCTTAGCGAGAGCTATTTGTTCCTGAGGCAGACTGGCGGCATACTCTTGCCAGTAAAAGTTTACGTCCTTTTCATTAAAGAGAAAATCTTCCTTTTCTTTACTTTCGGGTAAAGCGGAAGGTGAAGACGCTGGCTGCTCTTCTTTTTCTATGCCGGGATGTTTGATAGATATGCCAAGGTTGGGTATTTTTATCGTAGGAGCTTTTTTCCCTTTTTCCTGTCCGAATGATGCTGCTATAGATATGTTTGTACTATTGCCAAGTGTAGCTTTTATAGGGGCCGTGTGTTTATCTTCGGATATAGTTTGTGGCTTATTAGAAGTCAATGGCTTTTTTTCTTGTGTGGGAGGGATGTCGTTAGTTGGCGGTTGTTGATTGACAGCCTTTGCGGATATGGGTTTTATTTTATTTGTGGAAGAATTGTCGTCAATATTGTTGGTTTCGTTTGCCATTAATTGAGCGATTTGTATTAATGTCAACTCAACTAATAATCTCTTATTCTTACTAAGGCGATAGTTCAAATCGCAATCATTGCAAAGTTTCATTGCTTTATACAGAAAATCAAGAGGGCATTTCCCGGCTTGTGCTTGGTAGCGAAGCCGAATGCTTGAACCTACTTCTAGTAAAGGCAGAGTGACAGGGTCTTTGCTAACCAGCAAATCGCGGAAGTGTGAAGATAGCCCTGTTATAAAATGGTTGGCATCGAAGCCTTTATTTAATACATCGTTTAAGAGCAGGAGGCTTTCGCTGACATTATTGTCTAAAAAATAGTCGGTTAGCCGAAAGTAATATTCGTAATCTAAAACATTAAGATTTTCAATGACACTTTGGTAAGTGATGTGTCCTCCTGTGAAACTTACCACTTGGTCAAAGATCGATAGTGCATCACGCATACCTCCATCAGCTTTTAAGGCTATAATATTCAGTGCCTCAGGCTCTGCTTCAATACCTTCTTTGGTAGCAACGTATGATAGATGCGCTATTGTGTCTTCAACGTTGATGCGATTGAAGTCATAAATTTGACACCGGGAAAGAATTGTAGGCAATATTTTGTGCTTCTCAGTAGTTGCCAGAATAAAGATGGCATGATGTGGCGGTTCCTCTAAGGTCTTTAAAAATGCATTAAAAGCAGAGGCGGACAACATATGCACTTCATCTATGATGTAAACTTTATATTTTCCGATTTGGGGCGGGATGCGCACTTGTTCCACCAATTGGCGAATATCATCTACTGAATTATTGGATGCAGCATCCAATTCATGGATATTGTAAGAGCGTTGCTCATTGAAAGCAGTGCACGACTCACATTGGTTACACGCTTCTCCATCAGTTGTGGGATTCATACAATTGATTGTCTTTGCAAAGATACGAGCGCAGGTCGTTTTTCCCACACCACGTGGTCCGCAAAACAAGTAGGCATGTGCTAATTTGCCTGAAGTAATTGCATTTTTCAGTGTAGTGGTTAACGCATGTTGTCCAATTACCGAATCAAATGTTGCAGGGCGATATTTTCGTGCAGATACAATATAATTTTCCATTCTTGAGAGCAATCTAAATCCATGACAATTGTGCAAATGTACAAAAAAGAATGGATATTTCAGTTATTCGTTTTATCTTTGTGGACGATGAATCTTTAACTCTCTTGATCAGCTTATGGGTAAATTAGCTACATTATGGGCATTTGTTAGGAAGCATAAATATTTGATTACGCTTGCGATATTTGTTGTTATAGTAGGTTTTTTAGACGAGAATAGCATTATGCGTCGTGTTGGCTATGCCCGGGAAATCAATCATTTGAATAGTGAAATAGATAAATATCGGGCAGACTATAATGAGAGTACGGAACGTCTGAATGAGTTGGCTGCGGATTCTGATGCTATTGAGCGGGTAGCTCGTGAGAAGTATTTGATGAAAAAGCCAAACGAAGATATTTATGTATTTGAAGGAGACACAGAAAAATGAAGCAGTTTATACAGGCTATATATGTGGTAGGGGCGGTAATGACATTGTGTGGGGCTGTGATGTATGTTACAGCGTGGCCTTTTGTTCCCTATATATACACAATTGGCGCAGCTATGGTAGCTTTGGCGCAGATAAATACTCCATCTTTGAGCAAAAGCCGTAATGTGAAACGACTCCGTCGGCAGCAGATATTTGGTGCTGTGCTACTTGTTATGGCAGGTGCATTTATGTTTATGAGTCATGGCAATGAGTGGATTATCTGTCTGACTATCGCTGCTGTCTTTGAACTCTATACTTCCATCCGCATTCCTCAGGAGGAAGCAAAAGAAGGTTTATAACTATTTCTTTGTTATACTCTATTGAAACCAGTCATTATTGGTGAATAGTGTTTCTTTAATTTTTTTCTTTTCTATATAAGGATTGTCATATCCAGTTGTAGGCTTATTCATTGGATAATTTGTTAAATGATATAAGTACATCCCCGCTCTATAATTAATGAAACCAGTTAACTATTTATTGTTTAGATAGAAGATGGATTTTTTCATTTTTTGTAAATAAGCAACAGTTGAACTCACGCTAATAAACGTTCAGCTCTTTAGGAAATAAGCAGCTCTTTATTATTAGTTTTCTTCTTCTCATCTTTGTTCTTTATTCCTATCCCATTCGCTATTCCTTCGTTATTGCTCCGATATAACGCCGTACTTTCCCTGTAAATAGAATGTTTTAACGCATAAATATCGGAGCAATAACGAAGATAAAACGATTTTGTACCGAAAAAGGACGGCCTCGAACCTGCTGTAACTCTCCTTCTAAATTTCTCTA
>JALCME010000041.1 GCA_022648295.1 Bacteroides sp. | reverse complement strand
ATAAGTATTTCAGTGAGCATACTATTGCCATGTACAGTCAGATGGACTTCTGTTTCAATCGTTACGGAAATATGAAGTGTTGATTTCTGTTCTTCATAATATTCCATTGATTGTTGGATAATTTGATTTACATCAACCTGGTCTGTCAAAAGAAACTGCCGATTTTCGATTTTCGAAAGTAAAAGGAGAGTTTTATTTAGTTTTTTTAAACGTTGGGTGGAGCTGATAAGCCCTTCCACAATCTCTGCCTGCTCTTGTGTTAACTCAGCCCGTCCTATGAGGGCTTCCAGTCGTGACTGTATAACAGCAAGCGGTGTTTGCATTTCATGGGAGGCATTTTCAATAAATTGTTTTTGACTATCAAATACTTCCATATTTTTCAAGACCAATTCATTAATGGACTCATTTAGCATCTGGAATTCGTCTATCCCAGAGGAAGACAATTCTGGTAACCGCTGCTTGTCGAGGCGAAAACCCCGAAGTTTTTCCAACATGTCATAGAAAGGCTTCCAAATTATTCGTGAAATGATTCGTTGCGATAAATAAAAGGAGAGAGATAACCCAATAAGCAATATTCCCAAAAAAAAGGCAATTGTGCCAATCATTTCAGCGGCTTCAAGATGTGGTGCTATAATCTCCAATCTGTAATGTTGGTTGTGGATTTCCACAAACGTGGTCAATTTTCTGTATTCATCCAGTTCATCATCTACAGGTTCATAAATTAGCGTATCTGTATTGTTTTCTTTGCTTTTTTGGAAAGTTGCTGCATCTATGGCATAAAAAGTAAAATCGTCCAATGGGTTATCTCCTTGGAATGGAGCTTCAGGATTGGCTTCGAGGTAAGCAAGCAGGTTAATTTTTCTATTATGCAACACTTCGTCCACATTCCGAAGTACATTCCAGTTAAGCACTACGTAAAACAGAATGGAAAAAATTCCAAACAGAATCATGAAATATCGCAATTGAATGCGGGAGGTGTAAGAAAGTAATTTCATAATTCTTTGATTTGATAACCTATTCCATAAATATTGTTTATTTCTACCTGTGCCCCGGCTTCTTTCAGTTTGCGTTTTAAGTTCCTTATCTGTGAGAAAAGGAAATCGAAACTTTGTGCTTCATCCACATAATCTCCCCAGATATATTCTGCCAGTGATACCTTGGAAAGAACCCGTTTATGATTATTAATGAGATAGCTAAGTAAAGCGAATTCTTTTTTAGTAAATGAAATGGGGTTATCAAGGTTGCCTACGCCAATGAGGTGTTGGTCTGGTTCAAAAACCAGGTTAGAAAAGTGGACGATTTTGTTCGTTTTAAATTGTTTTCTGCGGATAATAGCCTTAATTCTGGCATTTAGCTCAGAAAAATAAAATGGTTTAGTTAGGTAATCATCGGCTCCAAGCCCAAGCCCTTTTAGTTTATCATCTAATGAATCACGTGCTGAAAGTATTATGACCCCATTTGTCTTGCCTTCTTTATGCAGGGTTTCAAGTAAATCAAAACCATTTCCGTCAGGAAGGTTAATATCGAGTACAATGCAATCGTAGTCGTATAGAGCGATGCGTTCGGCAGCAGTACGAAATCCCTTGGAAGAATCATACAGGTATCCCTCTTTGGATGCAAAATCTTCCAAACTTTTTAATAATTGCGGTTCGTCTTCAACGATTAGTAATTTCATAAATACAAAGTAAGTTATCAATTTTGTAGAGATATTGACAAAGATATTGTTTTTTATAGTCAAAGACTGTTCTATTGTTTGCCAAATAAATCATATTTACGTATTGATTCGTAGTTCGAATAGAACGAGGTTTGGTACTGTTTTGTTTTGAGTTAGCAGCAGGCTGTTCGTAGTGGATAGTTGTTTTTGTCTCTAAATAATTGTTTTCATTTACCAGTTTACAAATTTTCTCGTAATCAGTCTTTAAGAAATTATTTAGTCTTTCAATTCTAGTTTTGTTATCTAGTCCTTCATCACTGTTATTTAACTTCGCTGGATTATATAAAAAACTCTTTAGAAAAGTCAATGAAATTGACTCTTTAGGATCTAATTTACTTCTAACTCGTATGTCTAAAAATGATCTATCATTAATATAATCTAAACCCGTTGGCGGAATTAAATTAGCGCATATTTAATCCTTCCAATAGGTCTATTGTTCATTTTGTTGATGTATTGCAAAATCGTAAGAGCGCTAATCTTACTGATTATCCTAGTAAAAATCCCATTGACGTCTTTGGCATAATTCCTTATCATCATGAACTGGTCACACATCTGCGAAAAGAGTGTTTCAATTCTTTTCCTTGCTTTAGCAAAAGGAATAAATGTTGGCTTCCAATTCTTTTGATTGAGTCTGTAAGGTACTTCCAGTTTAATGTTAGCACTTTCAAATAAATCCAATTGTACCTCAGTTCCAATATATCCTTTATCACCAAACAGGCTACAATCCTGATATTCATACTTTACATCCTGAAGATAATGAATGTCATGAACGTTTGCCTTTGTCAAATCAAAGGAGTGTATCACACCGTTTAATCCACAGACTGCGTGTAGTTTGTAGCCATAGTAATAAAGTTTTTGTGAAGCGCAATATCCAAATGCAGGTGAACGTTCATAGTCATCTTTGCCAACTTTGCAGCGTTTAGCTCTGGCAATACGACAAACCTCTATTGGCTTTGAATCTATACAGAAGAATTCTTCCCCACCATCAATTTCAGTCACAATTCTTTCGCGTATCTCTTTACAGAGATTGGCTGTGAGTTTCCTACGATCATTAAATTGTCTTCTTGAAATTAGATGTGGCAGCTCATTGGAGTATTCTCCTAGTTTGGAAAATAAGTAGTTTTCACTATCCAAACCAATAGACTCCATCGTAAGGCTAAGAGAAACTACTTCTAAATCAGAAAAACGAGGAACAACTCCGGGGCGAGGTATGTTACCGTGTTCGGTTACAAGATTATCAGAAAACTCCTTGCAAATGTGGAGAAATTTTGCGAATATTGCATATAAGTTGTGCATAGAGTGATGACATATTAAAAGTTTGCTCACTTCTAATATACTAAATATCACGAATATGTACAACTTATTTTAAAACATCTTATTAGATAATTAATTCCGCCAACGGGTATTCAACCATTTCTGCATGCAAAAGTGAGGCGGAACTATATCGTTCATCAAACTGCTTTAATCGAATAAGCAAACTTTTATAAGTGTTTGTCCTTTATTTATTGATTGCCAGTTGATTGTATTTGCAGAAGTGTTTAAACATACCATACATGGAACTATATTCTGTTATTTCTGCAAGAGTTCCTATGCTCTCTATTTCAAGTTTAGAGTTTAGGTTTAATATTCTTATATACATAAAAGGTAAACCTTAAACTCACTTTCTTTTTTTTGATTGGTCGTATTAGATTAACCAGTCAAAAAAGAAATATCTCAATCTGTTCATAATGAGTTTAAGGTTTAAGTCTATTCACTCTTATATACATATAAGCTAAACCTAAACTTGTAAACCCGTAGCAAGGGGTTATTTTCTTTTTTCACTGGTCTTGTTACGTTCTCACTAACTCTTTTATGGAGTGCATGTGTACTCTTATATTTTATCCTTGATAAATCACTTTCTGGGATTTGATAAGAATTAGCTGCAAAGGTACTTGTTATGTCTTCTTCATTGCAAGGTCAAGCCTTACTGGTTTCTTGTTAAAATCTCCACCTATACAGGTTGTATTTGAACAGAAAACTTTGCATGACGAACCATAACACCTTTTGTGAGCATCAAATTTTTAATCAATCCCGAAAGTTTAGATTTAAATATAGGGAAGTAAACAAAACAACCATATGGACTATACAAGAAAATTTGTTGAGTGGGATGTTCCTGCGTTGAGCACCCTTAATGGCTGTAAAGCCTACCAACTGCGTGAGAGACTTAATAATGGTGAGAAACTTGACAGAAGCGAGAAGAACTGGCTGACTGAGGCTATCAACCACAATACCTATTCACGTCGTGGCGTACCTGTAATGGGATGGCTATTCGACTTCACTGATGCAGTTCACCTCTACTGGGTACGCCAATATGGGAGAATTACCGAGTATTATGCGACTGATAAGACTGCTCTTCGCAACATCCTTATAGGTAAGGTAGATAAAATCGTTGAACTTATATAATACTGAGATTATGGCAAATTATGCAACCAATCTGTTCTATGCGAACACTGAGTGTGAGAAAGACCTCGACCGCATCGAGAAGTTTCTATCGGACAATTTCTTCACTTGCTATTCTATGCGTGAAGATGAGTTTATTGACGCTGAATTTGAATCCAAGTGGAAATATCCTTCAGAACTCATTGATGGGCTTATCAAGAGCCTAGACGAGCCGAACAAAGTTTATATTCGTGTTCTGAGCCACGAGCTTGCCAACGAATACGTTTCGTTCCGCATCTATTCACAGGGAGAATGGGAAATAAGATATTAACCTAAAGCATTTTGATTATGTACGAATATGAAGAAGACACTGAAATAATCGGGGCTCATTGCACATTGCTAGAGCCATATAGAGGCTACACAGAAGGGCAAATTGTTGCCGACTATGGCATTCAGCTAGTTGTCAGAATAACAAGCGGAGCTGAAATAGTAGCCTATCGTGACGAGGTTATTATCCTGTAAGCAAAAATATGGCCCATCTGATTTCAATCTCAGGTGGGCTACTTTTTTCTTTGACTGGTGCTGATGCCAGTTTACTTTTATATTGATTCAGATAGCTTTGCTATGAATGGTTAATCCCAATCAGCAAAATCATCTGCGTCCCACATCATGCGGGGCAGATCTGGGTAAAATTCATTTTTAGGTTTAGCTTCAGCTTCATCTTCACAATGGCAATGTCCACATTCACAGTGACCGCACTGGCATTCGCCACCGCATTCACTTCCACATGTACAGTTGCACTCTTCTTTTATATCGTTCTGTTCCATACCTTTTTATTTTTCAAAACGACTGCAAAGATACAGTATTTTGGGTAAAACGCCAAAGTTTCATTTTGCTAATATACTGTTGTATAGGCGTATGGATAGGAATTTCCATACATTTTTCTTTTATAATCCATTTCTCTTATTCCCGAATGCAGCATATTATATCGTACAGCAATCACCGCCAGTAACACCTTTATTCACGGCGAAGGTAAATGTTTCCTTCTGAACGCAAAGGTCGGAGCCTTGCAGGTTAAAGGACACAATCTCCACACTTTCAGGTAGTATTCTGCGCTTTAAACCTTTGCTTTACTCAGCTGGCAACACCTTCTATTGCCGTATAAAGGTGAAACTTACCGACGGCGACAGACGACGGAAAAATAAAAAAAACTGCATACGGGGAGAAATCTTTCAATAAAGGCTCAACTCCCAGCAGCTCATGATTCAAGAATAATTTTAATCCAAGCAACATGAAAGTATTATATTCAGCCGATTTGCGTGAGTACTCAAACGAAGAACTCATGTGTACATTATCAGAGAGAGCAGCCGATGAAGCTAATCCAAATATCTCTTTTGATGATTTTGTTCGTTCCCTTAGTCCAGCAAAGAAGAAATTTGCTCTATCTGTTATCGAACTCTACAAGAGAGACGTTCAGAGCAAGAAGGAGGTAACGACTATCACGGGTAGCGAGTCTATCTACAGAATAATGTACCCACATCTTTATGGTTTACAGGTTGAAGAAATGTGGGCAATCTTTCTAAATACAGCCGGCAGACCTTTGAAGGCTCAACGATTTTTCCAAGGTGGACATTCATTCACAGCAGCTGACCCTAGAGTAATTATGAAAGAGGCTTTGCTTTGTTGTGCAGCTAGTGTCATTGTTTGCCATAACCACCCAAGTTTGTCAAGGAAGCCTAGCCTTGACGATGATAGAACCACAGATAAACTAAAGAAGATTTGTGATGCTTGTGGAATTAGATTTTTGGACCATCTCATCTTCGCAGGAGACGAGTATTATAGCTATTCTGATGAAGGACGTATCTAAAATTATAAAGTGTAGTTGGCTAATCACTGACTACACTTAGTGGTAAAACTTGTCCCTTTTATATGTTCTGGGAACCATATCTTTCCGATTTGTCAAGATAAGAGAATAATATTTTAGAAACCAGCTCATTCGCTTGGTTGAATGACCATTCTACCATACTTTTGCAGTGCGAGATTTCGAGACAAAATGAAATCTCTACAGCAGTAGAGATAGTAGTAAACGTTGAGAATCGGTGGATGGTATAATATTTATCATCCACTTTTATATTTTAATTTGGCAAAATATTTAGAATAATGAAAAGCACAGTAATAACTTTTGGAGTTCTTTTTTCTTTTGTTTTTTGTTCTTGTGGTGGTAAAGCTACAGGTCAGACAAATGAAGTAATATCTGATTCATTGACTTACTACTATAGCAAGGGTGATTGGAAAAATGCAGCTATTTGGCTAGAAAAGGCAGAATCCAAAAATATAAAGAATCTGAGTTTAGTAAAAGCAGAGATTTTAGGCGGACAAGGTCATTATGATGACGCAATTAAGGTTGTCCACGATGCTTTAAATACGCCAGAGAGTGCTGACAATAAGCATATGTTCTATAATACACTTGGTGGTATTTATTGGTTGAAAGGAGATAAGAATAACGCTGTCAAGTCATATCAAGAAGCTATAAAGATAAACCCTAATTATGCCAGACCCTATATTTTCTTAGGTGAATTATTCGCTCAGGACGGTGAAACTAAAGAAGCTATAGAGAATTATTTAAGTGCAGTCCGATTATTTGCGGAACACAACGTAGCCGATGAAACAATTACTTATTCAACTGCTGTAACCAAATTAGATAGTTCTAATATTGAAGGTTATAAGTATCTTCAATATGGGTTCTTTATGAAGAAGGATTATGAGAAGATTGTTTCTGTGGGCTTCAAAATCGATGATTTATGTGTCAAGCAAGGAAATAAAGTTGAAGAATATGCTAATATGTATTTTATTGGTATGGCTCTAAACAAGCTTGAAAAATATAAAGAAGCCATTGTCTGTTTGAAACATGCGGCTAATGATCCTCAGACATTACAGGAATATCGTAGAGAAATTGCACTTGAATTCTGTACTGCATACGAAGCTTTGGATAATAAGAAAGAGGTCGAATTTTGGGAACAGTATGCAAAGTAGTCAAATCAAACTTTGATCGTCAGAATTTCAGTGATGTCCGTGAGATAGTTTCCACTTCTATGCTCACTTTTGACGTGCCAAGCTTGTTTTTCGGTTCCTTCAATGCCTAGACGAATACTTTTAACACCATATCTTTGGTTCAGATTATCTATAGCAGCCATAAGCTTGCGTCTGTCCATACGATTCTTTACTTCATCAAAGAGGTTCTGCTGGATTGGCAAATCATTATGGATGTCACTCAAGATGACTCCTGAGCGCTTGTAGCGAATGTCATTTCGGTACATTGATTCTAATAGCATCATTGCTGCATTTGTTATCTCCAGAGTATCTGAGGTAGGAGTGGCAAAGTTGAAGGTGGCTCCATTGCTATACTGTTCCAGGTCCTCACGGAAATAGTTGCTTGCGATGAATACGGTTACGCTTCCTGCAACAGAATGCTGACCACGCAATTTGTTTGCGCAACTACTGGCAAAGTTGGCAATGGAAGCTTTCAGTGATGTGAGGTCACCCACCATATCTCCAAAGCTTCTTGATGTGCAGATGGTCTGACGTTGCTTTACCTCGGTTGTATCTATACAAGGCACTCCATTAAGTTCCATCCATGTTTGCAACATTGGCTTGTTGAAATGGCTTCTTATCCAGCTCTCTTTCTTGTCTGCTAGTTCCAGTGCAGAATGAATGCCATAGTAGTTAAGTTTCTCGAATGTTCTTCTGCCAATGCCCCATACATCGGCAAGGTCGAAGATTTCGAGAGCCTTTCGTCGTTTCTCGTCTGTGTCTATCAGGCAGACACCGTTATAACCTTTATATTGCTTGGCGAACTTGCTTCCCATCTTGGCCAGGGTCTTACTTGGAGCTATGCCACAGCTGGTTGGAATATCTGTATAAAGCTTTACCTTCTGGATAAGTTTACGCATATAATCTTCTAGGTTATAATGCTTCTCGTACCCATCTAGGTAAACAAATGACTCATCTACACTATACTGTTCTACTTTTTCAACCGAGCTTCTCAGTATGTTGACTATACGCTTGGACATTGCAGCATAGAGTTGCATGTTGGTGGAGAAGATTGCCACTTTGTTGCGTTCAACAATATCTTTGACTTTAAAGATTGGATCGCCTCGATGCAAACCAATGGCTTTTGCCTCTGGAGTCAAAGCCACTATACACCCGTCATTCGAAGACAAAACACAAGTTGGTTTACCTTCAAGGCCCGGATGAAAGACTTTTTCAACCGAGCAGAAAAACGAATTTGCATCTACAAGGGCAATCATTTCTACTTGGGCTTATTGATGATAAACGTAACTACACCCCAAACGCTAAAGCTGTCACCCTCCATAATTTCCATCATTGGAAACTCTGGATTAGCCGGTACCAAATAGCGTTTTCCATTAATCTGTTGAACACGTTTTACGGTGTATTCGCCATTTAGCTCACACACGGCAATCTGGTTCTTATCAGGATTGCGTTGGCTCTTGTCCACGATAATCATATCTCCATCATGAATACCAGATTCTATCATGGAGTTACCCTGAATTTTTACCAAATAGCTGGCATCAGGGTGTGGACAGAGCATTCTCAGAAGATCTATATCCTGAGAAATTTCTGTATTATCGAGCGGAATTGGGAATCCTGCCACCAATTTTATATCGAAAAATGGTATATGAGCTTCCATCATTCGACCTGCAGGAATCACTTCACCCAACTTTGAAAAGTCGGGATTATCAGTGGGCATCTGCTGCAGGTTCACCGTTGTACGAATGCAATCTTGTATAAATTGCGTTTTGTTCTGCTGAGATTCTATCATATTTGATATTTCTTCATCTGCTTTAAAAGAATAAGTCTTAAAACTCGTTTTAGGTCTGCCAGCTCCTGCTCGCTTGCCACCATGTCCTTTTTTATCGTTTATTTCCTTCATTGCTCCAAAACTTCATAAGTTGGGCACAAAGTTACGAAATAATCTTGATAACGTATTACGAAATCAAGATTTATTTATTCAGCTAAATGAATAGCATTATATATCGTCATTGAAAAGTTCGTATAGTTAATTAAAAGTATAATATCGATAATTTAATAGTAGTCAAATTATTCGATATTTCCTAATTATTGGTCAGTTTGCGAAAATATTTGGAGTATATAAGAATATTTATTATGAAATTGCCTTCGTCTCATCGAAAGTTAGTAAATTTGCATTGAACGTTAATTTATTAATATGGCAAAAGTTAATAGAATAAAGGCGGCATTGGCAGAAGCGGATAAAACCAATCTTTGGTTAGCAGAAAAGATTGGTCGTGATCCTGTAACCGTTTCAAAGTGGTGCACTAATACCACTCAACCTGATTTGCAAACCCTTGCAAGAATTGCTGAGTTTCTCGGGATTGATATTCGAGAATTATTGGTCAGTACAACTAATAAAATCAACTAAAGCATTCATATAATGGCTCTCTTAGTTTACAAGTTTTCAGATTATGAACACACGGCAGAACGTGAGCAATACAGAGCTATCTGTAAGCAACTTAAGTCTTTGTATGCAGAAAATGAAGGCTTGTGTATTTTTATAGCTAACTATAATATTTATGATTGTGAGCTTGATGGCATTCTGATTAAGAATGATGCAATCATGTGCGTTGAATTTAAAAATTATGGTGGTACTGTTATTGCTGTTGATAATGGTAATTGGAAATTGTCAGATGGAACCATCATTAAAGGTGGTTCTAGGAAATCAGTTTATCAGCAGGCCAATATAAACCAACCCGTTGGCGGAATTAAATTAGTGCATATTTAATTTGTCCAATGGGTTTGTTATTAATCTTGTTTATATATTGAAGGATTGTAAGTGCACTAATTTTCCCCGTAATTCTGGTAAACAATCCTTCT
>JALCME010000040.1 GCA_022648295.1 Bacteroides sp. | reverse complement strand
CCGTAAGAACGGCGACATCAAGTCACTCCGCCCATTGGCAAAGCCCGGTGCGCATGTGTATGGGCATAATGCCCACAGTATCGGCATCTGCTATGAGGGTGGGCTGGATGAGCAGGGACGTCCGGCAGATACCCGAACGCCGTATCAAAAGCACTCTTTGCGTGTACTCGTCCTGCTTTTGCTGCGTGACTATCCCGGTTGTCGTGTTTGCGGTCATCGTGATTTGAGTCCCGATTTGAATCATGACGGGAAGATAGAGCCTCGGGAATGGATTAAGCAATGTCCCTGCTTTGAAGCATCGAAGTTGTTGGAGGAGCCTGTACCCGGGATGCCGGGGTGGGGAGGGTGAGTAAAATTGGCGCTATCTTTATCTTTTGCTAGATCTACTCATTCTTTTAATAATCTATTGTAACTTTGTATCTTTGACATTAAAACAACGAGATAATATGAAAATAGAGCATATTGCCATTTGGGTGGAAGATCTGGAAGTTATGAGTCAGTTTTATGTGAAGTATTTTGATGTGACTTGCGGAGATTTATATGTTAACCGGAAGAAAAACTACACATCCTGTTTCTTGACTCTAAAAGGTGGTGGGAGCCGTATAGAATTAATGCATCGTCCTGACATTGCTGATAACAATGCGAAACGGGGATTGGTGAAAGGGTATGCGCATATTGCAATATCTGTGGGCAGCAAAGAAGCGGTAGATGCTTTGACGGAATGTTTACGGAATGACGGTCACCGGATTGAAGGTGAACCCAGAACAACAGGAGACGGATATTATGAAAGTGTTGTACTGGATCCTGAAGGAAATTATATCGAAATAACGGAATGATGCCGCTAACGCTATCCCAAAACAGTCATATATAGTACTTTCTGGTAATTTATATTTTTATCACGATGTAAATTCCTTAAATAAGGCCTTCATTGTTTTGCATCGTTTCATTTGATTTTGTGACTTTGGGTATGATTTCTGAAGAAGAAGATAGATATTCAATTCGGGTGCAGAACATAATTCTTTCATTTTTTATTTGTTAGAAAGGATATAGGCATCAATTTGTTTTTGTAGTTGGTCATTTTCCTTTTTCAAAAGTTCTGCAAGCTGCTCATTAATGAGATTAAATGTCGTCAGCTCGTTATCTGCAAATAATTCATTGTGGATAACTAATACATATTCATCAGCAAATGAAAATCGTGAAATGAATCCTCCTTTATATATTTGATTAATATCTCCTTTTTCAAAGAAGTCACTGTATGCACCATTTTCATAAATAATTGAACTGTCATTGCCTCTTAAGTTAATATTGGAAGTATAACAGAAAATGCCTTTTCTAAATATTACTCTTACTATATGTTCAGAAGCAAGCATAAATAATACAGCAATTCGATCCTGTATAGTCAATAGGTGTATTTGTTTAAGTATATCCTCAAAATCGTTTTTATTTATATATTGGTAATGAATGATATTGAAAATTGCTTCATTTTGCTCTTCAAATTGGTTGAAATATTTATAATATTCTTGATATAATGTTGATTTCTTATAATTTTCAATAGCCTCTTGCCCTATATACATTTCTATAAATTCATCACTATATGGTTCAGGACACATTTCACGTGTTTTTCTTGCAATAGTTTCATCATTAAGTAAAACAGGCATAGGATCTAGAATAATTCTCCACACAGCTACGGCGCCAATACAAGCTTTTAAACAATAGGTAAAGAAGTCTACTAGTTTTTCTTCTTTATAGGCCTTTCGCCCTTCAAAGCTATATCGTGTAGTATACATCGTGGAAAATCCTTGTTTATGGATATATTTATTCATATTCTCCATAATTATACGCAACTTGTCAAAATATGGCTTAAGTAATCCTTCTCTCAATTCTTGGTAATCATTAAATTGGTCTTTCAACGATTTTACCATAGTGTGTTGCTCAAATCCTTTTTGTTTTTTATTCCATTTTTCTATATCATCTTTATTCTCATTTAAATAGAGAGAGGTTACAGAAATTTCATATGATTGCCGTAAACTATAAAATGCACAATCAAAATACCCATCGCAAAATAAATTGATTGCATTGATTAACATTTTCCCCGCTTCTTGAAAGAATATATTTGTCTGTCTTGCATCCCATATTCCTGTATCAGCAAAGAATATATAGTCAATATCATATATATACTTTTCTGCAAAAGGTAATTTAATAGGATCTACTTTCCTGAAATCCAATTTGTTGAAATTGACTTGAGCCATTTTATTCTTATTTAGAATAGTAACCGCCAGTTTTAGGCGCGCCTCTAAATTCTATCAGGTCTAATTTATATAAAGAACTTAAATATCGCTTTACTGTTGGTATACTCTTTCCTAATTTTTGTGCTATTTCCGTAGCATTTAATCCTCCTTGTTGTTTTAATAGACTAAGCAGCTCTTGTTCTTTTTCATTTACTGTATCATTTACTGTATCATTTACTGTATCACTCATGACACTGTATTTTCTTTTGAACGCTACCGTAAACATTCCCTCTGTGTGAAACTCCGGTTCAGGGAGTTTTGCTTCCTTCATAGCTGCTTGCATACGGGGTATGCCGGATGCTACTTTTTCAACCAAGTGCATACGGGTAAATAGTCCAAATATTAATGGATTGCGTGTCATGCTCTTGTGCCCAAAATCTTTTGCAACTATAGGTAATAGTCCTCCGGGATTGGAAACTTCTACTCTGTCATCAAACATCTCTATCGTAATAGTGGCGCCTTGCTCGTAGTAATCACGATGGGATAGGGCGTTTATAATGGCTTCCTTGAATACGGTCAAAGGGATCTCCCAAATCTCTTCTCTCGGTCCAGGGCCTTCTATCTTGTAGGCAATTTGAAGCTTACTCTCGAGCCATGCCATTGCTTGCAAATACTGATGATACAATGGACCACCGAAAGATTTATCATCTATAATATATACTTTGGTCGTTCCTTTGAAAAGAACGCATCTTGTTATTGCGTGCGGAAATTTTCTTTCTGGCTCTTTTCCAAAAAACATGGCAGCTCCATTCTTGGCTACTCCTTTATTCGTAAACAGTTCCAGATTCTCGAATATCTGTTTGTTGGCAGTCGATGGACTTAACTGTGCTTCTCTGCGGAAGTCTTTTATTGCTTGTTCATCTGCATCAGTGTAGATGTTGAACCATGAACAAGGAATTGCATCAAAGAAAATTTTATTGCATTCTTGAAAGAAGCTGCGCATTTCTTCAACGGTATGAAGCTTTTGAGAGTTGGCACCCTCACGAACAAAAATAGAACCGGAAAATATATAAGGTTTGTCCTTGCCGGACGGTACATCTATGATCCAAACCGTTTTATTATTTATGCTTGCAGCGTACATCTCACAATGAAGAGCCGGAGATATTTCACTGATTGAACCTTGAATAGCTGACCGTTTTTCGTTCTCTAAACTAATGCCAGTAACCTTTCCATTGTCATCTACCCCAATGAGCAAATACCCTCCGTCAGCATTGGCAAAAGCACAGATTTCTTCCGTTAGTTCACGCACTTTTGATGGAACACGAACCTTAAATTCTACATTATAACCTTCTCCGCTATCAATGAGTGATTGTAGGTCTTTTGTCTCAAGCATAATTAAATCAATTGAATTACAAAGATATGATTAATCTGTCAAAATGTATAATTTATTTTTATTTTGCTTCAATTCTATTATTTTTCCTTATTCTGCTTACTATTAGCATGATTGCTTTTGCAAAGGTAGGGAAAATAATCAAACAGAGGCTGTTCTCCGTATTGGAAATAGCCTCTGTTTCAAAATGGCACACATAAAAGATTCTTTAATCTCCTTTTTTGTGTTTGTGGGGTTTAAGAGAAGGCGTATTACCTGGGGTGTTTTTGTTGTCCCTTTGACGCCTGTCTGGCTCTCCTGTTGATTTAGCAACTCTTTTAGGACCGGTTTTTATTCCCATAGTTTTTCTTTTTATAAGTTAAACAACAAACTAAATATCAGAATCATATAGACAACTACCATGCCAAAACCTATATTTTAAGCAACTTGAAAGAGTGTGCCAAAATGCGACTGACGAGGGTGACATTCTTGCAGACCTTATTTTAACATATTATACATATTGAAGTCTATATATTATTCTGTTAGTGAATCTATAAATTCTCCAAACCGTAAAATCTTCTCACTATTTGTCTTGTTAAAAAGTAAGTGTTCAAAGTCTTTTTGCTTTTTCTTTAAATCAATCGTTTTTAGCAGTTTTGCTGTCGCTCGCTTGAACTCTTGTAAGTTATGTACTCCGCAACGCTTTGAAAGAAAATCGTAATCAGGTTTGGACTGTGCTAATAAAAACATCAGGTCATAAAAATCACGACCTTTTGCACGAGCTAACATTGCGGCAATTTTCATACTGCACAATACTCCATCGGAAGGAACCGGAAATGGGAAAAAAAATCCACAGCCTTTGATGTTGGTGATAACTGGAGGGTAAGCGATTCCTTGGTCTTGGCTTTCAATCTTTATCAAAAAACGTTCTTCCTTATATCCGCTTAATCCTAGATCAAATAGAAATTCAGGAAAGTGAATATTACGCCGGAAAGCGGTCAGCTTTGGATTATCTTTATCCTTCGCTTCCACTTGCAACCCCGAGCGTTCCAAAAACTGAATTACTCCATTTGTCATTTCAATAAACTCCTCTTTCGATAGGTCTTTGCAGTCGAAATCCAAGTCTTCGGAAAATCGGTCTATTCCTCTTACCAAGCGCAAGTTTGTTCCTCCGATAAAAACCATCTTTTGGATGTTTGATGTAGAAGAAAGGTAATCCAGAATCATCAACTGCAAATACTCTTTCAGTATGTGCTTATCAAACCCCGAATTCTCACGGATTTGAGCTGGAAAATAATTTTTTATCTGTTCAACTTGTATCATAAATCGTAAGTCTTAAAAAGTAACTTTACCCGATGGTTAAGCGCCTTGCTCTGAAACTTGGTGCAGTACTCCATCAATAAATCCTTGTTCAAATCATCTTGCAGATAATCTTCATCCAAACGCAACTCTTCCAATTCCTGCTCGCTATCGTAGAACGGGTAAAGATACAGCAAATCAAGCAATGCCTTTTCGGGTGTGGCAAACTGTATGTTGCGATTGTCTGCCACAGGCTTTAAGTCATACCCGAACATCAGATTTTCTTTGATGTTTTTATATGAGTATTCGCCAAAGTCATTAGTAAATGAAGCCGTTTTTAGTGATGTTACACTGGTAATCTGCACCACCGCTTCCGGTATCATCCCATAAAACGACAATGCCGTGTGTAGACTGATATAGGACGGGCGGTAAATTCGATTGGCAAAATAAAGAGAATAATCCGGCTTGCTTTTATATTCGGAGAAAGCAAAGTATCCCTGCCTTAACCGGATAAGATACCCCTTTTTAGCCCAGCGGGTAAGGTTATTCCGATCAAAATCGGGTTGCCATGCATATACCTGATAGATATTGAAGCATGCCAAATTAAATAGCTGATTCTTAAATTCCAGAAAGGTCATTTCTTTATTTTGTTTCTATTATGCAGCAAATATAGTGCATTTTGGAAATAAAACAAAGGCTTAGGATGAATTAAAGGTCTCCTTCTTCTGTCGACAGGACGGAAATACGCTGGATAAATTATTCCTAGCATTATTCCTTCACTTGGCTGCTTGACTTGCTTTGTTCTTGTGCATTGACTTGCCCGGTAGAAAGAATTATTGTTTTTAATTAAAGTATCTATAACCTTAATATTTAGAAAGATTGCTATATATCCAAATTTTATTTATCTTTGTAACAGCTGTAACAGTTACGGTTGTAACAAAGAATAGATAGAATGAAATTTTATAATAGAACAAGCGAATTGGCAGAGCTGCAACGGATACAAAACTTATCGTTCAGTGACCATTCCCGTCTGACGGTAGTAACCGGAAGGCGAAGGATTGGTAAGACAAGTCTTATTATGAAATCTGTCGAAGATTTACCGACTGTTTATTTGTTTGTCGGTCGTAAAAGCGAAGCAACACTTTGTTCAGAGTTTATTCCGATTATCAGTCAATCGCTCAATACATTTGTTCCTACGGAAATACGAACTTTCCGGTCATTATTTCAATATTTAATGGAGTTGGCTTCGCAAAAATCATTTAATCTTGTTATTGATGAATTTCAAGAGTTCTACAATATTAATGAGTCTGTGTATAGCGATATGCAAAACATCTGGGACACCTACCGCAAAAAATCTAGAATGAATTTGATTGTATC
Organism: Bacteroides sp.; assembly: GCA_022648295.1. Classification (GTDB taxonomy): domain Bacteria; phylum Bacteroidota; class Bacteroidia; order Bacteroidales; family Bacteroidaceae; genus Bacteroides. Next base: position 6,238 of record JALCME010000040.1, on the reverse strand, counting down.
AGGCTCTATTTATTCATTGATGCAGAAAATATTTCAGAATAATAAAGAACCTCTATTCGGCAGGGCGGATAATATCATCAAGCTATCAGCTTTCGATTTGAACACGCTCAAAGAAATTATGCGTGATCATAACCCCAACTATACTAATGATGATTTACTTGCTCTCTATTCCTTTACGGGTGGGGTTCCCAAGTATGTAGAGCTGTTTTGTGATAACATCATATTGAGTATAGATGATATGATTTCATTCATGGTTCGGGACAACTCTCCCTTTACCGATGAGGGAAAGAGCCTATTGATAGAAGAGTTCGGGAAAAACTATGCGACCTATTTCTCCATTTTAAGTGCCATTTCAGGTGGTATCAATACGCAACCGGAAATAGAAGCTGCGTTAGGAGATAAAAGTATAGGCGGACAAATAAAGCGACTGATTGAGGATTACAATATCATTGTTCGCCAGCGTCCTATATTGGCAAAAGAAGGTAGCCAAGCCGTTCGATATGAAATACAGGACAATTTTCTTCGATTTTGGTTTAACTATTTCGATCGCCATCGTTCGCTGATAGAGATAAAGAACTTTATTGGGTTGAAAGCTATCATCAAATCCGATTATCCGACGTATTCGGGTATCATGTTAGAGATATATTTCAAACAGCAGTTTGCCGAAAGCTTTCTGTACAGAGCCATCGGTTCATGGTGGGAACTTAAAGGTAATCAAAATGAGATAGATATTGTCGCCTTGGGATTGGATAAGAAACAAGCGGTGGTAGCGGAAGTAAAGCGACAAAAGAAGAATTTCAAGCCTGAATTATTGACTGCAAAAGTAGAGCATCTTAAGAATAAGTTGCTGCCCAAGTATAAGATTGAAATGGTTTGTTTGTCGTTGGAGGATATGTAGAATTATTTTTTTGTGTAGGGACTAAAAATAAAAAACTCCTGATATTCAATGAATATCGGGAGTTTATTTCTTTTCGCTTTCTTATAAGTGGTGCCACCAGGAATCGAACCGGGGACACAAGGATTTTCAGTCCTTTGCTCTACCAACTGAGCTATGGCACCATGCCTTTTTGTTTTTGCGATTGCAAAGGTAAGTGAAAGTTTTGGACTACACAAGGACTTCTAAAATAAAAAGCGCTGCAATCAAGCTATTTAGCTTGTTTTCAGCGCTTTTTGTTTTAAATTATTTTGTATTTTCTTCCTGTAAAGGATTCCAGCCCTGGGCTTTCAATTCAAATTCCTGACCGTCACGGGTGATGAGGGCACAACCTAAATCTGGAGCAGTGATGTGACCGATTAGTTTGACGCCTTCTATTTCGGATACTTTGTCGTGGTCGGCAATGGGTACGGTAAACAGGAGTTCATAATCTTCTCCTCCGTTCAAAGCGCAGGTGGTAAGGTTCATATTGAACTCTTCCGCCATAACGGCTGTCTGGTAATCAATGGGGATATGTTCCTCATAAATGCGACAGCCAGTCTTGCTTTGGGTACAGATATGGAGTAGTTCGGAAGATAGTCCATCGGAAATATCCATCATGGAGGTAGGGCAAATACCCTCTTCCGCTAGTTTTTGAATGATGTCACGGCGGGCTTCGGGCTTTAACTGACGTTCCAGTAAGTATTCTTTTCCTGAAAAATCAGGTTGGATGTCTGTCTTTCCTTTAAGGGCTATTTTCTCACGTTCCAGTAATTGAAGTCCCATATATGCTGCTCCAAGGTCACCTGTGACACAGATAAGATCCGTCTCTTTGGCTCCGTTGCGATATACTACTTTATCCTTATCTGCCTCTCCGATGCAGGTCACGCTGATGGCGAGTCCCGTGAGTGAAGAAGAGGTATCACCTCCCACAATGTCCACTCCATACTCCTCGCAAGCCAGACGTATACCGGCGTAAAGCTCTTCCATCTCTTCCACACAGAACCGCTTGGACAGGGCTAAAGATACGGTGATCTGCTTTGGAGTGCCGTTCATGGCATAAATGTCGGAGAAGTTCACGATTGCTGCCTTATATCCCAAATGTTTCAAGGGAACATAAGTCAGATCAAAATGTACTCCTTCCATTAATAAATCTGTAGTGACAAGCACCTGCTTTTCGGGATAAGAAAGGACAGCGGCGTCATCGCCTATGCCATATTGGCTGGAGTTGTTTTTCAGTTCAATTCCCTCGGTAAGATGGTCTATTAGCCCGAACTCGCCGAGGGTTGCTATTTCTGTTCTCATAAATAATGTTATGCGCGATTAATCAATTCTCTCATAATGGTTGTCATTTTGGGCTGGGCGGCATCGGCGGCTTTTTGTACCTCTTCGTGGGTGACCTCAACAATCTTTCCTTCAACACCTAAATCGGTGATTACGGAAATGCCGAATACTTTGATGCCGCAATGATTGGCTACAATGACTTCAGGTACGGTGGACATACCCACTGCATCGGCTCCCAGAATGTGGAAGAGTTTATACTCTGCCGGAGTTTCAAAGGTAGGACCTTGCGTGCCGATATATATACCATGCTGCACCTTGATCCCTTTTTCTTTGGCAATGGCATCCGCTTTACGGATCAGCTCCTTGTCGTAAGCCTCGCTCATATCCGGGAAACGTGGTCCGTAAGGTATGTTTTTCCCACGTAACGGATGCTCGGGGAAATAGTTGATGTGGTCGGTAATAATCATCAGGTCGCCGATCTCAAAATCTGGATTTGTACCACCGCTGGCGTTAGATACAAAAAGTGTCTGGATGCCCAATTCACGCATCACGCGTACAGGAAAGGTTACTTCTTTCATGGAGTATCCTTCGTAAAAATGGAAACGTCCCTGCATGGCCATGATGTCCTTATTTCCCAGTTTGCCGAAAATCAATTTTCCGGAATGCCCTTCTACCGTAGATATGGGGAAGTTGGGAATATCCTGATACTTTATTTCATACTTCTCGGTGATGTCATTGGCAAGGCTGCCCAAACCGGTTCCGAGGATGATGGCCGTCTTAGGTTGCGTATGCATCTTACTTTTGAGGTAAGCTGCTGTTTCTTGAATACGTTCTAACATAATCAATAATATTTTGGTTGAATATATTTTGTTGATTTTGTAAAATCCTTATTTCTATAGGCAACGTGTAGATGAATGGTTTAAGAGATTCATCTATGGACGGATGATGGATTAATCGAGTCCCGTCTTTTTCTGTAGTAATGATGAGTCTGTTTTCGCCTTTCAGCTTGCCAAATTGTTCTTTGATTTGGCGTATATCTGTACTGGTGAAGTTGTGATGATCGCCAAATGACAGAGAGGTCACATGATCGGTATATTCTTTTATTTTCTTTTTTAATGGAGCGGGTGAAGCTATGCCGGTCATAAGTAGAATATCCTCTTCTTTCAGAGAGTTCAATGTACGCTCCTTGCTTCCGGTTTCCGGGAATAATGGGATCAGCATGCCATATTGTAAACAGGAAAAGAAAAGTTTTTGGTAAGGATACAGGTTTAGCCGTTTACCAATGATGTTGTAATCGATGGGTTTAATATCTTCGGGGCATTTGGTGACGATTACAATATGCGCCCGTTCCTTGCCTTTTTCATTTTCACGTAAGCGTCCGGCAGGTAGCAATTTGTCATCACAGTATAAACGGTGGTAATCCGTCAGAAGAATATTCAGTCCCGCCTTGACATAGCGATGCTGGAAAGCGTCGTCCAGTAATATGACATCTACTGCCGGATTCTTAAGTTGCATTAAATGCTCAATGCCCTGGCAACGGTCTTCATCTACGGCTACGCGTATATCAGGGTATTTTGTTTTCATTTGGTAAGGCTCGTCTCCAAGAGTTTGCACGTCACTCCGGGGAGTTGCCAGTACGTATCCTTTGCTTATTCGTTTATAGCCACGGCTCAATATAGCTATGTTGAAGTTGTTTTTTTGTAATAATCTGATGAGGTATTCCGTATGCGGAGTTTTTCCGGTTCCGCCTACTGCAAGATTGCCTATGCATATCACAGGAATGCTAAAACTCTTTGACCGGAGATATCCCCAGTCAAAGAGCTTGTTTCTGAAACCTACACCTATACCGTACAGCCACGATATAGGATATAGGCCGTATTGTATTAACCTAATCAGTTTATTCGTCATTCATCTTCTTCCTTTAATTTAAGTTCAACTCAAAAGGAAGGCGGGCTTGTACACGATCACTATTTTCAAAGTTGTTCAATACATTGATTTGTTGATAAAGTTCTCCGGCTTTGCCTTCCAAAACATGAGCACGGATATAATTTCCAGGGTTTGTCTCTAACAATTTAGTGAAGAAACTCTTCTTTTCCGGATAAGACATCACGGTATATGCTTCCACACCAGCCTTGTGAGTTGCGATATCAACAGCTTTGTCCAAACCTCCGAGTACATCTACCAAGCCTAATTCTTTGGCAGTTTTGCCTGTCCAAACACGTCCCTCTGCTATTTTCTTAATAGCATCTGCGCTCATTCCGCGTCCTTCCGCACAACGGCCTACAAATGTTTCGTACCCACGGTTAATCATCATTTGCATTAATCCTTGTTCTCCGTTATTCAACGGGCGTCCAAGTGCTCCGAAATCAGAATAAGTATTTGTTTTTACAGCGTCGAATGAAAGTCCGATTTTATCGGTTAATCCTTTCACGTTGGGAATTATGCCAAAGATTCCGATAGATCCTGTCAGTGTAGTTGGTTCGGCTACTATGCTATCGGCACCACATGAAATATAATAACCACCCGATGCTGCATAATCACCCATGGAAACAATCACTGGTTTCTTTGCTTTCAGTTCCTTTACTGCATACCATATTTGTTCCGATCCGTAAGCGCTACCTCCCGGAGAATTGACACGCAATACGACGGCTTTTACATCATCATTGTCTTTCAATTTACGTAAGTCACGGATCACTTTGTCAGAATTGATGCCTTCACTTAATTGATTTGAAGAACTTCCGTCAATTTCACCATAAGCGTAGTATACTGCAATGATGTTTCCGCTCTTGTCTTTTGGTACATTCTTTCTGACGTTTATCATATCCTTCAGACCTAAAACAGGCATCTTGTCGTCTTTATCCAGTCCGGCCATTTTCTTCAAATAGTTGCGAACATCGTTTTTATACATCAATGTGTCTGCCATCCCATCTTTTACACTTTGCTCTGCAGGATAGAATAGTAACATTTGATTGGCATATGCATTTAAAGAATCGGAATTGATGTGGCGTGAAGTAGACACCTCGTTTAATATTTGTTTCCAGTTGGAGTTCAAAAGATCGGATATCTGCTCACGATTTGCTGCACTCATCTCTGTGGCGATAAATGGTTCTACGGCCGATTTGTAAGTGCCAACTCTGAATACCTGCATTTCAACACCGATTTTGCTAAGTAAATCCTTGTAGAAGATCGGGGTAGATGCCAGTCCCATCCACATAATTGCCCCTTTGGGGTTTAATATTACCTTATCTGCTACGCTGGAAAGATAATAAAGGCGTTGGGAATATTGGTCACCATAAGCGACAATGAATTTGCCGGAAGTTTTGAAATCTTCCAGTGCCTTGCGAATTTCTCCCATGGAACTATATCCGGCGGCAAGAGTGCCAACTTGCAGATAGATTCCTTTGATATTTTCGTTCTCTTTGGCTTTCTTGATGGAAGAAAGAATATCATCCAGCCCAAGTACGGTTTCGTTATCATCCATGAAAATATCAAATGGATTGTCTTGGCTACGTTCTGCTAATACACCGTTCAGGTTGAGCATCATAACTGAATTTTTACGTACTTGTGTTTCAGATTCAGAGGAAGATGCCACACTGAAAAATACTAAAACGCCGATGAAAAATAGAATAACGCTTGTTACAATCAAACCTGTTATGGTTGCCAGCGTGAATTTTAGAAAATCTTTCATTGTTGTTACTGTTTTACTTGCCAACTTAATATTAAGTTAACAAAGATAGTTAATAGAATTGATTTTTCTCTATCAGTCGTCCGCTTTTTTATTTTATCACACTTTAATAGAAAGAATAAAATTCCTTTTGAGTTATTTTCTTTCGTCATTAAAGTCTTTTGTTTTTATATATTCTCTTTTTATTCCTATCCCATTCGCTATTCCTTCGTTATTGCTCCGATATAATGCCGTACTTTCCCTGTAAATAGAATGTTTTAACGCATAAATATCGGAGCAATAACGAAGATAAAACGATTTTGTACCGAAAAAGGACGGCCTCGAACCTGCTGTAACTCTCCTTCTAAATTTCTCTA
>JALCME010000039.1 GCA_022648295.1 Bacteroides sp. | reverse complement strand
TATGCGCTATGGCGGTTCCCGGATGGTAAAACAGCATCCGGGGACCGGCATAGCGCATAATCTTTTTCATGCGTTCTTTCATTGTCGGACTATAGCAGTGTATGGTGCAAAGCCGGCAAGTTGGTTTGGCATCTCCGAAAGGACATCGGGTAAGTCTGCCGTGGGCATATTCCAACAACTGGCTGCATTCCGCGCACAGCTGTTTGTTCTTCTCTTTCCTTTTGCAATAGAGACGAATCATCTGTTCCACGGTTTTCTTTTCCTGTTCAATCCTGGAGTGTCTCATTACTGTTGATGTCTTGCCAATTCGACAATATGTTGAATGAACCTGGTTTTCCCTTCAGTATAAGCATCCCTGTCATACTTAAACTTCTCTTTATGTTATGAACGCCACCGTTTTAACTTAGGGAATTCCTGCTTCATTGAAGCAATAGCTTCTTCCTTGGTTAACGGCTTCTCAGCATCTTTATTGAATTCTTCAACGAACTGTGCACAATGTTGTATCATTTCATCCATGGTACAATTCAGAGTGAATGCTCCTTTCTGATAGCAATACGTGCAATAATCGGCGTTTACACTACCATCGGCGTTTGTTCCGTGCATTTCAGCGGAAGTTAAAGGCATTCCGCAACTTTGGCAATAGCTTTCCATAATCTTGCTTTTTTAAAGTGGTTAATAAACTCTTTTTAGTCTTTATCTTTTTGATTGTATTAACTTCTTTACGCTTCCTTCATTGAGCAGTTGTACTGTTTCAAAGTTACCGTTGTAGAATACGGCCCAGTTATTGAAAATGCAAGGGACCTGTTTGGCCTTTTCCATACTGTCTATTTCAATGAGGTTCAACGGTATCCGGTTGCTTTCGCAATAATTGTAAACCTGTTCCACGCAATTTGTTACAAACGGGCACTGATTGCTAAAATAGATGGTTAGCTCTTTTCCCGGGATGCTTTGCTTTTTGGCATTAGGCATAAACTGCGGGTGTGTGCCATCAAACGATAAGGCTAGCAACTCGTATTCATTACTGATGGTGTCAACTACCTGAAAGCCATACTTCATCATGAACTTCTTATCAGAGAGAAAAGGCTTCTTCTTTTTTGAAGATAAAATGCAAATTCCCGATTTATGCTGGGTCTTTGCTTCATCTATACACGATTGCAACAACGCTTTTCCATACCCTTTGCCTTTGTAACTTCCCGATACCCATAAACAGTAAATATAAAGAAAATTCTGTCCGGTAACAGGTATCCATGCTTTTTCCAGAGGAGCATATTCTATGAACACTTTACCACGCACATCCAGTTTACGGAACACATGTCCTTCCGGAATACGCTTTTTTAGCCAGTTCCGTTTATCGTTTACACCGGCATTATGTTTTTTGTCTCCAATAGCGCAGCACAAATGTTCCCTCTCTATGTTCTCTTCAGTGAGTGTAATAAATTCCATATATTGTCTATTTATAGCAATGTAGAAAATCTGTTATTATTATTACGTTACAAAGGTATCAAGAAAAAACGAATTGGTTTTTATCTAATCTTGCTATAATGATAATGAATAATGCTTTTTATATTGCTTTCCTATGAATTATTGTGTAGTTTTATTGCCTGTATTATTTTTTTCTTTTGAAAGATTGCTTAACGTTTGATATGGATAAATCCTCTTTTTATAAGGAAGTGTATAGTATAGTGGCTGATATTCCAAAGGGTAAAGTACTTACTTACGGTCAGATTGCTTATTTGGTGGGTAAACCGAATTGTTCACGGATGGTAGGACAGGCTTTGCATAATGTTCCCGCTCATCTGGACTTGCCTTGTCACAGAGTGGTGAATGCGCAGGGACGATTGGCCCCATGCTGGCAGGAACAGCATGAATTGTTGAAGGCGGAAGGAGTACCTTTCCGAAAGAACGGGACTGTTGATCTCGGGCAATGTGCCTGGCAGATCTTTTGATGTAGGCTGAACAGTGAACTTCCTTATTTGTTTTACTATAATAATTGAGTTGATGACTGGATTGGAGAACTCACTATTTGCTTGGCGGTAGACTTGCATTCTTTGAATCCACTGTGCGGTATGTTAACTTGTAAAATTGGAATAAGATGGATATTAATCATGATTTAGAAAGGAATATGTTTACGGTGACTGTTGACGGAGTAACAGCATATGTGGCTTATAAACTTATTGATGGCGGATTGGATATACGCCACACCGTGGTTCCCGATGAAATTGGCGGGCGTGGCATTGCTTCTGCTCTGGTGAAGGCTGCTTATGATTACGCTTTAAAGCATAAGCTGACTCCGGTAGCTACATGTTCTTATGCCGTGAAATGGTTGGAGCGACATCCCGAGTATAAGGGTAAAGTAAGTAAAGATTTCGGGGGAGAGGGGACTTGTGCTGTATGAACCCTGCACCGAAATTTGCTTTTATCGGCAACAGCCATATTGCGTATTGGCCACTTGAAGCTTATTTTCCGGAGTGGGACTGCTTCAATTACGGGCGGCCCGGCGAAGGCATTGACTATGTGGAGTCTTTCGGGGAAGATGTATCTGCTTGTAAAGTGGTAGTGCAGTTTGGCAGTAATGATCTTTATGGACTGAATGTAGATAATATGGAGGAATATACTCAAAGGTATGTCCGGGCGGTTGAGGCTATCACTGCCGTAAAGACTTACTTGTTTCCCATCCTTCCGAGGAATGATTATTGTGGGGATAGTACTGCTGTCAACCGTTTTATTGCCACCTTGAACGAGATGATTAAACAAAAGATAGTGAAGACTAAAGTTGTGTATTTGGATGTGTTCGGTCGCTTTTTATTGAACGGACGACTCAATCCGGCCCTAACTATCGACGATTTACACCTCAACGCGGCGGGGTACTGGCTATTGGTAGATGAATTAATAAAAAACGAAGATAAAAAATGAAATTTATAGGTGCACATGTATCGGCAAGTGGAGGAGTGGAACAGGCTCCGGTGAATGCGAACGGGATAGGGGCAAATGCTTTTGCGTTGTTTACTAAGAATCAGCGGCAGTGGGTCGCAAAACCCATACCAGAGGATAGCGTAAATCAATTTAAAGAGAATTGTAAAACGTACCATCTTGATGCTGCTTACATTCTGCCTCATGATAGTTATTTAATTAACCTGGGGCATCCTGAAGAAGAGGGGCTGGAAAAGAGCCGTGCTGCTTTTCTGGATGAAATGCAGCGTTGTGAACAGTTGGGACTGAGGTTACTGAACTTTCATCCCGGGAGTCATTTAAATAAAATCTCTGTTGAAGTCTGTCTGGACAAGGTAGCGGAATCAATCAATCTGACTTTGGATAAAACTGCCGGAGTGACTGCGGTTATAGAGAATACTGCCGGACAAGGTAGCAATGTGGGCAATGAATTCTGGCAATTGAAATACATCATAGATCGTGTAAAAGACCAGTCGCGTGTAGGGGTATGTCTGGATACCTGTCATACTTATTCGGCGGGATATGATCTGGTGAATGAGTACGATAAAGTGTTTGATGAGTTTGATTCAACTGTCGGTTTTTCTTATCTGAAAGGGATTCACCTGAATGATACGAAGAAGGCTTTGGGTAGCCGGGTCGATCGTCATGACAGTATTGGAAAGGGACTTCTTGGCTTGGATTTCTTTAAACGCTTTATGCAGGATAGTCGTTTCGATGGCATTCCTATTATTCTGGAAACTCCCGATGATACACTTTGGGCGGAAGAAATTAAACTTCTTCGTAGTTTTGAATAAATAGCAAACCTTGATTGCTTTGAGGTCTTGAGTTTAAGTTGTAACTACGACAGTGTTGAGTCTATAGGGTTGTAAAGGCTGAATTCAAGTTATAAATGCGACAGTTCAGTCAGATAGATTTGTAAAGTATAAAATAAAAGAGAGAAGTAGATCCTCAATTCAAAACTTTAATGTTTATAACTTTTTTGACTCCTCATGAATTGTAAAAAGATAAAAGGTAAAGCTGATATAATGATCAGCTTTACCTTTTATCTTTTGTGCTATTTTTCTGCTTAATGCAACTTTAGAATTGCCTTCGGCAAACTATTCGTTAGCTTGCCCATCAACTTCTATTGTCTTTTATTCTTCGTTGACTTTTACATTTTTCCACGTAAACGACCGGATTAGCGATTTATCACATTTAGCATCTCTGGTCTTAATGTTTAGGTTTTCAAAGGTAAAGTTGCTTAATTGATACTGGTCTGACTTTTTCACATCGAAGAATATGTTGCAATCAAATGTGATATTCCGCATGGTGACATGTTCGGAATAAGACATCGGGACGTCTTTTCTACCTTTTAAATCAAAGAACTGAGTCCATGGTTTGACATACAGAAAGCTCTTAGCGTTTCCTTTAATATTTTCAACGAGAATATATTCATACTTTTGCGGAGTATCCGGACGCATCTTTAACCACAACAAATGGTTGGCTTTATCTACGGTGATACGGCGAAGTATAATGTTACGGTCGTGTATGGATTCACTTCCACAAGTCAGTGCGCTGTGGCAAAATCCGTAGGTGCAATCTTCAATAATGATGTTGGTGTTTGCTCCGTTGTTCGGGTCTTTATCGGCATAGGGACCTTTCCCTCCTTTAAGTGCTACAGCATCATCATTGACCGACATATAGCAACCTTTCACCAATACGTTGTTGCAAACGTCAATGTCAATGGCATCTGAACTTGGTGCTTTTACAGGAGCAGCTGGTGCAGTGATCCGCAAGTTGAGCAATTGCATGTAGTTGCATTTATAGATGTGGGTAGTCCAAAACGGAGAATCCTTTAAATGGACACCGGATAGCTGGACGTTGTTGCTATGGGATATGTAAACTAAACGGGGACGCATTTCGTCCATATTGGTGCATTTGGGGTTAACAGCCCGGCGTAGCCAGAACGATTTCCAGTATCTTAATCCGTTACCGTTTATTGTACCTTGTCCTGACAGAGTGAAACCGTCTACATGATTTGCGTTAATCAGTGCCGAGAAGTATTTCAGACTTTGTCCTTCAATCCGTGTGTCTACAATAGGGAAATTACTGATGTCGTCACTACCTTTGATGGTCGCTCCTTTTTCCAGATAGAGATGGGTCTTGGGTTTGAAGAAAAGGGCACCAGTCAGATAGGTTCCCTGAGGAATGATGATGACACCACCACCCTGTTGTGCGGCTTTGTCAATAACAGCTTGAATTTTATTGGTCTGAAGCAGTGTACTGTCATTTATTACGCCATAGTCCGTGATGTTATATTTTTCTCCAAGACTATTAATGTCCACAACCTTATTTTGTCGGAACCAATCGGGTATGGGTGTTCCATCCGGAAATTTTTCTTGTGCAAAAGATGATAGACTTATCAGAAGACTGCATAGGAGTAGCGCGAATCTCATGGTTTTAATGAATTAAAGGGTTAATGTAATGTGCCGGATCATAATTGTCCGAATGCAAAAGTAACTAATACTTTAACATAATGGTGCGATAGCGAAGTCTAATTCCTATACTATTTGTCGGTTTAAATAGCTATTTTGCTTCTCTTGTTGATTTGCTGAACAGGCTGTAGTCTTGCAGCCTTATCGCTAAAAAACTTGTGGAAATGATTCATGTAATAAGATATTTCTGTAATTTTGAGCCCGTCGAATAATTGATAATTATAGATTTAGGTCTTTTTATTAGGGAAATGAGAGGTAGTGCTCACATTTATAAAATGTTATGGAGGGATATATTAATAAGAAAATGATCGGTCGCGTACTGGGTGTGCTGCTATTTATAGAAATGGGCTTGTTTTTGGTTTGTGCGGCTGTATCACTTTGTTATCGTGAAAGCGATTTCATTTATTTTCTTTATGCTGCCGGCATCAACATCGTTTCCGGTGGATTGCTTTTGTTATATGGGCGCGGGGCGAAGAATTGCATGAATCGTAGGGATGGTTATTGTGTAGTCAGTCTTTCGTGGGTGTTTTTTACAGCATTCGGCATGCTTCCTTTCTACATGAGTGGTAGTATAGACACCATTACCAATGCTTTCTTTGAAACAATGTCCGGATTCACCACGACCGGGGCTTCCATCCTCGATAATATCGAATCTCTTTCCCACGGTATGCTTTTCTGGCGTAGTTTGACTCAATGGATTGGTGGTTTAGGAATTGTACTTTTTACCATTGCCGTACTTCCTGTATTCACTACCGGCGGAGTACAGCTATTTTCTGCTGAGTCCACCGGAGTGACTCATGATAAAACTCATCCTAAGGTTAATGTCATGGCCAAATGGTTGTGGGTGGTCTATCTCTTTCTTACTGTTGCAGAAACCATCTTGCTTATGCTAGGGGGAATGAACTTGTTTGATGCTGTTTGTCACTCGTTTACTACCACAGCTACCGGAGGATATTCCACAAAACAAGCCAGTATTGCTTATTGGAACTCTCCGTACATAGAGTATGTAGTTGCTATCTTTATGATTCTATCGGGCATTAATTTTTCTCTTTATCTGGTATGTATAAAGGGTAAAGTCAACCGATTGTTTAAAGATGAAGAAGTTCATTGGTTCTTGGGGTCTGTGGGAATCATTACCGGATTGATTACCGTTGCATTGGTAGTACAGGATCATTATGGCTGGGAATTGGCATTTCGTAAATCTCTGTTCCAGGTGGCTTCGGTACATGCTTCTTGCGGATATGTTACGGATGATTTCAACTTATGGCCTCATTTTACTTGGCTTTTACTGCTTATTGCTATGATTTCGGGCGGTTGTACTGGTTCTACCAGTGGTGGCGTGAAAAATATGCGTTTGTTGATTTTTGCCCGTGCCGTAAAAAATGAATATAAGCGTTTGCTTCATCCCAATGCAGTGCTTCCAGTGCGCGTAAATGAACGTGCTGTTCCGCCATCAGTTGTGACTTCTGTGGTAATTTTTATCACGTTTTATCTGGCGATAGCTTTCGTGGCATGGACTGTTTTACTCTTTCTGGGTGTTGGATTTACCGAGTCTATCAGCACGGTGATTTCGAGTATGGGTGGGGTGGGCCCTGCACTCGGTACCTGTGGTCCTGAATATTCGTGGAATGCTTTGCCTGATGCTGCAAAATGGGTGCTATCGTTTCTTATGCTTATTGGTCGTTTGGAATTGTTTAGCGTTTTGCTGTTGTTCTATCCCGGCTTCTGGAAACGGCATTAAATTAGTAACGAATGCCGTTTATCAGGATGATTACATTTCGTAAAGTAAAATACCTGATAATTTATCAATAGATTTGTCCCTTTAGGTTCTATTACTCAGCACAACCGATGTCTCTACCTGTCTCTCCGGTATATTCCAATATGTCCTCAAAAGGATGTTTTTTTCTTCTTGTGAGACTTGTCTGAATCCATTCTTTAAGTAAAAATCTATAGCCCATACCGCATCTTTCCATGTTCCAATCAAGATGGGCTTATCTTGGTTATCGGTAAGGAAATGGAGCAGTTGTGTACCTATTCCGCTTTTTCTTTTCAACGTGCGTACATAGGCATGCCGTATCAATTTTACGTCTTTCACATCTTGTATGCCCATTACTCCCAGAATAGTTCCGTTCTCTTCATAGCAATAAAATACCACACCGTCTTTGATTTCGTGGATCAACTCCTCCATAGGCATATACGGTTCTTTCCAGCGGTCATCAGGAATATATCCTTTATAGGCTATTGATGCATCGTTGATTATTTCATTAATGATTTTGATTTCAGAATCAAGACATTTACGTATCATAACCAATTTTGTAAGATTAAACTTGAATAATATATAATCAAAAAATGAATTATACGATGAAGGAAGTGTTTACTTCTTCTTCATTATTTCACAAAATCCCATTTTGAAAAAACTATAATATTCTTCGATCTTTTCGGGAGAATCAGCTTCTAAAATATACATGATTTCTTTACAGAATTCCAGATAACCTGTTCCGTTAGCTGTCACTATATTGCCATCTCTTACGGCTTGTTTATTGATATAGTTGGCTTCCCCCTTATATTTTTCTCCTGAATACTGTTTTAGATATTCCAACGTATTGCTTGTGTGCTTTACTTGATTGAGAAAACCATTCATACCCAAAAATACGGATGCATTGCATATGCCTGCTACCAACCTGTTTTTCTTTATGGAATCTTCTACCAGAGGGACAATGGCTTGTGCTTCAGGGGTAAACCAACTCATTCCTCCAACAAGAACTAACCCGGCATAGTCATGGGAAAGAGTTTCCGGATCATAGTCGGGGATGACTTTGAAACCTCCTATTGATGTGACGGGATCTTTGGTGGTGGATAGTGTCTTTACCGTGTATTTTGCTTTTCCGGGTTCTGTTCCCCCGTTTAGGTTGGAGGCGATAAATGCACCTTCCCAGTCTGCAAATTCATTAAGCAGTACAAAAATCACTTCTTTTTTACCCATGTTTATTTTGTATTTTTATTTGATATTGTCATTAAATGAATGTTCTGACAAAGATACTGTTTTTGTTTTCTACTTAAACAGAATATTTATTTTTTTAGTTACAATAATTCACCCTCGAAGCAAAAACGTTTAAAGCATGGCTTGTTTTGTATGCAGAAAGTCTAAATTTGTATTAAAACAGATATTTATTTTATTATTATATTTATTATTTATTTATGGTGCACGCTAATGTGCACGCATTACAAATTGAGACCTTTGTAATGCATTGTATAATAAATATTTGTGCCGTAAATAGATATGCACGCTGACATGCACGTATGTGAATCTGTAACAAACAGGGGTGAAAATGTTGTTGAGTGTAACTTGAAAGTTTCTCTCCAGTCACCTGCTGTACGAATGACATTGAAATACAAGTTTGATTTGGGGTAAATAGAACTTCTATTTACATGAAATAGAAGTTCTATTTTGCCTCATTACCAGTGCTAATCAGCATGAACGGAAACTTGATTCAGCAGTCGTCGATGAGTAATTTCAAACCATTACAATCCGATTCGTGCTGTTTGAGGATGAATCAGGCTGTTTTAGGACAAAACAAGTCGTTTTGAGACGAAATAAGTTATTTTGAGACGAAATGAACATTTTTTGGACGTTTGGAGTTGATATGAGATGTTACAAACATTGAAGACTTGACAAACCTGATCTGGTATATTATCTTTGTGGAAAAAATCAGGAATGAGTAAGTTTAATTTGTTGTGTATGAAAGCGTTTTTAATAGAGTTGGAAGATAAAAGATTATTTCAGCCTATGTATATTCACATTACAAGTTTATTTATTTATTTATTTTGTAGTTATTGTTCAGATAAGAGTTATCTTTGTTTGTAAGTTAAATGAAAGGAAAATGCCATGATAGATTTTGATTCCAACAACTTCTGTTCGTCGATAAAATTGGTAGATGGTTTTAGAATGAACACGAAGAATGAATTGACCGATTTTGCTAAATTATTAAATGTTCCTGTCTCTGCAAAACTGCGAAAAGATGAGTACATTACAGCCCTTGCGCAGGGAGTCTTATCCACTCCAGAGTCATGGTTATCCTGCCTAACATATTATGAGCTAACTTTGCTCCAAAAATTGGTGCATGCCGGTCCCGACGCCTATGTGGAAGAACAAGACTTTTTGGTTGAGAGTGTTATGGAATATCTTTCTCTAGTTTTGGTTGATCGGTGGTTTTCCATTGATGAAGGGAAAGCTCGTTATATGATTTGTGATGAATTGCGGGAGAGTATAGCACCGCATCTTGATAAAGTGCTGTCTGTTGGGGAGCAAACATCTTATTTCCTGATAGAACAGCATGCTCATGGGCTTCTTAATCTTTATGGTTTTCTTCGTTATTCTGATTTGATAGATATGCTGTGTGAGTATTTATCTGATTTATTGCCGAAAACAGTAATAATTGATGTAATGTCATCGTCAATGTTGATACAACATAATCTTTTTGAGATGATTGGAGAAAGTGATATGAGTCTTTATGTTAAATCCCCTGTTTTGATGGAACCTGAAAGGTTAGAGGATGATTTGTACCAGCATCGTAAAATTCGAAAGATGAAACATTTCCCAAAGGAAGAAGTTTTTGCGATGGGCAAGATGCCAAGATTTGATATTCCTAATATCCATTCAGGTGAGCTCAAAAGATATATAATTGAGCATTTAGGGCTTTCAGAAGATATGGCGGTACTTCGCATGCAGGATATATGGTATTCCATGCAAATGGATATGAGTCCCATATCTATCGCCACTTCGATGGTTAGAGATAAACTATCATCCATGCAAGAACTGGAGGAAGCAATAGAACTATTCATAGCTTATTGTAACGAATGTCCCCGCTGGTTTTTGAAAGGATATTCTTCAGCTGAAATATTTGCATCGTCAGAACGGAACAAGTTAAAAAAGATCTCTCCCCGTCTTGTAGCATGTCCGAGTATGAAGACTGCCGGTATGGATATTTCTTCCGAAATGCAGGCGCAGCTTGGTGATATGTTTTATAAAGCTTTCTTTGTGCCGAAGGTCGGAAGGAATGATCCATGTCCCTGTGGCAGTGGAAAGAAATATAAAAACTGTTGTGGGAGGGGTAACTAAAATTGTTTGTTTAGTGAAAAAGCAAAAGAGTAAGACAAAAAAGAGTATCTCAATAAAGGACTATATCAAAGCCATCAAAAAAGGTAATCGTGCAGCAGAACAGGAGCTATGTGGGCCTGGTTTTCATTCGTCTGATCGCATACATCAGTCTAAGAAAGTCTATACTCGTAAACAAAAGCATAAGAGTACGGATCTTTAGTTATGAAGGGAGATATGCCATTATTTCCCGATACAGAAAGTGAAGAATATCTGATTATCAGGCAGTTACAAGTAAGAGGAACGAAAATTGGGCCAAAAAATCGAACTCTGTAAGTCGCTGTGTATCAGCGTGTTGTAAACAAGTGCAAAAATCGGTCATTTTCAACATGTCCTTTGAAGTTTAACGTATTTAACTGTTCTTTACACTGAATATGTCATAGTTAATCAGAATTACTACTAATATTCATGTGCCGCAGAAAGTATTAGAATACATTCTAGTCGAAGTATCTAAGACTAATTATAATCTTTCACTAGTGTCCACTAAAGATTAGCGGATTCCCCCGTAAGTTATTAAATAACAATGCATTAGAGTTCATATTCCTGCGTGACGATTTGAATGGATTACATTTGCAACCAATAAGCAAACCACTCATTCGATGAACACCGGAAAATATATATTCTCTCAACTTGTAGAGTTCCTGCCTCAAAGAGTTTTTGATGCAATTGTCATGAAATACGAAGGTAACAAATATGTGAAGCACTTTACGTGCTGGAATCAACTCCTCGTAATGATGTTCGGGCAGTTGAGTAACCGTGACAGTCTTCGTGATCTTGTGACAACTCTCGCAGCTCATGGAAGCAAAGCGTATCATCTTGGCTTTGGCAAGCATGTAACGAGAAGTAATCTTGCAAAAGTCAACGAACGACGAGAACCCAAAATCTTTGAGGAGTTTGCTTATCGGATGATTGATATTGCAAGAAAGAAACGAATCAACAAAGATTTTGAGATAGACGGACAGGTATATGCCTTTGACTCGACCACCATCGACCTTTGTTTGCGTGTCTTCTGGTGGGCAAAGTTCAGACACACTAAGGCTGGTATCAAAATGCATACGCTTTACGATGTTGAAACAGACATACCCACGTACATACATGTTACTCAAGCAAAGCTTCATGATCAGAATGCAATGAACTCTATTCCTTATCAGCCAGGGGCTTATTACATTTTTGACCGTGGATATTTTGATTTGAAGAGACTCTTTCATATTACAGAGATTGAATCGTTTTTTGTTATACGGCAAAGAGGGAATCTCCAATATGAAATCCTTGAAGAACTTGATGTCAACCATAATAAAAATGGCATACTCTCTGATCAACTTATAGAACTGACAGGTTACAACACTGCCAAGAAGTATCCGGAAAAACTTCGCAGAGTTGTCTACTATGCAGCTGATTTGAACCGAACTTTTGTCTACCTGACCAACAACTTGGAAATACCTGCTCTGCAAGTTGCCCTCTTGTATAAATATCGTTGGCGAGTGGAACTCTTTTTTAAATGGATTAAGCAACATCTTAAGATTAAGTCCTTCTGGGGGACAACTGAAAGTGCTGTAAGAATCCAGATATTTACCGCTATCACAGCTTATTGCATGGTAGCTATTATAGAGCATGACCTTAAATCGCATAGGACGACATACGAAGTGTTGCGAATTTTGAGCGCTTCCCTGTTTGACAAGACTCCGATCAAAGAACTCTTTGCTAATGAGCCTGTATGTGATACTGAAGATGGTCAATTAACTCTTAATTTATTTTAGTGGACACTAGTGATAATCTTTCTCTAACTGCTTATTGCAAAGGTAGTTATTTTTGTTGATTTAGAGACATAAATAACTAATAAAATCCTCACACATACGTTATCTAGTAGAACATCCTGTTAGGTTCCAGTAAAAAAAGAGTATCGAAGGCTGTGTTACTAGTGATGAAATGTTTCACAGAATGTAATATGGTTGTTTGTAAACTTTGTTCTCTAAAGATGAGCATGCAACCGGTAGTGCAACCGGTAGTGCAACCGGTGGTGCAACCAATGGTCCAATTTCTACTCGGTGAATATGTCACCACACTTTCCACCTAAATATATTCAACACCCGTTGGCGGAATTAATTCACTAAAAAATGTCAGGAAATAAGTTGTGCATATCATTGATTATTAGTATTTTAATGGTGATCAAACTATTAATATACA
>JALCME010000038.1 GCA_022648295.1 Bacteroides sp. | reverse complement strand
ATTAATGCTTATAAAAAAGAACCCAAGAAAAGGGAGTATCAAAGCAAAAAGAAAAGCTGCAGGATGGGACGAAGAGCTACTTTGTGAACTTTTATCTATGAAATATTTTTAATGCGTCAACCCTGCACGACTAAAAACAAAAAAAGATAACGCTTTTCGGACAAAAGTAACCATATATTTGTATCTTTTTCTTGTATATCTGGCACCTTCGAAATTCAGTACCCAAGGCTTTGGTAAGAATACAATTTGCACAATAATTAAAACATTCTTTCACAAATGACATAAAACAATACAAAGAATTATGTTTATCTTTGCAGTAAACAATAGGACTAACGCTATAAAATGAGACAGGTTCGGTTAACTACAACAACGATTATAACAATTCTTTTACTAACGACATGCCAGCACAGAGAAATCAACACACAACTTACGCAAGCGGATTCCCTTATGCCAATACGCCCGGATAGCGCCTTGCATATTCTACAAAGGATCAATATCAAACAACTAAAAGACAAAAAGGAGCAGGCATACTATGCCTTACTGCTGACACAAGCCAAAGACAAAAACTACATTACACCTCTAAATGACTCACTCATAAACAGCGCAGTAACCTATTACGATTCCATCCATGATATAATCATGCAGGCCAAAGCACATTTCTATAAAGGGAGTGTGTGGCGGGACAAGAACAACAGTCCCAAAGCCATGAAAGAGTTCCTCACAACAATTTCTTTAGCTAAACAGACTAACAATAAAAAACTCCTTTCTTTCGCTTATAACAATATTGCCAACCTTTATTACAATCAGGAACTAAATACAAAAGCGGATTCCACCTATCAATTAACCAAACAGCTTGCCATAACACGCAAGGATACCACGCTCTGGATAGAATGCTTATCAAAACAAAGCATGCTCCAATTAAAAAGAGGAGAAAAGCATTATGAAGAAGCAGAAGAGAAAATGACTGAAGCCCTCAATATATTCAAATCAACCTCCAATAGAAGGCTAAAAGCCTATGCCACTTATACTTTAAGCGTTTTATATCATTTTATAAACAAAGAAGATGAGGCAATAGAATATGCTAAAAGAAATATAGCACTTCAAAAAGACACCTCCACATGCTATAACTCTTTCCTGCTTTTAGGAGATGCCTATTACATGAACAAACAGAATGACTCCGCTCTTATCTATCTCTATAAAAGCCTTCCCTCCAATGATTATGGTATTAAAGCCAGAGCCTATATGAGACTTACTGCAATTGCAAAAGAACAAAATCAACTGAAAACTGCTTTAGAAATGGAGAAACGATATATTGCCTATCGAGATAGCATACAGCTATCCCGGCAAAGTAATGATTTGATTGCAGCAGAAAAAGACACGCAAATACTACATTATGATCAAGAGTATCAATCTCTAAAGAAAAGACAACTATTCTATTTACTTCTTCTTTTATCAATAGCAATCGGATGCATTGCCATAACCATCTCGCTAAGAAAAGCATACCTCAAGAAGAATAGACTCTTAAAAGATTTCCAAGTAAAGGTTAAAGAAGAACAATCTCTTCAACATAAGTACGCACAGCTCCAATTAAGTGTGCAACAAAAAGAGAGAGAAATAGTAGAAATGCAGAACTCTATTATAAAAAGCAACCACATAGAAATAGAAAAAGAAAAGCTTAATTTAAAAAAAGAGATCGATTCATTAAATAAAGAAAGAAGTGCTATCCTAAGAACAGCCTACGAAAACTCTGACATATATGCAAAGATGAAATGCATCATAAATTCTTGTAAGGAGTGCGACCAACCTAATGAAAGCTTTTCTGAGAATGATTGGAAGCAGCTAATTGCAGAAACAGACCGACAATGGGACAATATTACTATTCGGCTTTTATCACACTATCCTTCCCTATCACAAGAAGACATTCGGCTATGCTGTCTACTCCTAACGGATTTCCCTATTCAACATCTAAGTTATTTAATACCATGTTCACGAAATGCTATTTACAAACGAGAAAATGTCATCGTAGAGAGAAAGATGGGATTTCCACATAAAGCTACTTCATTAAAAGAAATTTTGAAAGATCTTCAAGACAACACAGATTAAAAACAGTTAAGCTCAACGGACTTTATACAGTTTTTATACACTCTCTCCTACTTAATCTCTCTTATTTTGTATTCATATTTGTCACTTTCACTAAAACAAAATCGAAATGAGAAAGAATTTATAAAAAAGATGCAACAGGGAAGAATAGTAAAGAGTTATATTCTTAGCACAAAATGTTCATCTCACAAGAAGAAAATGTTCTGGACGAGAAAACACCTTACTATATATTCCGCTAAAGTAAAAATCAAAACAACATCTTTTAATAGTACAATACCAACTGTTATTACAGGAGGAATAAATTAACACAAATTACTACATTATGAAAAAGGAATCTCTACTTTTTTTATGTCTATGTTTAATTACATTAACTACTAATGCCCAAAGCTTTAGGTATGGGGTCATTGGAGGTATTAATTTAAGTAAACCAGCTGGAGACACAGGTGCAGATGGTTCAAAGGCAGGGCTACTTTTAGGGGCTAAAGGGGAATTGGACTTACCAATGATAGCAAAGGGAACGTACTTGGACTTTGGACTTCAAATTTCAGCAAAAGGTTACAAAAGTTCCATATTTATGGACGCGGACAATAATCATGTAAAATGGGAAAGAAACATAAACTATTTAAATATTCCTATTCACATAGGATATAAAATAAGATGTGGAAAAGCCCTTTCTCTTTTTGCCAATGCAGGTCCCTATATGGGGATAGGGCTATGGGGAAAGATCAAATCCTATAACAACGGCAAAGAAACGGCCAGTAGCAGTAAAGTATTCGACGATAATAACGGACTTAAAAGGCTTGATTATGGAATCGGTGCAAATATAGGATTGGAATATGCCAAACATATTCAACTTATACTTGGACACGACTGGGGATTAAAAGACATCAATAACTATACTGGTGCCGGAAAATACAAAAACAAGAACTTCTCTTTGTCCATTGCATATATCTTTTAAAGAATACTTAATTTATGAGAGCTGCATCAATGGGAATGAATATCTGAGATTCTCATTGATGCAGATAACTCACAAACAAACTTTTGGCAATCAAAGTTTTCTATTCAATTTTCTAAATCTTTATGATAAGCTCACTTGTTAGTATAATATTATAAAAGATCTAGATATGACAGCAAGATTATTCTTTCTAATTGGTATCCTTTTATACGGTTTACAGCCTTGCTTTTCTCAGGAAAAAAGCAAAAAAGATAGTATACGCACCCTCCAAAGCATCCCTCCCAAAACAAAACAAAATTACCAGACAAACAAGTCCTCAAGCTCTGAAGAGCCATCTCAATCACCACTCCGTGTAACTAGCACTATCACGCTCAAGGCTCCGTCATATAACGAGTATTGGCTGATTCCTGGGTATTCACCTTATCCTATATACAGCCCGATAGCACACGATTATGCAGTATATAGCGAATTGGGACCGTTCAACTCGTTTAGTACGCATCAAACTTATCCCCTTATAGGAAGTATGACATACATGAGTTTTTCCCAAAACATAAACCTTACCCAGCGACTGGATGTGAGCTATGGATTTTATTTGAGCAAGTACAACATAGGCAAAAAAGACCTAATTGATTTCGGGTTGAATTTCGAAGCAAATTATACCTTGTATCATAATATAGGATTAGGTTTCTTAAATCAGTCTTCATTCAGGGAGCATATCATAGATGCTCCACCAGAGACCGTATCACTCTTCCCACACAACAGAACGGAAATAAATATAAATTTAAAGCCTGCCAAGAACGTCAAATTTAAAGTATTCCTTTCAAACGATCCTTAAAGGAATAGAGAACTCGAGTAAAGTAAACAAAAAACAAGGCAACTAAGTAGTCTGCCTAGCTGCCTCATTGATTTAATATAAATAGAACTCTGATCCAGCCTATCTTAATGCCTCTACTTCATCAGGCGTCAATGGAATCTTCTTCCCTAAACGACGGGAACCGGTTTCGGTAATCAGATAATCTTCCTCATTACGAATACCTCCGAAATGACGATACTCTTCCACTTTGTCGTAATTAACAAAATCGGTGAACTTCTTTTCACTCCTCCATAAATCAATCAGTTCGGGAATGAAATAGATACCCGGTTCTACGGTATGTACAAATCCCGGTTCCAAAGGTATGGCAAGACGCTGGGACTTACGACCAAACTGGGTACTCTTGGGTTGTCCATTATAACCGACCCAAACTTCACCCAAATTTTCCATATCGTGCACATCCAACCCCATCATGTGTCCCAAACCATGGGGATAGAACAGAGCATGAGCGCCTTCATGTACGGCATCTTCAGCGTTACCCTTCATCAGCCCCAACTCTTTCATACCTTCCACCATAACCCGGGCGGACAGTTCATAAACATCCATATAGGGAATACCCGGACGAAGTGCCTTAACAGATTCCAAATGCATGGCATTCTGTATTTCATAAACAGCACGTTGCCGGGGAGTGAATTTCTTATCGGCCGGAATCGTGGAAGACATGTCACCGGCATAGCCCATCTCTGTTTCAGCACCGGCATCAATTAAGAAGAGATCACCAGGCTTTACAACATTGCCGTAATAATGATTATGCAAGGTCTGTCCGTTTATAGTAGCAATGGTCGGGAAAGAGAGATCACCTCCGGCCGACTTTGCCACAGCTTCCATAGCAGCAGCCACTTCGCATTCGCGCATACCCGGACGCAATATCTTCATTGCCGTGATGTGCATATCAGCCGTAATATCGCAAGCTTTCTCTATTTCTGCAATTTCTTCTTCCGATTTGTTACTACGTTGAGCCACGATGGCACGGATAAAAGGAACCGAACCTTCCTGACGGGTGGAAGGAACGCCAAGCCAATCCATCAGTTTCAATTTATGCTCGGCACGGTAAGGAGGCAGGTAGTGAACACTCTGGCCCCGTTGTACCGCCTGATGCAAATAACTCATGATGGCAGCCGAAGGACGTGTATCGGCAATGCCCACCCCAGCACTTTTCTCTTTGAGCGTGGGTTGTGTCCCCATCCATACAATATAATCAATGCTCAGCTCATCTCCGAAAATAATTTCTTTATCTTCATCAATATCGATAATAGCAGAAAGCCCGGCAAAAGACAATCCGAAGAAATATAAGAAAGTGGAATCCTGCCGAAAGCGAAAGGCATTATCTTCATAATTCAGTCCATACTCGTCATTACCCAAAAATAATAACACTCCGGAGCCTATGGTTTTCTTTAGCAGGGCTCTGCGCTGCATATACGTTTCTTTACTAAACATAACGCTTTATTTTTATTGATGTACGCAAATATAAAAACAAAAATGCAACCAATCCCCCCTTTCCTGTTAAAATCATAAGAGAACTTTTCACCATAACGAAGTATTCACTATTTTTGTAGCGAAAGAACAAAAGAAATATGGCACAAGGTTCCAGACAAGTACAAACTCAGGCGCAGCAACAAATTCAGACGCTGTCACCGCAACAAATTCTGGTAGTAAAACTGCTGGAACTGCCTGCTGTGGAACTGGAAGACCGCATACGTGCCGAGATTTTGGAAAATCCCGCTCTTGAAGAGGGTAAAGAAGAAACGGCAACCGATGACTACTCCGACTCCCCCGAAGGTGAAAACGGCCAGGAAGGAAGCGATGCCGGTGAATATGATTCATTGAACGATTATCTGACTGAGGACGACATCCCTGATTATAAACTGCAAGAAAGAAACAGAAGCAAAGGAGAACAACCCGAAGAGATTCCTTTTTCTGATGCCACCTCTTTTTATGAAACACTAAGAGAGCAGTTGGGAGAACGAAACCTGACAGAACATCAACGTGAATTGGCCGAATACCTGATAGGCTCTTTGGATGATGACGGACTCTTACGTAAGTCACTGGACAGCATCAGTGATGAACTTGCTATTTATGGAGGGATAGAGGCTACCCAAAAAGAATTGGAGGAAGTCCTGGATGTTATTCAAGATTTTGATCCGCCAGGGTTGGGGTCGCGCAACTTACAAGAATGTCTGCTCAATCAAATTCATCGGAAAGTGGAACAGGAAAGAAATCCTAATCCCCTGCTAACAATCGAGGAACAAATTATCAAAGATTGTTACGAAGAATTTACACGCAAACACTGGGATAAAATCATGCAGAAGCTTGGTCTGGAAGAAGATATTTTCCAGCAGGCCATCACAGAAATCACCAAATTGAATCCACGTCCCGGTGCCTCTCTGGGAGAAGCCATCGGAAGGAACTTCCAACAAATCATACCCGACTTCATTGTGGATACTTACGATGACGGGACTATCAATATAGCTTTAAACAGCCGTAATGTACCGGAACTGCGCATGAGTCGTGATTTCACGGAAATGGTAGAGGAACACACTAAGAATAAAGCCAATCAAAGCAAAGAGTCGAAAGAAGCAATGATGTTTCTGAAGCAAAAGATGGACTCCGCACAAGGTTTTATAGATGCTATAAAACAACGCCAACATACGTTGATGACGACCATGCAGGCAATCATAGACCTGCAACGTCCTTTTTTCGTTGAAGGAGATGAATCTCTCTTGCACCCCATGATCCTGAAAGATGTTGCCGAACGTACAGGACTGGATATTTCAACCATCTCCCGTGTAAGTAACAGCAAATATGTGCAAACCAACTATGGCATCTATCCGTTAAAATATTTTTTCAGTGACGGATATACCACCGAAGACGGTGAGGAAATGTCGGTGCGTGAAATTCGCAGAATATTGAAGGAATGCATCGATAATGAACATAAAAAGAAGCCTTATACCGACGATGAGTTGGCTGAAATCCTGAAAGAAAAAGGATACCCCATAGCACGACGCACCGTGGCTAAATACAGGCAACAACTAAATATACCCGTAGCACGGCTAAGGAAATAAATTAACATAAGAAACTAAAATATAATAAAACGCCTAATTACAGAATAAATGCAAGAACAACATATCATAGCAGACAAGACATTGATCAGAACTGCGCAGATCATTTCGGCCCTATTCACGCCGTTCTCCATTCCCTTTCTGGCCTTTCTGATCCTGTTCTTATTCTCGTATCTGCACATCATGCCTTTGCAATACAAATTAATTGTATTGGGTGTAGTCTATTGCTTCACCATCCTGATGCCGACACTGACCATATTTATATTTCGCAAAATCAACGGTTTCAGCCCGCAAGATTTAGCTGAACGTAAACGCAGGTTCGTTCCTTTTCTGTTGACTATCGCATCGTATATCTTCTGCCTGATTATGATGCACCGGCTGAACATACCCTGGTACATGACCGGAATCATCCTCGCAGCACTGCTCATGCTGGTGATTTGCGTGGTTGTCAATCTAAAATGGAAACTTAGTGAACATATGGCCGGCATGGGAGCCATTGTGGGCGGACTGGTTTCATTCAGTGCCTTGTTCGGATATAATCCCGTAGGATGGCTTTGCTTGTTTATTTTCATTGCAGGGGTTCTGGGCACGGCTCGCATCATTTTACAGCATCACACGCTAGGTGAAGTTTTGGTTGGTTTTGCAGTGGGACTGGCATGTTCCCTATTAGTCCTCCACCCGCTAAGCAATATTTTATTTCGTATATTTCTTTTTTAAATAGCAATCATATAACTCTAAAAACAAAAATTATGAAATTCCCGGAAAATGTAAAGTACACCAATGAACACGAATGGATACGCGTAGAAGGCGACGTAGCCTATATTGGAATTACTGATTATGCACAAGAGCAATTGGGCGACATTGTATTCGTAGATATACCCACTGTAGGTGAAACATTGCCTGCCGGTGAAGTATTCGGCACCATTGAAGTGGTAAAGACCATATCAGATCTCTTCTTGCCGGTAGGTGGCGAAGTCATGGAACAAAACGAAGCACTAGCCGACCAACCTGAATTAGTTAATCAAGATCCGTATGGTGAAGGCTGGCTGATTAAATTAAAGCCTGATGCAGATGCCGACTACGATGCCTTGTTGGATGTAGACGCATACAAAGCTTTGATCAACGAATAAAAAATAAAATCATCAAAAGGGTGAATCCCTTGAAAATGAACATTTTGCCTTTACATGCATTCTAATGATTGCTGTAAAGGCAAAACATTTCTTCGGCAAGTTTGGTTATTATAGTTAAATCGTTAAATAATAAATAGAGAAATGACTCCATTAGTAAGCATTATCATGGGCAGCACTTCCGATCTTCCCGTTATGGAGAAAGCGGCTCAACTGCTCAATGATTTACATGTACCTTTTGAAATGAATGCCCTCTCGGCACACCGCACCCCGGAAGCCGTGGAAGATTTTGCAAAAAAAGCCCGCCAACGCGGGATTAAAGTTATTATAGCAGCAGCCGGCATGGCCGCCGCACTCCCCGGAGTAATTGCCGCAAATACCACCCTCCCCGTTATAGGAGTTCCGGTAAAAGGCGCCGCATTGGACGGAGTAGACGCTCTCTATTCCATTATACAAATGCCTCCCGGTATTCCCGTTGCTACGGTGGCTATCAACGGTTCCATGAATGCAGCCATCCTGGCTGTACAAATATTAGCTTTAAGCGATGAAGACCTTGCGGAAAATTTTGCTGCTTACAAGGAAGGGTTAAAGAGAAAAATCGTGAAAGCGAATGAAGAACTAAAAGAAGTTAAGTACGAATATAAGACCAATTAATGGATTTATTCAATTATTCCCGCAGGGAAACAGCTGAGGTTAACGTGGGAGGTGCCCCTTTGGGTAGTTCCCACCCCATCCGTATACAAAGCATGACGAATACCCCCACACCGGATACTGAAGCT
Organism: Bacteroides sp.; assembly: GCA_022648295.1. GTDB lineage: Bacteria > Bacteroidota > Bacteroidia > Bacteroidales > Bacteroidaceae > Bacteroides. The sequence goes on along the minus strand of JALCME010000038.1, from coordinate 9,719 downwards.
TGTGTGGCACAGGTAAAGCGTATTGTTGATGCCGGAGCCGATTATGTGCGTCTTACGGCCCAAGGCATTAAAGAAGCGGAAAACCTAAAGAATATCAATGCAGCTTTAAGACATGATGGTTATATGGTTCCACTAGTGGCCGATATCCATTTCAACCCCAACGTAGCGGACGTTGCAGCCCGTTATGTGGAGAAAGTACGCATCAATCCAGGAAACTACGTGGACGGTGCCCGCACCTTTAAAAAGCTGGAATATACAGACGAAGAGTACGCAAAAGAAATTCAAAAAATACGGGAACGCCTTGTACCGTTCCTGAACATCTGCAAGGAAAACCATACGGCTATCCGCCTCGGGGTAAATCACGGTTCCCTATCGGACCGGATCAGAAACCGTTACGGAGACACCCCGGAAGGTATGGTGGAATCGTGCATGGAGTTTTTACGCATCTGTGTATCGGAGCACTTTACCAATGTGGTGATTTCGATGAAATCATCCAACACGGCGGTAATGGTAAAATCGGTACGTTTATTGGCGTCCGTCATGGAAAAAGAGGGAATGAAGTTCCCCTTCCACCTTGGAGTTACAGAAGCCGGGGAAGGCGAAGACGGCCGTATTAAATCGGCTTTAGGTATTGGTGCATTACTCTCCGACGGATTAGGTGATACCATCCGCGTCTCCTTAAGTGAAGCACCTGAAGCTGAAGTTCCCGTTGCCCGTAAACTGGTGGATTATGTATTGCAACGTGAAGGACATCCTTATATACCCGGAGCGGAAGCAGCCGAATTCAATTATTTATCTCCTGTACGCCGGGAAACCGCTGTTCTCCATAACATCGGAGGAGATCAGGTGCCGGTGGTTATCGCCGAACGACTGGACGGAAAAGGCGGAACCAATCCGGAATTTAGGCCTGACTACATTTACACAGGCCACCACTTACCGGAAGATCGTGAAGCAGGGGTGGAATATATTGTCGATGCTGATTTATGGAAGGGAGAAAAGGACACCTACCCGGCATTCAATTCAGAGCAGCTTCCATTTATAGGAGGGTGTTCGGCCGATCTGAAATTCCTGTTCCTAACGTATATGGCACAGACCGATGAAGTCATTGCCTGCCTGAAACAACACCCGGAGATAGTCATCATCTCCCAGAGCAATCACCCCAACCGCTTGGGTGAACATCGTGCATTAGTCCATCAATTAATGAATGAAGGATTAAAGAACCCGGTGGTCTTCTTCCAACATTACGAAGAGAACGAAGCCGAAAACTTTCAAATCAAAGCAGCGATAGACATGGGTGCATTGATTCTCGACGGCCTCTGCGATGGTATATTCTTATATAATCAGGGAAATCTGTCTCATGCCACCGTTGATGCAACAGCATTTGGCATTCTACAGGCCGGACGGGTTCGCACCAGTAAAACCGAATATATATCCTGTCCCGGCTGTGGACGGACTTTATACAATCTTGAAAGTACTATCGCCCGTATTAAAGCTGCGACGTCACATCTGAAAGGACTAAAAATAGGCATTATGGGCTGTATTGTCAACGGTCCCGGAGAAATGGCGGATGCTGACTATGGTTATGTAGGTGCCGGACGCGGAAAAATCAGCTTATACAAAAAGAAGGAATGCATTGAAAAAAACATTCCTGAAGAAGAAGCTGTAGAGAAGCTAATTGAATTGATTAAAGCGAACGGAGATTATACAGAGGAAAAGTAACATTTCGTTAATTATAGCTAAAAATCAGTATTACACAATAGGATAAACTCCGCTTGAGAACATCGAAGCTGTGCCAAAGGGATAAATATAAATCCCTATGACACAGCTTTAACTATTTCTAAATGGCTAGAGAGAACAACCGACTTGATCAAAAAGAACAACACTCCACAAATACATAATTCTCAATATTAATTAACATACAGTTTTGATAACTTTTCTAGACTTGAAATAAATTTGTAATTTTGTTCATCTTCACAAAAAGCAAAATTAGTTGCTTTGATAGACAACAAACCAAAAGTTTAACAGATAAACCTAAGCCTTAATGACTAGACTTATTATCAGTATATTACTTTCAACTTTTCTATTTTGTGCTCTTCCTATAAAAGCACAAACGAAAGATCAACTTTATTATCATCTGGAAACAGGCATAACACAAGCTGGAGGAGAACATGCACCACTATGGCTCACTGCAAACAAATATGGGTTGAGCTCCATCACAAAAAATAACGGTTATGTTTTAGCAGGTATCATCCAACCACTCAAAGGTAATGAACGTTTTTCTTATGGCTATGGTCTTGAATTAGCCACAGCCTGGAACTTTACTTCTTCTTTTATTGTACAACAGGCTTATCTTGATTTAAAGTGGAACCGTTTTACACTCAGCATAGGCAGTAAAGAACGCGCTCCGGAATTTGCTAATCCAGAGCTTAGTAGCGGTGCCTTGACGTTATCTGGCAATGCACGCCCCATCCCGCAAGTATGTATAGGCATTGATGATTATTATACCGTTCCCCATACAAATAACTGGCTTGCCATTCGTGGACATTTTGCTTATGGACGCTTCACCGACGATAATTGGCAAAAGAGCTTTGCCAATGCCATGGCTAAACGCACAAGAGATGTGCTTTACCATTCAAAGGCATTCTATTTTCGTATAGGAAATACGCAGAAATTTCCTATGACTTTTGAAGGAGGATTGCAGATGGAAACAGAATTTGGCGGCAAACAATACCGAAACGGACAAGTAACTAAATTTCCCTCCAAATTAAGAGATTATTTTGAAGTCATTATACCCTCAGCTGGTGGTTCAGACTCTCCCGTGAACGATCAGGAAAATATTGAAGGTAATATCACTGGCAGTTGGCATGCCGCCATTACTTATTATGCAAATAATTGGAAACTAAGAGGATATTATGAACACTATTTTGAAGATCATTCCATGCTCGCAGTCGATTATCCATGGATCGACGGTTTATACGCCGTAGAACTTACTCTTCCTAAAAATCCGTTTGTCTCGCAAATACTGTATGAATACATGTGTAGCCGTGACCAGACATCTCCTACACCCGACAAACCCTCTGTTAGTGTTTGTGACAATTACTATAATCATTCGATGTATACCGGATGGCAACATTGGGGAATGGGACTCGGAAACCCTTTGCTCATATCTCCCATTTACAACACAAATGGAGAAATATACTTTTACGATAACCGCGTAATAGCCAATCATTTTGGAATTACCGGTAACCCTACTTCCGAAATAAGTTATCGGTTAAAATTCAGCCTAAGCCGCAACTTTGGAACTTATTCCCGGCCATACCCCAAAAAGATATGGCAAAGCTACACATTGGCAGAGATTTGCTATACTCCCACAAAAATACCGGGTTGGCAGTTTACTGCTTCATACGGAACGGACCATGGCAAAATCACTGGAAATAATCACGGTTGCATGATAACTATCCGAAAGACCGGTTTAATAAAATAAGCCCTAATTCCCAAAAGGAGGATTGCTAATATAACAAGTAAGATGCCCAACTATAATAATAAAAGGGAGCGTTTTAAGCACTCCCTTTTATGGTTATAAGGTTTTATGATTTATCAATCCATTTTCTTTGCAACCGGAGCAGCAAGCATTTTCTTATAGCGGACCGGATCATTTAAGATTTGAATTGCCTCCTTCAGGTTCTTATCATCTTTCAACTGTTCTATGACACCTCCACGTTGGTAGTAATAACGCTTCACAATCTCCAACGCAATCATGCTTTTAATATCCTTGGAGAAATAGTCCAAATCTCTGTCCAAGTTGTGCTTCAACTTCTTTTCGAGTGATTTAAACTCTTCGGAAGTATCCGATAAGTAACCTTCAAATTCTGCGGCTTCTTTCAAGCTCTTGAGTATCTTCTCGCTTTGCTGGTCATATTTAAAATCAGATTTCTTCACCATGGCCTTAAAGTCGGCATAATCGGTATCGGTAACCTTAAAATCTTCAGGAGGAGCAATACGCGCATGCTTCAGGCAATACTGGGTAGCATAATTGAAAATTAAATTATCACTTACCAAATAATAAAGAATATTCGGAATCTTCTCTTGCTCCACGGCAATATCAGGGGTTACACCACCGCCATCGCGTACCTCACGTCCTACAGCCGTATGAAAGACTGTGGTCAGACTATCCGGAATACGCCCGACACTCCCGTCCGGATTCCGATGCTTATAGTCAATAGCCTGTACGCAACGCCCGCTGGGAATATAATATTTGGCTGTTGTAACTTTCATTGTACCTCCATAAGGTAATGAACGAGGAACTTGTACCAGACCTTTGCCAAAAGTACGAGTACCGATAACTACCGCACGGTCAAGGTCTTGCAAAGATCCAGCTAGAATTTCGGAGGCAGAAGCCGTGCCACTATTTACCAGCACAGCTACAGGAATATTCGGATCGAGGGGCTCACGCAACGTTTTATAAACACTACTTGCCTGTACAATTTTTCCTTTGGTCGTGACAATGGTTTTGCCCCGTGGAAGGAAAATGTTGGCGACTTCCACAGCTTCATCCAATAATCCACCGGGATTGTTACGCAAATCAATCACTAAAGAGGTAATGCCTTTCTTCTTCAACTCAAGGAAGTCCTGCTTAAATTCTTTGGAAGGGTTGCCGGAAAAAGAACTAAGGTCTATATAACCCACATGATTATCCACCACTCCATAATAAGGTACATAAGGAAGCTGAACAGATTTCCGTACAAGGTTAAACTCCAAAGGCTTCTCCGTACCCGGGCGTTTTACTTTAAGTTTAAAGCTTGTCCCTACTTGTCCGCGAAGCATTTCGCTGACTTGTTGGTTATCTTTTCCTGTTAAATCGTTTCCATTTACTTCCAACAGAATATCCCCCGCTTTGAGTCCCGCTTGCGCAGCCGGCATCTTTTCATAAGGTTCCCCTATCACCGAACGTTTCAACTTGGAGTCATACGTGATAACAGCACCAATGCCACCGTACGAACCGTTTAACATCTCTTCCAGTTCGCTCTGGTCTTCCGCCGGGAAATATTGTGTATAAGGGTCAAGTGAATAAAGCATTGCATCAATGCCCTCACGTACTGTTTTATTCGGATCAATCGTATCTACATAGAACATATCCAACTCCTTCACAATAGAATTGAAGATGTCCAGATTCTTAGCAACTTGAAAGTTACGGCTATCACCGCTCTCAAAACTAAGGAGAACAACGGCACCAGCTACTACCAACAGCGTGGCAGCGCCCCAATGTATCTTAAAAAATCTTTTCATAACTCTCTGTTATAGTTCGTTGATTTTCAATTTAATTTCCTCCCACCAACTGGCTGGCAATTCCGTGCCCACCACTTGTATGACACCTCCTGACAAAAGAGACCCTATCTTTGCGCACTTCTCCAGAGAGTAACCACAAGTTAGTCCATACAAAAAGCCGGCAGCAAAATAATCACCGGCTCCGGTTGTATCCACCACTTTTCCCACGGGAATAGCATTCACTTTCACTTCTTCAGTCCCTTTACGCACGATAGCTCCCTTGCTTCCAACCTTCACCACGGCAATGCTGCACTGTTTGGCAATATCAGCTAATGCTTCCCGGGGTTCTTTCCCTGTGAAAGCCTTAGCTTCTTCCTCGTTTGCAAAAACAATATCTACGTATTTATTGATAAGCAAGGAGAAAAAGGAATGATCTTCTTTCACGATGTTATAGCTTGCCATATCAAGGCAAATCTGAAGTCCGGCTTCTTTAGCCAACTCAATGGCACGCAAAATCATATCATGATCCTGCACCAGATAGCCTTCAATGAATAAATAGGTGTAGCCTTTAAACATCTCCAAAGAGAGATCTTCGGCTTTTAGCATGGCTGCCGCCCCTAAGTAGGTACCAAAGGTACGCTCTCCGTCAGGTGATATAAAAGTGGAAGCCACTCCGGAAGGAAACTCCGTGGATATGAGCAAATTGGCTTCAGTACCCCGTTTCAGAAGGCTTTCCCTGAAAAAGTTACCATAAGAGTCGTTGCTCACTTTACCGATGAATCCCGTTCCCGCTCCAAGACACGCCATACCGCGGATTGCGTTTCCGGCGGATCCTCCGGTTGCCAAATGGGTATTCATCTGGCTAAAGCAATTATTGATTATCTGAAGTTTCTTTTCGTCAATCAGCGTCATGCTCCCCTTGGGTAATTTCATTTCCTCCAGGATGCAGTCATCATTCAACGTGGCAAGTACATCCACAAGGGCATTACCCAATCCTATTATTTTATCCATTCCGACATTTTTTTGCAAAGATATTGCATATTTCAAAATATCCTATTACTTTTGCACCGCATTTGAGAAAAAACAACACTCTTCCTTAGCTCAGTCGGTTAGAGCATCTGACTGTTAATCAGAGGGTCCTTGGTTCAAGTCCAAGAGGAAGAGCAAAGATCAAATTCAGAAGACACACACAATTCTTCCTTAGCTCAGTCGGTTAGAGCATCTGACTGTTAATCAGAGGGTCCTTGGTTCAAGTCCAAGAGGAAGAGCAAAAAAGTTCGTTCATAAAAGAACGGACTTTTTTTGTTACATGCAGCGTTACAAACTTCTCAGGTAATGTAAAATCGGGTTATTCTTTTTAGCGTATATCGAATAAAAGACGAAGGATAGCCCTTAACGTTTTTTATAGAGACAAGCATAAGGAGTCTGACTAAAACAACTGTCTTTACCTACAAAAGGAATAAACTTTAATACATTAAATTTAATGAAATGAGCAATCCAAACAAGACTAGCATGAAGATTCGGCTACTTTTTTTAATCACAGCACTATGTGCATGTACCTTTAGCACAGCCCAAAAGACAACAGACCCTCTCACCAAATTCCGTCATCATGAAGTATCTATCAGCTACGGACTATTACCCATATCCGATTGGAGCAATATAGCCGGGGAATTTATCTTTCCCGTCGCTTCATTTGGGCTCATACAAAAAAGGGACAACCATTATTACGGTGCAATAAACCTCAACTACACCTACCGCTTCAACCCCAGGTTCAGCCTGGGCATCACGGGAGGAATAACAGGAAACAAAGGGACTTGGAGTAGTTTCTATGACAAAGACCTATCCAATAAAGATAACCGGCTATACTTATTTTTTCTCCCTACCGTGAAGTACAACTGGTTCACTCGCAAGAACTTCGCCCTTTATTCATCCGTGGGACTTGGTGCTTACTTTCTCCGTAATCAACTTAAAGATGAAACATACCATAAAACAAGATTTGCCTATCAGGTCAATGGCCTGGGAATAGAGTATGGCAAACGGTTCGCCTTTTTCTGCGAATTTGGAGTAGGATATTCCGGGAGCATCCTCATAGGTGAACGTTTTAGGTTCTAAGCATCTTATGAATCGGCGACAGCGAGGGTCAGGACGCTGATGCGTACTCCTTTTACTTCATTAAACGCATCAGCACAGGCTGTGGTTGTAGAACCGGTGGTCAGCACATCATCCACAATCAGTACATGTTTACCTTCGAAGCGTTCGGGAGAATGAAGTTTGAAAATACCCTCTACATTTTCCCAACGCTCGTATGCAGACTTATGGGTTTGAGTTTCCGTATGCTTTTCGCGCACCATGGAACAGACATCCAGAGGAATACCCGTCACTTTAGAAACCCCACGGGCAATCCATTCACTTTGGTTGTAACCACGCGCTTTCTTCTTCCGGGGATGCAACGGAACAGGAATAATGACATCCACTCCTTGGAAGAAGTCGGTTTGTAACAGTTCACCGGCCATAAAACGCCCCATCACAGCTCCCAGTTCTTTCTTTCCACCATATTTCAATTGGTGCAGTATTCTTCTGAACTCACTTCCTTTTCGATAAAAGAAATAAGAGGTAGCCCTTTCCAGCGGAAACTTCCCCCAAAACAGACGCTCCACGGGATTGTCCTTTTGCTGATAATAATTGGTTCGGGGCATATCCATGCTACAACGGGTGCAAACGGCATCCTCACCTTGAATCAGCGGAGCACCGCAAACCACGCAACAACGTGGAAAAACAAGACGTAACAAAGAACAAAGCCAAACTTTAATTGTGTTTTCCATAACTATTTTCATTCGTTACATACCGGACGGTAACATTTCCTGCAACAGGTCTTGCAGAAAGCGATGCAAATGTCCGTTTGTAGCTATAACATGATGTCCGTCTATAAACGTGTCATTACCATAGAAATCGGTCACACGCCCACCGGCTTCCTGCACCATCAGGGCTGCTGCAGAATAGTCCCACTTACCGATAAAAGCTTCCGCCCAGGCGTCAAACCTCCCCGCAGCCACGTAGCAAATGGCCAATGCCGCCGATCCGGTCATGCGAATGCTGACTACCTTACCATATAAGTGATGGATTAAATGTTCCGCCGTACGACTATATTCATCGGAATTATAAGGCAGTTCCGCAACGACAAACGCATCTTCCGCCTTTTGCACATCAGAGACTTTAAGCCGCTGACCATCCACATAAGCTCCACCGTCCTTCCAGGCATAAAAGCACTCATCACGACAAGGGTCATAAACCACTCCGAGCAGCAACTCTTGTTTAGTTCGCAAAGCAATACTGACGCAATAAGGAGCATTATCATGAATATAGTTTGTAGTGCCATCCAGCGGGTCCACAACCCAACAATAGACTTCATCCCGATAACTTCCCGATCCTTCTTCCGTGATAAATCCGGCTTCAGGCAATAACTCGGACAACCGGGCGACAATCCGCTTTTCCGATTCCTTATCCACGTAAGAAACATAGTCGTGCGTATGCTTTTCCGTTACACTTTCCCGACGGAACGTTTTTCGCTCTTGTTTTAAGAAACGCCCCGCCTCAGTGGCAATACGGCAAACCTCTTTTGTAAGTAATGCTAAGTCCATGTCAATAAGTTCTCCTATTTTATTAGAATCTTTTCATTTAAATTTAGAGATTACTGAGAAAGTCTGCTTCGGACATAATTTCTATATCCAACCCCTTATCTCCCAACTCTATCGCTTTTTTCTGCTTCGAGCTCATGCCTGTATCGCCTACCTTCCTGTAATCCTGCTGTCCTACCACTAATATATTAACAGCTGTTGTTACAGAATCCACCGGGATGCCACCTATATCCGCCACTCTCTGCAACAACTTTATTCGGCTTCCATATTGGAATGAACCGGTGAAGCATACTACTTTATTATAAAAGTAACTCCCCATATCTATTTTGGCCGGGTCTCCTGCTATTTTAGGCTTTATGGTAGACCTGCCACCGCCTCTAGCCAACTGAGGTCTGAAACTGTCGACCGTAAATTCACCGCACTTAAAACCATATTTGTCCTGCAAATCCTCTAAGGAATCAACCCCGGCCCTGCCAATGCATTCAATAAAGACTTTTGCACAAGCAATTGCATCCCCTTCCGCCCGGTGATGCACTCCGAAAGGAATATTCAAAGCTTCACAGATATTAGGCAATGAATAACTGCGATAGCCTTTAACTGCATATTTGGCTATTCTATAAGAGCAGAAATGCTTAAATGCGGGGAATGGCATCTTGTTAGCTATAAAGGCATCTCTCAATGCATACATATCAAAGCTGCTATTATGGGCTACCACAACACCACTTGCCAAATAAGATTCCACTTCTCTCCAAACAGCAGGAAACGAAGGGGCATCTTTAGTCATATCCGGAGTGATTTTATGTATATACACATTAAAAC
>JALCME010000037.1 GCA_022648295.1 Bacteroides sp. | reverse complement strand
GAGAAGTTAAGCCTTGTCACGCCGATGGTACTGCGCACAAGTGGGAGAGTAGGTAGTCGCCGTTTTAGTTGAAGATCCCCTGATATCGAAGGATGTCGGGGGATCTTTTCGTTTTATCCCTTCTTATCGGTTTGGTACTTTATAAAAGTTTTCCTATATTTGCTTCGCACTATATTATTATTAACGTTTAAAGCAAATCAAAAAGATGAAAACAAAATTATTTTTGGCTGCTGTAGCAGTTGCATTTTCTTTCGCCTTAACTTCTTGTGGTAATAAAAAAGCTGCCAGCACAGAAGTTGCTGCTGACTCTACTGCTGTAGCTGCACAGTGTGATTCCACTAAGGCTTGTTGTAATAAAACTGATTCAACAGCTTGCGATACGACTAAATGTCACAAAGCTTGCGAAAAGAAATAATCAGGTTATATTGAGACTAAAATGAAAGAGTTCACAACAAGTGGACTCTTTTTTTGTTATATATTGTATTATACAGCAGAGGTGTAGTTATAGAATGATATTTTTTTAGTGAAAAAAGTAACGGATTTTTTTGCATGGAACGAAATAATCTCTACCTTTGCGACATTATTAACGGAATACAATAAGAATGATACAGAATTTTATATATATTCTACTGTGTGGTATTATTATTCTACTAGAAAAGTTTGGTGGAAGTGAGTGCTGTGCGTGAATATATGTAAATGTTTAGAATATTCGAAAGCCTTTCTCACTTCCTAGTGTGAAAGGCTTTTTTTATGATAATAATTAAATATAAAACTATAAGCAATGAGTGACAAATTATTTATTTTTGATACTACGCTTCGTGATGGAGAACAAGTTCCTGGCTGTCAGTTGAACACGGTGGAAAAAATACAGGTAGCGAAGGCATTGGAAGGTTTGGGTGTGGATGTAATTGAAGCAGGTTTTCCTATATCCAGCCCGGGAGATTTTAATTCGGTTATTGAAATATCGAAAGCGGTGACATGGCCCACTATTTGCGCATTAACCCGTGCGGTGGAGAAAGATATTGATGTTGCTGTTGAAGCCCTGAAATTTGCTAAGCATAAACGTATTCATACCGGTATAGGAACCTCTGACTCACACATTAAGTACAAATTTAATTCTAACAGGGAAGAAATTATAGAGCGTGCCGTTGCTGCTGTAAAATATGCTCGTAAATTCGTGGATGATGTGGAATTCTATGCTGAAGATGCAGGCCGTACGGATAATGAGTATCTGGCACGGGTGGTTGAAGCTGTTATTAAAGCAGGTGCTACTGTAGTGAATATTCCAGATACGACAGGCTATTGTCTGCCATCGGAATATGGTGCGAAAATTAAATTTCTGAAAGAGCATGTGAATAACATTGATAAGGCGGTAATTTCCACACATTGTCACAACGACTTGGGCATGGCAACAGCTAATACGATGGCTGGCGTGCTGAATGGTGCCCGTCAAGTAGAGGTTACCATCAATGGTATTGGTGAACGGGCTGGTAATACATCTTTGGAAGAAGTTGCAATGATTATCAAGTGTCATCGTGATATTGAAATTGAAACCAATATTAATACACGCAAGATCTATCCGATCAGCAGAATGGTTTCTAGTTTGATGAATATGCCGGTACAACCAAACAAAGCGATTGTGGGAAAAAATGCTTTTGCACATTCATCCGGTATTCATCAGGATGGCGTTTTGAAGAATGTACAAACTTATGAGATAATTGATCCCCATGATGTAGGTATTGATGACAATTCCATCGTATTGACTGCTCGGAGCGGGCGGGCTGCTTTGAAGAACCGTTTGTCTACACTTGGAGTGGAATTAGCACAGCAACAGTTGGATAAAGTTTATGATGAATTTCTGAAGTTGGCTGATAAAAAGAAGGATATTAATGATGATGATATCTTGGTGTTAGCTGGGGTGGACCGTACGCAAAATCATCGGGTGAAGCTGGATTTTTTACAGGTGACCAGTGGAGTAGGTGTACGTCCGGTTGCAAGTTTAGGTTTGAGTATTTCCGGTGAAAAGTTTGAGGCCTGTGCTAATGGAAACGGTCCTGTAGATGCTGCGATCAAGGCTTTAAAGAAAATAATTGATCGTCATATGGTTTTGAAAGAGTTTACTATTCAGGCGATCAATAAGGGAAGTGATGATATGGGTAAGGTACACATGCAGGTAGAGTATGATAATCACATTTATTATGGGTTTGGTGCCAATACGGATATTGTTGCAGCTTCTGTGGAAGCCTACATTGATTGCATTAATAAGTTTAAAGTCAATTTATAAAATATGAATACATTATTTGATAAGATCTGGGACGCCCATGTTATTCAGCAAGTGGAAGATGGTCCCACACAGCTTTACATTGATCGGCTTTATTGCCATGAAGTAACCAGTCCGCAAGCCTTTGCCGGGTTGCGTGAACGCGGTATTAAATGTTTCCGTCCGGAAAAGATTTATTGTATGCCGGACCATAATACGCCGACACACGATCAGGATAAACCGATTGAAGATCCAATTTCGAAAACGCAGGTTGATACCTTAGCTAAGAACGCGAAGGATTTTGGTTTAAAGCATTTTGGCATGATGGATTCAAAGAATGGAATTATTCATGTCGTTGGACCGGAGCGGGGATTGACTTTACCGGGTATGACTATTGTCTGTGGCGATTCGCATACTTCTACTCATGGCGCTATGGGAGCTGTGGCTTTCGGCATTGGTACCAGTGAAGTGGAAATGGTTATGGCTTCACAATGTATTTTACAAACCCGCCCGAAGACTATGCGCATAAGCGTGGACGGCAAACTGAGCAAGGGGGTAACCGCTAAGGACATGGCACTTTATATGATGTCTAAGATGACAACTAGCGGTGCTACAGGTTATTTTGTAGAATATGCCGGAGAAGCTGTACGTGATTTGTCTATGGAAGGACGTCTGACGCTTTGTAATTTGAGTATTGAAATGGGTGCGCGTGGAGGAATGGTGGCTCCGGATGAGACTACTTTTGAATATATCAAGGGGCGTGAATATGCTCCTAAAGGAGAGGAATGGGATAAAGCATTGGCGTATTGGAAGACGTTGAAGAGTGACAAAGATGCCGTATTTGATAAAGAAGTGCACTTCGAAGCTGCGGATATTGAACCGATGATTACTTATGGTACAAATCCGGGTATGGGCATGGGGATCACTCAATATATCCCTACTACAGAGAAAATGGGGGAGGCAGCCAAGGCTTCTTTCAAGAAATCACTTGATTACATGGGATTTGAACCGGGTGAAGGTCTTTTAGGTAAAAAGATTGATTATGTTTTTCTCGGAGCTTGTACGAATGGTCGTATTGAAGATTTCCGTAAGTTTGCATCTATAGTGAAAGGACATAAAAAAGCGGATCATGTAGTGGCATGGTTGGTACCGGGCTCTTGGATGGTTGATGCGCAGATTCGTAAGGAAGGCTTGGATCAGATTTTGACAGATGCGGGCTTTGCCATTCGCCAACCCGGATGTTCTGCTTGTCTGGCAATGAATGATGATAAAGTACCGGCAGGTAAATATGCCGTCTCTACAAGTAATCGTAACTTTGAAGGCCGTCAGGGACCGGGATCACGTACGTTGTTGGCAAGTCCGTTGGTAGCGGCAGCTGCTGCAATAACAGGAGTGATTACTGACCCGAGAGAATTGATTTAATAGATATAATTTAATTCTTACATTTGTAATAACCGGCTATCGGAAGAAGGAACTGAATGTATAGTTTATTAAAGTTTCCGGCAGTCTTATCTCAGATGTAAATCTTTAAAATATAAATAGAAAAATGAAACAAAAATTCAACATAATCACCAGTACTTGTGTACCTCTTCCATTGGAGAATGTAGATACAGACCAAATTATTCCGGCTCGTTTTTTGAAGGCGACTACTAAAGAAGGGTTTGGAGAAAATTTATTCCGTGATTGGCGTTACGATAAACAAGGTAATAAAATAGAATCTTTTGTATTGAATGATCCTACATACAGTGGACAGATTTTGGTTGCCGGTAAGAATTTTGGCTCTGGCTCCAGCCGGGAGCATGCAGCATGGGCTATTGCTGATTATGGGTTCCGCGTAGTGGTAAGCAGCTTTTTTGCTGATATTCATAAAAATAATGAATTGAATAATTTTGTATTGCCTGTTGTTGTAAGTGAACCTTTCCTTGCAGAGCTTTTTGATGCTGTCTTTAAGAATCCTAAAACCGAAGTGGAAGTGAATTTGCCGGAGCAGACCATTACGAATAAATCAACCGGGACAAGCGAGCATTTTGAAATTAATACTTATAAGAAACATTGTTTGATGAATGGATTGGATGATATTGATTTTCTGGTAAGTAATAAGGGTAAAATAGAGGCTTGGGAGAAGAAGCATGAAGCATAATCATCCGAAGATAGAGATCATGGATACTACGCTCCGCGATGGTGAACAGACCAGCGGAGTGTCGTTTGTGCCACATGAAAAGTTGATGGTGGCCCGGTTGCTTTTGGAGGATTTAAAAGTTGATAGGGTAGAAGTCGCTTCGGCACGTGTTTCAGATGGAGAGTTTGATGCCGTTAAAATGATTTGTGATTGGGCGGCACGACACAATCTATTACCTAAAGTGGAGGTTTTGGGATTTGTAGACGGACATACGTCGGTGGATTGGATAAGAGGGGCCGGTTGCCACGTCATTAACTTATTGTGTAAAGGTTCACTCAAGCATTGTACGTACCAATTAAAAAAAACACCGGAAGAACATATCGAAAATATCCTTGCGGTGGTGGATTATGCCAACGAGATGGGACTGGAAGTGAATGTGTATTTGGAGGACTGGAGTAATGGAATGAAAGATTCTCCAGAATATGTGTTTCAAATGATGGATGCTTTAGTACATTCCTGCATTAAACGTTTTATGTTGCCGGATACATTGGGCATTCTAAATCCGTTGCAGGTGATTGAGTACATGCGTAAAATGTTGAAACGTTATCCGGGAACTCATTTTGACTTTCATGCCCATAATGATTATGATCTGGCGGTAAGCAATGTGTTGGCTGCGGTATTGAGTGGCGCTAAGGGGCTGCATACAACAATAAATGGATTGGGAGAACGTGCCGGCAATGCACCTCTTGCCAGTGTACAGGCTATATTAAAGGATCATTTCAGCGCCATTACTAATATAGATGAAAGTCGTTTAAATGAAGTAAGTCGAGTAGTGGAATCGTACTCAGGTATTGTTATCCCTGCCAATAAACCTATCGTGGGTGAGAATGTTTTTACCCAGGTTGCCGGAGTCCATGCCGATGGTGATAATAAGAGCAATCTTTATTGCAATGATTTGTTGCCGGAACGCTTTGGACGCAAACGAGAATATGCTTTGGGGAAAAATAGTGGAAAGGCTAATATTCGTAAAAACCTGGAGGATTTAGGACTAGAGTTGGATGAAGCATCCATGCGTAAGGTTACGGAGCGTATTATTGAATTGGGTGATAAAAAGGAACTTGTTACTCAGGAAGATTTACCATATATCGTTTCCGATGTGCTAAAACATAGTGTCATGAGTGAAAAGGTAAAGCTGAAGAGTTATATCTTGAATTTAGCTCATGGACTTAAGCCAATGGCCACATTGAAAATAGAAATCAATGGTAAAGAGTATGAAGAAAGTTCTAGCGGAGATGGTCAGTATGATGCTTTTGTACGTGCTCTACGTAAAGTTTATAAAGTGACTCTTGGTAGAAAATTCCCTATGTTGACTAACTATGCAGTGTCTATTCCTCCCGGTGGGCGCACGGATGCCTTTGTGCAGACTGTGATTACCTGGAGTTATGACGATAAAGTTTTTAGAACCCGTGGTCTGGATGCTGACCAAACAGAGGCTGCGATTAAAGCTACTGTTAAGATGCTGAATATCATAGAATCGAGTTACGAAAATAACAGAAGTGCTTTGGTTAATGAAACAAATGTTTAATTTATAGTAATAAAAACGATAAAATGGATTTTAAAATTGCAGTTTTAGCCGGCGATGGTATTGGGCCGGAGATATCCACTGTAGGGGTGGACGTGATGAGTGCTGTTTGTGATAAATTCGGGCATAAGGTAAATTATGAATATGCTGTTTGTGGTGCGGATGCAATAGATAAAGTCGGTGACCCTTTCCCAGAAGCAACTTATGAGGCTTGCAAGAATGCGGATGCCGTACTTTTTTCTGCAGTAGGCGACCCGAAGTTTGATAATGATCCTACCGCCAAAGTACGTCCGGAACAAGGATTGCTGGCTATGCGTAAAAAACTGGGATTGTTTGCGAATGTTCGCCCAGTACAGACTTTTAAATGTTTGCTTCATAAATCGCCATTGCGTCCTGAATTGGTGGATGGTGCGGATTTCTTATGTATTCGTGAATTGACTGGAGGAATGTATTTTGGTGAGAAGTATCAAGATAATGATAAGGCATATGATACGAATATGTACACCCGTCCTGAAATTGAACGAATCTTAAAAGTTGGTTTTGAGTATGCGATGAAGCGAAATAAACATTTGACTGTGGTAGATAAGGCCAATGTCCTTGCCAGTAGCCGTTTATGGAGAAAAATCGCTCAGGAAATGGCTCCTCAGTACCCGGAAGTAACTACAGATTATATGTATGTGGATAATGCTGCAATGCGGATGATTCAGGAACCCAAATTTTTCGATGTAATGGTAACCGAAAATACTTTTGGGGATATCTTGACAGATGAGGGCTCTTGTATTAGTGGTTCCATGGGGTTGTTGCCATCTGCTTCAACAGGTGAGAGCACTCCGGTATTTGAACCGATTCATGGCTCATGGCCACAGGCTAAAGGTTTGAATATAGCGAATCCTTTGGCTCAGATTCTATCCGTTGCCATGCTATTTGAATATTTTGATCTGAAAGCGGAAGGTGATTTGATTCGTAAAGCGGTAGATGCTTCACTGGATGCAAATGTCCGTACTCCTGAAATTCAAGTTGAAGGGGGAAAGAAATATGGAACAAAAGAAATTGGTGTCTGGATTGTAGACTATATCAAACGCAGTTAATTCAACTTTTTATGCAATTGGTTTCGCAATTACATTTGGCTTCGCAATGCTCACCTGGAGTCTCGAATTCCAGCGTGGCATGTCCGATGCCAAATTCCTCAAGTCGATGTCGGATGTGATGTTTCACTTCTTCCATCTCTGCCGGGGATTTTAATACGATATGGGCTGTCAGTGCGTTTTCAGTAGTACTGATGGCCCATATATGTAAATGGTGTAGACTATATACACCGGAAATAGATGAAATGGCTTGGCTGACTTTTTCACTGTCAATATTGGCAGGGACTCCGTCGAGTGTCAGACGGAGGCTGTCATGTAACAAATGTCCTGTTGAGAAGAGGATAATGATAGCTACTACTATCCCTATTATGGGATCTATAATATACCAACCGGTTTTATTGATAATGATACCTGCCACTAATACCCCGATGGAGACCAGTGCGTCTGCTGCCATATGTAAATAAGCTCCTTTTACATTTAAATCTTTTTCTTTATCTTTCATGAAGAGAAAAGCCGTTACGGCATTGATTATGACGCCTATGCCAGCTACCCATGCAATAGCACTTCCTTGTACAGCCTCAGGATGGGCTAGCTTTTGCACGCTTTCAATGATAATGGCTCCTACGGCAAGGAGAAGAATGATTGCGTTGAATAAGGATACAAGTATCGTGCTCTTTTTATAGCCGTAGGTGTATTTCGCATTAGCTTTGACCTTAGCCAAGCGAAAAGCCAACAATGCCAATACCAAGCTTACTACATCACCCAAATTATGTCCGGCATCGGAAAGCAGAGCAAGAGAATTATACCAAAACCCGGCACTAAATTCGACAAAAACAAATAGTAGGTTTAGAATTATACCAACAATAAAAGCCCGGTTCAATGCATTGGAATCAATCGTATGGGTATGGTGATGTTCTTGTGGCATATCTGTGATTTTTATTTAGAGTAATACAATTTTTATTATGCAAATTTACGTGATAGAAATGTAACATCTGAACAATGAAATAGTTTTTTATCTATCTTTGCATGGAAATACCAACAAATGGGGATGCAATAAGGCATTTTTATAGGTTGGTGTATATTAAAAGTAGTTATTATGGCTAGGAAAATTGCAAAGAAACTGACAGATTTGATAGGGCATACCCCTCTTATGGAATTAGGTGGGTATAGTAAAAAATACGGGTTGGAGCAAAATATTATTGCTAAGTTGGAATTTTTTAATCCGGGTGGAAGTGTTAAAGATCGTATTGCTCTTTTTATGATTGAGGATGCGGAGAAGCGTGGCAGTCTGCTTCCAGGTGCTACCATTATAGAGCCTACCAGTGGAAATACGGGGATAGGATTGGCAATGGTTGCTACGATCAAGGGGTATCCTCTAATTCTCACTATGCCTGAAACGATGAGTCTGGAACGGCGGAACTTGTTGAAAGCTCTTGGGGCTCAGATTGTGTTGACAGATGGAAGTGAGGGAATGGCTGGTGCCATAGCTAAGGCTAAGGAGCTGGAATCTCAAATTCCTGATTCTATTATTTTGAATCAATTTGGAAGTCCGATTAATGCTAGAACACATATGTTCTTCACCGGTGAAGAAATCTGGAAAGATATGAAGGGACAAATAGATGTTTTTGTTGCTGGAGTGGGAACGGGCGGTACTGTTTGTGGGGTAGCCCGCGCACTGAAAAGCTATAATCATAATGTCTATGTTGTGGCAGTGGAACCAGCTTCATCACCTATTTTAGAAGGAGGAAAGGCAGGCCCTCATCGTATTCAGGGTATTGGAGCGAATTTTATTCCGGGAAACTATGACAGTTCAGTAGTGGATGAGGTTTTCCCTGTGCCTGACGATGAAGCTATACGCGGAGGGCGGGACTTGGCCTCTACCGAAGGTCTGTTGGTCGGAATTTCTTCCGGGGCGGCTGTTTATGCTGCTCGTATGTTGGCTCAACGTCCTGAATTTGCCGGGAAGAAAATTGTAACTTTACTTCCCGATACGGGCGAACGTTATCTTTCTACTGAATTATACGCTTTTGATACTTATCCGTTGGATTAAAGTAATATATTAATATATAGGGCAACTTCGCATGAATATAAAAATCTGGCAACTTCTTTTTCTGATATTTTCTTTTTCGGGATTGTCGCTTTTTGCTCAATCCTCAAAAATAATGCAAAGTTCAAAAAAGGAAAAGTTAAGCGACATACCAAAAGCACAAGAGTCGAAGAGATATATTGCGTTAGTTGATAGTGCTGCTGAGTGTATTAAATGTGATAGTTTGGTACAAGCGGAAGCCTTTATTCGTGAGGCTTTGAAGTTAGAACCAGCTAATCCGCACAACGCTTTGCTGTTTTCTAACTTGGGTACACTTCAACGACGCCAGCACAAGGATGAAAAAGCTTTGGAATCTTATACTTATGCATTGAACATTGCTCCGAGAGCCATACCAATTTTACTGAATCGCGCTGCGCTTTATTTGGAGTTAGGGAAAAACGAATTCTCCCGTATAGATTATTCATTAGTGCTTGATCTGGATAAAAATAATCGCGCAGCTTTACTAATGCGGGCTTATATTTATGCGTCAAAGCGTGATTATAGGTCTGCACGAGCTGACTATGATAGTCTGCTGGTTGTGGATCCAAATAATTATGAAGGGCGGTTGGGATTAGCCACCATGGAACAAAAAGATGGAAATCCGTCGAAATCTTTGGATATATTGAATAAAATGTTAATGGAATATCCTAAAGATGCTGCTCTTTATGCTGCCCGTGCTGGTGTAGAACAAGATTTGCAGCATGTTGATCTGGCTATGGTTGATTTAGAAGAAGCTTTAAACTTGAATCCGCAACAAACTGAGGCATACTTGATGCGTGGGCAAATTTATTTATCCCAAAAGAAGAAAGAATTGGCAAAACGTGATTTTGAAAAAGCCATATCATTGGGAATACCTCAGGCTGATTTAAGGGAACTGTTGGAACAGTGCCGATAATATTTTGTCTAAATAAACTTTTTAATCGTATTCACAAATTTTTCGCCATATTTCTTTTTTTTGTATTCTCCAATTCCGTTGATATTGCCAAATTCTTCAAGAGTCGTGGGGTGGAATGTGCTAAGTTGGTGTAATACTTTGTCTGACATAACGATATAAGGGGGGATCATTTCTTGTTCGGCAAGTTGTTTACGTAATTGGCGTAGTGCTTCAAATAGCGAAGTATCTTCTTCTATTGCAGATGGAGTTCCCGATATTGCTTTTGCGGTAAATGGTTGCGGGCGTTTTTTTGATTTTTTTTTAATAGTTATTTCTTCACGTCGAATGACTGCGAGTTGTACTGTGACCCGGCCAAAAAGAACATCTTTTCCACTGGATGTTATTTTGAGATAATTGTTTTCATTATATGCTATTTCAAAATATCCTAATTGTAGCATTTGTAATAAATAATCATGCCAATCGTGCCCTGGTATGTCACGTCCTGCACCAAAAGTTTTTAAATTGTGATAACCTTTTTTCATAACTTCCTGGCTCATGGTCCCGCGCAGAATGTCAATCAGTATATGAATGTTTACCCGTTGCTCTGTACGCGCGATAGCACTCAAGGCCTTTTGAACGATAATTGTTCCGTCAAAACGTTGGGGTGGATTTTTACAGACATCGCAATTTCCACAATCTTTTGCAGTTGTTTCCCCGAAGTAGCTTAATAAAATGCGACGTCGGCAAATATCCGCTTCGGCATATTGTTGCATTCGGTGTAATTTCTCTATGTTAATTCCTTGCTGTCCACTTTCCATAGCAAACTGTGTCAATAAAATAATGTCAGCTAAAGAATAAAATAAGAGTGTATCACTAGGAAGCCCGTCTCGTCCGGCTCTACCGATTTCTTGATAGAAACTTTCAATGCTTTTAGGTAGATTGTAATGAATGATCCAGCGTACATTACTTTTGTCAATTCCCATTCCAAAAGCTATAGTGGCACAGACTACTTGGACATGATCATTAATAAAATCATTTTGTGCACCGTCTCTTTGCGCCGGAGATAACCCTGCATGGTAGACAGCAGTAGAAATGCCATGTTTTTGTAACATTTGAGCTACTGATTCCGTCTTATTTCGACTCATACAATAAATGATACCGCTCTCTCCCGAATGCTTGCTTATAAAATCAAGGATTGTCTTATTTTTTTCTTTTTGTTGATATCCCCGTTTTACAGTAAGGCTAAGATTAGGGCGATCAAAGGACGAAATAAATATTTTCGGTTCTTTAAGGTGAAGTTGGTGCACAATATCTTCTCTAGTGATTTTATCGGCAGTGGCTGTTAGTGCCATGATAGGAATATTAGGAAATATTTCGTGCAAGAATCCCATTTTAGCATATTCTGGACGAAAATCATGTCCCCATTGCGAAATGCAATGCGCCTCGTCAATAGCAAATAAAGAGATATGCATTTCTTTCAATAAATAGTCCTTTTCTGTTATAAGTTTTTCGGGGGATATATAAACTAGCTTCATTTTCCCTTCTACACATGCACGGCGTAAAATCATATTTTCTGTTTCGTCATTACTACTATTTAATGCACATGCTGTGATGCCATTGGCGCATAATGATTCCACCTGATCTTTCATTAGTGATATTAAGGGCGAAACAATGATAGCTGTTCCTTCACTTAACAGTGCAGGAAGTTGATAACATATGGATTTTCCACCTCCGGTAGGCATTAATACCAAGGCATCTTTGCCGTCTAATATAACCTGGATAATTTCTTTTTGTAAAGGGCGGAAACTATCATATCCGAAATATTTCTTTAGTGTTTCAATCATTTTTATGGAAGATGTTTTTCTCCACAAAGTTACATTAAATATCCTATATAATGCAAACGGAAAATTACTTCTCTCTAGTACATAAAAAGTTCATTAAAAGTTAAACTTTCTTATTAAAATGCTCTAAATCGGGGTATTCAACCTTTTTCATTGTTTTAATATGAAAAATATATAAGAGGAGAGTTGCATAATTAAAAAAAATGTCAGACATTTGTAATGTCTAAGATTTAAATCTTGTGACTTTAATTTATTAATCAACCCTAACCAGTTAATTCAATGAGTGATTTAGAAAACAAAAAAGGAGAAGAAGCTCCAAAGAAGCGCCCTTACAATTTGCGAGAGAAAAAGGAAAAAACTGCAGCTTACCGTTCGTTAATTCGTCCGGAGTTGGCAGATGAGTTGTACGATAGAATATTGAATATTGTTGTTGTACAAAAGCGGTATAAAGATCCCGATTACTCTGCTAAAGATTTGGCTAAAGAGCTGAAGACCAATACCCGTTATTTATCAGCAGTGGTTAATTCACGTTTTGGTATGAATTATTCCTGCTTATTAAACGAATATCGGGTGAAAGATGCAAAACATTTGTTGACTGACAAGCGTTATGCAGACTTGAATGTGGAAGAAATTAGTACGATGGTAGGCTTTGCTAATCGTCAATCTTTTTACGCTGCCTTCTACAAGAATGTAGGTGAAACCCCTAACGGATATCGTAAGAGACACGAAGATAAGAGATAATCTAGCAAAAACTTGTATAAGAAAGGGAGTATTCCAGACGCATATCCGGAGTATTTCCTTTTTTTATTCTTTATTATATTAATACTTTTTATATATGAAAGGACATATTCTTACATGTGCCACTTTCGCACTGCTTGTAGTATGCGGTAGTTTGAAAGCAACGGCTGCAAAAGCAGATAATTTTAATTATACAGTGGAACAATTCGCCGATTTGCAAATTCTGCGTTACCGGGTGCCCGGTTTTGAAAACTTGTCACTCCAGCAAAAGAAATTAGTGTATTATCTTACAGAAGCGGCTCTGGAGGGACGTGATATCTTATTTGATCAGAATGGAAAGTTTAATTTAGTAATACGCCGCACATTGGAAGCTGTTTATACCGAGTATAAAGGTGATAAAAATGCTCCTGATTTTAAAGCTATGGAAATATATCTTAAGCGTGTGTGGTTTTCTAATGGCATTCATCATCATTATGGAAGTGAAAAATTTGTTCCTGATTTTACCCCTGAATTCTTTAAGCAAGCTCTGTTGAACGTGGATAGTCAAAGTTTACCACTGGCTACAGGGCAAACTCCGGAAGATCTGTATAATGAGATTTATCCAATGATTTTTGATCCGAAAGTAATGCCTAAGCGCGTAAATCAGGCTGCAGGAGAAGATTTGATATTAACTTCTGCCTGTAATTATTACGAAGGTGTAAGCCAAAAAGAAGCTGAGGACTTTTATGTCCGGATGAAAGACCCTGGCGATGAGACACCTGTTTCATGTGGATTGAATAGTCGCCTGGTGAAGGATAATGGAACAATAAAAGAAGAGGTGTGGAAAATAGATGGATTATATGGTACAGCACTTAAGAAAATAGTGTATTGGCTGAAAAAAGCGGAAACTGTTGCTGAAAATAAGAAACAAAAAGATGTAATAAAAAAACTTGTTTCATTCTATGATACCGGGGATTTGAAGATATTTGACGAATATGCTATTTTATGGGTGAAAGATGTAGATTCACAGGTGGATTTTGTTAACGGATTTACAGAAAGTTATGGAGACCCTCTTGGAATGAAAGGTAGTTGGGAGTCACTGGTTAATTTTAAAGATTTAAAAGCTACCCGCCGTACTGAATTGATAAGTAATAATGCTCAGTGGTTTGAAGACCATTCCCCTGTAGATAAAAAATTTAAGAAAGAAGAAGTAAAGGGCGTATCGGCTAAAGTCATTACTGCTGCTATTTTAGCTGGTGATTTGTATCCTTCAACAGCCATAGGTATTAATCTTCCAAATTCGAATTGGATACGTAGCTCTTATGGGTCTAAATCTGTGACTATTGGAAATATAACGGATGCATACAATGAGGCAGCTCATGGAAATGGTTTCAATGAAGAATTTGTGTATGGCGATGCTGAGCTACAATTAATAGATAAGTATGCCGACCTTACGGATGAATTGCATACTGACCTTCATGAATGTTTAGGGCATGGTTCGGGTAAATTGCTTCCGGGGGTAGATCCCGATGCTTTAAAGGCTTATGGTTCTACGATAGAAGAGGCACGTGCCGATTTATTTGGTTTATACTATGTTGCTGATCAGAAGTTAGTAGAACTGGGATTGCTTTCAAGTAAAGATGCATATAAGGCCCAATACTATAAGTATTTGATGAATGGATTGATGACTCAGTTGATTCGTATTGTACCTGGTAATGATATTGAAGAGGCTCACATGAGAAATCGGCAGCTTATAGCCCGTTGGGTATATCAGGAAGGTAAATCGGCGAACGTAGTAGAGATGGTCAAGAAAAATGGGAGAACGTATGTGAAAGTAAACGATTACGAAAAGCTACGGATTTTATTTGGTAAGTTACTGGCGGAGATACAACGTATTAAATCTACTGGTGATTATCAGTCTGCTTGTCATTTAGTTGAAAACTATGCTGTTAAAGTTGATCCTGTTTTGCATGCTGAAATATTGGAACGTTATAAAAAGTTAAACCTAGCTCCTTATAAAGGCTTTATTAATCCGAAATATGTTCCCCTATTTAATGCTGATGGACAGATTATCGACGTGGAAGTAACTTATGATGAAGGATACGCCGAGCAAATGTTGCGTTATAGTAGAGATTATTCTACATTACCTTCAAGAAACTGATGTTGGTTTTGACCCGTGCATAGTTTAATATAAAAAAATGAAGAATGGATATACATGAACAATTAAGAGATATAAAAACCCAGTTACGACTATCCATGAATGGGGTTGTTTCTCAAAGTATGCGCGAGAAGGGGCTGGTCTATAAATTGAATTTTGGTGTGGATTTACCCCGCATTAAAGAGATTGCTGCAGGGTATGAGAAAAGTCATGCTTTAGCGCAGGCTTTATGGAAGGAAGAAATTCGTGAATGTAAGATACTTGCAGGGTTATTGCAACCGGTGGATAGCTTTATTCCGGAAATAGCAGATATTTGGGTGGAAAATATACGGAATATTGAAATTGCAGAATTAACTTGTATGAACTTATTCCAGCACTTACCTTATGCTCCATCGAAATCATTCCAGTGGATTGCAGATGAGCGGGAATATATACAGGCATGTGGATTCCTTACCATTTCCAGATTATTGCTTAAGAAAGGAGAGATGGATGAAAGAGCTTCTGAAGAGTTTCTTGATCAAGCGATAAGTGCATTTCTGTCCGGTCCGTTTCATGTAAGAACTGCTGCAACAACTGCTATCAGGCGTTTCGTTCAATATAATGAGGCTAATGCATTTAAGGTTTGCCGGAAGGTGGATAATCTGAAGGATTCAGCACTGGAAACTGAAAAACTTTTATTTAATATGGTAAAAGAGGGAGTAGAAAGTTGAAGTCTTCATCTCTGTTTATACAGAAAACGCAGGCTATCTGGTAGAAAGTAGTCTGCGTTTCTTCATTTAAAAAATTATCGCTTTCGCACTTGCTTTCCACTAAAAAGAATTAACTTTGTTGGCGGTATAAAAACTTAGCCATTAAAATGGAAAGTCAGAATGTGAAAGATACGGTACGGCAGATATTCACGGAATATTTAAGTGCGAACGGGCATCGTAAGACTCCCGAACGTTATGCTATACTTGATACTATTTATTCTATTGACGGTCATTTCGATATAGATACCCTTTATACATTAATGGCAGATCAGGAAAACTTCCGGGTTAGCAGGGCTACCTTATATAATACTATCATTTTATTGATTAATGCCCATTTAATTATCAAACATCAGTTTGGCAATTCTTCTCAATATGAAAGATCGTATGATCGTAATACGCATCATCACCAAATTTGTACTCAATGTGGTAAAGTGACTGAATTTCAAAATGAAGAATTGCAGCGTGCTATTGAAAGTACTAAGCTGACTCATTTCTGCTTGTCACATTATTCGCTGTATATTTATGGATTATGCAGTAAGTGTGCCAGGGCAAATAAGCGAAAAAAAAAGAATAATAATCATAAGAAAGAAAAATGAAAGTAGATGTTCTATTAGGATTACAGTGGGGTGACGAAGGCAAAGGCAAAGTTGTTGATGTGTTGACACCGAGATATGATGTTGTGGCGCGTTTTCAAGGAGGACCAAATGCTGGACATACGCTCGAATTTGAAGGTCAAAAGTATGTGCTTCGTTCCATTCCTTCGGGAATTTTTCAAGGTGATAAAGTGAATATTATCGGCAATGGAGTTGTGCTGGATCCGGCTCTTTTTAAAGCTGAGGCAGAAGCCTTGGAGGCTTCGGGGCACAATTTGAAGGAGCGTCTGTTTATTTCTAAAAAAGCTCATCTTATACTTCCTACCCATAGATTGCTGGATGCTGCTTATGAAGCGGCTAAAGGAGATGCAAAAGTGGGTACTACCGGTAAGGGCATTGGACCTACCTATACTGATAAAGTGAGCAGAAACGGAGTACGCGTGGGAGATATCTTACATAATTTTGAAGAAAAATATGCTAAAGCAAAGGAACGTCATGAGCAAATATTGAAAAGTTTGAACTATGATTATAACTTGGCTGAAATTGAAAAAGCATGGTTTGAGGGTATAGAATATTTGAAGCAATTCCATTTGGTGGATAGTGAGCATGAAATTAATGGTTTGCTAGCCTCTGGTAAATCTATACTCTGTGAGGGAGCACAAGGGACGATGCTGGATGTTGATTTTGGCTCTTACCCGTTCGTTACTTCCTCTAATACAGTCTGTGCTGGAGCCTGTGTAGGTTTGGGTGTTGCTCCTAACAAAATAGGTGATGTATATGGCATTTTTAAGGCCTATTGTACGCGTGTTGGAGCAGGTCCGTTCCCAACAGAACTTTTTGATAAAGTCGGTGATCAGATTTGTACACTCGGTCATGAGTTTGGATCGGTTACCGGACGTAAACGCCGTTGTGGGTGGATAGATCTTGTTGCACTGAAGTACTCTATTATGATTAATGGGGTTACTAACCTTATTATGATGAAGAGTGATGTATTAGATTCATTCGAAACAATTAAGGCTTGCGTGGCTTACAAGAGCGGGGAAGAAGAACTTGATTATTTCCCTTATGATATAACTGAAGGTGTTGAACCTGTATACGTTGAATTACCAGGTTGGCAGGTCGATATGACGAAAATGCAGAGTGAGGATGAATTTCCTGAAGAATTCAATGCATATTTGTCATTCCTTGAGGAACAACTCGGAGTTCCTATTAAGATAGTTTCTGTAGGTCCCGACCGTGAGCAAACTATAGAACGCTATATGGAAGAGAATTAGGAACTTAATTCTTCATAAAAGATAAGGGAAACTATAGCAATGCTCATAGTTTCCCTTTATTTTTGGCAAACAAATTGTTGCTGATTTTAGTAAAGAGCTTTTTTATTATAAATAAGGAAAATTATGGAAACAGGAATGAATAGTATGATAGGAATACAATGGATTATTTTTATAGGAGTTGCCATCGTGAGTTGGTTGGTACAAATGAATTTGCAAAGCAAGTTTAAAAAATACTCCAAGATTCCAATGAGTAATGGAATGACAGGAAGGGATGTTGCCGTTAAAATGTTGAATGATAATGGCATTTACGATGTTACGGTGACTCATACTCCGGGACGGTTGACCGATCATTATAACCCTGCTACTAAAACGGTTAATTTGAGTGAAGGGGTATATGAGAGCAGTAGCATTATGGCAGCTGCTGTTGCAGCCCATGAATGTGGTCATGCCGTGCAGCATGCACGTGCTTATGCTCCACTGACTATGCGTAGTAAGTTGGTTCCTGTTGTTTCGTTTGCTTCAAGCATTATGACGTGGATTTTATTGGGGGGCATTCTGATGTTGAATTCATTCCCTCAGTTATTGTTAGCAGGTATCATATTATTTGCCATGACTACTCTATTTAGTTTTATTACGCTTCCAGTAGAAATTAATGCCAGCCAGCGTGCACTAGTTTGGTTAAGTAGTTCAGGCATTACCAACTCCTATAATCATGCAAAAGCCGAGGATGCTCTTCGTTCTGCTGCATATACGTATGTTGTTGCCGCATTAGGATCTTTAGCTACACTGGTCTACTATATTATGATTTTTATGGGGCGTAGTCGGGATTGAGTTTCATTTTAAATACGATAAGCATGAAAACTGTTCGATTTTTAGCTTTGTTACTACTTATTGGAGTAGCAAACGTGACAGCTCTTTCAGCACAGACTAAACAAGAGAAGAAAGAGCAGAAAACGCAAGCGATAAAGGAACTTGTTATGTCTCAGAAGTATAAGATTGATGTGGATAGGGCTTTGCCGCTAAGAGGCAGGGCTGTATCACTGACTTCTCCATATTCTCTGGAGATCAGGAATGATTCCGTAATATCTTATCTACCTTATTATGGACGTGCTTATTCCATTCCTTATGGGGGAGGCAACGGATTGAACTTCAAAGCACCTATTACCGGGTATCAGGTAGAGTGGAATAAGAAGGGAACGGCGAAGATTACATTTACAGCACGTAATCCCGAAGATCGGTTTGATTTTTACCTTGACATATATACCAGTGCGTCTTCTACAATTGTTGTAAATATGCAAAATAGGCAATCTATTAGCTTTGAAGGAAATCTGGATGTGAAGGAATAACCTGTTTGGGGTATCTGCCTCTATTATATTCGTATTATGAGTCGGCAGGGAAATACTTTAGAGCTTTTTTTATACTCTCGACAAAAACCAGTAACTTTGTCCTCCGATTTTTAAATACATTTGATTGATTATGGCAGCAAACCCAAGTATTCCTAAAGGGACGCGTGACTTTTCGCCGGTGGAAATGGCGAAACGTAACTACATATTTAATACAATTCGTGAAGTTTATCACCTTTATGGTTTTCAACAGATTGAGACTCCTGCAATGGAGATGCTTTCCACACTTATGGGGAAATATGGCGAAGAGGGGGATAAACTTCTATTCAAGATACAAAATTCCGGTGATTATTTTTCTAAGTTGACGGACGAGGAGTTGCTGAGCAGAGATGCTGCAAAGCTGGCTTCTAAGTTTTGTGAAAAAGGATTGCGTTATGACCTTACCGTACCGTTTGCGCGTTACGTGGTGATGCACCGTGACGAGATCACTTTTCCTTTTAAACGTTATCAAATCCAGCCAGTGTGGCGTGCCGATCGTCCGCAGAAAGGGCGTTATCGTGAATTCTACCAATGTGATGCTGATGTCGTAGGTAGTGATTCTCTATTCAATGAAGTGGAATTAATGCAAATTGTAGATACAGTATTCACTCGTTTTGGTATTCGTGTCTGCATAAAAATTAATAATCGTAAGATACTGACGGGCTTAGCAGAAGTTATAGGTGAATCTGATAAAATTGTGGACATAACAGTCGCTATTGATAAGCTGGACAAGATAGGGTTGGATAACGTTAACGCGGAATTGAAAGAAAAGGGGATTAGTGATGAGGCTATTGCTAAGTTGAAACCGATTATTTTATTGAGTGGAACGAATGAAGATAAAATAGCTACGTTGAAGAATGTTCTTTCAGAAAGTGCGACTGGCCTTAAAGGGGTAGAGGAAAGTGAATTCATTTTGAAGTCGCTTGCTAATATCGGACTGAAGAACGAATTGGAACTTGATTTGACACTTGCACGTGGCTTAAATTATTATACCGGTGCTATTTTTGAAGTGAAAGCATTGGATGCAGAGATGGGCAGTATTACCGGTGGTGGCCGTTATGACAATTTGACCGGTGTATTTGGTATGTCAGGGGTTTCCGGTGTAGGGATCTCATTCGGAGCCGATCGTATTTTTGATGTTTTAAACCAGCTTGACTTATATCCTAAGGAAGCCGTGAATGGTACTCAATTGTTGTTTATCAATTTTGGAGAAAGAGAAGCCACTTTCTCGATGAATGTGCTTGCAGAGGTTCGTTTTTCAGGTATCCGGGCAGAACTATATCCTGATGCTGCTAAAATGAAGAAGCAAATGAGTTATGCTAATGCTAAGAGCATTCCATTTGTTGCATTAGTCGGTGAGAATGAAGTGAATGCCGGTAAAGTGACGCTAAAGAATATGGAGACAGGCGAGCAACAGCTTGTGAGTACGGAGGAACTCATAGCTATTTTAAAGAATTGATTTTTGTGATGTTGTTGAATTACTGATCACTCAGTTTCTACTACTCTAAAGATATTTATAGATTTAACTCTTTCTACTAAATTCATTCGGGCTCACTGGTGAAGGTATGGAGGAGTTAAATTTTTCATTTTAAGATATTATCAATGTTCTATACTCTGTCTGTACTTGTGTGCTTAAGATGCAGGGCGTTCCTTATAAAGGAAAAAGAAGTAGATAATACGGGGGGGATATGAGAAAAGCTTTGTCTTTTTTTCATTTTTATTGTGATATTTCTTTGGCCCACAGCTGTCCCCCGAAGAGCCCGCAATTGTAAACCGAGGTTTTGTATTAAGCATCCAGGGTTGACGCATTATAGTTTTTACTAAAATAATACAATGTATTTACTTTATAAATATACTTAAATGATTTATTATATATAGTATTATTCACTTTTATATGTCGTACTTTATTTTTATATTTATAGTAAAATAAGAAACACTAATTGACTAAGAAGATGGGCATATTTAGTATTTGTAAACAAATCAATGATCCTCGTATTGACAGAAAACGTATACACTCTGCCGATGCTATCGTGTATA
>JALCME010000036.1 GCA_022648295.1 Bacteroides sp. | reverse complement strand
TCATTTCCTTATTTACTCCTTCCATTTAGTTATAGGCTTACTTGTTTCATCATTATTTTTAATAATAGTATTTAATATACTGAAATACAGTATTATATATACTAAAAGTATTGTAGTGTAAAATATAAGCTGGTGGTGAAACATTTAATATTGTATATGTCATTATCTAATGGTATAAAACATTAATATATAGGATATTATAAATATCTATTGTACGAGTAGATGTTTCTCTCTCTATTACATAATAGAGATCTTTTAAAAAGATTTTTTTGTATAATATATATGATGGATTTAAATTTTATAAGTTCGTAATTATGAATAAAAACTCTTTTGCAAAAGAATTAGCTAATCGGCTGAACTGTTCAAACGTAGTAGCAAAGAAAATTATTAGAGAATATAATAATTTGATTGTGGATAAAATACAAGAAGGATATAGTGTTAAACTGCAATACTTTGGAGTCTTTTCTCCTTATATGCGTGAAGGAAGGGATGTACGAAATCCTCAAAATGGTGATGTTTGTAAAATATCGAGCAGAATTACTATTAAATTTAAACCAAGCGAGTGTGTACTTAAAAAAGTTAATGAAGAATGAATTACTTATTTATACTTATCGTTTTTATTGCCGCGATATTTATGGGATGGATTCTTATTCCGCAAATAGTGTTTATCGCTTTTCGGAAGCGATTATTTGATATAGTTGATACTCGTAAAGTACATGTTGGCATTATACCTAGGTTAGGAGGAATCTCTTTTGTTCCTACTCAGTGTTGCTTAATAATTCTTTCTATTTTTTTTATGCATCGTTTTCGAATAGGAAGTTCTAGTATTATCACAGTATTGCCATTCTTCCTTGCCTTGATATGTGGTCTTGTGATATTATTTATGACAGGAATTAAGGATGACTTGATTGGCGTTAATTATCATTGGAAATTTTTTATTCAAATATTAGTGGCTTTATTGTTCCCTCTATCTGGATTGTGGATTAATAATATGTATGGCGTGTGCGGAATTATTGCATTACCTTCATGGGTGGGCATGCCTTTAACTATTTTTTTTGTGGTTTTTATTATTAATGCTATTAACCTGATTGACGGTATTGATGGACTTTGTTCAGGATTAACAGCGATTGGTTGCTTTATTATTGGAGGACTCTTTGCATATAGCGGAGCGTGGTTACATGCTAGTTATGCATTTATTACAGCGGGAATTTTACTTCCATTTTTTTATTGCAATGTCTTTGGAATTTCTAAATGTAAGCAACGAATTTTTATGGGAGATACAGGAAGTCTTACTCTAGGCTTATCTGTTGCATTCCTTATTGTAAGTTATGCTATGTATAACCCTGATATTAAACCATTCTCTGATGGGGCTGTTATTGTTGCATTTGCAATATTTATTATTCCAATGTTTGATGTTATACGTGTCATTTTTGTGCGCTTGTATAATCATAAGTCAATTTTTCTGCCAGATCGTAATCATATTCATCATAGATTTTTACGTTTAGGATTTTCTAATCGAGCTACAATGATTATTATTTTGCTTATGGCGCTCTTCTTTAGCTTTCTTAATATTGTCGGCGTTGAATATGTAAATAATAATGTTCTGCTTTTTCTTGATGTCGTTTTATGGGTTATAACGCAAGCTTGGTTTGATAGAGGTGAAAAGAAGCGTTTGTAAAAAATAGATATTTTAAAATAAGAACAAATGAATATTACTATTATTGGAGGTTCCGGCTTTGTTGGAAGCCGTCTCATTGCTTTTTTTAAAAAGTTTTCAGATTTAGAATTGTTGAATATAGATAAGATGCAGAGTGACATTTATCCAGAGATTACGGTGATTGCCAATGTAATGGATATTGATGCCTTAAATAAACATCTCATGGGTACAGATGTTGTTGTATTGCTTGCTGCTGAACATCATGATAATGTTTCGCCTGTATCGTTATATTATGATGTCAATGTGGTAGGTATGCGTAATACTTTACTGGCAATGCAGAGCAATGGTATCAAACGTTTAGTTTTTACCAGTTCTGTGGCAATCTATGGTCTAAATAAGCAAAATCCTTCTGAAACGCACCCGGCAGATCCTTTTAATGATTACGGGCGTAGTAAATGGCAAGCAGAATGCTTATTGCAGGAATGGCATCAAATGCATCCAGACTGGAATATAAATATTATCCGTCCTACCGTAATTTTTGGCGAAAAGAACAGAGGAAATGTTTATAATCTTTTACGACAGATTGCATCAGGTAAGTTTGTGATGATTGGCAATGGGCATAACAAAAAGTCAATGGCTTATGTGGGTAATGTGGTTGCATTTATTAGCTTTTTGATTCACAAAGAATATAAGGGTTACAATGTCTTCAACTATGTAGACACACCGGATCTTTCAATGAACGATTTGGTATATTATGTTGTGGAAGCTTTAAATAAACATGTTTTAAAAGTTCATTTTCCTTATTGGTTAGGCTTATTCGCAGGATATAGCTTTGATCTGTTGGGTAAGATTCTAAATAGAAAGCTTATTGTAAGTTCCGTTCGGGTTAAAAAATTTTGTGCGGTTACTCAGTTTGATGCTTCAAAGGCGCAACATTCCGGTTTTCAGCCAGCATATTCTTTAAAAGGAGGGTTAGTCAGGACATTGCAGTTTGAATTTGCCCCTACGAAACATGAGAAGTCAGATCCGAATTTGATAGTTACCAGTAATAAATGAAAAAGTGAGTCATCTACAATCGGAAAATACAAAACGGATTGCTAGGAATACGTTGTATCTCTATGTCAGAATGTTGTTTAGTATGGGGATATCCTTGTATACTTCCAGGCTTGTGTTAGAGGCTTTGGGAGTAGAAGATTATGGCATATATAATGTTGTGGGCGGGACTGTAGCAATGTTTTCTATATTATCTTCCTCTTTGTCAGCTTCGGTTATGCGCTTTCTTACATTTGAATTAGGAAAGGGTAAGGCTGCCGAGCTGAATAAAGTTTTCTCCACTTCGCTGGCTATTCATCTCTTTTTAGCTATTCTGGTGTTTCTGGTCGTAGAGACGGTTGGCCTTTGGTTTTTGAATGATAAGATGAATATACCTACAGAACGTTTGACTGCTGCTAATTGGGTTTTTCAATGTTCCTGCATATTGTTCGTTATAAAGGTTATTAATGTACCTTATAATGCATCTATCATTTCCCATGAGAAGATGATTGCATTTGCATATATTGGTATGTTGGAGATCGTCTTGAAATTATTGACTTCAATTACTTTGATTTTCAATTTGTTTCCGGTAGATAAGCTCATTATATATGGACTTCTATTAATGTTTATCGGCCTTTTATCACAGCTCATTTCTATGGCTTATTGCAATAGACATTTTGCTGAGTGTACTTATCGATGCAATTTGGATTATAAGGTGTTCAAAGAGATTTTGGGGTTTGCTGGTTGGAATTTCATCGGCTGTACTTCTTTATTGTTAAAGGACGAAGGAATAAATGTCTTATTGAATCTTTTTTGGGGATCCATAGTGAATGCAGCACGTGCTATCTCTTATTCTGTTAATGGAGCAATAACCAGCTTTATAACTAATTTCATGACAGCTATAAATCCACAAATTGTCAAGTCTTACTCTTCTGGAGATTATAATTACATGATGTTGTTAGTTAAAAGAGGAACTCGTTTTTCTTTTTATATTTTGCTCATGTTAGCTCTTCCTGTGTTGTTTGAAACGGACTTTATCTTAAAACTTTGGCTGAATGTTTATCCTGATCATACGGCTAAT
Source organism: Bacteroides sp. (assembly GCA_022648295.1). Taxonomy (GTDB): domain Bacteria; phylum Bacteroidota; class Bacteroidia; order Bacteroidales; family Bacteroidaceae; genus Bacteroides. The sequence goes on along the minus strand of JALCME010000036.1, from coordinate 20,855 downwards.
TTTGTTCGTTTAGTATTAATCCTCAGCATGTGCGATGCTCTCTCCAATACGTTAATAACTTCACAGTTGGCTACGGGAAAAATCCGGAACTATCAAATTGTTGTGGGAGGAATACTCTTTTTAAACTTTCCCCTTTCTTATCTCTTTTTGAAGATGGGATATGTCCCTGAAGTTACAATGATTATTGCAATTGTAATTTCTATATGCTGCCTGTTCTTCCGCTTGATATTTTTAAGAAAAATGATTAAAATTTCCATTTCTGACTATTTAAGAGAGGTTGTTGGTAATGTATTTTTGGTTTCTGTTATTGCGCTTATTTTCCCCCTTACTTTTTATTATAGCATGCCGGATGGTGCCAAGCGGTTTATTCTTTTGACTTTAGCGAGTTTCATATCATCTTCTATCACTATCTATTTAATAGGCTGCTCTAAATCTGAACAAGCATTGGTTAGTGAAAAGATCAGTGCTGTCTATAAATCTTTTTTAAGAAGAATTCAGCATACTATCTATAAACATTCATGATAAATATTAACCAATAAGATAATGTTGCACTTTATGAATAACCAGACCCCCATTTTATTATATTATTGGAATGATGTAATAGGTCCTAATATTGGTGATTGCCTATCCTTACAATTGATCCGGGAATTATCTCAATCTGAGGTAATCGTATATAATCCGGGGATTAATAATCATAATTGGTTTAATGCATTTTCCAGATCCCTATTCCATGTCTTAAAGTCTATTGTTGACTATAATAGTGTTAGAAATTTCCTTTATCAAGATTATCTCCGGTTGTTTTGCCCTCAAAGGCGGTTATTGGCAATAGGCTCTATAATAGAAGATGGTTATAACAATTGTTTTTACTGGGGATGTGGTTTTATGCGGTCTTCTTCCTCTTTTCCCGGTGGTATTGTAAGAGCTGTGAGAGGTAATCTATCGAAAAATAAGCTAAGGGGGATTCCTCATTGGACTTCTATTCCTATTGGTGATCCAGCTCTTTTATTGCCGCTATGGAAACCGGTGAAGGCTTATCATCGGAAAGGCGTTTCTATCATACCTCATTGGTCTGAAGTTGACCATTTCATCAAGAAATATGGGAACAGATATCATATTATTGACTTTAGAACGAATAATATTGACTTAGTGCTGGAAGAGATTCAAAGGAGCAAATACGTTTTAGCATCCTCTCTACATGGTCTTATTCTTTCTCATGCTTATCGAGTACCTGCGATATGGATTATCCACTCTGATTTAGGAGAGGCTACAGAAAGCTATTTTAAGTTTCACGATTATTTTTCTTCGGTCAAGATTCCTTTGTACAAAGGTTTTGAGGATATAGATACTTTGTTGGAAAGCAAGGAGAGTTTAGATGGCTTCTTTGCAGAACATATGGAACTAGCTATAATTCATGAAGATTTACTCCATATGCAATTGCGCCTTTTACAAGTCTATCCTTTCATTTTAAAAGATAAATACCAACAGTTCCTAATAAATAATAGTGTATCATGAGATTGAGAGATTACATTTATTCAGATCGTATGGATTATCATCCGTTCTTTTCCAAGGATCACTTGTTTGAATACCTACTGCGTCCTGAAGGATATTGGATTAAACGCTACCTACTTTCATTACGTGCGGAAGAATATTACACTTTGTGCAAGCCCAACAAATTGCTAAAATACTTCTATCGAAGGCGGAAGAATATCTTGGGATCCCGCTTGGGATTCTTTATAACTTCCGGCTGTTTGGGAAAAGGAGTTAAGATTTATCATTACGGTTCAATCATGATTAATCCTAAAGCACGAATCGGAACTAATTGTACGATGCACGGAAACTGTTGCATTGGTAGTAAAGGTAGCTTTCCTGATGATTCTCCAGTAATAGGTAATTATGTGGACATTGGACAAAATGCTCAACTTCTTGGAGGCATTACCATTGCAGATGGGGTAAAAATTGGAGCAGGAGCAGTAGTCACAAAATCTGTATTAACTCCAGGTATTACTATAGCAGGAGTACCTGCCAGAGTTATTAAATAAACTTATTCTTCTTCATTATGGCACATATATCATTTGTACTTCCTGCTTATAAAGCCGATTTTTTAGCGCAGGCCATTGATAGTATTTTAGTTCAAACCTATACTGATTTTGAACTAATTATAGTAAACGATGCTTCGCCTGACAATTTAGATCAGATTATATCATTATATAATGATGAGCGTATCAGGTATTACGTTAATGACGTGAATGTCGGTAGGCAGAGTCTGGTTGCACAGTGGAATCATTGCATTAGCTATGCCAAGGGAGATTACATTGTACTGGCATCAGACGATGATTTATATCATCCTGATTTCTTACAAACATGTGTTGGTTTGACGCTACAATATCCATCTGTCCACCTTGTCAGAGCACGGGTAGAGCAAATAGACACAAATAACAAGCTGATAGGGGTGGATGCTCTTCTTCCTTCTTTTTGTAGCAAATACGAATTTTTCTATTATTGGATGAAGGGCGTGGCTTTTACTTGCATTGGTAATTATATGTTTAAAACTTCTGTACTGAAAGAGCGAAAATTTATTGATTTTCCTTGTGCTTATGGCTCTGATACGGCTTCTGTTATTATGATGTCAGATTGTGGGGTGGCAACTACCCGGAAAATGTTATTTAGTTTTCGCTTTTCTTCTGTTCATTTATCCAGCAGTAAACATTATTATAAAGAAAAGCTAAAAGCCAATACGATGCTTTTTCAATGGTTGGCATGTTTAGGATATTCTTTTCCTACTGATCGTTATCAAGCTTATTATTTCTCAGTACTGGCCCCGGATCAACTTTATTCAAAGTGTAAGTATGACTATTATAATCTGGTAATAAGAAGGTTACCACTTTCTAAGTTTTACTATATCCGTTATTGTGAGTTGTTGAAGTGTAAAGATAGGTGTCTTATGTTTATTCGCTTCTGTTTTGATAAATTATTTAAAAGGTAAAATGATGAATAAAAAAAGAGAGATACCTATTGTTCTTGCCTTTACACCGGATTATTTTATTCCGGCGGCTACCTGCCTTTATTCATTATTTAGTCATGCTTGTCAAGGGCAGAACTTCCATGTTATTTGTTTGCTTACAGAAGCTCTTCCTGAACGATTGCAACAGAAAATTCGGTTAATAGGGAAAGGAAAATCTTATTATTCTTTTATTAACTTGCAGCATTGTTTACACAATATTTATGTAGCTGATAAATATACTATTGCAGCTTCATATCGCTTATTGCTCCCTGATTTATTGCCCGAGTACAGCAAGGTTATCTATCTTGACTGTGATATGATTGTTCGCAATGATCTGGGTAAACTTTATCATGCAGTTGCATTGGGGGAAAACTATCTGGCGGCTGTCTTTGAAACTCCTCTTGATTTCCAGAAAGAACACATTGAAGCTGTCGGTTGCGATCCTGAATCTTATTTTAACTCAGGGTTTCTTATTATGAATCTGGACCTATTACGTCGTGACAAGATGGTACAGCAATTCATTGAAGCCTCTAAAGCAGATGATCTGGAATTTCCCGATCAGGATGTTTTGAATAGTCTTTGCAAGGGGCGTGTCATTGGACTACCGCCGTTTTATAATAGCATTCGTACCTTTTATTTACCTCAGTACAAAAAGTGTTTTCTTAAAAAATATACGGAGCAAGATTGGAAAGAAGTCCATCTTCATGGTACAGTGCACTATACAGGTGCTAAACCATGGAAGCATTTCACCATTGAGTTTGCTGTCTGGTGGCAATATTACAAAGCTCTTCCCAAAGTGGTAAAGGTGGAGGGCAATGTCAATAAACGCATGTATATCTTGTTTTGTTTTTATCGTTCATGCGTGGGGGGACTGTTAATTAATAGCTTTCGTTTTTTGTACCGTAAATTGAAATATTGATTGAATATGAAACACGCTTATCTCATTATAGCCCACCACGAGTTTGAGGTTTTGCAGAAGTTGGTTCTGTGTCTTGACGATTGCCGGAATGATATTTTTATTCATTTCGATAAGAAGGTGGAACATCTTCCTGTAATTACAACAGAATATGCCCACCTATTTATTCTTGCTCACCGGATCAATGTTCACTGGGGAAATATTTCTCAAATCAAAGTCGAATATATACTTTTTGAGGAAGCCTCTAAACAAGGCACTTACCAATATTACCATCTTATATCAGGTGTACACTTACCACTCCGGTCACAGGACAATATACATGCGTTTTTTTCTCAGATTCAGGGTAGTGAAGTCTTAACAGAAATGCCTACCAGTGTCGGTGAAATTGCTTTAAAGATGCAAAAATATAATTTGTTTACTGTCTATTTTGCACATCGTTTAAGGATCGTGCGCAGGTTCAATCAGTTATTATGGCGTGCTTTTATTATTCTCCAAAAGGCATTTCATATCAGTGTAAATACGAGGACTCCTTTTTATAAAGCCTCCAATTGGGTGAGCCTGACTTCAGAAGGTGTTTCATTTTTGCTTTCAAAGAAAAGGGAAGTACTGCGTAAATACCGCTTCTCCTTCTGTGGTGATGAGTTTTTCGTTCCTTCTGAATTGGAAAATTCCTCCTTCAAAGCCCGTATTCGTTACGAAAGTACATTACTGAAATGTGACTTTAAGGGAGCTAATTCGCGTATCTATCGGATGTCTGATTATCAAGATTTGATGCGTTCCGATTGTTTGTTTGCCCGGAAATTCAGTCATGATGATATGGAGGTAGTCAACAATATTGTAAAACAGGTAATCTCTACGAAGAAATGAAGCACGCTTATCTCATTCTTGCTCATCACGAATTTGTCGTTTTACAACGTCTGCTTTCCGCCCTTGATGATCCGCGTAATGATCTTTATATTCATTTCGATCGTAAAGTGGTGCATCTTCCTTTATTACATCTTCACTTTGCCGGACTTTATGTCCTGGATAAGCGCATTGATGTGCGTTGGGGTGATGTGAGTGTGGTGGAAGCGGAGCTTGCGCTTTTTGAATGTGCTTATTCGCACGAAAGGTATGATTATTACCACTTATTATCAGGTGTGGATATGCCTCTTCGTTCACAGGATTTCATTCATCACTTCTTTGAACAACACAAGGGAAAGGAATTTATTGGTTTTTATCAAGGGAATATTGAAAGTGCCATAGACCGAAAAGTGCGACATTATCATTTATTTCCTGAACATTTTAGAAATGGAGAAGGTGGTTTTGCACTTCTATTCCGCTATGCGCGTTATGGTGTGCTTCGGTTACAATATTTATTGGGTGTTAGACGCAACAGGCATATTCTGTTTAAGAAGGGGACTCAGTGGGTTAGCATTACTAACGATTTGGTTCATCTGGTTCTTTCCCAAAAGAAAGATATTTTGAAAACTTATCACCACACCTTTTGTAGTGATGAAATCTTTCTGCCAACTATTTGCTGGAACTCACCTTTCCGTGATCGGCTTTATGATGATAAGGATGAAGGAAACGGCTGTATGCGTATGATTGGCTGGCGTGATAATCGTTTGATGGAATGGGAGGAAAAAGATTATGACCGACTGATGCAATCGAATGCATTGTTTGCCCGCAAATTCAGTAGTGAGCATCTTATTTTGATTGATCGGATTTTAAAAACAATACTGTCATGAACAATAATAATTTGGAACAGAGGCAATCACAGGTCATTGAAGCCATGAGATTCCTTCTTATTTTATTGGTGCTTTTTATTCATGTGCTTCCTGAAACTTATATACCTCTCACATGGAGGTTATCAGGAATGAATGTTTATCATATTGTCTCTGAGTTGATTTCCCACAATTGCGCGAATATTGCAGTTCCTTGTTTCTTTCTTTTTTCCGGCTTCTTCTTTTTTCATAAAAAGGAAAGATTAACGGTTCTTTTTTATGAAAATCAGTGGAGGAAAAGGTTATATACGCTTTTAATTCCATATTTTCTTTGGAATGTTTTATTCATCTTGGTCATATTCCTCAAGAATACTATTTTTCTTTGTTTGGGTTTGGCATCAGATGATAGTTATAATATGTTGCATGACAATTCTTTATTCGACTTGTTATGGGGAATACCGGTTAATTACCCTTTGTGGTATCTACGTGATCTTATAGTGATGTCAATGTTAGCTCCGTTATTCAGATTCTTTTTTAAATATACGGGAATTTATGGACTCATACTGTTATTCCTTATTTATTTTCTGGGTTTTGACACCAATATTCCTGGTTTTAGTATCACTGCAATTCTCTTTTTCGGAGTTGGTGTATTCCTTGCTGTTTCAAGGAAAAACATATTAGTCATTTGCTCCAAGTGGCGTCTGTTCACTATCATAGGCGCCGTTTTCTTTTTGTGTTGTTCAGTCTACTATAACGGAACTTCATACCATTTGTTGCTATCCCGTTTGTTTATCCCGTTTGGCATTGTTGTAGCGATTAATTTCGTGGATAGGATGATGCATTATGTAAGACCAAAACATCTGCTATGTTTGCCGTCTTCTATTGTCTTTTTTATTTATTCCATGCACGCAATCTATATCATCAATTGGCAGAAAGGAATATTCTACCGTACTTCTTTAGCCGACAGTGGGTGGGGAATGATGCTCTGTTATGTACTTATTCCTTTCATGACGTTAGGCATTTGTCTGATTCTATATTTTATTTTGAATAAAACTGTCCCTCATGTGCTTTCCATATTGCTTGGCGGCAGAGGAGACCAGCGTTTTAGCAAGGGGAGGGAGATGGCATGAAAGAGATGCAATCAGTCGTATCTGTTATTATTCCCGTATATAATGCAATAGCCACTCTGCCGGATTGTATTGACTCATTACTGACGCAGACTTATCAGCATCTGGAGCTTATATTTGTTGATGATTGTAGCACTGATGGTGGAGGGGTGATGATTAACCATTACTTGCGGAAACATTTACTCGCTACTATTCCATTAACTATCAAGTTGCTTCAACATACAACGAATAGAGGGGTTGCTGCTGCACGGAATACAGGTTTGGAGCATGCCACTGGGGAATATATTTATTATGTGGATGCTGATGACTGGGTGGATCCGAATGCTCTTGAATGTTTAGTGAATGAAGCAAAACAGACTGATGCAGACATTGTGGGCCATGAATGGTATTTATCGTTCAATAAGAAAGAAAGGCGTATGCGGCAGCCTGGCTTTTCCAATTCTCGGGAAGCTCTGATGTTAATGATGAGTGGGGTGATGCGTTGGAATCTCTGGCTCTTTCTGGTTCGTCGCTCGCTCTATCAGGTTAATCAAATTCGCTTTATTGAGGGTATAGATATGGGTGAAGATCTTATGGTCATGATTAAACTGTTTGTTTATGCCAATAAGGTTACTATCCTGCATATACCTTTTTACCATTATGGGCAAAGTAATTTAACATCATTGACTAAGATATGTTCTGAAGAACGCCTTCAGCAAGTAACTGCAAGTGTTCTTGAAGTTGAGCGTACGCTTTCTTCTCCAAATTGGGCAGATATGCTTTCTCCCTATCTCTATTTTTTAAAATTGAATATCAAGCTTCCCCTCTTGATTACTAATGACGTGCTTCTTTATAAACGTTGGGTAGATTGGTTCCCCGAATCCAATGCTTATGTAATGTGTAATAAGCATCTTCCCTGGCGTACCCGCTTGCTACAATGGATGGCAGTTAAGAGATATTTTATTCTGGTTAAGCTCTATTACCAATGCGTGATTAAGGTGGTTTATGGTATTTTTTATAAATAGTAATATTCTAAAAATGAAGAACTTAATAGTTGTATTTATAATAGGAACTCTTGTTAGTTGTTATTTTTTTCCATTCGGCTTGAGCTTTTTATCTAAATTGATTAATACAAAGATGATATTGGCGATGGTAGGAGGCATTTTAGTCTTTTATGAAGGCATTCAGGATAAACGCATCTCTCTTCCTTTAAAGTTTCTTGGTGGGTTGGGGTTCGCCATACTATTTTCTTTAGCTTGTTTCGTAAGTTCAGATATTAATCATACAGTAGACTATTCGTATGCTACTTACTTCATTTCTTTTTTTGTCTGGTTGGGGGGAGCCTATGTTGTTTGTGCGGCGATACGTCTTTTCCATGGTAAAACATCCTTTAGATTGTTGACGATTTACCTTACAGGTGTTTGTGTAACTCAATGTATTTTGGCGTTGCTTATTGATAGAATTCGTCCGTTTAAGATTTTGGTTAATACATACATTGTGCAGGGACAGGATTTTGTGGAAAAGGTGGATCGGCTCTATGGAATAGGTGCTTCACTAGATAGTGCTGGAGTTCGTTTTTCTATTGTTCTTCTTATGATTATGGCACTGTTGAGCAAGGATCGTACTATACGGTTAAATATAAAGGATTCTATTCTCCTTTTGTTTGCTTTTTTTGTAATATCTGTTATTGGTAATATGATTTCGCGTACTACGAGTGTGGGTATGATAATGGGATTAGTGTATTTTCTTTTCTCTACCGGCGTTTTTCGAGCTTTGGTTAAAGTCAGTCATATTCGACTTTATTTCATATTCGGAGCTATTTTGTTAATTGTAGTTTTTATATCCGTTTATCTATATAAGCATGATAATGCTTTTCATCAAAATATACGGTTTGCTTTCGAAGGTTTTTTTAATTGGATGGATACCGGAGAGTGGCGCACAAGTTCAACCGATAAGTTGAATAATGTGATGTGGATATGGCCTGCAGATACGAAAAGCTGGATTATAGGAACTGGTCTTTTTGGTAATTATGTTTATAGTACGGACATCGGCTATTGTCGTTTCATTTTGTATTGCGGCATTGTAGGATTTAGTCTTTTTGCATCTTTCTTTATCTATAATTCTTGTCTATTTTGTAAACTATTACCTCTTTATAAAGGCTTTTTTGTGGGGATATTGCTTTTGACTTTTATTGTTTGGTTAAAAGTCGCTACCGATCTTTTCTTGATTTATGCTTTGTTCTATTGCATGGATTTAAATATTAATGATAATCAAAGTTTTAACGAAGAAAATAATGAAGATAGTTTATTGCATAGCTGCTACTTATAATTCTGGTGGAATGGAGCGTGTATTAGTAAATAAGGCTAATTATTTAGTATGCCGAGGGTATGATGTCTGTGTTATTACCACTGACCAGGGGGGGAGACCTTCTTTTTTTGAACTGAATGATTGTATTCGTCAGTATGATTTACGTGTGAATTATGAAAGGAATAATGGTAAGTCCTTTCTTAATAAATTATTCTATTATCCACTTAAGCGGTATAAGCATAAGCATAGATTGAAATCACTTTTAATGCAGTTGAGAGCAGATATTGTTATTTCTATGTTTTGTAATGATGTTTTTCTTCTTCCGGGTATTCACGACGGCAGTTGTAAAGTTCTCGAAATACACTTTTCCAAATTCAAACGTATACAGTATGGGCGGCGAGGATTGTGGCGTTTGGCGGATTGGTATCGGAGTCGGATGGATGAATGTGTTGTATCGAAGTTTCATCGATTTATTGTGCTTACACATGAAGATGCTGAATATTGGGGGAATTTACCTAATATGTTAGTTATTCCCAATGCACTTTCTTTCTATCCCGGTCAGATTGCTACCCTGAATAATAAGCGCGTCATTGCTATAGGGCGCTATGATTACCAGAAGGGGTTTGACAGGTTGATTCAAGTTTGGAACCTTGTCCATCGTCTACAACCTGATTGGGTGCTTGATATTATTGGAAGCGGTGAGTTGGCGGGCAAGTTGCAAAGTCAGATAGATATGAACGGGCTGCAAAATAGCATCGCTTTACGATCTCCCACTAACCATATCGAAGAAGAATATCTTGCTTCTTCTCTTTTTGTCATGACTTCCCGCTATGAAGGATTGCCCATGGTGCTACTTGAGGCCCAGGCCTGTGGGCTTCCCATCGTATCATTTGCATGTAAGTGTGGTCCTAAAGACTTGATAACAGATGGGGAGAATGGCTTTTTGGTTGCTGATGGCGATGTGGAACTTATGGCTATTAGGTTGGTGGAGTTGATGAAGAATGAAACGTTGCGTCGGAAAATGGGAGATAATGCAAGAGTTAATGCCGGACTTTTTTTAGAAAAAAAGGTGATGGACAAATGGGAAGATTTATTTCATGAATTGATAAATTAAAAAATTATGAAAACGATTGTTGTGTCAGCCGTCAATTTGAATAGGGGTGGAACACTTAGCATCCTGAGAGAATGTTTACACTGCCTATCGAAATTAGCCGAAACAAAAGGATATTATGTTATAGCTTTAGTTTATGATAAGAAGTTAGCGTATTATCCCAGTATTCATTATGTAGAGCTACAATGGCCTAAGCGGACCTGGGTGAATAGAATCTGGTGTGAGTATATCACAATGAAAGGCATTTCACGCCGTTTGTCTCCGGTTTTTCTATGGTTATCATTACATGATATAACCCCTACGGTGATAGCTTTGAACAGGATTGTTTATTGTCACAATTCTTTCCCATTTTATGCATGGAAAATGCGTGATTTATTATTTGCTCCTAAGATTGTTTTATTTGCCTTATTCTCCAAATATGCTTATCGGAAAAATATTCATAAGAATAATTATGTCATAGTGCAGCAACAATGGCTAAGAAATGAGTTTGTCAGGCTATTTAACTTAAGCGCCCAATCCATAATTGTTGCTCCTCCTTCGTTTCATCCTGTAAAGCATGATTTTTTTATATCCAAGTCTTCTCTTGAATATTCTTTTTTCTTTCCTGCTGTTGCTGATAGTCACAAAAACTTTGAGTGTATCTGTTCGGCAGCACATCTATTGGAGCAGAGTTTGGGTGCGAATAAATTCAGAGTGTATATTACGGTTGAAGGTACTGAAAACTCTTATGCTAGATGGTTGTATCATAAATGGTCAAAGAACCGTGCACTTAGTTTTATCGGATATTTAAATGAGGAGGAGTTGTCTGAATATTATCAACGTTGTGATTGTCTTATTTTCCCTTCTAAGGTGGAGACATGGGGACTTCCCATTTCCGAATTTGCCATTTACAACAAACCTATGTTATTGGCAGATTTGCCTTATGCACATGAAACAGCCGGTGGATGTAGTCGTGTTGCGTTCTTTAATCCCGACAGTCCGAATGAACTGGCTGTTCACATGAAAAGGCTTATTCAAGGGAACACATATTCCTTAAGGTCTGTCGAGAATACAATAATACCACCTCCTACGGCCTATTCGTGGAAAGATCTGTTCGATTTTATAACAAAGTAGTCCTATTCAATAATAAATAAAAATATAAAGTCCCATGAAAATTCTTCAAATCGGCAAATTCTACCCCATACGTGGTGGGATAGAAAAAGTGATGTATAATATTATGCTGGGGTTGTCTCGCAAGGGGATTTGCTGTGATATGCTTTGCGCTGCAGAAGATCAGCATCCAGGCATTATACGCATCAATGATAATGCACGGATCCTTTGTGTCCCTACGTGGAAAAAAGTTTCGGGTACTATGATTGCTCCATGCATGATTAGCGAACTGTACCGCATTAAGTCTCAATATGATGTGGTCCATATTCATCATCCCGATCCTATGGCGGCACTATCCCTGTTCCTTTCGGGCTATCGGGGTAAAGTTGTTTTGCACTGGCATAGCGATATTTTCAAGCAACGGCTATTGCTGAAGTTTTACCGGCCTTTGCAGAATTGGCTTATTAAGCGGGCAGATATCATTGTAGGCACTACTCCTGTTTATGTGCAACAATCTCCTTTTCTACAGAGGGTAAAAACTAAGCTTACTTGCATTCCTATTGGAATAGACCAACCAGTGTTTAACCCTCAGAAAGTTGCTCAGATCAAAGCGTGTTATCCAGAAAGAAAAATTATTTTTTCGTTAGGACGTTTAGTGGGCTATAAAGGGTACAGATATATGATAGAAAGCGCCCGTTATTTAAATAATGATTGCGTGATTCTTATTGGAGGTGCGGGTCCGCTAAAAGAAGATTTGGAAAAGATAATCAGGTTGTACGGGCTTGAAGACCGAGTGAAATTATTGGGATATATTTCAGATGACGATTTGCCTGGTTATTATGGTGCGTGTGATATTTTCTGCCTAAGCTCAATCCAAAAGAATGAGGCTTTTGGCATTGTTCAAATTGAAGCAATGTCTTATGGAAAGCCAGTGGTTGCTACCCGTATTAAGGAGTCCGGAGTAAGTTGGGTGAATGCTCATGGGAAGTCCGGGTTTAATGTGGCTCCCGGCGAAGGCCGGCCGTTGGCAGATGCTATCTCAACTATTCTTTTTACTCCGAAGCTATATGCTATTCTGTCCGAAGGTGCTTATCAACGTTTCCAGACTATGTTTTCCATTGAAATTATGACTGAGCATTGTTTGGAACTTTATAACAAGGTATTATCACAGTAGAAATAAGAATGGAAAAGATGGACAAGAATATTATTTCTGTGGCGAATAATCTTTTTTTTGAAGAAGTGGAACTTTTGTTAAATGCCCGGAAGGAAGTCTGCTTCCACGTTTGCGGCAACAGTATGTTCCCTTTTTTAAGACATGGTGATAAAGTAGTATTAGTTTCATTAGGTGAAAGCCGTGTGTCTAAGGGGAGTATTGTGTTAGCTCATGCCTCTTTTGGTTGGGTACTCCATCGGGTGTTAAGTGTTCTTGGCGAAAAAATATTACTAGCAGGTGATGCAAATGCCAGACAAGTAGAATCTGTTGAGAAAAGAGATGTGATTGGTGTCGTTATTAGAGCTTATCGTAATAATGTGCCTGTATCTCTTCATAGTTGGACGATGCGAGGTATTGTTTTTCTGTGGTGTTGGTTGCGTCCCTTTAGAGGGGTATTATTGGCTATTTGGCATGTGTGCAAGCTGGAAAAAACATTGAAATAAAAGCAAAATAGTATATAAGAGTAAAGTGAAGAATAAAAAAGTGTAGGATATGAGAATTAAAAATGATTTGGTGTTGCGCCATATTGGAGATGATTATCTGGTGGTGGATCCATGGAAAGGCATGGTGGATATGACTAATGTTTATACCCTTAATGAGACAGCGGCTTGGCTTTGGCAGCAATTGGAACATAAGGATTTTGCCCTTTCCCAAGTTGTGGAATTGCTTTTGGAACGTTATGATGTTCAACGTGAATTGGCAGAGCAAGATGCCTATAATTTGATGCGTCTTTTTAAAGGAAACGGATTGTTACAGGATGATGATGATGAAATCAAGTGATATCTATGAGCCGTTTTTTGCTTTACTGAGAGCCGGGTTATGGGATCATCGTCCCGATGGTACGTTTTCAATGCTTACTGCCGGTCAATGGGAACGGCTTTATATTATGGCCTGCCGGCAAACGGTGGAGGGCATTGTGTTTGACGGGCTGTTACAATTACCCGTAAAGTATTTCCCACCGCGTCCTTTACTGTTGAGATGGACGGCATTGGTTGATCATATAGAGCGTAACAATCACAAGGTGGATGGAGTGGTTGCTGAGTTAACTCGCATTTTTACAGATCATGACATCACTGCCTGTTTGCTTAAAGGACAGGGGGTAGCTGCTTGTTATTCAAATCCGTCTCATCGTGTTAGTGGTGATATTGATTGGTATTTCCCATGTCAGGGCGATTTTAAGAAAGCTAATAAGTTAATGGTGAGCTTAGGAATTAGTCTTAAAAAAAATGCAGGATTTTCTGTATCCTACATTTGGCAAGGCATTCTGGTTGAACATCATAGCCGTATGTTCGATTTTCATAACCCTTTTCTTGCTACGTTTCTCAGACAACTAGAGGTATCTGAAGTCTATAATTCTTCTTCCTTGCGTGTGAATAGTCAATCCGTATTGTTACCATCTCCATTGCTCGCCCATCTGCAAGTCAATGCGCATATTTTAAAGCATCAACTATCCTATGGTATCGGATTGCGTCAACTTTGCGATTCAGCATGTCTTTGTCGGGCTACTTCCATGCATGTTGATGCCGTGCATTTACAAGAGGTGTATAACAAGGCTGGCATATTGGCATGGATAGTTAGGCTATATACTTTTTTAGTTAGAGAAATCGGGTTGCCTGTTGAGTTTTTACCTTTTTCGTTACCTGCGAGACTAGAAATAGATTTCATGAAACAGGATATTCTTCATTCCGGTAATTTTGGGTTTTATGCTTGCTACCCAGATACAATAGCTGCTATTTGTAAAACTGACGGTAGGAGCAATGTTGCTCGCAGCCTTTTCCGACATTTTTGGCTAAATCTCCGCTATGCTCCCGGAGAGGCATGCTGGTTCCCGCTTGTACATGTTTATTCACACCTTTTAAAATATATCTCATGACTTATACTGCATCCCAACAAATATCGTGGCTTTGGATGGTCACTAAGGGACATCGGGGATGGCTTACCACATATGCTATGCTTAAATTTGTCAGTGTAGTACTCTCCTTGTGTTTTGTATATTTTTCTAAACGGATTGTGGATATTGCAACCACACATGCATCGGAGCAACTGTTCTTAATGGCATTTTTGATAATTGGCAGTGTGTTGTTGGGGATTGGCTTCGATCAATGTGCTTCATGGATTAGTGAAAGGGTTAAGATAAAAATGATCGCTCATTTGCAGACTTTATTAGCTAGAATCCAAATGGAAGCTGCATGGGATGTGGTGAAGCACCGGCGTACTGGCGATTTGCAGGTACGTATAACTTCCGATGTGGTGGAAGTGGCACAAATGCTGTCCGGCACTTTTCCATCGTTTTGTGTCACAGGCTTTAGATTACTGGCTTCCCTTTTATTTCTATGGGTGATGGATCCTGTTTTGGCTGTACTTGTTTTGGCAATTTCTCCTTTACTATTATTTTCTAAATTATACTATCGCAAAATGCGTGCATTGAGTAAATCGGTGAAGCAGGCCGAGAGTTTCTCTGGAACAGTTCTGCAAGAGAACCTTAAACATCGTTTACTTATCCGGGGACTTGATCTCATAAATGTTCGCAACTCGTTGTTTATCAGAATACAAAATCGTGTGTGCCGATTGAAAATTAACCGCTTAAGATTCTCGTCCCAATCACAAGTTATGCTTAAGCTAGCCTATAATGGTAGTTATTTATTGGCATTTTTGTGGGGTGTTTATCGTCTATATATCGGACAAATCAGTTTTGGTACACTTACCGCCTTTTTACAATTGGTGGGGCATATACAAATGCCTGTTATAACTACCATCGCTTTTGTGCCTGTTGCTATTCGAAGTCTTGCAGCTACCGAGCGGCTTATGGAGCTCTATGGAGATAAGCACGAGGCGAAGCAAAAGAATCTGGCGCTGAAATCTCTTCTTTGTTTGAGATTGGATCATCTCTCCTTTAATTATGGTGGTCCTTCTGTGATTACTAACCTTACAGCCCGGATTTATCCTGGCATTCCTACGGCTGTTGTAGGCGCCACAGGAAAGGGGAAAACCACTCTTATCCACCTGATACTGGGATTGATTGTTCCTTGCAAAGGTTCTGTTTCCCTTGAATCCGGTGGAAAGGATTATTACGTGTCGGGTGATACTCGCTGTAACTTTTCTTATGTTCCGCAAGGTAATACCCTGTTTGGTGGCAGTATTCGTCAAAATCTCACAATCGTGCGTCCGGGAGCTTCAGATGAACAATTAAAATATGCACTTCATGTAGCCTGTGCCGATTTTGTGTATCTGCTTCCGGAAGGTCTCGACACCATTTTAGGAGAGTCGGGACAGGGCTTGTCCGAGGGGCAGGCACAGCGTGTAACTATTGCCCGCGCTGTGCTTCGTGATGCTCCTGTATGGTTACTTGATGAAGCGACTTCTGCACTTGATATCACTACTACAATGCGTGTACTATATAATCTGCTACAAGCCGGTAGAACTAAAATTTTGATTTTTGTAACTCACGATCCTCGCGTCATGGGAACTTGTAAACAAGTGATTCGACTGGATTGATAATAATTAACTATATATGAATAACCAAAGAAGAATCAGCGGAAGTGTCACATTCCGTATAGCAGGACATTTGACAGAATTGATTTTGGGAGAAAGGGACTGGAAGAAACTGCTTCCTTCCTTCATTCCTTTTAGGTGTCATCCGCGGGAAAGGGAAAGTCCTGTCTTTGTTATGAAAACAGCGATGAAACTAAGTTATATTGATTTCACTTCTGCTCGTTTACTCAATGAAATGGTCAATGTGTGGGGAGCTTGCCTTCGCATTTTGGAAGTGAAAGAATATTATGTAGTCGATATGCAGTCTCTCGAAAAGGGTATTTGGCATCGTATGGTGTGCGATAAAGAATTTCGATCTATGCGGTCATGCATACGTTGGGATGACCCTATGGCGGGGGATGTGCTCAATATGTTTATGATGATAGCCTTTGCACAATCTGTTGTGCTCCGGAAAACAGTACTAATGCATGCTTCTGTTGTGGAGAAGGATGGTCTGGGGTTTGCATTTTTGGGCGAGAGTGGCACTGGCAAAAGCACGCATAGCAAGTTGTGGGTCGACAATCTGGTTGGGGCGGAACTGCTCAATGATGATAATCCTGCTGTTTGTGTAAAAGAGGATGGAAACGTGTACATATATGGTACTCCGTGGAGTGGTAAGACTTCTTGTTATAGGGCTAGTAGTGTTCCTTTGGCTGCATTGGTGCATTTGGAGCAAGCTCCATTTAATAGTTTTTTACAGCA
Source organism: Bacteroides sp. (assembly GCA_022648295.1). GTDB lineage: Bacteria > Bacteroidota > Bacteroidia > Bacteroidales > Bacteroidaceae > Bacteroides. The sequence goes on along the minus strand of JALCME010000036.1, from coordinate 4,173 downwards.
CGAAGGGGTAAAGGCTCTTATCACTCTTTTACCTGGTTGCTCTTCCATGCGCTGGAATTGTCAACTCTATACGGCTATGTGTGATACTTTGGAAAAGATCATTGGGCATGTACCGGTTTGCACACTCAAATGTCTTCCCCAGAGTGAGGCTGCACTATTGTGCTATAATAAGGTAATGGAAATTATTAATAAAAAATAGATTAGAAATGAAAAAGTATGGAATTTTATTGCAGGGGCTTCTCATTTTAATAATGAGTTCCTGTGCAAGTAAGAAGATGATTATTACGGAAGATCTTCCTGTCGGTGGATCTTATAAGGTCATTGAACAAAGTCAGATGAGAATTCATCAGGACGACAAATTGAGCATTACCGTACATTGCAGTAATCCGGAGCTTGCCATTCCTTTCAATATGACTGTAGGCAGCTATCAGGTGTCTTCTTCGGGTGATGTAACTGCGGCCGGCGATTTGCCCGTGCAGCGGGAAAAAGGTTATCTTGTGGATATTAAAGGAAATATTGATTTTCCTGTTTTGGGTAAAATGCACGTGGAAGGTTCCACTTGCCAGATGTTGTCCTCTTATATTAAGCAGCGGTTAGTGACGGAAAGTTTAGTGAAAGATCCCATTGTTACGGTGGAACTGTTGAATTTGAGAATTGTTATGTTGGGGGAAGTTCAGAAAATCGGTATGATATCCGATCCTGACGGGAGGATGACGCTTGTAGAGGCGATAGCGAAATCGGGAGGATTGACCCCAAACGCCGTTCCCGAAGAGGTTGTTGTAATTCGCGATCAAAGTAATACCCGAACTAAGTTACAGGTTAATTTGCGTTCCAAATCATTGTTTGATTCTCCGGCTTATTATTTACAACAAAATGATATTGTTTTTGTGACGCCGCGTTCGTCCAAACCATCGGAGAAGGAGAACCGGGGATGGCGTGAGTATTATACGGCATTCGGGTTAGTAAGTTTTGCGCTTTCGTTATGGGCTATATTAAAATAAAAAAAGTAATTGATTATGAATGGACAACCTAATTTACCGAATTCCTCCAGAGAGGAGAAGTCTGTTAACCTTATTGATATTTTCGTTTATTTGGGCTTTCATTGGAAGTGGTTTTTAGTTTCCTTGTTGATCTTTGTTGGATATTTTGGTTACGAATATTACCACACGGCATTTGTTTATAGCCGTTCTATGATAGTGATGATTAAGACGCCAACCAATTCTGAGGCCACTATGCGCTTAAATCGCTACAATAGTTTTGTAACTCCGGTAAATGTATCAAGCGAAATTTTGCAATTCCGTTCCAAAGAGTTGATGCGCAATGTTGTGGAACGCTTGCATGCAGACGTTTCCTATGTTGTGCGGGATGGCTTGCGCAATAAGGAGCTTTATACAACCTCACCTATCAGGGTTGCGTTTCTGGATGGCACTCCGCAGCATTGTTTCCTAATGGTTACTCCACGTGACAAAAAGCGTGTGATGTTGTCCGGGTTTTCCAAAGAAGGGAGTAGAAGTATGCTAGTGAATCTTAATGATACAGTAAGTACTCCATTAGGACGATTGGTGGTGTATGGGGCAGAGAATTATGCCTCATTCCACTATCGGGGGGCGGTGCAGGTGACGCGTAACGATCCGGTTAGTGTGGCCACTCTCTTTTTGTCTAACCTTTCTATAAAACAGATGGAAGAGGATGCTGCCATGTTGAGTATTACATTGAATGATTTTTCCCCTGTCCGTGCAACTGATGTGCTCAACATGCTTATTACTGTCTATAATGAAGAAGCTATTGAAGAAAAAAACAGGGTGGGGGTTCATACGGCAGAATTTATAAAAAAACGCTTAATGCTGGTGGAGGATGAATTAGGCTCTGTGGAAGGTGACATTGAAAGACTGAAGAAAGAGAATGAAGGAGTAGGGATTGATGCTGCAGCGCAAATGTATGTGTCCGATAGCCGGCAATATTTGGCTACGTTGAAAGAACTTGAAACTCAATTGCGTTTAGCTCGTTTGATGAAAGAGCATCTGCGGGAATCGGAAGCGGGAGACGGATTGATACCTGTCAATACGGGATTGGTGGATATGAATATTGAGAGTCAGATTAGTCAATATAATGTTATTGTTCTTAAACGTAACCGGTTGATAGAGGGTAGTAGTGATAAAAACCCTGTGGTTCAGGAGCTCAGCCGTGCTATTGTGGCTACGCGTGCCAATATCAACCGTGCTGTGGAGAATCTCATAGCGGGGCTTACGGTGAAGGAGAATGATTTCCGTTCACAAGAAAAGCAAGCTCGCAGTAAAGTAGAGACGGTGCCGGGAAAAGAACGTGAGATGCTCTCTATAGAACGACAGCAGAAGGTGAAGGAGGGGCTTTACATTTTCTTGCTCAACAAGCGTGAAGAAAACGCATTGAATCAGGCTATGGTGGATGACAATGTACGCATAGTGGATGCTCCTTCGGGAAATTATGCCCCCATTTATCCGCAAAAGTTAAGAAAGCTAGCTTTAGGGGCTTGTTGCGGGGTTACTTTGCCTATGGTGATATTGTTGCTCATTATGGTTTTGGATACGCGTATACGTAGTCGTAAAGAAATAGAAGATGTCGTCACGATACCTTTTTTAGGGGAGATACCAATGGCTGCTAAGAAAATTACGGATGTATCGGATATGTTGAAACGCGTAAAAGAATATAACCGTTTGTCCGAAGCTTTTCGTATTCTGCGTACCAATATCAGTTTTATGGCGGTGGATGCCCGGGCACCTCAGGTCATTGTCCTGACATCGTTCAATGTAGGTGCGGGAAAAACGTTTCTTTCGCTTAATCTTGCTGCCAGTTTTATACAAACACAAAAGAAAGTTGTGATCATTGATCTCGATCTACGCAAGGGGATGTTAAGCAGAATGTTGAATATCAAAAAGATGACGGGTATCACTCATTATTTATCTAATCAAGAGGTTGTGATTGATGATGTTATCTGTCCCGATTGTATATCCGAACATCTGGATGTAATACCGGTTGGAGCAATAGCTCCAAATCCATCAGAATTGTTGTTGAGCAATCGTCTTGATGAACTGATGGCTGAACTTCGTAAACGTTATGACTATATCATTGTGGATAATGTCCCTATGGGCTTGGTAGCCGACGCTTCTATTGTTAACCGCATCACCGATCTCACGCTTTTTGTAATTCGTTCAGGTAATCTTGACCGTCGTATGCTTCCCGAACTGGAGAGAATTCATCTGGAACATAAACTCACGAATATGGCAATAGTGCTCAATGGAGTTAAGAAAGGAGCGATTGGCTACGGTTACGGCTATGGCTATGGCTACGGTTATGGGGATGATGAAAGAAAGAAAAGCCGGAAAGAAAAGCGGAAAAAAGATAGAAGATAAAAACAGAGATTGGCTTACAACATATTCAGTCTGATTTTGAATGACAACGTTCCATAAAGCTATCTTTCTTTATGCTTTCTTTAAGCCTGAATAATCAGGATGCAGCATAGGGAAGTCGCTTTATGGAACGTTAGGTTCAACAACGGTTATCGCATGCTTCTATTCCGGGGTGGAATCATCATTCCAATGCTTTGTGGCATCGAAACAAGGACATTGCTTAATCCACTCTTCGGGCTCTATCTCACCGTCGTGGTTGAGGTCGGGACTAAGGTCGCGGTGTCCGCAGATGCGGCAACCGGGATAATCCTTCAAAAGGGCGAGGATAAGTACCCGCAGTGAATGCTTCTGCCAGGGGGTGCGGGTGTCTTTGGGGTGTCCGTTACTGTCCAAACCACCTTCATAGCAAATGCCGATGCTGTTGGCGTTGTAGCCCTTGGCATGTGCCCCGATGCGTTCCACGGGACGGGTGTTTTTGATGTCGCCGTTCTTGCGGATGTAGTAGTGGTAACCGGGACCGTTGAACCCGCGGCGACGGTGGCAGACGTCGAGGTCGTACTCGGTGAATTCCTTGTCTTCGCGGGTGGCGGAGCAGTGCACCACAATCAGATTGATCTTTCTCATGGCTCCTTGTTGATGCGTTGGGCACACGTGGTGTTGCGGCATTGCAGTGCCAGTGCCGCCGAGAGTTGTTCTTTAAGTGAGAGCATTTCGGTGTGCATCTCTTTCACCTGATTGCTGACTTCAAAATAGTCTTTCAGCATTTTCTCCAGTTGTTCAATGAGGA
>JALCME010000035.1 GCA_022648295.1 Bacteroides sp. | reverse complement strand
CATATGGATATAACGATTGTTATATATGCAACTATTAACGGCATATATTTAGAAGCATTATTTAAAATAAGATCATGAAATTGAAAAATACATGTATACAGTGCCCAAAAGATCAGATGAATCTTTCTTTTCTATTATTCAAATTTGAAATCTTTGCTTTATTTAAGGATAAGGATACTTTAATATGAAAAAAAACGATTCTCAGGCTCTTATTATTTAACTAATATATTGAAATATAGATTTTTATGACCTAAAATAGAGTAAATGTTTTCATTAATTATAGAAGATAGAGCCTTATTTAGGATAGGAATTATAATTCAACTGGATTAATGCATTATATTAAATACTAGTTCACGTAAAATATCTCCGCTAGTCATAGATGAGTTTTTTACACCTTTAGATTTTGCATCGGCATATCGTATTTCTCCTATAATTTGCATTGTTTTTATGCCACTGTACTTATGCATTGCAGAAATATAGTCTTTAGCCTGCCAAGGAGTTCTTAAACTCAACATATTAGCAATTCCTTGCTCTGATTTTTCAGGTGCATAGTAAGCCATCATTAGATTGGAAAAAAAACTAAAAAGCAGGGATAAAGTCATTTGGATGGGATTTGTTTTAGGATTCTCTTCAAAGTATTTTATGATCTGATTGGCTCGTAATACATCTTTTTGTATGAGGGCACTTCGCAATTCGAAGTTGTTATAGTCTTTGCTAATTCCTATATTCTTTTCTATTTGTTCTGGAGTGATACGTGTTTCTCCTTTGGGAAGAGTAATAGTTAATTTTTCTAGTTCTCCGGCTAAACGATTAAGATCAGTACCTACAAAATCGGATAACATTGCAGTAGCTTTGCTTTCCATATCTATCCCTTTGCGTTTCATATAGGAATTGATAAAAATAGGTAACTGTACCTCCTTTATTCTTTTAGATTCGAAAAGGACTCCTGCTTTCTCTATTTCTGCTGCTAACTTTTTTCTTCTATCAAGTACACCGTGTTTATGGCATATAACAAGTATTGTAGAAAGCAGAGGTTTTTGAAGGTAGTAAGAAAGTTCTTCCATGTTACGTATGTTTTGGGCTTCTTTTACTACCACAACTTGATGTTCGGACATCATAGGATATCGTTTAGCTGTATTAATTATGCCTGCAATATCTACATCAGCTCCGTAAACAACTGATAAATTAAATTCTTTTTCAGTTTCAGTCAGTATATTGTCTATTATATAATTTGCAATAAGGTCGATATAATATGATTCTTCCCCCATAAGATAATATATAGGGTAATAATGTTTTGCTCTCAGTTCCTTTAATATACTTTCGTATGATAATTCCTGTCTGGCCATGGCGTTTCTTTACCAATCAAATTTTAAGTGTTTTACTGTTTTCTTTTCATCAATAATCATTCGCAATGATTCAATGCCTATTTCTACATGCTCCGTTACATAATTTTGGGTTACCATTGTATCGCTTTTATCTGTTTTCACTCCTTCTGGAATCATTGGTTGGTCCGATACGAGCAATAATGCTCCGGTAGGAATATGATTGGCAAATCCGCAACTAAATAAAGTTGCTGTTTCCATGTCAACAGCCATAGCACGAGTCGTTGTAAGATATTCTTTAAATTTATCATCATGTTCCCAAATGCGGCGATTGGTCGTATAAACAGTTCCTGTCCAATAGTCACGAGCGTGATCTCGAATGGCCGAAGAGACAGCCCGTTGCATCATAAATGCAGGAAGTGAGGGAACTTCAGGAGGAAAATAATCATTAGATGTTCCTTCTCCTCGTATAGCTGCTATAGGTAAGATGAGATCCCCTATTCTATTTTTTTTATCGATTCCACCACATTTTCCTAGAAAAAGACATGCTTTAGGTTGGATAGAACTTAATAAGTCCATTATAATAGCAGCGTTGGGGCTTCCCATTCCGAAATTGATAATGGTGATTCCTTCCGCTGAAGCTGATATCATATTGGCATCTTTTCCAAGGATAGGAACATTAAATTTATCTGCAAATATTTCAACATACTTATTGAAATTAGTCAATAGAATATATTCACCAAATTCTTCCAATTTACGTTTTGTATATCGAGGCAGCCAATTTGCCACAATTTCCTGCTTTGTTTTCATAAGATTTCATTAATTTTGTTCTGAAAGCGTTAGAAGACTACTTCTTAGTTTACAAAAATACAATAAAAAATAAAACGGGAAAAATAAAGTCAAAAGAAACATCACAAATAAGAATTATGTTATCATTAAATTTACCGGCATTTAATGTGAAAATAGCTACTCAGAATCAGAAACGAGTTATTTTTGATGCTTTACGAGGACGCTATGTTGCGTTAACTCCCGAAGAGTGGGTCCGCCAACATTTTGTTAATTTTTTATTAAAGCACAAAGGTTATCCTCAAATGTTGATGGCCAATGAAGTGCAAATAAATCTGAATGGAACAAAAAAGCGTTGTGATACTGTGCTTTATAGACGTGATTTAACTGCTCAAATGGTCGTGGAATATAAGGCTCCCGATATAGAAATTAACCAAACTGTTTTTGACCAGATAACCCGTTATAATATGGTATTGAAAGTAGAGTATTTAATAGTAAGTAACGGAATGCAACACTATTGCTGTCATATTGATTATGCCAATAATCAATATTCCTTCCTAAAAAATATCCCTGATTATAAAGAACTCTTATGAATTACAAACTTCCTCTCTCAATGGGTAATACCTAAATGAAAGAGGACGTTTGTATTGTAAATTATTTATCAGTTTTGGCTGATGCAGTTGTTGCTTTTCTTTTTCTAGTTGGCTTCTCTTTTACGTCTTCTTTTTGGTCAGAAGTTATACCTGCCAATTCAGGGTCAATCATAATACGTCCACAATATTCGCAAACAATGATTTTTTTACGAGAGCGTATATCTAATTGTCGTTGAGGGGGAATTTTATTAAAGCAACCACCACAAGCATCCCGTTGTACATATACTATACCCAAGCCGTTACGAGAGTTTTTACGGATGCGTTTAAATGATTGGAGTAAACGTGGTTCTATTTTAGTTTCAAGATCTTTAGCTTTATCCCTAAGTTTTTCCTCTTCTTGCTTCGTTTCAGAAATAATTTCATCAAGCTCACTTTTCTTAACATCAAGATCTTTTTGTCTTTCATCAAGACCGGCTTCACTTTTCTCTATTTCTTCGCTCTTTTCTTGTTCCTGTTCCGAGAACTCTTTAATCCTTTTTTCACAAAGTTCAATTTCCAATGTTTGGAACTCAATTTCCTTACTCAAAAAATCGTACTCACGATTATTGCGTACATTATCTTGTTGTTCTTTGTATTTTGCAACAGAGGCTTTTGCAGCTTCTATTTCTACTTTTTTCCCGGCAATGGCCGATTTTAGTTCTGCTATTTCTGTCTTAATTCTCTCTCTACGAGTACTCAAGCCTGCGATTTCATCTTCCAAGTCTTGTACTTCCAATGGAAGCTCTCCTCTTAGAGTCTTTATCTCGTCAATTTTAGACAACATAGTCTGTAATTGGAATAAAGCCTTTAGCTTTTGCTCCACAGTTAATTCCTGCTGTTCTTTTTTTGCTTCTCTAGCCATTTTCTAAATATATTTTATAGGATTTGTATTCACTTTACTTATTTGAAGAGTAAAATTAGGGAATAGATTTTTAATTATAGAATATAATAATTCCTTTGTATATTGTTCACTTTCATAATGCCCTATTTCGACTAATAGGATTTCATCTTCATATCCAAAATATTCGTGATATTTTATTTCTCCCGTAATAAAAACATCTGCCTTATTTTTTACGGCAAGTGGAATAAGAAAAGCTCCTGAACCTCCACAAAGTGCAACGGATTTAATTTCTTTTCCCGGGAGTTTGTTATGCCTTAGACATCCAACCTCAAAAACGTTCTTTATACGTTTGAGGAAGTCTAGTTCTGTTTCTGGGGTGTTTAAATCGCCAATAATACCAGCTCCCACCTGCTGCCAGTTATTCTGCAGCAGATATAAATCGAATGCCGGCTCTTCATACGGATGTGCTGCTAATAAAGCATTAATAACTTCCGTCTTTTTATATTCCGGTAATATCGTTTCTATGCGCACCTCTTTTTCTGAATGTAGCTCTCCTATGTTTCCACAGTAAGGATGTGTTCCTGTTTGTGCTCTGAACGTACCTTCTCCTTCTGTGTTATAACTACATGAATCATAGTTTCCTATATTACCGCACCCCACATTGAACAGGGCTTGCCTCACTTTTTCTGCTTGCATAAGCGGAACAAAAGTTACTAATTTCAGCAAAGCATTTTCTTTTGTTTCAAGAATGCGGACATTGCTAAGCCCTATTTTTTCAGCTATTTTGTAATTTACTCCTTTGATGGTATTGTCCAGATTGGTGTGTGCCGAGTAAACCGTAATATCATTTTTGATTGCCTTTATGATACACCGCTCAATATAGTTTTGACCAGTGATTGATTTATATCCTTTGAATATGAGAGGATGATGGGATATAACAAGATTGCATCCCAACATTATCGCTTCGTCCAATACGGCTTCGGTAACGTCAAGACACAACAAAGCCCCTGTAGCTTCCACATCTGTCAATCCTATTTGCAAGCCGGCATTATCAAATCCATCCTGCAATGGCAGAGGCGCGAATCGTTCAAGGGCGCTTACTATTTCCTTAATTCTCATTATGTGAATAGAAAATTTCGGTGCAAATATAATAAAAAAAAACATAAGCACAATGGACTGACTTTATATCAGAACAAAATAAATGTATTATTCATTGAAATCAGTATCTTTGCTGTCTGTTTTAGATAAAAGCGAAGTTATTATGATACAAAATGAACGTGCTAGTCGCCATGAGCATGTGCTTAATGTGGCGAGGCAGATGATGACAGCTGCCCGTACCGCTCCTAAAGGAAAGGGCATTGATATTATAGAAGTAGCATTAGTTACTGGTGAAGATTTAAAAAGGTTGTCTGAAAAAATGGTCTCAATGGTATCGGAGCACGGAATGAAATTCTTTTTGCGAGATGCAGAGAATATTTTGCAGGCTGAATGTGTTGTTATTATAGGTACGCGTGAAAAGGCGCAAGGTTTGAATTGCGGATATTGTGGATTTCCTACTTGTGTGGACCGTCCTTTTGGGGTGCCTTGTGCTTTAAATACGGTTGATGTTGGTATTGCTATTGGGTCGGCATGTGCTACTGCTGCTGATTTTCGTGTTGATACGCGTGTGATGTTTTCCGCTGGATTAGCTGCCCAACAGATGGAATGGTTGAAAGACTGTAAAACAGTATTTGCTATTCCTGTCAGTGCTTCATCCAAAAATCCTTTTTTCGATCGCAGGCCTAAAGAAAAGAAAGAAGAAGTAAGCTAATTGGCGAGTTATCAATAATGATTATACGATGCTATAATGATATGCATCTTCTATTTTTAATGAAAAACTGTATAAAATGGGAATACTTGTTGGACTACCTCGCGTGGGTGGGACAGAAAAGGATTTGCAATTGAATTTTGGAGAGATAATTATGGATCGTGTGGAAGTACGTGCTCCATATTTGCCTGCAGAATGGGCTCATCAGAGTGGAATACAACTTACCTGGCCTCATGCCGGGACAGATTGGGCGCATATGTTAAAGGAGGTTCAGGAATGTTTTTCCGCTATAGCCCGCGAAATAGCTAAGCGGGAAATTTTGTTCATTGTGACTCCAGAACCAGAAGAGGTGAAGAAACAAATATCTTCTACGGTAAACATGAAAAATGTACGTTTCTTGGAGTGTGAGACAAATGATACTTGGGCGCGTGATCATGGGGCCATTACAATGTTGGATGAACAGGGAACTTCCCTACTCGATTTCAAATTTGATGGTTGGGGATTAAAATTTGCGGCTGACAAAGACAATCTAATTACAAGAGAAGCCGTAAAATCCGGTGTGCTTCATGGACAATACATCAATAAGCTTGGTTTTGTACTTGAGGGAGGAGCTATTGAGAGTGATGGTGTAGGTACACTGTTGACTACTTCCGCGTGTATGCTCTCGCCCAACCGCAACGGGCAGATGAATAGAATTGAAATTGAAGAATATTTTCGTTCTGTTTTTCATGTAAATCGTGTCTTATGGTTAGATCATGGATATTTGGCCGGAGATGACACGGACAGTCATGTTGATACGCTTGCGCGTTTTTGTTCACCTGATACCATTGCCTATGTACAGTGTACTGATACAGCTGATGAACATTATGAAGAGTTGCATCTCATGGAGGAGCAGCTGAAAAGTTTTCGTACTTCCAGTGGAGATCCTTATTATTTATTGCCATTACCGATGGCTGACAGAATAGAGGAAGAGCGTGAACGACTTCCCGCAACGTATGCTAATTTTTTGATTATGAATGGGGCCATACTTTATCCTACTTACAATCAAGCTAAAAACGATGCTCTTGCGAAAGATGTTTTACAAAAAGCTTTCCCTAAGCTTGAGATTATAGGTATAGATTGTCGGGCTTTAATTCGTCAACATGGTTCATTGCACTGTGTGACAATGCAATATCCTGTTGGAGTATTAAGATAGGCATATAAGGTATATTCGTGTTCAAGAACTTTAGTGACATTCCTATTAGATATTTTACGTACATAGTTAGTAAAGACGGAATAAATAGAGTGGATAACAACAATTGAATAAAAACTAGAATGAGAAAAATAAAAGTAGGACTTGTACAGCAGGCTAATACCGCTGATATTCAATCTAACATGGAGCACTTATCAGAAAGTATTTCTTACTGTGCTTCTCAAGGGGCACAGTTAGTTGTATTGCAGGAACTTCATAATTCATTATATTTTTGTCAGACGGAAAATACAGCTTTATTTGATTTGGCTGAATCTATTCCAGGTTCTTCCACGGATTATTATTCCCGGTTAGCTGTGAAATACCAGATTGTACTAGTGACTTCTCTTTTTGAGAAGCGTGCTCCTGGAGTGTATCACAACACCGCAGTTGTATTTGATGCAGACGGAAGTATAGCAGGCAAATATCGTAAGATGCATATACCGGATGATCCGGCTTATTACGAAAAATTCTACTTTACTCCTGGTGATTTGGGCTTTGAACCGATTGAAACGTCAATAGGTAAAATCGGATTATTGGTATGTTGGGATCAGTGGTACCCTGAGGCTGCGCGTCTGATGGCGTTAAAAGGAGCTGATTTTTTAGTTTATCCTACAGCTATTGGTTGGGAAAGTTCAGATACTGATGAGGAAAAGTCCCGCCAACTTGATGCATGGATCATTTCACAACGAGGGCATGCTGTTGCAAATGGCTTGCCTGTGATTTCTGTCAATCGTGTTGGTCACGAGCCTGATCCGTCGGGACAAACTAATGGCATTCAGTTTTGGGGAAACAGTTTTGTTGTTGGTCCGCAAGGAGAATTTTTAGTGCAGGCGGGTAATGATAAGCCGGAAAATCTTATTGTAGAAGTTGATTTGGAACGTTCAGAAAATGTACGCCGTTGGTGGCCTTTTCTTCGTGACCGGCGTATTGACGCTTATGAAGAAATAACAAAGCGATTCATTGACTAAGAATAGTATAATAGTAACAGATTTGGTGTTTTCAGACTAAAGTATGTTTACCCCTTTTTATATCTCCCCCACCTCTTCTGCAATAAGTGAAAAGATGAACAAATAAAGTTGCATTCTTTATCAGGAAAGAAAAAAGTCCTACCATTGCTCAGAAATAGAGTTTGATAGGACTTTTTTTATAGGTGGTACAATCTGTAACCTTTTAGAGTGGCCATTTTAGTTTTGATACACTCTCATGTTTTTATAATAAGGGTTACATCCGTATTCTTCTTTTCTCTGGGGCATGTTATTCTTTCACATCAACAATTAAATTTAATTCATCCAATTGTGATTGGTCAAGTTCTGCAGGAGCATCGAGCATAACATCTCGTCCACTATTGTTTTTAGGAAATGCAATGCAGTCGCGAATACTGTCTAAACCGGCAAATAATGATACCCAACGGTCGAGACCATAAGCCAAGCCTCCATGGGGAGGAGCACCATATTTAAAGGCATTCATCAGGAAGCCAAATTGTGCCTGAGCTTTCTCGGGAGTAAATCCAAGTATCTCAAACATTTTCGCCTGAAGTTTAGGCTCATGAATACGGATAGAGCCACCTCCTACTTCTACGCCGTTAATTACCATATCGTATGCATTGGCGCGGACGGCTGCAGGATCTGTATCCAGCAAAGGAATATCCTCAGGTTTGGGTGAAGTAAACGGATGGTGCATAGCCATTAAGCGTCCTTCCTCTTCACTCCATTCAAATAATGGGAAGTCTATTACCCACAGACAAGCGAACTTGTTTTTATCTCGCAATCCTAATTGATTACCCATTTCCAAACGGAGTTCACATAACTGTTTACGCGTTTTCATCGCGTCATTTCCGCTCAGGATCAAAATTAAATCGCCTGGTTTTGCATTGAATGCTTCTTTCAGTTTTTGTAATATCTCTTGTGTGTAGAATTTGTCCACACTTGATTTTACATTTCCGTCTGCTTCTACACGGGCATAAACCAAACCTTTGGCCCCTATTTGTGGCTTTTTTATAAATTCGGTCAATGAATCAAGTTGTTTGCGAGTGTAATGGGCAGCACCCTCTGCACAAATACCTGCTATATATACTGCATCGTCGAAAACCGAGAATCCGTGTCCTTTCAAGACATCCATCAATTCTACAAATTTCATCCCAAAGCGAAGATCAGGTTTATCACTACCATAATATTTCATGGCATCGTTCCATGGCATTCGTAGAAAAGGTTCCGTTAATTCAATGTTTCGAATAGCTTTAAATAAGTGTTTAGCCATTCCTTCGAAAGTATTGATAATGTCTTCTTGTTCTACAAAGCTCATCTCACAGTCTATCTGGGTAAATTCCGGTTGTCGGTCAGCTCTTAAATCTTCGTCACGAAAACATTTAGCTATTTGGAAATAACGGTCAAAACCAGATACCATTAGTAGTTGTTTCAAGGTTTGAGGAGACTGTGGTAAAGCATAGAATTGTCCGGGATTCATTCGTGAAGGCACTACAAAGTCTCGTGCTCCTTCGGGCGTTGAACCGATAAGTACAGGTGTTTCAACTTCTAAAAAGCCCTGTTCATCAAGGTATTTACGTACCTCAATTGTCATTTTATGGCGTAATTCCAGATTTGAACGAACAGCATTACGACGTAAATCCAGATAACGGTATTTCATGCGAATATCATCTCCCCCGTCTGTATTATCTTCAATGGTGAAGGGCGGAGTAAGGGAAGTGTTCAAAACATTTAGTTCTGAAACTATAATTTCGATATCCCCTGTTGGAATATTGGCGTTTTTGCTAAAACGCTCGTTAACTTTACCTTTAATTTGAATCACGTATTCACGTCCTAAGTGGTTGGCTTGTTCACAAAGAGCAGCATTTACCTCTTCATTAAAGACGAGTTGAGTAATGCCATAACGATCACGAAGATCAACAAATGTCATTCCACCCATTTTTCGGCTACGCTGTACCCAGCCTGCCAACGTTACTAGTTTGTCTATATCGGAGATTCGTAATTCTCCGCAGGTATGTGTTCTATACATTATTTAATATATTATAGCTGATTACGATATAGTTTACTATATAATAAAAGCGCAAAAATACAGATAATATTTAAGATATGTTCCTATGAATTAAAAAATAACCCTGCCCTGGTTTATGAATACATATATTCTTAGTTTTAGCTTTTAGTCAGCTTTTTAATTTGTTCTTTCCCTTTATTCAGTATCAATTTATTTTTTTGACTTATATCGTCTACTATGGCTTCGTTAAACAATTTCAGGTCATTGATATAAACATGGGCTTTTTGAAACATATTGGAAGACTTTTCCACATTACTAGGAACTATCACCCGAAGTCCTTTCTCTATTATTTTGATTTCAATATCCTCTCCCGTCATCATAGGATCACCATCATAATGTACTACCCCCGGTTTTGCCCGATGAATACGTAGGGTTTGACATTGAAATGTCTTAATCCGGCTATTCTGGTTGATTGTTTTATTAAATAACTGGAATGCAAGTGAAGGGACATCTAGCACGGTAAAAGGTTCTAAAATAGTAACATCTAATAGTCCATCCGTCAATGTGGCCTGTGGTGTAATATAAGCGTTATTTCCATATTGTGAAGCATTGCCACAGGCTATTAAAAATGCTTTATATTTTGTAGTACTATTTTCTGTTTCCAATTCATAAGTCTCCGGTTGATATTTTAGACCTTCCAATAGCGTTTTCTCTAAATATGTAAGAGGACCTCTTTTCCCGGCTTTTGCAAATTTAAGGCTCACAAATGCATCGAACCCCACTCCACATGTACAGAAGAAAGGAACATCATTTATTTTCCCGTAATCAATTAAATCGGTTATCCCTTCATTAATAATTTTTATAGCTCTTTTGGAATCCATTGGGATTTGAAGATGTCGTGCCAATCCATTGCCTGAGCCACAAGGTATAATACCTAAAGTTGTTTCTGTATGTACTAATGCACGGGCTATTTCATTAACTGTTCCATCTCCGCCGATAGCAATAATTGCATCGGTACCTTCTTTGGCTTTTCGGGTAGCTATATTTGTTGCATCTCCGGCGTGTTCTGTGTAAACTACTTCCTTTTTATACTTCTCCCTATCCAGTCTTTCGTCGATCAAATTAAGAATTTGTTCTTTATCTTGCGTACCGGATATAGGGTTAATTATAAATGATATTTTCTTTTTTTCTTCGTTCATCTAAGAAGATTCTGTATATCGTTTAATTGGCAAAAGTAATATAAATACTTGAAATTTGAATTATGGAAAGAGTTATAATTATATACGATGGCATATTTTTGGGATGAAATAGAATAGGTAACCACATATTTTGTTATCTTTGCCCCCTGTTTTAAGAATGTGGATTACACAGAGATCAAATTCATAATATAAAAGACATTTCATGGGACTATTACAAGACAAATTGGCGAAATACGACTTACCCCAGCAATTTATGGCAAAAGGCGTATATCCCTATTTCCGCACAATTGACAGCCATCAAGATACAGAGGTGCTAATGGATGGTAGAAAAGTTTTGATGTTCGGCTCCAATGCTTATACAGGATTAACTTACGACAAACGGATTATTGAGGCAGCAAAAGCTGCGACAGATAAGTATGGTACAGGTTGTGCAGGGTCCCGCTTTTTAAACGGAACGTTGGACATACATGTAGAATTGGAAAAAGAATTGGCTGAATTTGTTGGTAAGGAAGATGCTTTAGTCTACTCTACCGGCTTTAGCGTAAATGCAGGAGTCGTTTCATGCCTGACAGATCGTAATGATTACATCATTTGCGACGATCGCGATCATGCATCTATTGTAGATGGGCGACGTCTCTCCTTCTCTACTTGTTTGAAATATAAGCATAATGATATGGAAGCTCTTGAAAAGGAGCTGCAAAAGTGTAGGCCGGAAGCCGTAAAATTAATTGTTGTTGATGGCGTTTTCTCTATGGAAGGTGATTTGGCCAATTTGCCTGAAATCATCCGCTTGAAGAAAAAGTATAATGCAACCGTAATGGTGGACGAAGCTCATGGCATTGGCGTTTTTGGGAAACAAGGACGTGGTGTTTGTGATCATTTCGGATTGGCTGATGACGTTGATTTAATTATGGGAACGTTCAGTAAATCACTTGCTTCTATCGGTGGTTTTATAGCTGCAGATAAAGCTACGATTAACTGGTTGCGCCATAATTCCCGTACCTATATATTTAGTGCAAGTAATACTCCGGCTGCTACGGCGGCTGCACAAGCGGCATTGCATATCATTAAAAGTGAACCCGAACGTCAGCAACGTTTGTGGGATATTACCAATTATGCATTGAAGAGTTTTCGTGATGCAGGATTTGAAATAGGTGAGACAGAATCTCCGATTATACCTTTATATGTACGCGATACGGAAAAAACATTTGCTGTTACTAAATTGGCATTTGATGAGGGTATTTTTATTAATCCAGTTATTCCACCTGCATGTGCTCCGCAAGATACGTTGGTGCGGGTTGCTTTGATGGCAACTCATACTAAGCAACAAGTAGATTATGCCGTTAAGAAGTTAATCAAATGTTTTAAAGAAATTGATGTCATTAAATAAGTTTATTGACTGACTTTATAAATTCTTTATAGAAGGGGTTATCTGGAAAAACAGATAGCTCTTTTTTTTATTCTATGCCCAAAGTTATTATTCGTTGCACTCCTCACCTACTTACCTGTTTAGTCATTCAGCGTTTTCTTATCTGCTGTAATATTTTTTACCGTTTCGATTCCTTTATTAGGAAGAATTCTAGAAATAGCTTTAACCCCCTTCAGAAGCTGTCCTGAGAGGGGTATGCACAGTATGGGACTGAGTCTGCCTCAGTATAGGAGTGAATGACCCTCAGTATACGACTGAGGTAGGGTCTGTTTACGACTGAGTTATCCTCATCTTAGAAGATCAATTAAAATTAATCAAATGATATATATAATTATAATTAATTATTGAAATAAATATAACTAAAGTATAGTCTTGATATTGATGATTAAGCAGTACAACGTTTACCTCATCAGCTGAAAAATACTTTTTTCTTAAATCTGTCTTGTTGAACTAGGCAAGTTTTTCTTAAATCTTTTGCTTATTTCATTCCCTTTTGCTAATATTGCGTATACTTATTTGTTTTCCAATAATCTAATTCTACTTATCATGCAAACGTCAGGAATAAATATAGCGAGAAAAAACACATTTCCAAATTCTATGATGGAGGTAGCCACGGCTATACCGGCATTCGTTGGGTATACAGAAAAGGCAATTGATGGTAATGTGTCCTTGAAAAACGTTCCATATAGAATAACATCTTTGAAAGAATTTCAAACTTATTTCGGAGGACTTTCGAACGATTCGGAAGAGAGCGTTGAAGGTATCGAGTCTAATGTAAGATATACGTTATACTACCATATGCTACTTTTTTATGCAAATGGAGGAAATATCTGTTACATCGTTTCCGTAGGTGATTATAGTGAGAAATTGAGCGCCAATCTATTTATAGCGGGCATTGATGCATTGCTTAAAGTTTCGGAGCCTGCAATATTGGTCATACCGGAAGCTGTGAACTTGAATTCCGATGATTGTTATAAGGTCCAAAGAGCCATGCTGAAACATTGTGGCAATGACACAAAAAGAAGAGTGGCTATATTGGATGTATATGATGGAGATAAATGTTGTAAAGGTAAAAAAGAAGTTAGCGATATTATTCAGCGATTTTGGGCAGGAATAGGGAATGATTATCTGAGCTATGGTGCTGCATATTATCCTTGGGGCAAGGTAGGCATAACAGAAAGAAAAACCATTTGTTTGCCTATGTCTGCCGCAATAGCGGGAGTATACGTCATGACGGATAACTCGCACGGGGTATGGAAAGCTCCGGTTAATAAAAAGATTGTTGATGTTATGGGTTCTACTGTATGCCTGTCATGCGACGATTGGGGAGACATAAGACTCCCTTTAAATGGCAAGTGCATTAATACGGTTTGTACGCATGGCGGAGAAGATACATTAGTTTGGGGAGCGTGTACATTGGATGGCAATTCTCCTCGTTTTCGTTATATCAATGTCAGAAGGACAATTATTATGTTGGAAGAGTCAATAAAGAATGTTGCAAAGACATACGAGCTTGATCCTAATCATATAAGTACTTGGAAAAACCTGAGAAGCACTATTTGCCATTTCTTAAGAGCCATTTGGAAAAAAGGTGGATTATCGGGATGTACACCAGAAGAGGCTTATAATGTATATATCGGAGTTGGGGAAACAATGGTTCCTGAAGATATCCGAAAGGGAGTTATGAATATCAAAGTAAAGGTGGCTATTACTCGTCCCGAAGAATTTATAGAGATTGATGTTCAGCAAAGAATGCAGCAAGGAGAATAATATTTATCCTCTTTCCTGCATTAGCCCAAATTGTCATATTTCTGTCTTTTGGGGATCTATAACTGTTATTTGTTCATTAAAAAATATCAATATTATATAAACGTAAACTAACTAGATAATATTTTATCACTTTTAACAGCAGTTCTTTTTTGCATTATTTATTTTTGTCGCCGGCAAATACGGTCATTCATATTTAATTAACTATAAAATTTCATATGACTTATGCGAACAAATTATTTACTGCTGTTAGCAATTGTATTGGGTGTAACTCCCTGTAACCAAACACACGCTTCTGACACTGTGAAACAAAGTGTGTTTCTGTATTCTCCTTACACTAAGATAGCCGTTTCTCCGGGAGCTACTATTGATTACAAAATCGATTTGATCAACAATTCTGAGAATCCCATAAATAACGGGCTCAGTGTAGTGGGTGTTCCAAGAAGCTGGAAGAGTGAATTAAAGTCAGGAGGATGGAGCATTAGTAAACTGGCTGTTTTGCCAAAGGACAAACAAGAATTTGATTTAAAAGTGGACGTTCCATTAAAAGTAAACCGGGGCAGCTATAATTTTATTGTCTCTGCCGGGGCACATAGACTCCCACTGACGGTAACAGTTGCTAAGCAAGGTACTTATCAGACTGAATTTACAACCGATCAGCCAAATATGCAAGGTAATTCGAAATCTACATTTACTTTTAGTGCAATACTGAAGAACCAGACGGCAGATAAGCAACTTTATGCTTTAATGGCAAATGCTCCCAGAGGTTGGAATGTTATTTTCAAACCTAATTATAAGCAGGCAACTTCAGCGCAGGTGGAAGCCAACGCCAGCCAAAATGTATCTATTGAGATAACACCACCGGCTAATGTGGAAGCAGGCAATTATACAATTCCCACCCGGGCAGTTGCCGGAAATACTTCTGCTGATTTAGAGTTGGAAGTAGTTGTGACCGGTTCGTATGAAATGGAATTAACGACTCCTGAAGGGCTGTTAAGTACCGAAGTCACAGCAGGGGAAACGAAGAAGTTGGAATTGGAAATACGGAATACTGGTTCTTCTTTGTTAAAAGATATCCAACTATCAGCAAATAAACCTAATGGTTGGGAAATATCTTTTGAACCGACCAAAATAGATATGCTAAAAGCCGGACAGGTTCAACCGGTTACCGCCACTCTTAAAGCTCCTAAAAAAGCATTGCCGGGTGATTATGTCACCACTTTGAAATCCCAAACTCCCGAAGTAAATGCAACTGCGCAATTCAGGATTACTGTAAAAACATCCGTGATATGGGGATGGGTTGGAATCTTTATCATTGTCATTGCCGTGGGAGGCGTATATTACTTATTCCACAAATACGGAAGGAGGTAAGTTATGGGCGAACAAGTGATTATACTTACCGACTTAACAAAGAAATACGGTAAATTCACTGCTGTAGACCATATCTGCCTATCTATCAATAAAGGAGAAATATTCGGCCTGCTGGGCCCTAATGGAGCGGGAAAATCAACAACTATTTTGATGATGCTGGGATTGACGGAACCAACTTCCGGGGAAGTGGATATCTGTGGAATCAACTCTACGACTCATCCGATAGAAGTAAAGCGAAAAATAGGTTATCTCCCCGAAGACTTAGGCTTTTATGATGATATGACCGGACTTAATAATTTGGTTTATACGGCGCTTCTGAATGGAATTCCGAAAAAGGAGGCAATAGAGAAAGCTGAGAAATTGATGGAGCAAGTGGGACTTGCCGAACAAATGGAGAAAAAGACGGGTAAATACTCGCGTGGAATGAGACAGCGCTTGGGCTTGGCCGATGTCTTGATTAAAGATCCTGAAATTATCATTCTCGATGAACCTACGTCCGGAATAGATCCGGCAGGTATCCAGGACTTCATTGAGCTTATTCACGACTTGAGTAGAAAGCAATCACTGACGGTACTGTTTTCTTCTCATAATCTGGATCAGGTGCAGAAAGCATGCGATCGTGTAGGAGTCTTTAACCACGGCAAACTCTTGGCGAAAGTTGATCTTAAGGAAATGCAGAACGAGAAAGTGGAACTTATTGATGTTTATAATAAATGGGTGAAGGAAGGAGGCGATGAAAATGGATAAGACAGATCATCCTTTTAACGTTATTGTTCATAAAGAGATAGCAGATCATGTACATAGCTGGCGGTTTATTATTCTGATTGCCATTATAACGCTGACTTGCATGGGGGCTTTATACACCTCACTGACCAATATGAGCACGGCAATCAAATCGGGTAATGCGGATAACACATTCTTCTTTTTGAAGCTGTTCACTATTTCAGATGGAACACTACCCTCTTTTGTTTCTTTTATTAATTTCCTTGGACCCCTGTTGGGTATTGCCTTAGGTTTTGATGCAATGAGTTCTGAACAGAGCAAAGGTACATTATGCCGTATTTTGTCACAGCCTATTCATCGTGACTGTATGATTAATGCCAAATACGTAGCAGCCATGATTGTAATCACCGCAATGCTTTTCGTATTGGGCTTTGTGGTGATGGGCTGTGGACTGATTGCCATTGGCATTCCGCCTACTCCCCAAGAATTTGGCCGTATCGTTGGATTTCTTGTTGTGAGTGTTTTCTATGTCAGTCTCTGGTTGAATCTGGCTATATTATTTTCACTTTGTTTCCGGCAGATGGCAACTTCGGCACTGGCGTCTTTAGCAATATGGCTGTTTTTTAGTATCTTCTATACGATGATAGTCAATTTGCTTGCCAAAGCATTTATGCCGCATGAGATGATGTCTCCTTATTATAATCCCATTGGATACCAACGATTTATTTATGGCTTAATGTCGCTGAATCCATGTGAATTATTTAATCAGGCAACTTCTGTGTTGCTAATGCCATCTATCAGAAGTCTTGGTCCGATGACGATGGAACAGGTACAGGGAGCTATCCCCAGTCCGCTTCCATTGGGGCAAAGTCTGCTGGTTATATGGCCGCAACTGACAGGATTGATAGCGGTTACAGTTCTTTGTTTTTCTATCTCCTATACTTTATTTATGCGACGGGAAATACGCCCAAGGTAAATAGGATGATAAAATCTGATTGATATTTCTTATAGAGAAGTATTATCAGAAACCAGATATAGGGGTGATACGACAGCAGAGCGTAACAATACATTCCTTGTTGAATGTTTGTTACGCTCTGTCTTTTTAGAGAAACGGGAATCTGTTTCTGTTAACTGGTCAGTTCTTTATTTCCTGTATTTGCAGCATGCCGGTAAGGCATCGTATGTTTTTTGATCAGCCTTGTAAAGATCGGTATCATGTCCTGCCTTGGCTATGGTCTTGCTGATAGCATCAATGGAAGTCTTAGCCGGATCGTAAGATAGATGCAGCATTTTTGTTTTTACGTTCCAGTCAGCTACTGCAACTCCATTCACTTCTTTAGCCGCTTTTTCAATTCGCGCTTTGCAAGTATCGCAATTTCCGCTTACATTGATCATTGCATGCTTGTTCTCTTCCTTTTTCGCCGGCATTGTCATTTGCATATTCGATGCAGGAGCGGCTGTTTTTTCCGTCTTCGTACCGCCCATATCCATTCCCGGCATACTATTGGTATGACCGTTGGCAGCACTACCCCCCTCGCTTTCATTCATCATACTCCGTTTGCCATCAAGTTGTGCACTGGCATCAATGCTGAATACTCCGTTTGTTACCACTTTCTCTCCTGCTTCCAAACCGGAGGTTACTACATAAGATTCTCCAAGTGAAGGGCCAAGCGTAATCTCACGGAACCGGAACGTTGGTTTTGCAGTACCCGGTATTTGGGTATAAACCACCGAACGTTTCCCGGTCCATAGTACAGCCGACTTGGGAATGATAATTTCATCTTTATACTGTTGTAAGATTCCCTTGATCGTACCGTCTGCATACATTTCCGGTTTGAGTTGCAAACCGGGATTAGCTGTTTCCACACGTACTTTTGCCGTACGTGTTGCCTGGTCCAGATAAGGCATTACAAACGAGATCTTTCCTGAAAATGTTTTCCCTGGAATAGCTTTCAAGGTATAGTTCAATTGGTCTCCAACTTTAAGGAAAGGCAGATCCGGTTCATAAGCATCAAATACCACCCATATGCGTGACAAATCGGCAATATCAAATAAAGTACTCCCCCGATTGATATAATCACCTACATTAACCTGTTTATTAATCACTACGCCATTGGTGTTAGCCTTTATTTGCAGCAACGGTGAAACACTACCCGATTGCTCAATACTTGCTATTTGTGCATCTGTGAGTTTCCATAAATGCAGTTTCTCTTTTGCCGCCTGAATTAAAGCCGGTTGTCGGGGTTGCATTTTCAAAGCTTCCTGTAATTCCTTTTGTGCATTAAGCAGTTCGGGAGAATATATCGTAGCCAATGTTTGACCGCGGTGAACGGTTTCTCCGGTAAAATCGACAAATAACTTCTCTATCCGTCCGCTTACATGTGCCACTTGCGATTGAAGCAATCGCTCATTAGCTTGAACCGTACCATATAAATGAACCTCCTTTTCAGGATGTTGTCTGCTTACTGTCGTAGTCTGTATGTTAGCCAAAGCAACAGCTTCGTCGGACATTACAATATCATTGGGATTGGCTTGTTCACTTACTTCACTGTCTGCTTTCACCGGAATCAGGTCCATACCGCATATAGGGCATTTACCCGGTTTATCCATTTTGATTTGAGGATGCATGGAGCAAGTCCAATATTTCACCCCATCTTTATCCGTATGTTCTTCATGGGAGTGCACGGGAGTTGTTTCCGGAGCATTGTTCTTTGATCCTTGTGAAAAGAATAACCAGCCCAGAAATATACCGGCCACCAATATCAGACCGTATTTGGTATAACGCTTGTTCAGGAACTGTTTTAATTTATCTGTATTCATAATCGTCTGTTTTTAAAATTCGGTATCTTTGAAAGAAATAAGTTTTTGAATGGCGGCTGCCTTTGTGTTATAGTCTGCTATGGCATCTGCCGTTTTAAGTTGATAATCCAGTAACTGACGTTGTACGTCAATGACATTCGTCAAGTCACTTTGTCCGGAAGTGAATTCCTCCACCACCAGATGGTAAGCACTTTCAGCCAATTGTGACTGTCTCTGGTAAAGTCCTATTTTTCTATTAGCATCATCCATTTGTTGCCTGATGCGAAAGTAATCAGCCTCCAGATTATTCAGTGTATTCTCATAATTTTCTTTGCTTGCTTCCTGCCTGAACCGGATTTCCCGTTGCTCGGCTTTGTATTTATTACGAAAAATAGGAATACTCATCGATACCATAGGCATCCACATATCCTTTCCATTCATGCTTCCCATGGCAAATGCCTGATTGTCAGTCTTCTTATTCAGCATATATTGCAACCCCACTCCCATCATCGGGTAACTCTTCTTCTTTTCGGTTTCAGCCTGAGCCTTGTAACTTAAACCCTCTTCCAGCAACATTTTCAACATGGGGTTTTGGCGTTCTATATTTGCCAAAACTGAACTCTCATTCAATAGGAAAGGGACTTGCTTTAAGGAATCAGGCAAGGATACGCTCGCTTCTGATGGACGGCCCAGTAAGGCATTGAACTTTACCTTTTCTGCAGTCAGTTGGGACAAGACACTTTCTATATTATTGTCAATGCCGGCAAGTTCAATTTGTATGCGGAGAACATCCGACATTTTGGAACTTCCTTTTCCCATTGCCGTGTTCATCTTACCTTGGGAGGCTTTTATCTGACCATCCCCTGAACCATATTTCTGCAAGGCTAGACTTTCCAGTTGTTTTAGCAATTCTTTATTTGCCTTATTGTTTACCAGACGCTCTTGTAAGTCGCATAAACGATACCATTGCGCATATATGTCCAGATATAAGCTGTTTCTATTTTCCCTGAAGCGTTCGAAAGCCATTTGAGCACGATGTGCCGCTTCGTTGTGAGCGGACTTCTTGGTTCCAAACCAGGGAAACATTTGCATTATTTTGAACTCCGCCACTTGTTTACCACCAAGAATATCCATTGGCTCGAGAAAGAAGCCCATGTCCAATTCAGGGTCAGGATAAGCCCCTGCCTGCGGTATACGCTGTATAGCCGCCTTATAAGTCAGGAAATCAGCCTTAAGTCCGGGGTTGCTTCTTGCCGCAACCTGTAAGTAGTGATTAAGTGAATCCTGCCCGATAGTCTCTGCATAAGCCTTATTGCTGCTAACCAGCCAGCTTCCGAGTAGTATCATCACTCCTATCTTAAACTTTACTATTTTTGTTTCCATAATTCTACTCTATAATTATTCTTTTACACTTCCATGTTTCTTTATTGCTCTTTCACGCCACCAGCATTGGAATACCGGGACAACGAACATGGTCATCGACTGAATAAGCATACCTCCGAAGGTTGGTATTGCCATTGGCACCATAATATCCGCCCCCTTTCCAGTGGAAGTCAGTACCGGCAATAAAGCGATCAGCGTGGTAGCGGTAGTCATGGCAGCGGGACGTACCCGTTTCAAACCGGCATGTACCACAGCTTCCCTGATTTCATCTTTTGTATGTGGCTTCAGGGTCAGGAACGTATCATGAATATAAGTTCCCATTAGCACCCCGTCGTTAGTTGAGATGCCGAATAAAGCGATAAACCCTACCCACACGGCAATGCTTAAATTAATGGTATGCATCTGGAACATATCCCGCAGATTCAGTCCGCCAACCGAGAAATTCATAAACCATGGCTGTCCGTATAACCATAGCAGGATGAAGCCACCTGCAAAAGCTACAAAAACCCCCGAGAAGTGAATTAAAGAGGCTGTCACTGTTTTAAACTGGAAATACAGAATGAGCAAAATCATCAGTAAACTCAGTGGGATGACAAGTAATAACCGGTGAGCCGCCCTTGCCTGCTGCTCGTAGTTACCGGCGAACGTATAAGCGACTCCTTTGGGTAACACCAACGTGCCGTTATCAATCTGAGCTTTTAATGCCTCTTTCGCTTCATTTACTACATCAACCTCGGCCTTTCCGGCTACTTTATCAAAAGTGACATAGCCGATAAGGAATGTATTTTCACTCTTTATCATTTGCGCTCCGCGAGTATAAGTAATGTCTGCTACCTCGTTTAACGGTATTTGTGCGCCTGTGGCAGTTGGTATAATTAATTTGCCCAATTCTTCAGGATTATCTCTTAATTCCCTCGGATAGCGCAAACGCACCGGATACCGTTCCCGTCCTTCCACCGTAGTTGTCAGTGGCACTCCACCAATAGCAGCACTAATCACACTTTGCAGATCGGCCACCGTAATGCCATACCTTGCCATATCCCGGCGTTTCAGGTTGATTTCAATGTATGGTGCTCCCACCGAGCGATTATAATAAACGGTAGGTGCTAAAATGGAAGGTACTTTCTTTAATGCAGTTTCTAATGCTTTTCCGCCTTCTTCTATTGCCTCCAGATCCGGACCGGTTACCTTTAGTCCCATAGGAGCACGCATTCCTGTGGAAAGCATTACTAAACGGGCTTCAATGGGTTGCAATTTAGGAGCAGAAGTCAGTCCCGGAATATGTGCCGCATCTACAATTAACTTCCAGATGTCTTCCGGTTTTTTAATTTCCGGTCGCCACTGCCTGAAATAATGGCCGTGTGGATCGACAATCAAACTATCCGTTGGAATTATTCTGAATCCGTCTTTAGGATTATAAGTTGAATGATTCTTCAGGATAAAGGCGCCTGCACTGTTTACTTTAAATCGTTCACGACTTCCATCTTCATCCAAAATATATTCAGGACGGTAACTGATGGTATTTTCGAACATTTGTACGGGAGCAGGATCGAGTGCCGAGTTTACTCTACCCCATTTACCAACGGTATTTTCTACTTCGGGTATGTTTGATATTCGCCTGTCCAGCGTCTCTATATAGCTTAAATTCTGTTCAATACCCGTGTGAGGCATACTTGTGGGCATCAATAGAAACGAACCTTCGTCCAGACTTGGCATAAATTCTTCTCCAATTCCAGGAAAACGCTTGCTCGAGGCTTGCCAGAAAGTAGCCTGACGGAAAGAATGCCAACCCACACCTTCGAATCCATTGGCTATAAACCCGAACGTCTTGTCAAATCCAAGCCAGATTGTAAGACCAAACAACAAGGTGAAAATTGGTAGCATCATAAACTTCCAACGATGGGCCAGACACCAGCGTAGTATCCGTTCATAATAAATAACCAGCGACCATAATAAGCCTATTATCAACGCTATGGCCATAATAACAAACACGAAGTTTGTGATTATACTGGTTTCCGTACCTACTGGTAACCATTCTACTGTTAAATAGTAAATAGCAATAAAAATGGCAATGCCTACATTGATGTAAGTCGGCATTTTCGCGTTGCGCCAGCGTGAGGCGAAATAATTATTAGCTCCTATCAAGGTCAAACCAATGGATGCAAATACTCCGGTAAATATATAGAGCAGGATACCTGTCACTATCAAAACTAAATTTCCGGCTTTCCTCATCTTTTTACTGTCAATACGAATGGAGAACACGTAATAAGCAATTGTTGGTAGCAAGGCTATACCTAATAAGAAGGCTGATAACAGCGCAAATGTCTTGGTGTAAGCCAATGGTTTGAAGAGTTTTCCTTCTTGTGCCTGCATGGCAAATACGGGAAGAAAGCTGATCACAGTGGTCAGTGTAGCCGTAGATAAAGCACCGGATACTTCACTGACACTCTTATAAATCAGATTGGCAAAAGCTTGTCCTTTACGGATACCTTTGTTCTGTTCCTCTTCCATATGGCGGATGATGTTTTCCACAAATACCACTCCAATGTCCACCATCACTCCGATGGCAATGGCAATACCGGACAATGCCACAATATTAGCCTGAACCCCGACGTAACGCATGACAATGAAAGTGGTGAGCACGGCTACCGGTAAAATACTTGAAATAATTACAGAAGCCCGCAGATTAAATACCAGCACAATGACCACAATGATACAAATCAATACTTCATGCGACAAAGCTGTTTCCAGCGTACCGACTGTTTCCTTTATCAATCCCGAACGATCGTAAAACGGCACTACCGTTACTTTAGATACCGTACCATCAGCCAGGGTCTTTTGTGGAAGTCCGGCTTCCACCTCTTTGATCTTTCCCTTGACATTATTAATCACTTGCATCGGATTGGAACCGTAACGGGCCACTACTACCCCGCCAACGGCTTCCACCCCTTCCTTGTCCAGTCCGCCTCTTCTTGTAGCCGGGCCGATATTGACAAACGCCACATCTTTAATCTTAACCGGTATGCCGTCATGCACTGCAACCACCGCATCTTCCAGATCAGAAACTTTCTTAATGTATCCAATGCCGCGAACCAGATATTCCGCTTTGTTCATCTCTATAGTCTGTGCTCCAATGTCAAGATTACTTTTCTGTACGGCCTTCATCACCTCCATAATATTCACTTTATGTGAGCGCATGGCGTCCGAATTCAGTTCTACCTGATATTCTTTTACGAATCCACCTACTGATGCTACTTCAGACACCCCTTCGGCAGTTGATAATGCATACTTTACATAAAAGTCCTGAATACTTCGAAGTTCATCAGGGTCCCATCCACCCGTCGGTTTCCCGTTTTTGGGATTACGGCCTTCGAGTGTATACCAATAAATCTGTCCTAAAGCTGTAGCATCCGGTCCAAGTGTAGGGTTTACTCCATCCGGAAGTGTGCCTGAAGGCAATGAATTCAGCTTCTCCAATATTCTGGAACGACTCCAATAGAAATCTATATTGTCATTAAAAATGACATAGATAAATGACATGCCAAACATGGAAGTGCTTCGGATTGTTTTCACTCCCGGAATACCTAATAAAGAAGTGGTTAGCGGATAAGTCACTTGCTCCTGAATGTCTTTAGGAGAGCGCCCCATCCATGAAGTTGCCACAATTTGCTGATTTTCACCAATGTCTGGAATAGCATCTACCGGAACCGGATCACGAGGCAATAGTCCACCATGCCAATTGAATGGAGCAGTAGACAGTCCCCAAACAATGAGTAAGATAAGCAGTAAGACGCTTATCAGTCTGTTGTTCAGAAAATACTTTATAATCCTATTAAGCATAATAAATATGTTATGAGAAGAGCATTTAGTGGAGATAATAGTATATCTCTACATACATCTTCAATGATTGTAATACTAAATATAAAACATCTGTTAAAAAGAAAAAGTTTCGGACAATAAACGAATGGTAATTGTCCTTTAAAGTGAAGTACGAGGATTGATATCTAAAAATAATAGTTATAAGAAAGTAAATTGACCTATCCCTCCTATTATACTATATTCAAATAACGTCCCCGATATTGTTTAAATCAGGAATGTACAAATATAGGTCAGCCAATCGATATTTAATTTGTTCTGACCGTTTGGTGGGTATAAATGGTTGAATCCGACAGAAGTATCAGGTTCAACATAATTGATAAGAGTATGTAATGCAATCCAGACGCTTGTAAAAACAGGCATCATATTTTCAAGTGATAGATGTTCATTCTGATAATTATAGTTATCCGTTGACAACATCATATTGTGTGTGTTGCAGCAACTTTCCTCGTGATTCGTAAAATAGTAATGGCTATAGTCCGTGGACTTGGAATTTACTGACGCCTTTGCTGTTGCTTTTTTCATATCCATAGTGGCGCAACATGTACCTGCTTCTTTCATTAAGCTGAAAGAAGACAGTTTGCCCTGACAGAAATGCATGGATAGTAGTGGGTGGATGCTCACTACCAGCATAATTGTCAGAAAAAATATGGATACGATTCGTCTCATTTCTTTTATTCTAATTACAAATTTAACAATATCCCAGGAAAAAGGATGCGGATAAAGTGTTAATCTTTATAGAATAGACTCTATTGTTTGATGATTATATTAATGAATACAACTACCTTTGTAAAAATATGGGCATACCATATAGATGCATTCTATAGAAATGGAACTTAATATATTATTATTTAAATACTTAGTGTTTATGAAAAAAGTTATTTTAACGGTACTGATAGGCATGAGTTTATCTTCATGTTGTACTCTTTTTACCAGTTCACGGCAAGATGTTACTTTTATGGGACCGAACGGGACTAAAATTTATGAGGCTGCAACTAATTTGAGAATTGCAGAGATCAAATCGGACAATACGGTTACGGTAAAGGTAAAAAAGAGACTTGAAGACAAACAATTGATAGCTAAGAAGGAAGGCTATGAAAACTCTCCATTTATATTAGAATCGTCGTTTAATAGTGCGGCTTTGTGGAATTTGCTATTCTGGCCGGGATTCTTAATTGACCTTGGAACACAAAAAATAAACAAGTGGGATAATCCGATTGTCAATATCGAACTGGATAAGACTTCCGAATCAGGAAATAAATAAAAGATATATAGAACTATAACGAAGCAGGCTGTTCGATGCTTACACCGAACAGCCTGTTTCGTTATTAGGAATTATTAGTAATTTCCGTGTGTAGGTAGAGTAAATTCTTGGGCATCACATATTATACCATTTTCATCACGAATGCCAACACGTAGCGTGATTCTTCCCTCTCTCAGTTTATCTCCCGCATGCACTGTAGCTGTATATTTGATGCCATCTCCCGGAGCTATTTCGTCTATTGTCACTGATGGAGAGATACCAATATATTTCACTTTACCAACTGTTTCAACGAAAGCAACGCAATTATAAGCAGTTCTGTCTCCTTCGTTCATCACTTCAAAAATTACTTTGCTATTTTCTCCGGGATCAATAGCCTGATTACGGCTATCATCAATAAAGCGAATCTTATGCAATCTCAGTATATTGTCAGAATAGACTTCTCTGTTTCCGTTGGAAGGTGGATAATAAGCATTGACCGAGGATTCGTCTTTTGGAGCTGTCATCGCATTGCCAATTGCTGCTCCGGCAATGGTGCCAACAATCGTACCAATGGCTGAACCACGGTATCCTCCCCTCCAATCGTGTCCGTTATCTCCAATAATTCCACCTACTGCACTACCTAAAGAGCCTCCAATATAGGCACCGGCAAGCGTTGCCGAAGGGTCACCCATCTGACTTGTTGCGCATCCTCCCAGTAGTAATAGAGGAATGAGTAGAACTGATGTAATTAGCTTTTTCATACTTCTATTCAGTCAATAACTCTTTTGATTAAAAAACAAAACAAATGTACTAAAGTTGAGTGAAATACCATATTTGTGTTATAGTTTATTAGATTGGGAACATGTATTTTTGCAATTAAAATAATATTCAAATCAAATGAAGAAGAAACTGATAGTATTGTTGCTGGCATTACCTGTTATAGCCGGTGCACAAAATAAGCCCGCTTTGCAGGCGGGAGAATGGTACGGAGAATTTTCTGCACGGGAAGCCTATATCCCATTTAAGTTTGAAGTTGTCCATCCCAATGCTTTGGGTAAAGGAGCAGAACTGACCTTGATAAATGGAAAAGAACGGGTGCAGTTAGGGACTATTAATTATAGAGGTGATAGCGTATTTATTCCCATACAAGATTACGATACCCAGCTGAACGCCGTGTTGCAAGGCGATACTTTGAAAGGTGAGCTAAAACGCCTTTATTCCGACACAGATAAAGGCGTAGCTTTTAAGGCGTATGCCTCTGACCGTCCGAGATTTGTAACGGCAGGGGTTTCTCCTTATTCATTGGACGGGAAATGGGATGTTATTTTTAAAGGTGGAAAAGCTCCCGAAAAGAATGTCGGTATTTTCAGTACGCAAGATGGTAAACTTGCCGGTTCTATCCTTACCAACACAGGCGATTTACGTTTCCTTGAAGGAGTAGCGGATGGTGCGGGTTTTCGCTTGTCTGCGTTTGCCGGATTAAGTCCTTATCTCGTTGAGGGTAAGTTCGTTGATAAAGATCATTTCAAAGGACAGTTTATCACCTCGCGCGGTTCACAGTCCATTGAAGGAACGCGTAATCAGAATGCTCGTTTGGCCGATCCTTACAGTTTGACACAGATGAAAGCAGGCGCCAAAACGCTTAGCTTTCGGTTACCCGATTTAGCAGGGAATATGGTGTCCTTGTCCGATGCGAAATACCGTAATAAGGTAGTCGTTATTTCTATTTTGGGAAGCTGGTGTCCTAACTGTCTTGACGAAATGTCGTTCCTTGTACCTTGGTATAATGCTAATCAATCACGTGGTGTGGAAGTTATCGGCATGGCGTTTGAGCGCAAGAGTGATCCGGCATATGTCCGTCGGACGCTGACTCATCTTATCGAGAAACATCATCCTGGATACGACATCCTTATTGGTGGAAAAATCGGTGACGGCAATAAAGTACTTCCTGAGATTAAAGGAATAAAAGGGTATCCTACTACTATCTTTATTGATAAAAAGGGGATTGTACGCAAAATACATACCGGTTTTAACGGTCCTGCAACCGGATTGTTCTACGATGAGTTTAAAGCAGAGTTTAATGAATTGATAGATCAGTTACTGAAAGAATAGCAGAAACTCTTCCTGGAGTTTTTACACCATTTGTCGTCACTTCGTCACTCTGCATACTAACAAACAGTGTATTAGAATTATTGCTGTCCGATAAAACTTTTGGCGTAAGATGAAATTAGGGCTGATTCCATTTGCAGGATTCAGCCCTTTGTGGTTATTTAGTTGTTGCAATACAAAATAAAATAACCATGGGTGAAAGTACACATTTTAGCGGACAGCCGCTTTATTGTCAGGTAATAAAATTGCTTGATAAGTCAAAAGTCCTTCAAGAAAGCCGCAAAAATGGTGGTGAGCGCTATGTGAAACGCTTCGACGGATGGACTCATCTGATTGTGATGCTCTATGCAGTAATACTACGTTTCGACTCATTGCGTGAGATAACAGCGTCTTTACAAGCAGAGGCTCGCAAGTTATGCCATCTAGGTATATCCGTTATGCCATCCCGCAGCACTTTAGCGGACGCCAACAAGAGACGTCCTGAAAGAGACGTCCTGAATCTGTCTTCGAGTCCATATACCGTGATTTGTACGCAACTTACCGCAAACGTCTTTCTTCGGACAGCCGAAACCAAAAAGAAGCACAATGGATGAAACGGTTGCAGATTATAGATTCCACCACCAGAAAGGGTTGACGCGTTCATGGAGTTTCTCGGGCTTGGCAACCATGGTCAGAATTACCCTGATGTACTATGTTGACTTTTACAGCCTGTTCAACCATCCGGAAAAGGAAT
>JALCME010000034.1 GCA_022648295.1 Bacteroides sp. | reverse complement strand
TGCTTATAAAAAAGAACCCAAGAAAAGGGAGTATCAAAGCAAAAAGAAAAGCTGCAGGATGGGACGAAGAGCTACTTTGTGAACTTTTATCTATGAAATATTTTTAATGCGTCAACCCTGCAACTGTGGGCCCGAGATTTGCTAGTGATAAACCGATAAAAGCAAAGGCCTAAGTGCCTGTTTTTCAACAAGGAATTATCTTTTTTGTATTGTTACATCACGCTGCGAATATGCAGAGCTAGTTTTTTGCTAATAGTGAGTAAGAAATTTATTGGTAGGTTTCACCTTCGACAAACTCTTCTAAAAAGAAGTTTTCCCCGTCAAATACGGCGTATGAAAAGTAATTAATCCAATCTCCTAAAATGGAAACGCGAGCTGTTTTGCTCAACATTAAATCCAATTCAATATGGCGGTGCCCGTAAATAAAGAAGTTAATATCAGGATGGCTCTTTAAATACTCTTTGGAATATAATATGAGGTATTCCTTATCTTCACCCATGTAGTTCGGTTCTTTACCGTTTACCCGTTTCATACGGCTATGCTTGGCCCATGTTAATCCAAGTTCCATGCTCCAGCGCGGATGTATGGTAGAAAAGAGGGTTTGCAGAGTGTGACTATGAAATATAGCTCGTAGAATCTTAAAGTTTTTATTGGGATCGCCTAAACCGTCACCATGAGCCAGATAAAAGGTTTTCCCATAAATCTCAGTAGTGAGGGGCTCACGGTGTAGTATAACTCCACATTCCTTGGTAAAATAATCACCGCACCACAGGTCGTGGTTACCCGTGAAGAAATGTATCTCTACACCCATGTCCGTTAATTCCGATAACTTGCCTAAAAAACGCGTATATCCTTTGGGAACAACGGTTTTGAATTCATACCAGAAGTCAAACATGTCCCCCATCAGATATATGGTTGAAGCTTTGTGTTTGATGCTATCAAGAAAGTTAACCAGACGCCTTTCCTGGGTACGGCCATGTTCAATAGCTCTGGACCCAAGATGGGCGTCTGATAGGAAATATACATTTTTCATAAAAGAAAGTTTTTAAAGAAAGCCTAATTCCAGTTTGGCTTCTTCGCTCATCATATCTTTGTCCCACTGCGGTTCGAATACCAGATTAATTGTTGTGGATGCAACGCCCTCAATGGAGTCTACTTTCATACGAACATCTTCCACAATGAAATCTGCGGCCGGACAATTGGGGGCAGTCAATGTCATGTCAATAGTTACTTCGTTTTTATCAGAAACATCTATTTTATAGATGAGGCCTAAATCATATACATCTACCGGTATTTCCGGATCGAATACGGTTTTAAGCATCGCTACTATCTTTTCTTCTATATCAAATTTGCTCATATTGGTATGTCTTATTTGTTTAATTGGACAAAGCTAAAAAAAAATAATTGAAATGGAAAATCCCGCTTTCTTCCTATTTTAGGCATATAGTGTGCCTTCATCGGCAAAGCTGTAGTATTTTCCGTCAGTAATAATAACATGGTCAATGAGGCGGATGTTCATCACTTTGGCTGCTTTCTCTACAAATTGCGTCAACCTTTGATCTTCATTACTGGGATTTGGATTCCCGGATGGGTGGTTATGAATTAATGCCATTTGGGTAGCGCGTTGTAGGAGGGCTTCCCGGAGAATGCAACGTACATCGGCTGTTGTCTGGTCTATACCTCCCCGACTGACACGAACTTTATTGATGATACGGGCCGCTTGGTTAAGAAGTAAAACCCAAAACTCTTCTTGTGCAAGATCGCACATTAGCGGATGAAATAGTTCATAGATATCTTTGGAACAATGTATTGTGGAACGTTCGGAATGTGCTTGAAACTTTCTACGTTTTCCAAGTTCCAGAGCTGCCATGATTGTAATGCTTTTAGCGGGACCGATTCCTTTAAAGCGTGAAAAATCGCAAACTTCCCATTTTCCCAACTCATTCAGATCGTTATTACAAGCTGCCAATGTGCGTTGCATTAAACTTACTGCACTTTCATCTGTATTTCCCGATCCAATAAGGATAGCTAATAATTCGGCATCGCTCAGTGCTTCCGCACCTTTCTGTATCATTTTTTCACGTGGGCGATCTTCTTCAGCCCATTGATTGATATTAAGTTTATTCATTATAACTTATAAAATATAAGCGCAAGTTGTAGACGTGTTTTATTCGCGATCTGCGTTGTGCAAGTATGTCTATTTATAGAAATTACTTTTAAAAGCTTCAAATTCATCTTTCCCGAGTATACACCGTTTCCACCATGCACGCCAGAATCCCGTTCCATATCCAACAAGTTGGATGAATGATGCGGCAATGGAATAAATGCCTATGCGCAAACTTTTATTATGGAGGGAGGAGTCGGCAAATACTAACAATGCATACAGCGCGATTGGGATTAGACTGTAAGGACAAAAAAGCATGCCAAGTAGTAATATGATTACTCCCATAGTGAAGATGCCGGGTAGTAAATGTACCGGTTTTAAAGAATCCGGATATTTCTTATATAAATTTATACGGGCTATACCTGAGTTATGTACTTGTTTGAAAAATTTCTTTAAATCCGTACGGCGTTTATGGTAAACCCATGCCTGGGGAAATAGTCGGCACACATATCCATTTTTGAATATCCTGATGCTGAAGTCTATATCTTCCCCAAATCGCATATTAGAAAATCCTCCTAATGCTTGATAGGCCTCCCGGCGTACTCCCATATTGAAGCTTCTGGGATAAAATTTATCCATCTTCTTCTTCCCACCACGAATTCCTCCTGTGGTGAAGAATGAAGTCATGGAATAATTGATGGCTTTCTGTATATCGGTAAATGATTCATGGGCTCGGTCAGGTCCTCCGAATGCATCGGCCGGCATTGTCCGTAGTTCTTTCTCTATGGCTGTGAGGTATCCTTCTGGTAAAATGCAGTCTGAGTCCAATATGATCAGATATTCACCCCGGCTCCGTTCTGCTCCGTAATTGCGAGTCTGTCCGGGACCGGAATTCGGTTTAAAGTAGTAATGAATATCCTCCACTTTTTGATATTTTTCTACAACTGTATTGCAGGTAATAGTGGAACCGTCTTCCACAACAATGACCTCAAAATCTTTAAAATCTTGTTTGGACAAGCTGTTTAGCAATTCATCTACTTCGTCCGGGCGGTTATATACCGGTATAATAATGGAGTATCGCATGGGAATTTATTTCACTTTTACTTTTCTATCAATCCTTTCTTATTGTGGGATTGGATTCTTTATGTCTTTTGCTCAAAGGAATAGACATGCCAATAAATGCATTTATATGTTTAGTACTTTTTCCTAAATAGAGGTAATCACTGCCAATCATTAATGATCCTATTTTAAACGCTACGCCAAACGTTTCTCCTCCTTTTAGTATGGAATAGTTGATGCTTGTATTGAAAAAGTAATAGGGACGATAAGTCATGGATAGTGTTAGTTCAGAGTATGTTTTCAGTTTACCCATTCGGGTGGTGGACAGAATGCCAAATCCTAATTTCCTTTGTAGAATGTCGTACCCTCCTGCAAAAACAAGTGTCGGTGATAAAGAGGTTTTGCGTGATTTATTTTCTTGTTTCTTCAATCCGTATAGATCAAGATCTAACAAATCCGGGCTATCGCCATAATTATCTTGATTAACAACAATGTCGTCGTTTGATGCAGCTGTTTGTGTATTAGCTTTGGACCATGAAATAAATCCTAGATCTAATAGTGAGGCGGAGAGGGTTATGTTGTCTAATAGTTTGTAGCTTAAGCCGAAATCAACACCTGCTCCATAGCCACTAATTCCAAAATTGTCGTAGTCTAAATCCTGAATGTATCCATCCTTATTCTCTTCTATTTCCAATCCTTTGGCAGAAACCTTCATGCTGGCATCCGTTTGCAATTGATATTCAGAGTTCATTCCATCTTCTTTGCCATATATGTATAATCTGTTAATATTCATATTAATGTTTCCCATGCCAAGCAAGAGTTTTACCCTTCCTCCAATTGTCAGCCGATTATTTATAATATGTGAATATCCTGCGCCTATTTCTGTATAAATATTCATTCGGAGCTTATTGTCTCGAATATCAATGCTACTGTTTTTCCAATCATAATTTTTATCATCTACAGCACGGAGATAGTCGAACATTGTTTTAGAAAGTGTGGTTTCCACATCTCCGCGTGTTCCTATATTAAATGACCAAAATCCTTTTCCTTTTCTTATTCCAAAAGAAATAAGATTGGTCCTGATATTAGCATTTAAATTGTTTGTTGCTTTTAGTTTATTATAAAATTGATCTTTATTGTAGAATTCATTGTCTTGATCAAATAAATCAATGATATTTTGTGCATCAAAAGTATTGGAAGATGTTTCACTTGTTAAGGAACCAAGTGCAGGAAACCCTATATAGCTATGTTGTGGCAATAAGGCTGGGTTTAGTTCGAATTGAGAGGTGTTCTCATTCATAAAGTAAGAAGAACGCAGATATTGAGCTTGGGTGCTATTACTGAATATTATTAATAGCAAACTTGAGAATGCAAGGCTTCGAAAGGTCCTTTTTTTCATATGATTTTTTTTAAGTGTGAATTATATATGTACTTGCTTATGCAAAAGTAAAGAAAAAATAGGATACTCTTTTCTGCCGTCTGATTTTTTTTGAGATATATTGCCTGTTGTAACAGCTAAAAATAGAAAGACCGATTGATTATTTTTAAATCAATCGGTCTTTAATATGTATTTGAAAATAGTGTGTCACTATTTTCCGAGAATTAGTTATGAGTTTACTTATGCCTTAACACGGCTCACATAAGAACCATCCCGGGTGTCAATTTCAATAGTTTCACCTTCATTGACAAATAAAGGAACACGTACCGTTGCGCCGGATTCTACTGTAGCTGGTTTCAGTGTATTGGTTGCAGTATCTCCTTTAACTCCCGGCTCTGTATAAGTAATTTTTTGTTGAACTTTGACTGGTATATCAGCGTAAAGTACGGTTTCTGTAGAAGCGTCTGAAACTACATCTACCACCATTCCTTCGAGTAAGAAATCAACGCCATTTATTAAATCATGGGTAATAGGTATCTGGTCAAAAGTTTCTTGGTTCATGAATTGATAAAAGTCACCATCATGGTAGAGATATTGATGAGGGCGGCGCTCCACACGTACATCTTCCAACTTTTCACCGATGTTGAAGCGACGTTCCAAGACGTAACCGTTAACCACGTCTTTCAGTTTTGTACGCATGAAAGTATTACCTTTTCCCGGTTTTACGTGTAGAAAGTCAATACAGAAATACAGCTTGCCATCCATGCGGATGCAAGTGCCAATTTTAATGTCTTGAGCATTAATCATAAGATATAATCTTTATTTTATAATATTACTAAGTTTTTTATTTCCCGGCAAGCTTTGCGGATGCAAAAGTAATGGAAATCGATAAAAAACACAAAAACTTTTGAGAGAAAAAGGTCTTTCGTTTGGTAAATTTGGAAAAAGTCCCTATTTTTGCAGCCCGATTACATGAATAATAACATAAATATATAAGATACAGTAATGAAAAGAACATTTCAACCCTCTAATAGAAAGAGAAAGAATAAACACGGTTTCCGTGAGAGAATGGCTACAGCCAACGGTCGTAGAGTATTGGCAGCTCGTCGTGCAAAAGGCAGAACAAAATTAACTGTTTCTGACGAATACAATGGAGTAAAAGCATAATCAGACTTTTACCATACAAAATAAGGATGCCGCAAGGTACTGTTTACAGTATTTTGCGGCTTTTCTTATTAAGTGATGTCCTATTCAGAATTTTATCTGGTTGTCTTTTGAAAAGGAGTAAAGAATTGCTATAAAGTACCTTGCTATAAAGTGTCTTCCTTATAAAAACTCGGTGTCATTCTGCATTACTCTGTATTGAAAATCGTATCTTTGCCACAAATAACGCTTATGTATTATGACTATAAAAGATTTCTTTTCCTTCCGGCAGAATAAATATTTCTGGGTGAATATCATTGCAATAGCTGCTACAATCATCGTGCTATTATTTGTTGTGCTGAAAGGTATTAGCATATATACACATCACGGTGAGGCTGTAGTTGTTCCAGACGTGAAAGGTATGGGGATGTCAGAAGCAGGGAAAGTCTTTCGTAATCATGGATTGAATTGTGTTGTCTCTGATTCTAGCTATGTAAAAAACTTACCGGCGGGATGTATTATTGATTATAATCCAGCTGCAGGGCAAAAGGTAAAAGAGGGGCGTACTATTTATTTAACGATAAATACATTGGATATTCCTCAAGTATCTGTTCCAGATGTGGCTGATAATAGTTCTGTGCGTCAGGCACAGGCACGTATTTTGGCTTCTGGTTTTAAATTGGATGAAATTGAATATATACCGGGCGAGAAAGATTGGGTCTATGGGCTGAAATATCGTGGTACATTGCTTTCTACCGGTGAAAAAGTGTCTGTCGGTGCTACTTTGACTTTGGTCGTGGGCGATGGCGATGCAGTGCCTCAAGAAGCAGATTCGTTAGCTGTAGATAGTGTAGAGGAAGCAGCGAAGCCCGCTACTCCTAATAAAAAGTCGGCTGCCGATGAATCATGGTTTTAATTGCATGAAGACAGAGGGATAAGTTATATCTTAAATCTAGGAAGTAAGTGATGATAGACGATTTTTCAGATGATATAGAGAGTGACGAGCAGGACGATATAGAGCCTGTAGGCGATGAAGCGCAACTTTATGAACACTTCCGTGTAGTGGTGGATAAGGGGCAGGAGATGTTACGTGTAGATAAATATTTGTTTGACCGTTTGACTAATGCTTCACGAAATCGTATTCAAAAAGCCGCAGATGCAGGCTTTATAATGGCCAATGGGAGACAGGTAAAAAGCAGCTACAGGGTAAAACCTTTAGATGTTATTACCGTCATGATGGACCGTCCGCGTTATGAGAATGAAGTCATTCCTGAAGATATTCCTCTGAATATAGTGTATGAAGATAAGTATCTGATGGTTGTGAATAAGCCCGCTGGATTAGTCGTACATCCCGGTCATGGAAATTATCACGGTACATTGGTTAACGCCCTTGCCTGGCACATGAAGGATGATCCTGATTATGACGCAAATGATCCGCATGTTGGTTTGGTGCATCGAATAGATAAGGATACCTCGGGCTTGCTTGTTATTGCCAAAACTCCGGACACCAAAACTAATTTGGGCTTGCAATTCTTCAATAAAACAACAAAACGCCGTTATCGTGCATTGGTATGGGGGATTGTGGAACAGGACGAAGGGACTATTGCTGGGAATGTTGGACGAAATCCTAAAAATCGTATGCAAATGACTGTGCTGGATGATCCGACACAGGGGAAATATGCCGTTACTCATTATCGGGTTTTAGAGCGTTTAGGGTATGTTACACTCGTGGAGTGCATTCTTGAGACCGGGCGTACGCATCAAATTCGTGTACACATGAAGCACATCGGACATGTGCTCTTTAACGACGAACGTTATGGAGGGCACGAAATATTAAAAGGAACTCACTTTAGTAAATATAAACAGTTTGTAAACAATTGCTTCGATGTTTGTCCCCGGCAGGCGCTTCATGCCATGACTCTGGGGTTTGTGCATCCTGCCACAGGCAAGGAAATGTACTTTACCTCAGAATTACCTGATGATATGGCGCTGTTGATAGATAAATGGAGAGGCTACATCAGTAACAGAAATTTAGAATGAAACGCACAATTGCTATTGTAGCCGGAGGTGATACTTCCGAGTTTCATGTTTCTTTGCGTAGTGCGCAAGGAATCTATTCCTTCATTGATAAGGAAAAGTATGCATTGTATATTGTTGAAATGCATGGCTTGGATTGGCACGTGCAGCTTTCCGATGGTGAAAAAGCTCCTGTCGACCGGAATGATTTTAGTTTTCTACTGAATGGGGTAAAAGTCACTTTCGATTTTGCCTATATAACCATTCATGGAACGCCGGGTGAAGATGGACGGCTGCAGGGTTATTTTGACATGCTACACATTCCGTATTCTTGTTGTGGAGTGCTGGCTGCCGCCCTTACCTATGATAAATTTGCTTGCAATCAGTATCTTAAAGCTTTTGGAGTACGCATTGCGGATTCTTTGCTCCTCCGCAGGGGGCAATCCATTTCTGACAAAGATGTAATGGATAAAATTGGTTTACCTTGCTTTATCAAGCCAAGTTTGGGTGGTTCCAGTTTTGGTGTAACGAAAGTAAAGTTACCGGAACAGATACAACCTGCCATTAGCAAAGCTTTTGATGAGGCTCAAGAAGTGCTTGTAGAGGCCTTTATGGAGGGTACGGAAATTACTTGTGGGTGTTATAAAACAAAAAACAAGTCTGTGGTGTTGCCTATAACAGAGGTGGTTACACAAAACGACTTTTTTGATTATGATGCTAAGTACAATGGACAGGTCTCGGAAATAACGCCTGCACGTATTTCAGCTGATCTGACTGCTCGGGTACAGACTCTCACATCGGCCATCTATGATATCTTGGGGGCATCAGGGATTATACGGGTGGATTATATTATTACCGCTGGTGAAAAAATTAATTTGTTGGAAGTGAATACGACTCCCGGAATGACTCCCACTAGTTTCATCCCTCAGCAAGTACGTGCAGCCGGATTGGATATTAAAGGCGTCATGACTGATATTATAGAAAACAAGTTCTAAATGCAAATAATAATTTAAAGAGATCGGTTGAGGATGTTAATTCCTAATGTTGATACTTTAGAATTTTAATGATTGGCTTTATGGATTTTGATGAAATTCGCCCATACAATGATGAGGAGCTTCCTCAAATTTTTGAAGAATTACTTGCAGATCCCGCTTTTTGTCGAGCGGCTTCTGCTGTTCTTCCGGAAATGCCTTTTAAGGTATTGGCCCAAAAAATGCGTGCATGTAAGACGAAGTTAGAATTTCAGGAAACATTTTGTTATGGCCTCTTGCAGAAGATTATTGACGAAAAGACCGATGGGGTTACACTTGATCATACGGCTTTACCTGATAAGAAGAAAGCTTATGCCTATGTATCTAATCACAGGGACATTATTCTTGACTCTGGCTTTCTATCCGTGCTGTTGGTTGATCAGAGAATGGACACGGTCGAAATTGCCATTGGTGATAATTTGCTGATTTATCCGTGGATTAAGAAGTTAGTACGCATTAATAAATCTTTTATTGTTCAACGAGCCCTGACTATGCGGCAGATGTTGGAGTCCTCCAAATGCTTGTCTGGTTACATTCATTATACTATTAAAGAGAAAAAACAATCAATCTGGATAGCTCAGCGTGAAGGTAGGGCTAAAGACTCAAACGACCGTACGCAAGATAGTGTATTGAAGATGCTTGCGATGAGTGGTGAAGGAGATGTTATTGACCGTTTAATGGAAATCAATATTGCTCCTCTTGCGATTTCCTATGAATACGATCCGTGCGATTTCTTAAAGGCTAAGGAGTTTCAGTTGAAACGGGATGTGCCTGATTACAAAAAAACACAAGCAGATGATTTGATAAATATGCAAACCGGTTTGTTTGGATATAAAGGCCATGTACATTTTAAGACTGCACCTTGTATAAATAAAGAGCTGTTGCAGTTGAATCGTTCGTTGTCGAAACCGGATTTGTTTTCAATGATATCGGCATTGATTGATAGGCATATTCATGCTAGTTATCGTTTATATCCGGGCAATTACGTGGCATACGATTGTCTGATGAAAAGAGATGCTTTTGCCAGTTACTATACCGCGGAGGATAAATCGTCTTTTTTAAACTATATAGAAGCCCAGCTTGCGCGTATTGATTTAGAGAATAAAGATGTAACGTTTTTGCGTGAAAAGTTATTGTTGATGTATGCCAATCCTTTGATTAATTATCAGGCAGCTATTGCTTCCCCTCAATAAAAGATATGATAAATAGATTGCGAATTCTGGCCTGTTTTTCCCTTCCTGCTCTCTTTATGATATTGTTAGGAAGCTCATG
The DNA here is from genome assembly GCA_022648295.1 of Bacteroides sp. Taxonomy (GTDB): domain Bacteria; phylum Bacteroidota; class Bacteroidia; order Bacteroidales; family Bacteroidaceae; genus Bacteroides. The sequence goes on along the minus strand of JALCME010000034.1, from coordinate 19,218 downwards.
TAGTAGTAATGATTCTTATTATTATCCGTCGGTAAAGCAAGAATTTGTGACTGCTCAGTCTGCCCCAGATGGTAGTTTAAAGTCTATATTAACTGATGGAGGTCAGAATTTAGAGGTTGTGGAAGATGCTTCAAATACCCATATTAATGCAGACTCCTTCGTTCGTATTGTTTGCAATTATGCTTCTATGGATGCTTCTGGTGAAGCATCATCGGGGATAAAATTATATAATCTATTAAAAGCTATAGCCCCTTTGCCACAACCTGTCGGATATTTTAAAAACGGTGGAGTTAAGAATGATCCGGCAGATGTTCTTAGCATCTGGATGGGACTTGATTATTTGAATATCATATTGAAAATAAAAGCTCAGAATGGGAAACATCTATTTTCTTTTGTAGAGGACCAGGTCGTTACAGCTAGTGATGCAGGTGAGCGGATGATCTATTTGTCCCTCTATCATGATGCTGGAGGTGATGTACAAGCCTATACGAAACGGGCTTATTTATCTGTTCCTTTGCGGCAGTATGCTACGGAGGGGATAGCGAAGATCATTGTACATTTTAGTCTTTATACTTATGCTGATGGAATGAAAACTTTTCAATTTGAGTATAATCCGAAATAACTTAATTAATATGAAAGTGAATATTTTTTTAACAGGCTTTGCCATGTTCCTGTCTTCCCTCTTTTCCTGTCAGCAGAAGGCTGATTATAAGTCTGTTTCAGTTGAAGAATTTGATACTCTGATTGTTGATCAGAATGTACAGTGTGTGGATGTACGGACCGGCGCAGAATATTCTGAAGCACATATTCCCGGAAGTATAAATCTAAATGTATTGGATAAGAGTTTTGTCTTAATGGCTGATTCCGTTCTTCTTAAAGATAAGCCCGTTGCTCTTTATTGTCGTAGCGGTAATAGGAGTAAAAAAGCAGCTGCTATTCTGTCTGCACGGGGCTATACTGTCTATAATCTTGTAAAAGGTTTCCAGAGTTGGGTAAAAGAGGGAAAGAAAACTGAAAAATGATTTTCTCTCTTCTTAACTTTTCGCGGATGGCCATGCTTCAATGATGTAAATTTAGTCTTAAAGGAATGAATGAAGAAAAAAGCGAGAGTGATATCCAATATTTCAAGAACATCACTCTCGCTTTACTATTAATTTAAAGCATTTACTAAATGTGCCTTATCCTAATTTTGATAAGTTCAAGTTTATACTGTCTCATTCAAATCTGTGTAATCATTTCTACTTCAAGCTTTCTATCAGTCTTTTTAAAACTACAGTTGCTGAAATTTCACGATTAGCAGCTTCCGGTATGACTAGTGAGCGAGAACTCTCAATGATATCATCTGTCACAATCATATTCCGCCGTACAGGAAGGCAATGCATAAAGTATGCGTTATTAGTAACATTCATTTGACGTTTGCCAACTGTCCAGTCTCTGTCTTTACTTAGCACTTTACCATAGTTCTCTCCCTTGTAAGCAGCCCAACTCTTGGCATAGATAAAATCGGCGCCTTCAAAAGCCTTCATTTGGTCGTATTCAACACGAGCGTTCCCTACAAATTGAGGATCTAATTCATAACTTTCGGGATGCGTAATGACAAAATCATAATTTGTCGCATTCATCCATTCTGCAAAAGAATTAGGTACTGCTTGCGGAAGTGCACGCGGGTGGGGAGCCCATGACATAACAACTTTTGGGCGGGGCTTTTCTTTATACTCTTCAATAGTAATAAGATCTGCGAAGCTTTGCAGTGGGTGCCTGGTAGCTGCTTCCATTGAGAAAACAGGACGTCCTGAATGCTGGATAAATTGATTTAAGATCACTTCATTATAGTCATAATCGTGGTCCTCGAAACGAGCAAAGGAACGTACGCCGATTATGTCACAATAACAGCCCATAACGGGAATTGCTTCGAGTAAGTGTTCGGGCTTATCTCCGTCCATAATGACACCACGTTCTGTTTCCAGCTTCCAGGCTCCCTGATTGATATCAAGAACAATGACGTTCATTCCTAAATTTAATGCAGCTTTTTGTGTACTAAGACGGGTGCGGAGACTGGAGTTAAAAAAGATCATCATTAATGTTTTATTCCGTCCTAGCTCAACATATTTAAAACGATCTTTTTTAATTTCGAATGCTTCGTCCAATGCAACTTTTAAGTCACCAATGTCCTGTACACAAGTAAATTTCTTCATTTCGTCACAATTTTCGGGTTTACAATAACTATTCTTTTGTATCAATGGTATAAGGATAATCTTTTCTACCTTGTTTTAATGAGTATTTATTAGATAATAGTCCTTTTCTCCATTTCATTTTTTTGTAGTAGAAGCTATTTCCTTATTTGTCCATCTCCTTCGATGATCCATTTATATGTAGTAATCTCTTCTAATCCCATAGGTCCCCTTGCATGAAGTTTTTGAGTGCTGATGCCTATTTCAGCTCCGAGTCCAAATTGAGCTCCATCAGTAAAGGAAGTGGGAGCATTGACATATACGCAAGCAGCATCTATACTACGGCAGAACTGCATGGCGTGTTCCTCATTCTCTGTTATAATGCATTCACTATGTTTGGAACCATATTGTTCAATATGTCCTATGGCTTCACGGATGGACTGTACTGCTTTTACGGCCATCTTATAGTCTAGAAATTCAGTTCCAAATTTGTCTTCAGTTGCTTCTTTTAATAGCTCAGCCGGATATTTTCCTTTTAGAATATTATAAGCATGTATGTCTGCATACAAAGCCACATTACTTTTTTGCAGTGGAGCACAGAGTTCAGGAAGATCACTAAGGCGGTCACCGTCAATAAGAAGACAATCCAGGGCGTTGCATACGCTTACGCGCCGAGTTTTAGCGTTGTTGATAATAGCTGTACCTTTTTTAACATCTCCATACCTGTCAAAGTAGGTATGACATATGCCTGCGCCGGTTTCAATAATAGGCACTGTAGAATTTTGGCGTACAAAGTTGATTAGGCTACTACTTCCCCGTGGAATAATAAGGTCTACATAATCTCTGGCGTGTAACAATTCCGTAGTTGCTTCCCTATCAGCTGGGAGTAGTTCTACAATATGCGGATTTATTTTAAAACGTTCTAATACTCCGTGTATGACCTGAACGATTGCTTTATTAGAATGCTCAGCATCGCTTCCTCCTTTTAAAATACAAGCATTTCCACTTTTTAAGCATAGAGAAAAGACATCAAAGCTGACGTTGGGGCGGGCTTCGTAAATAATGCCGATAACTCCGAACGGTACACTTATCTTTTTTACTTTTAAACCGTTGGGACGAATTGTTTCTTTTAATATTCGTCCAAGAGGAGAAGGTAGCATTGCTACGTTACGAATGTCCGTTGCAATATCTTTTAAACGCTCTTCTGTTAATTTCAGCCGGTCATATTTGGGATCATGTGGGTCCATGCGACTTAAATCTTTTCGATTCTCGTCAAGAATAAAATCGGTTTCAGCTATGGCTGAGTCTGCCACAGCCAATAAGATGCCATTAATTTCATTATCTTTTAAAGATAATAACTCGCGGCTGGCATGATGCACACCGCTGAATATTTCCTCTAAATCCATGATACTATATTTAATAAAGTTCCTACAAAAGTAGTTATTTATTTTGAGGTTTTCACTCCATATATAGATAATCATAGTGTACTACCGGCCTTTTCCCATGTTTTCCCATTGCTTCGCGGGCTTGAACAGAGTTACAGTTAGCTTTTCCTACACCAACTAACTTCCCTTGGAAATCTATGATTCGTACAATTTCGTCTTTTTCGAAGTCGCCTTCAATAGCAGTGATGCCAACGGGTAAGATACTAACGGCCTTGTCTGAGTTCAATACTTCTGTTGCCTGCTGGTTAATATGAAGTTCTCCTTTGGCGAATCCTTCACTATGAGCAATCCATTTTTTGACGCTGGATACCGGGACGTGTGACGGAAGGAAACGAGTACAGATTGTCTTTTCGGGTTTTTGTATTAGGTCAACTAATATATTGTTTCGTTTTCCATTGGCTATAATTACAGTAATACCTTCATCTGCCACTTTGCGCGCTATATTTGTTTTCGTAAGCATGCCACCACGTCCGAAACTTGATTTAGAAGTTTGAATGTATGAAGAGAGATCTGTGTCCTGTTTTATTTCACGAATTATGTCTGAAGTAGGTTCGGTTGGTATTCCATTGTAAATGCCATCAATATTGCTTAAAATAATAAGTTCCTGAACATCCATCATGGACGCTATTAATCCGGATAATTCATCATTATCTGTGAACATTAGCTCGCTGACAGATATAGTGTCGTTTTCATTTACAATAGGGATAACGCCATTTTCCAGCATGACAGTCATACAATTCTTCTGGTTCAGATAATGGCGGCGGGTAGCGAAGTTCTCTTTCATGGTTAGAACTTGTCCTACAGATATTCCATGTTCTCGAAACAATTCATAATAGCGATTTATAAGTTTAGCTTGGCCTACTGCTGAAAAAAGTTGGCGTTGGTCAACGCTATCTAGCTTTTTTGTCGAATGTAATTCACTGCGCCCTGATGCTACAGCTCCCGATGATACGAGAATGATTTCGACTCCTACTTTGTGTAAGTCTGCTATTTGATCAACTAACGCTGACATACGTGTTATGTCAAGAGTACCGTCCTGTCGTGTTAAAACATTACTTCCTATCTTTACGGCTATCCTCGAAATTTGTTGCTTCATTTATTTAATCTGCTTCTGTCTTTTCAGTCTACATCATTACCCTTTTCGCGGTCACGGATGAAGGACATTGCTGTTTCATAGTTTTCTTCACTGACGAGGATTGTAACATCCGGTGCCAGATAAGGGGCTAATGTTCCTAATATACCATCTTTCATTATGGTCGTTATCCCGTTACTTTCAAGCATGCCTTTGACTAGTTCCGCCTCCCATGGAGAGCCTTTGAATACCTCGATGGTATGGCTATGATCTGTTGTTGGTTTCATTTTAGTAAAGAATTACAGGTTTTTAATCTTATAAGTATAACAAGTGGCTTAGGAAAAAGCTCACGAATAAGTGGAATTTAAGTTTTACTCTAATGCGATATGTTGAACGTCTATAATCTTGTTTAAGAAAGCCGACGCTGACTCGCTGAATTTAGCTTCAGCTTCTGTTGTACAATATGTACAATTTCCTTTTTTAGTGCATTTGGCATCTATTTCAGGATGACGTAATAGATAATCTTTCAAACTGTTAGCGACTAATTCTCCTTGTGCTACGGTGGTGATTCCAGCTGGCATATACTGTTTTATTTTGGGTAGGAGTAAAGGGTAATGGGTACAACCTAATATTACGGTGTCTATCTGATTGTCTTTGCTTAATAGTTCATTAATATATTTTTCAATGAAGTAATCAGCTCCATCACTATTTGCTTCATTGTTTTCTACAAGGGGGACCCATAACGGGCAAGCTTCTCCATTGACTATAATATCCGGGAAAAGCTTGTGAATTTCCAAGGGATACGACTCTGACTTGATTGTTCCAACTGTTGCTAATACTCCGATGTGGCGGCTGTGAGTGATATTTCCTATGCACTCTACCGTAGGTCGTATTACTCCAAGAACTCTTCTTTGGGGATCTATTTGCGGCAGGTTATTTATCTGAATACTGCGTAAAGCCTTAGCTGATGCGGTATTGCAGGCTAAGATTACAAGATGGCAGCCCATTTCAAATAGTTTGGAAACGGCTTGCCGGGTGAACTCGTATACAACCTCAAAGGAACGTGTCCCATAAGGTGTACGCGCATTATCACCTAAGTAGATATAGTCGTATTGAGGTAATACTTCTCTTATTTTACTTAATATTGTAAGGCCTCCATACCCTGAGTCAAAGACTCCGATAGGACCTGGTGCAGTTGATAAAGTTTGTCTCATGATTGAAGAGTATCTAAGTCTTGCAAAGATAAAAAAAGGTGTGGAGCTTTATTCAAGTCCACACCTTTTTTTATCTCTCAATATTTCTGAGCCTTTTTACTTAACTCCAAGTTGTGTTTTAACTTTTGCCGTAACATCTTCACTTTGGGTACCTACATATGGAATAGGAGTGCGGGCAATGTCAAAGATATATATTAGTCCTTCTGCCTTACCTACGGCCTGGATGGCATCGTCTAATTTCTTATAGATAGGAGCCATGGCTTCTTGCTGTGCCTTTTGCATTGATTGGTAAGCTTCTTGTTGGAATTGCTCTTGTCTCTGAGCCATATCTTGTAATTCCTTCTGACGCCTTTCTGATATATTTTTGGGTAAAGAGTCTGCCGATGCTTGATATTCTTGTAGCTTTTTGTTGAACTCGTCTTGGGTGCGCTGCATTTCTTGATTATACTTTTTAGATAAAGCATCCATGTCAGCTTGGGCCTTCGTGTATTCCGGCATAGTAACAATTACTTGTTGGGAATTCATATGGCCGAATTTTATTTGTGCCATTGCTCCAATAGAGAGAGCAAACATAAATACGAAAAGTGCAATTTTCTTTAGCATAATATTTATTATTTTGAATGATTATTCGTATAACGGTGCAAATGTATGAAATTAATTTGAATATCCTAATCTACTAAGTACTTCATTGCTGATATCAATGTTTGGGGTGGCAAATATAATACTTGTTGCTGATGCACGGTCTACAACAACAGAATATCCTTTTTCTTCTGATATTTCTTTTACGGCATTGTAGATTTCATCTTGGATGGGTTTAACCAAACTTTCTCTTTTTTTATATAATTCTCCTTCCGGTCCGAAGTATTGTCGACGTAGCTCAGCTGCTTTCTTTTCTTTTGCCACAATTTCATCTTCCTTTGTCTTTTTCTGGGTATCAGAAAGCTTGGCCGCTCCTAATTGATAGTTCTTATAGAGGGTTTTTGCTTCTTCCGAGATCTTCTCAACTTCGCTTTGCCATTGTTGGGAAGTTTGGTTTAATTGTTCATTAGCACGCTCATAGGCCGGGATGTTCTTGAGAATGTATTCCATGTCTATTAAAGCGAATCGTTGCGCATTAGCTGTAATACCTATGGCAAACAGCATGATAAATGATATTACTGACTTTCTCATAACGTTTGACTTTTAGTAAATTAAAACTCTTGTCCTAGAATGAAATGGAATTGACTTCCACCGTATTGTTTACTATCTCCTATTTTATCAAAGCCATATGCCCAATCAATTCCCATCATTCCTATCATTGGGAGGAAGATACGGACACCTACACCTGCTGAACGTTTTAACTCGAAGGGGTTGAAATTACCTACTTCGTGCCAGGCATTACCTGCTTCCAAGAACGTTAAAGCATAGATGCTCGTACTTGTCTCTAACATAAGCGGGTATCTTAGTTCGAGTGCAAGACGCGTATAAGCATAGCCTTCGCTACCATATGGCGTTAATGAACTGTTTTCATAACCACGTAACGCAATACTTTCGGTTGCATAGCTAGAATATCCTGTCATTCCGTCGCCACCTACATCAAACGTCTCAAAAGGTGACTTTTTATGTTTATTATAATGCCCTAATAATCCAAATTCTACGCGACTCATCAATACAGGTGTATGTTTCACTGTCACAGGGTCCATTAAAGGTATATAAGTTTTAGACTTAAATTTCCATTTATGATATTCTATCCATTTATGCATTTTATTCATATCGTCTTGGTTCCTTGTATTATATTTACTGTAATCCACACCATCGAACAATGAATAAGGGGGAGTAAATTGTACCGACAAAGAGAAATCAGATCCTTGACGTGGATATATAGGATTATCGGATGAATTACGGGACAAAGTCAGATTCAAACTTATATTGTTACAGTTCCCATTTGTTACAGGGAAGTATTGCCATTCACTTAGGATATATTTCTGATAGGCTAATTCCGCTGAGAATTGGAAATAATCATCAGGCCATTTTAAACGCTTTCCAAACATCACGGATAAACCAAACATTTTAATTGATTTATCTGGGTCGTAATAGTTTTCATAGTTGTTGTAATTGCCATAGTTGTATGTTCCATATCCATACATGCCACTATAGTAATTGTTGTAGTAGTTATTTAATGACGAGTTGTAATAACTACTACTGATGTCTGTCTGTACCGAATAGAAAGCAGATACGGAGAATGCATTCGGGCGTTTGCCACCAAACCATGGGTCATAGAACGAAATGCTGTATGATTGATAATACTTTGCATTTGTTTGTCCACTAATTGTAAGTGTTTGTCCATCACCTTGTGGCAAAATACCACGATAGTTCTTACCTGGGTGGAGTAAGTTTGCGAGAGAGAAGTTAGTGAATTTCAGGCTGAGTTTACCAATAATGCCCGTCTGTCCCCATCCTGCGGAAAATTCTACTTGATCGTTGGCTTTAGAAACCAAGTCATAACCTATGTCTACTGTGCCGTCATCCGGTTTTGGTTGTATATCCGGCTTAATTTGTTCTGGGTCAAAATGCCCTAATTGCTGTATTTCACGCATGGAACGCATTAAATCTTCACGGCTGAATAACTCACCTGGGCGAGTACGGAGTTCGCGTCGTACTACATTTTCATATAACCGGTCGTTGCCGTTAATGCTTACTTTGTTGATGGAGGCTTGGCGTCCTTCGAATATACGCATTTCTAAATCAATAGAGTCGCCTACTACATTAACTTCCACTGGATCAAGGCTGTAAAACAAGTAACCATTGTTGTAGTATAAATTGCCGATGGCATCATCATCCGTACTAGTGCGTTCCTCCAATAGTTTTTGATTATATACATCCCCTTTTTTCATGCGGAGCATATAATTCAACTGTTCTGAAGGATATAGTGTATTACCTACCCACGTAATGTTGCGGATATAATACTTTTGCCCTTCGTCTATCTGCATATAGATGTCTATTGTGCGCTTATCGTAAGGCTTAATGCTATCTTTTACAATTACAGCATCCCGATATCCTAATTCGTTATATTTATCAATGATCGATTGTTTATCTGTTTCATAGTTCTCTTCTACAAATTTTTTAGTTCGGAAAATATTACGGAGCTTATTTTTTTCGTTGGTTTTCTTCATTACTCGCTTTAGCTTTTTAGTTTTGATAGCTTTGTTACCAACGATTGTTATTTTATGTACTTTGACTTTTTCTTTTTTGTCGATATTGACATTTACCACAACTTCACCTTCTTGTGGCGTATTATCTTTTTGGGAAATCAGAACTTCTGCGTTTTTAAAGCCTTTGTCGTCAAAATAACGTTTTATTAATGTCTTTGCTCTATCAATAACGTTCGGCGTTATTTGGCTTCCCTTAATTAATCCTATTTTAGCTTCCAGATCTTCACGCTCAGATTTCTTCACCCCACTATAATGAATGTCAGAAATCCTCGGGCGTGGAGCAAGATGAATTGTTATCCATATTTTGTTTCCCTCTATCTTGTCAGCTGTGATTTTGACATCGGAGAATAATCCATGTCTCCAATAGCGTTTACATGCCTGGGTTATTTCATCTCCCGGAACTGTGATAGTCTGACCAACACTTAAACCGGAGAGCCCGATAAGAACGTAATCTTCGTACTTTTTAACTCCTTCCACTTTGATTTCTGCTATCTCATATTTTTTAGGCGTGCCTGAATAAAGGATAACAGGTTTTTCATTGTTATCAGAGGTATTAACGTTTTGCGCTGTGCTTGCGGATGGATAGCCAATGAGGCAAAAAAGCGTTATTAATATAGAAAAAATACGATAGTGCATTTATATTCAGAATTAAATATGATTAAATTTAATTGATTTGTTCACTGATTTTCCCGAATCTACGTTCTCGTTTCTGATAGTCGCAAATAGCCTTATAGAGTTCTTCTTCCCGAAAGTCCGGCCAATATGTTTCACAAAAATAGAGTTCGGAATAGGCACATTGCCAAAGTAGATAATTACTTAAACGAACTTCACCTCCGGTACGAATTAGTAGGTCTGGATTGGGCATATAGTAAGTTGTCAGGTGCTCTGATATCGAATTACAAGTAATTTGTTCCGGAGCAAGTTCTCCTTTTTGTACTAATACTGCTATTTGGCGTGCTGCCTCTGTAATTTCCCAATGAGAAGAATAACTAAGGGCCAAAGTTAAACACATGCCTGTGTTTTTCGAGGTATGGTTGATGCAACTTTCCAGTCGTTCTCGTACTTTGTTCGGGAGCTTTTTCACATCTCCAATGATTCGGAATGTGATATTATTATTCATAAAAATGTCTTCTTCAATAGACTCGAAAAGAATACTCATCAAGGTGGCGACTTCATCACTTGGTCGGTTCCAGTTCTCTGTTGAAAAAGTGTATAAAGTCAGATATTTAATACCTAATCTGGCTGCTTCTTCTGCAATAACATGTACAGTCTCTGCACCGACCTGATGACCATAGCTGCGTTCATGTCCACGCATCTTTGCCCATCGTCCGTTGCCATCCATAATGATTGCGACATGTTGGGGTATTCGGTTTAAATCTATTTGTTCTTTATACTGCATTTCTTAGTTATTACACTCATATTGCCAGATTTGTAGCTAACCTACTTTCACCTTTTAATTATGAAAATATCAGGTGCTTATTGATTTTTAAATCCTAGTCGGTTAAGGCGTCCCCGCCATACCGAATTTTGTTGTCCTATAATTATCCAAATATAGTTATTCTTGTCGATAGCCATGGAGTAGGCGTTATTTTCTTTCATAGCTTTCGGCAGTAAAAATTTCGTTTTTGTCTCGTACCAAGCGATTCCTGCTAACGATTTATAAATGGCATTGAATTCTCCTCCCATGATATAGAAAGCTTCTCCATAATACATAATACATGGGTTCTCCATCTTTGGGCAATATGTATCTGGGGTATCTAAACTAGTCCAGCTTGCACCATCCATTGAAAACCATGGTACGGTAGCTGTCCCTTCATTTGTGGTATTGCCTACTACTACTGCTTTTTCCACTCCATTTTTCGTGGTGAACACCGTAGAGTAAATGTCGTTTATTGGAAAGTTTGGAGAAACCTTATATTCGTTTTCCTCTTTGTATGTCCAGACTAATCCATCGGAACTCGTACAAAAATAATTTTCGCCGTTTACATTTTGAATACCTATCAACTTGTCAGGAAAACTGGTTACTAAAGTGACTGTTTGCATTCCTAACGTACTGACTTCTTGCCATGTGAGTCCATTTGAAGAGCTAAAAGTTTTCCCACTTTCTGTTACGATATACAATTTTTCCTGAAAGTTGGTAATAGAGGAAAGCTTTATATCAGTGGGTAGCCCAGTCACTGTTTGGTGTTGCCATTGGAAGGGCGATATGTCTGTTGTGGCCTGATATACGTCATCATATGATGTAAAGACCAATAGCTGATTACCGTTTAATATCACGGACTTTTGCTGTTCGATAGGTGTGTTGGGTAAAGGTTGCTCCATATTTACCCATACTAAAGAATCCGGATCTTGTTTATGAACATTAACTTTGATTGTATATTCACGAGTCGTAATGCCATCAGTTGCATGCACTTTCAATTTGAGGGGTTGTCGTAAATCTACTGAATCTCTTATTTGGAATATAGTGTCATTTTCTCCCGAAGTAACTATTCCTGTTACGCTCAAAGTATCAATTAAAATACGGTCTATGATAGTATCGGAACCAACTGGAAGAGAATCTACATTATATATTGTTCTGGTCAGTTGATCTATTGTGAATTTGTAGTATTTCCCATGAATCGTATCAATACCAAATGCGTGTATTGTTGCGTCTGAACTATATTCGTATGTGTTGTTTGAATCAAGACATGCAGTGATGGCAATAGATACAAAAAGTATGCTCGCAATGGCAGACAAAAACTTTATTCTCATTTGAAAGATAGTGTTTATTTACAAGTTGCAAAAATAGGAACATTTTTTTCTCTAAATAGCATTACAGGGAAGTTTTATATAAAATTATAGATAATATGCCGGTTTTTGTCGATAAAAAAGCCCTATGAAGTAGCTGTTTATGTTTGTTATCTATGAAATATAATGCTTAAATTCCCGTCCGAAAATGTGTTCGATGGTATATGGATGGCTTATCTCCGGGGCTTGAACACCTGAAAACAGTTGCATAGAACTCTCTTCAACGAAAGCTTCATCCCATAAATTTTCGTCTATAAAAGATTGGAGTAATTCCCGGCCCCCTTCAACTAACAAAGATTGTAAACCGCGTTTATATAGTATTTGCATGATTTGAGGGAGAATGTCCTGTTTATAATCAATCGGTAAATATTCTACGTTATGATGCGGGTCATGAGGCTGTTCTGTGAATACGAGGGTTGGTTCGGTGCCGTCTAATAAATGTAGGGAAGAAGGTAGGTTTTGCTTTCTGTCCAATACGATTCGAACAGGGGAATTTCCATACCATTTACGTACTGTTAACGATGGATTATCAAGTTTGGCAGTGTGTGTGCCTACCATGATTGCAGCATGCTCGGCTCGCCTTTTATGTGTTACCATGGTTGTGAGAGAATTGGAAAAGATTACCGGATTGCCACCTTTTCTACAGATATCAATAAATTTATCTGTAGATTCAGCCCACTTTAATGTGATGTAGGGACGGTGCTCCGTTTGAAATGTAATAAATTTGCGGATTGTTTGTCTACATTCTTTCTCTAAAATGCCTACAGTTACTTCTCGTCCTGCTTCTTGTAGTTTTTGGATGCCCCTTCCACTTACTTTTGCAAAAGGGTCCTGACAACCAATAACGATGCGTGGAATTCTTTTTTCAAGAATTAAATCTGCGCATGGTGGGGTTTTGCCATAATGGGAACATGGTTCCAAGCTAACATATATAGTAGAGTGCTTCAGTAGTGCCTGATTTTTAACCGAGCAGATTGCATTTACCTCAGCATGCGGGCCTCCGTAGTGAACGTGATAGCCTTCACCTATAATTTCCCCTTCATACACAATGACAGCACCCACCATTGGGTTGGGAGGGGTATTACATAAACCGTTTTGGGCTAACTGAATGCAACGCCACATGTATTTTTCTTCTTCCATGCTATTTCTTCTTTGGATAATTCTTATTTTTGCATTTCAAAATGTCTGTCTATGATTGTTTCTGCTTTTTATATTCGTCACAAGCTACAAGATTACTATTCTTCGTCAGAAACCGGCAATCTTTCCAAACTTATCTGGTGTGAAATATTGGGGCAGAGTGCAATTGACTATTATTTAGGCAAAGATATAACAATATCTGCAAAGGCTGAATATGAATTGAATAACATTCTTTCTCGCTTATGTAAATTAGAGCCAATACAATATATACAGGGGGAAGCGCACTTTTTGAGACGTTTATTTAAAGTAACTCCAGATGTTTTGATACCCCGTCCGGAAACAGAAGAACTTGTGGAACTGATATTAGACCGTATTGATCCTAATTCTCAAATTTTAGATATTGGGACAGGCAGCGGTTGTATTGCAATTACGTTAGCAAAAGAGTTACCTTCTGCTCGAGTTACGGCTTGGGATATTTCAGAGAATGCACTTGCCGTAGCTCGTATTAATAATGAAAGATGGGAGACGAATGTTTGTTTTAAACAACAGGATGTTTTTGATTATCATCCTGACGGAATAGAACAATATGATGTTATAGTGAGCAACCCTCCTTATATCACTGAAATGGAAAAAAATGAGATGGAGCGGAATGTTTTGGATTGGGAACCTGTGCAAGCCTTGTTTGTGCCAGATGCAGATCCTCTTTGCTTTTATCGTTGTATTGCCTCATTAGGATTGAAAGTGTTGAAACTAAAAGGTTTGATTTTTTTTGAAGTTAATCGTGCTTATGGAGCAGAAATAGTTGCTATGCTTTGTGGGTTAGGATATAAAAATGCTAGTTTGAAAAAAGATATATCCGGTAATGACCGGTTTGTAATTGCTGAAAAATGAAGGAAATAACTGAAACAGAGGCTTTTAGTAAAGTGGCCTCTTATTGTTCTGTTGCTGAACACTGTAGTTCAGAAGTCATTGAAAAGATGCGGCGATGGGGGCTTGCGTATGATAGTATAGATAGAGTGGTAAAGCGTTTACAAGAAGAAAGCTATATTGATGAGGAACGTTTTTGCCGTGCTTTTATTAATGATAAGTATCGATTTGCAAAATGGGGGAAAGTGAAGATTCTTCAAGCGCTTAGAATGAAAAAAATACCTGATGGTCTTTCTATGCGTTTTATTAGTGAGATTGATGAAAATGAATATCTCTCTATTTTGCAGAGGTTATTGGAGGCAAAAAAGAAAAGTCTTCGTGCACAGAGTGAGTACGAACTGAATGGAAAATTGATACGCTTTGCGTTGAGTAGAGGTTTCGAAATGAAAGATATTTGTCGCTATGTATCACTTTCTGATGAAAAAGGGTCTGAACTATAAAAAATCTTGTTATTCTTTTTTTTATTTTCATTGTGTTTCTGTATTTTTGTGGCATATTTATCATAATAGTTATTAGTTATGAAAACTTTAGAAAGACTATTTGCAGAGAAGTTGCTGAAAATAAAAGCGATTAAACTACAACCAGCGAATCCATTTACTTGGGCTTCCGGTTGGAAATCTCCTTTTTATTGCGATAATCGTAAAACCCTTTCCTATCCTTCTTTGCGGAATTTTGTAAAGATTGAAATTACTCGTTTAATATTGGAACGCTTCGGGCAGGTAGATGCTATTGCCGGTGTTGCGACCGGTGCAATTCCCCAGGGGGCTTTGGTTGCAGATGCATTGAATTTGCCTTTTGTGTATGTGCGTTCTACACCGAAGGATCATGGATTGGAGAATTTAATAGAAGGTGAGCTTCGTCCTGGAATGAAAGTTGTGGTGGTTGAAGATTTGATTTCGACAGGAGGCAGTAGTTTGAAAGCTGTGGAAGCTATTCGTCGTGACGGGTGTGAAGTCATAGGTATGGTAGCAGCTTATACGTATGGCTTTCCTGTGGCGGAAAAGGCATTTAAAGAAGCAAAGGTTCCTTTGGTTGCTTTGACAAACTATGAAGCTGTCTTGGAAGTGGCTCTTCGTACGGGCTATATTGAAGAGGAAGATGTGAAGACGCTTGATGAATGGCGTAAAGATCCGGCACATTGGGATGCGGAACGATAAATAAATAAAGGAATAGATAACTCATGACGAAAGAGCCGTTCGGATGATTTTGTCCGGATAGTTCTTTTTGTTGTTTATAAAGGTTATAAGTTAATGACGAAATTTGAAAGTGCTGTTAAAGTAATATCTGCATCTCAGGAGCTTGTTTACGAGAAGCTTTCCGATTTAAATAATCTGGAAAAGGTAAAAGATCGTTTACCTTCGGATAAAGTGAAAAATTTGAGCTTTGATAAAGAAAACCTAACTATAGAAGTTCCTCCTGTAGGCAAGATTACTTTGACAATTGTAGAAAAAGAACCTTGTAAATGCATTAAATTTGCTACAACTTCTTCTCCTTTACCATTTAATTTGTGGATACAGCTTTTGCCTGTGAACGAAACCGAATGTAAGATGAAACTTACTATCGGGGCGGAGCTAAATCCGTTTATGAAAGGGATGGTTCAGAAACCTCTGCAGGAAGGATTGGAGAAGATGGCTGATATGTTGGCTATGATTAATTATTAACGATAAAATGGCTCAAAAACTTTGGGAGAAATCCGTTCAGGTAAATAAGAATATTGAACGCTTTACGGTGGGACTCGATCGTGAGATGGATCTCTATTTGGCTAAGTATGATGTACTTGGGTCTATGGCTCATATAACCATGCTTGAGAGCATTGATTTGTTGACAAAACAAGAACTTACTCAGTTGCTTGCTGAGTTGAAGAATATTTATGCAACTGCTGAGAAAGGAGAGTTTGTTATAGAAGAGGGAGTGGAGGATGTGCATTCACAGGTTGAACTGTTACTGACGCGTAAATTAGGTGATGTTGGTAAAAAAATACATAGCGGACGTTCGCGCAATGACCAAGTTCTACTCGATTTGAAACTTTTTACCCGTGCGGAGATAAAAGAGATAGCCGAATCCGTGGAACAATTATTTCACGTTCTGATAAGACAGAGTGAGCGTTATAAAAATGTGTTGATGCCCGGGTATACCCATTTGCAGATTGCTATGCCTTCATCCTTTGGTTTGTGGTTTGGAGCTTATGCTGAAAGTTTGGCCGACGACATGCTTTTTCTACAAGCTGCTTTTAAGATGTGCAATCGCAATCCACTAGGGTCTGCTGCCGGTTATGGTTCGTCTTTTCCATTGAATCGTACTATGACTACCCAGCTGCTCGGATTTGATTCTTTAGATTATAATGTGGTTTATGCCCAGATGGGACGTGGCAAAATGGAGCGTAATGTTGCTTTTGCAATGGCGACTATTGCCGGAACTCTTTCCAAGATGGCTTTCGATGCTTGTTTATTCAATAGTCAGAATTTTGGTTTTGTGAAACTTCCAGATGAATGTACTACTGGTTCCAGCATTATGCCTCACAAAAAAAATCCGGATGTGTTTGAACTGACCCGTGCTAAATGTAATAAGATACAAGCTCTTCCACAGCAAATAATGATGATTGCCAATAATTTACCGTCCGGTTATTTCCGTGACTTGCAGATTATAAAGGAAATTTTTCTTCCCGCCTTTCAGGAATTGAAAGATTGTTTGGATATGGCAACCTATATTATGGATAAAATCAAAGTGAATGAACACATTCTTGATGATGATAAATATCAGCTAATCTTTAGTGTGGAAGAGGTCAACCGTTTGGCACGTGAGGGAATGCCTTTTCGTGATGCATATAAGAAAGTGGGGCTGGATATTGAGGCGGGTAATTTCTCTCCTAATAAGGAAGTGCATCACACACACGAAGGAAGCATTGGTAATCTTTGTAACGATGAGATTTCTGCCCTCATGCAACAAATAGTGAATGGTTTTAATTTCCATTGTATGGAAACGGCAGAGAGTGTCTTGCTTGGTAGGTCATAATTGCAGGAGTACGAGCATGCGTAAGATTTTTCTTATGCAAGAGATGCTTGGACTCTGTATTAGTGCCAGGCTGTTACTAATAAAAATCAACTTTTCCGCTCAAAAAGTTTGGCTGTAACGGGGAAACTCTTTATCTTTGCACGCGTTCTTTGAAAAAGCTGCGGAAATAGCTCAGTTGGTAGAGCATAACCTTGCCAAGGTTAGGGTCGCGAGTTCGAGTCTCGTTTTCCGCTCAATGAAAATGATATAGGATGCTCGAATGGTGGAATCGGTAGACACGAGGGACTTAAAATCCCTTGGCCATTGCGGCTGTGCGGGTTCAAGTCCCGCTTCGAGTACATTTATAGTCGTTAAGGTCTTGTAAACTAATAGTTTATGAGGCCTTTTCTGTTTATTACGGGTATATTACGGGTAAAAGCGGAATTTATGTCGCTTTTCTAATTTAATCGTATTTATTTAACTTTGAAATCGTGAAAGTTTCCGTATACAACTATTTGTCTAATATTATTCCTGTGTATGGCAAATCAGGAACTGTTTGGAGAACCTGTAAAGTCAACCAGGAAAGAATTGAAAGGAATGTATAGTAAACCAGGAAAGCTTTCCGTTTTCTGTATACTGAATCAGGAAATATTAACCATAAAGTGTAAACCCTTTCCAGGTATAGTCATACAATACAATTTGTAGTGTACTGAATAAGTTGACACTTCTTTAATTAAAAAGAAAGATGAATGAATTAAAAAAGAAGTACACCCCTTACACGGAATTTGAACGAAAGTCTTATCTTCGTGAGTATTTATCAAGTTCAGAAACGAAGTATCAATTTGCCAAACGTACAGGCGTTTGTAGTAGGCTATTGAGCATTTGGCTTAAGAAGTACCAAATCGAAGATAAGGAAATGGGTAAATCACACACATCATTAAGTAATCACTCCGATGAGTCACTTACTGAGCTTCAAAACGAGCTGGCTCAATTGCGTGCCGAGAACCGTAAACTTCAGCGTGCCCTCCAGCAGGAGAGCCTGCGTCATGAAGCTTGCGAAGAACTTATAAACTTAACAGAGTCAACCTACCACATCAAGGTACGAAAAAACTCCGATGCCAAGTAATCGACACCTTGTTACAGAAGAACTCCGTTGAGCCAATGCGCGGCTGCCTGCAGTTCCTCTGTGATTACTTCGGCATAACCAGACAAGGTTATTATAAACATGTTAATCGAAGAGTTGAGATCGATATTCTCACCTCAAGTATCGTTCTATATTGTAATGAGCTGCGTAAAATCATGCCTAAAGCTGGTATGCGTGAACTTTATGCCTGCTGCATTCGTAAGTTCGGAGATAAAATGGTTATTGGCAGAGATCAATGTTATAGGATCCTTCGCGCGAATGGTTTATCTCAACGTACTAAGCGCATGAGACCCAGAACGACGATCTCTAATCATAATTATTATATATATCCCGACTTACTCAATGTTACTCCTAAATTTGTAGCCACCAATTTGGGGGCGATGGCGGTAGCGGATATAACGTATGTATCCACTCGCGAGGGCTGGGCTTACTTGTCCCTGCTCACCGATGCAGCTAGTCGGGCTATTGTGGGATACGCCTTTTGCAAAACTCTTGAAACAGAAGGACCTATAAAGGCTTTGAAAATGGCCATAGAGTTTTATAATGAGCACAATATGGATTTAAGCAATCTGATACACCATTCCGATCGCGGTGTACAATATTGCTCAAACTTATATGTAGATATACTGAAAGAAAATCAGATCAACATCAGTATGACACAGTGCGGAGACCCTTTACATAACGCACTGGCTGAACGGATGAACAATACAATCAAGAATGGATGGCTCTTCGATTGTGCTGATGAAAGTTTTGAGCAGCTGAGCAAGCGTATTGATGATGCTGTATATGCTTACAACTATGTGCGACCACATCAAGGTATCCAGATGAGAACTCCAATGGAGTACGTTGAGATAACCAAAGAAGTTCACAATATAACCCTTCGCTCGTCGGGACGAGTGGTCTCGCCCCTTGCCGCTGGGGCGATCCCCGACCGATGATCTTTTATTGTCAAGCGAAGTTTACCATATTGGGCATTGCATAGTACAAAGAAGATGTATATATTTGCAGAACTGACTTATGTGACAACTTTTTTAGGCGTAAAAGAATAGAAAGTGAACTTTTTCAGGTTTAGAAAACTATTGAGTGAACTAATTTAGGTATAACATACGAAGTTGTCAACTATTTCCAGTACAATACAA
>JALCME010000033.1 GCA_022648295.1 Bacteroides sp. | reverse complement strand
ATTCTCTCGTCTTTCATGTTTGGTACTGAAACCCAAAGGACTCCGACAGGTGCATTTATTGAAACACTGATGTTGTTTGGGTTTATCATTTTTCCGTTGACAAAAACGCCATCACCAGGCTTTTTAAAAACCTCATCCGCAGAAGTTGTCCATGTTAGTGGATTGATGCATAACGATTTCTTTATACGGTCATTCACTACACCTTTTCGGTAGCTTCTCCATTCAACAAAACCACCTGTATCATCCGGTGTGGTGCTTAAGTGTATGGATTGAAATGCATTTTCAGGTACTGGCCAACCGATGAGATATGCACAAACCAACTGTGAATGCAAAGGCTTTCCGTCAAAATACTCTTGAAGCAGACGTATGGCATGAATAGTTCCCTGACTGTGCGATGCGATAATAATCGGTCTACCTTTGTTTTCATATTTCATGTAGTACTCAAAAGCAGCTTTTATATCCTGATAGGCAATGTCAAAGGCCTTTTGTGCCGATTCGGTATTGGGAACAAAGAACGCTTTGATGCTTGCTTGACGATAGCGTGGGGCATAGATGCGACAACTGCCATTGAAGACGGTGGCCTGATTGAGTAAAACACGGTTGTCTGTCCGTCCATTGACGTATGTGTCTGATAAATCTGCATTCCATGATAAATGACGTATTGCTGCGAAAACTTCCCTGCGA
Organism: Bacteroides sp.; assembly: GCA_022648295.1. Lineage (GTDB taxonomy): Bacteria > Bacteroidota > Bacteroidia > Bacteroidales > Bacteroidaceae > Bacteroides. The sequence continues at coordinate 28,882 of JALCME010000033.1, read as the reverse complement.
TTCGGCTCTTCGTCGTGAGCATTCTCACTGTCTGCAGATCCTACATAAGTCGTAGGATGAATGAAAAATACATCCGCTGAATCTGATCTGGTTTCATCTTTCAGAAAATCTGGAATACTGTCTGACATATCCTTTTTGTAAGGTGATGCCGCCCAATAGAACAGGTTGCTATAATCGGGCTTGTCTCCCAATTTGGATATCACTCCCTCTTTATGATGAGATGATAACTCTTTTTCCTGTTGAGCAAATGTCGGCAATGCCCATGTAAACAGTAAATAAGACATTATTGTCAAAGTAAACTTATTCATATCCTAATTCTCCAAAATAGTTGTTACTTTCCTGAGGAGCCGCATTATCTGTCTTAAAATCATATTTGATTTCATAAGAACTCTCTGAGCCGAATTCATTAAATTTAATGACGAAAGTTACCAAGCGACCCTCTTCTTGTGCATAAGACCTAAGGTCGAAACATACTGTTCCAAGGCGCGCTACATTTTGCGGGTCACCAAATGCATTATGACGAAACTCAAGATATATCTTACCGTCATCGGGATATGTTTCTATAGTGTTTTTTACAACATTTACCGTATGGGTAACTGTTCCTCCGTAATTAAATCCGAAATTGACGTTTAAGTATCCACCTGCGCACCAAACGTGATACAAATGAACGGGATCGCTGCCCATGTCTTCTTCATTATCGGTTGTTAATTCAACAATATTTTTCGTTAGAATGTTTTCTACGCCATACAAGTTCGCTTTGTAAACACCCGTTTCTTCATTTTTGTCCAATAGGGTGTATTTGATAAAAGCCCGTTGATATTCTTGCTGTGCGTTGTATCCTGTATAATTTGAAACGACCGTAAGATTACGTCCTCCGTCTGTTTGCAACGTAAAGTCATTATTTGCACCCGGAATGATGGTGGCTCTTTCCACCCAATGTTCATTCGTACATACATATTTAGAGTCTTCGTCACACGAAGTAAGTGTAAGAGCTGCTCCCATAGCGAGGCAACCTATTAGTGTAAAGCATCTTATTTTTCTCATTTTGTTTTTAATTTTAATTATTCTCATCATGGTATAGTTTGATTATTTTCTGATAACAACTATTTTACTTACTGTTGGGGAAGGTGCCCTGTTTACAATGACAGTTGTTTTGACCGGCGGTGGAGGTGGAGGTATCACTACCCGTGTGGTTACAGTCCTTGGGATGACAACAGGTTTGGGAGATACATAGACTACAGGCCGTCTAACAATGACCGTTTTCGAATATGGTTTTTGTACGATAACTGTTTTTCTTTGTGAAGCGCAAGAAATGGTTGCGATTGACAGTGCGCAAAGGATAAATGTCTTTTTTATGTACTTCATTTTTATAACTTTTATTGTTTATAATTTCGACAGCAAATTTGGAGGGTTTTGAAGATTATAGCAAGTGGGATTCTTGCGAAAGGAACAAATTTGGCACTGAAAGGTACATTCTGGTAGTTAAAGAATAAACAGCATTCCTGCTGTATCTTTGCTGCTAAATTTTAGAAGTATAAAGAATGAAAGAATTTCTTGTTAGTTATAGTCTGGTTCTTCCGGGACAAAGCCGGACCGATTGTAATCTTGTAAGAGGTTTCCTGCTTTTAAGCGAACAGGAAACCTTCTGACTACGCTATTTGTCGGCGTAAAGTCCAACGGTGTTGCCTTCACTGTCTAAGAACAGGGCGAAGTATCCCATGCCATCCGCTTCGATCTTTGTCTTGGGACGTATGGTTTTACCTCCGTTTGCATTGATGTGATTGAGGGCTGTCTCAATGCTTTCAACGTTCAGACTGACTAACGCTCCGTCTTTTGATGGATGGAAATCGGGTGCCCATGAGATGGCTACATTCGGTCCGGAAGAAAAATCAGAGAAGAAAGCCATTTTCTCGTTTTCGCAGCTATCGCAAACTGTTAGTTTGATACCCAATACCGTTTCGTAGAACCGAACTGAGCGCGCAAAGTCTGTTGCCGGAATCTCAATAAGTTTAACTAAATACTTCATCATTTTTACTTTTATTGTTTTGTGTCTTATTGACAATGCAAAGGTAGAATGACGAAGATCTATAAACTTGGAAAAAAGAGACTTAATAGGAGAAATAATCAGAATATGGAGCGCAGACAGCTATATACTGAGTGGGAGTATATCCCGAAAAGAGTTTAAATTCATTGGTCATATGCGCCTGATCATAGTATCCGCACTCATATGCAAGTGTGGTAAAATTCATTGTTGGATTGTTTTGGAGGGTATAAAGCGCTTTATGAAACCGGACAATCCGCATAAACTCTTTAGGAGTTGCACCTACGTGTTCGCTGAAAATTCGCTGGAATTGTTTTTTACTCAGCGCCACTGTTTCTGCGAGATGGGAAACGGAAAGCTCTCCGTTGGAGAAATTAATGGCATTTACTGCTGCCACCATTCGCTTGTAGTTATATTCTTTAAACGGATTGAGGCGACTGATTAAAAAGGATTCAATGAGTCGTATGCAATTGTTATCGTCGACAGTATTGAGAATTTGATCTTCCAGATCTTTCAGAGAACTAATGTTTAAGTCGTCTGCCGAAACGATTAGGTTTGATAGTGCGTAGATTGGCAACTCAATGAAAGCCTTTGCCCCAAACGGATGAAAAACGATAGCAATCATATTGACCGTTCCTGTTGGCTTTAGATCGGCAAATGAAAGGGATTGTCCGGAAAGTGAAGTTACCGGAATGATCTGTCCGTCACGCTTCATGGGGCAACCCCGGTGAAACAGTAATTCAATGTTTCCGCTTGGAATTACCCTCTGTGAGTTGATGACATCGTCACTTTCTAATAACCAATAGTGCTTGACATAGGGTGAAAGCACTGTAGAGGGTTGTATGATATTGAAGCGTTCCATTGGATGCAAAGTTAATCCTTTTCATTACAATGCTTTTGGAAAAAAGAGACATTTATAACAAATACTCATTAATGGAATGGACACTTTACTTGCATTTGTAAGCTATGCTCTTCGCGAAGCATGCTTAGCTACACAAGTGACTCATTGTTGTAATCCTTGTAGAGATGAATTATTCGGACTCTCTCTGCTGAGAAAAATATGGATTATCAAAGCGTTGCAGTTAAGAGCTTACCTTAAAACTGGAATCCTGCATTTAGGTAAACCCCTACATTCTTATATAAATTGGAATAGTTTACCTGTAGCGCTATTGGCCCGATGATGAAATCGTATGATGCACGAAGGGCATATCCCCATAAATCATCTCCGTTATAGAGTGAACTGAATTTATGTGCTTCCTTGCCATATTCTCCTAGTGCTGTGATGTATAACTTTTTCTTTATTCGGTAACGAAGGGCAAGTTTGGTAGCCAGAAACTGATTATCAAGCAGGTGGAGGTTGTTGACCGTCTCCCATGCTATTTGTTGAGATAAATAGTTGTTATCAAAAGTTCCGCCTGCATAGTTACGGTATATGTAAGGGATATTGCTTCCCATAAGAAACCGGCCTTTCACTGCGGGAATCATGCAGAGGGTGGGAGAGAGCCGTAAGGCTGTTTCTGCATGTACCAATATGCTTCCGATTGGACCATTGCCATCATAGGACGCACCATTATCAGTATGAAGGATACTTTCCAAATGAACTTTTCCCCCACGTTCAGGGAAGTATTTACGGTCATAAGTGTCTAGAAGGAAGTTTGCATAATAATTTATGAAATGGTCCGGACTGATTTTTTCCTGTTGATCTCCGAAATATCCATGATAGTTAAAGAAAGCATAACGTGCACCCAGTTGCATTCGGAAGCTGCCTATCGACTGCGTGTAATAGAGTGACAGTTCTTGTGAAAGGAAGTCTGGAATATCTATTTTTTTGCTGTATGAATAAGCGTCAAAGTTGTTATAACGCATTAAGTAAGTACAACCTATCCCCGGTTCATACAGTCCACCATAGGTGTAGTCCACCCGTAAATAAGGATTTTGGGCTATGCGTGTGGTCAAGGCATAATGATGACCTTTGGATAGTGCCTGGCGATTAGAAACATTTAAAAGAACACTAAAAACGTCCTCGCTATCGAATCGTCCACCAATATTAATGCGCTTGTCATTCTTTTCTTCCAATGTGAAAATAAGATCGTATGGAGTGGAATTGGCCAGTTGGTATTCTACTTTTGAAAAAATGCTCAGACCTTGTAAGGTAGAAAGGCTTCGGTCTATATCAGCAAGATGGATATTGGCGTTTTCTTTTAAATGAATTTTCCGGCGTATCCATTCTTCTTCCTCTTTATTTATTCCTTTGAATATAATGTGCTTTATAGGAAAACTGTCTGTCCTTACAATTTTGGTTTTTTCAGAGAGGTATTGTTGGGCGGATGGCTCCTTTCCATTGTAGATGGTGTGACGCAGAGCAATCAGGTTATTCCATTCTTTTCGAGCTGCATTTTCGCCGCGGATCAGCATGGTATCAATAGCTGCCGGCTGGAAACTGGTGGCATTATATTCTTTCAACTCCGGGTGAATATACAGATCGGCGGCATGGCGGTTTACTTTATATTTCTCTCGTCCCATGATGCTGATTATTTGGTCGAGTACGGCAGGTATGGAAGTTAATTCATCTTTATTTTTCCAGCCGTTACTCAAGTCTATTCCGATAACGATATCAGCACCCATTTTCCGAGCTATATCAACCGGGAAGTTATTGAGTACACCACCATCTATCAGCATCATATCGTTCCATTCCACCGGGACAAATGCACCGGGTATGGACATGCTTGCACGCATTGCCATTGGCAACGATCCCGAGGATAAGACAACTTCCTTTCCACTGAGGATGTCAACGGTGACGCAAGAAAAGGGTATAGGTAGCTTTTTGAATGAATCCATTTGGTGATATCCTACGGTCAGGCGTGAGAAGAGGTTGACAACATTTTGTCCTACGACGTAGCCTGTGGGGAATGTTGCTTTTTTCTTAAAAGAAAAAGGTATGCTTAATACATAGGTATCTTTTTCTTCTTTGGAGAGGAAGTTTTTATCCTTTCGTTTCACTTGATCGCTAAGCAGAAATAGCCAGTCCTGCCCTTGAAAGAGGCTGTCCAGATCGTGTGCATCGTAGCCTATGGAATAGAGTCCACCGACGATTGCTCCGATACTTGTTCCCACGACGTAGTCTATTGGTATATTTGCTTCTTCCAACACTTTTATGACTCCTACTTCCGCAGCACCTTTTGCACCTCCCCCGCCAAGGACTAATGCTACTTTCTTACGATCCTGTGCGTGGTTACAGAGGCTTATAAGTAGAAAAAGGATGAAGACAAATAGATGTTTGGGCATTTTGTTTTTTTTGCAAATTAAAGAAATTTACTTCAGATAAAAAAGGTGGAATTTGTGGTAATTTTGGATGATATAGCCGATTTATCGACTAATTGGGCCTTGTATACTCCATGACGACGGGGATTGTAGAGGTTGCAAGATTGTAGATTGATAATTTGGCGAATCCAAAAAGTATTTATACTTTTGCACTTCGTAATCCGGCAGCTTAGTAGAGCTGCTTTTTTAATGGGATTTATTTCAAGGAGAGATGCTCGAGTGGTTGAAGAGGCACGCCTGGAAAGCGTGTATACTCCTAAAGGGTATCCGGGGTTCGAATCCCCGTCTCTCCGCAGACAAGCGTGATATTTGCTTTACGAATTAAGCATCCGGGGGAGGCTCACTAGTCTTTTCCGGGTGCTTTTTGTTTAGTCAAGTTTTTAATATCCAATATTTTGGGAAATGCTGGCACAGCGTCGCTTTAATCATAAGGCTTTTACTTTCCAGACAGGGTGATAAATCAGGTATTATTCCTATTCATTTAATTTATATTTAATGTTTATAATACTTAAACGTCTCGTCTTTTATTTGCAATATTGAACGATAGTTCATAACTTTACGTAATTGATAGTCTTTATCAATGAAAACAGTGAGTTTATTTATTAGAAAAACTGATTAAACGTAATATCTTAAGATAGTTGTTATGGCCAGACCACAAAAAATAAGAAAAGTGCTGCAAGCTCCGTCTATATCGGGCTTCAAACCGTATGGCGGTGCGTCTTCCGCTAAAAGAGAAGCGGTGTTTTTGCTTTGCGAAGAGTATGAAGCGTTACGTTTAAACGATTATGAGAAGCATAATCAATGCGAATCTGCTGCTATAATGCAGGTATCTCGTCCTACTTTTACCCGTATTTATATGTCAGCGAGGGAAAAAATAGCAACGGCTTTTGTGGAAGGACGAAAAATCATTATTGAAGGAGGCAAGGTGGAGTATGATCAGGATTGGTATTCTTGTGCGGTTTGTGGATGCTTCTTTAATAGAGTAGGCGAGAATGAGGTTACTGAATGTACCTTGTGTGGTAGTCACGACGTTACAGCTTATCTTCCTTCGGCTACCAATGGTGTCTTGGGCATTGAAACAGGTTGTAATCGCGGAAGAAGGAGAGGTCGGAATAATTGTAGAAGATAATCCTTCTTTAAGAGACCACTTGTAAAGAGAGGTTAGGACTGAAGGGGGATGGAAAGGATCCCTGATTAAGTTTAAAGGCAGCTTCTCATCCCAATGGACTTTAAATAGGTTTGTAGATTTAATATTAGAATATGAAATAATCGTTTTATTAACTAGATAAAAAACAAGATGAAAAAGAAAATTGCAGTTCCTTTGGAAAAAGGTGTTTTATGCGGACATTTTGGTCATTGTGAATCGTTTGCCATGATAGATGTGGAAAATGATAAAATCGTTGCTGAAAAAGAAATAGTGCCACCTGCACATGAACCCGGACTGTACCCCAAGTGGATAAAAGAACAGGGGGCTACCGATGTGATTTGCGGAGGTATTGGCGAAAAAGCAAAGCAGTTGTTTGCCGGACAAGGTGTGGAACTTCATATTGGTGTTCCCGTTAAGCCTGCTAAAGAGCTGGTTATGGATTTTATAGCGCAGACTTTGCAGACGGGAACAAATTCTTGTAATCATAAATAGTTGCTATTTGCCGGGATCATTCTTCGGAGGCTTTAATTGCAAGTCGCTTATGTATAAAATAACAACTCTTGTGGAAAATTGCGTTTATGGACGTCAACTCCAATCGGAACACGGGCTTTCGCTTTTCATAGAGACGCCTGCCCATAAACTCCTTTTTGATACGGGCGCTTCTGACTTATTTATTCGTAATGCCCGGTTCTTGAACATCAACCTGGAAGAGGTGGACTATCTCATTTTATCTCATGGACATAGTGACCATACCGGTGGTTTGCGTTCTTTTCTAAAGCTGAATGCAAAAGCTACCGTTATATGCAAGCATGAGATTCTCTATCCTAAATTTAAGGGGGAACGGGAGAATGGCATAACGAATGCCCGGGATTTGGATTTGTCCCGCTTTAATTTTATAGACAAGACAACAGAGATTGTGCCTAATGTGTTTGCTGTTCCCTTGATTGAGATTTCTAATGCAGAAGATACTCACTTTGATCATTTTCTGGTTTGTCGCAATGAAGGAATGCTTTTGGACACGTTTGAGGATGAATTGGTGCTGGTGCTAACAGATGCCCGGGGAATTTCCGTGATAAGTGCATGCTCTCATCGTGGCATCACGAATATCATGCGTACGGTGCGGAAAAGTTTTCTTTATCTTCCCTGTCAGTTGTTGCTGGGAGGTTTTCACATTCACAATGCCGGTCAGCAGAAATTTGAGATCATTGCAGACTATTTGCAAAAAGATGCTCCGTGTCAGATCGGGGTATGCCATTGCACCGGGGTAGACCAATATGCTTTCTTCCAACAAAGATTTGGGAATAGTGTCTTTTATAATTATACAGGCAGGGTTATTCAATTGAATGACCCTGCCTCTTAGTTCGGTTTAGTGTTTTTAATCCCTTGCAGAATAAATAGGATTGCTCGGAAAATGCCCAAATGAGGGGACAGACTTTTTAGAGTAGCCTCTTTTAGGAAGGGGTGTCAAAAGCTCTGATTCTATGAAAATATCTCCGTTAAGATATCTTGTAGCAAGAGTATTTCGTTGTTTTTAACGTCTCTGACTCTCTCTCATATAATTAGAAGGAGAGTTGTGACGAGCTCACTTGTAGATGGTTCTTAATTTCATTCTTGCTCTGATTGGTCGTTGTTTGGAAATCAATGGTTATGATGCGTTCGCCATCATAGATGGTATTGACGTGTACTTTCAATCCTTTTTTTCCTTTTGTCTGGTTGGCTATATTGTCCAGTTTAAATGAAACGACTCCCCATCCAAGTTCTTGTTTCATATCATTATATGCATTATGGCGAAATCCCAGATCAACATAGTTTTCGTCGCTAGTTGATGTTCCTGACGTTTCGTTAGTTACAAGGTTTAGCATATGTCTTTTGTCGGCGTTCGGACTGTAGTATAATTGATACTGTATATTTAGGCATCCTCCGGCAATCCATATGTCTGTGGCATTGATGGGATCGTTTCCTATGCTGTCAGCTGTTGCTTCCGTCAGTGGGATGATGTTTTTTGTCAGGATGTTCTCTATTCTGTAAATTTGGGCGTTGTAGTCGTACCCGGTTACACTTTCGCTCAACAGCTGGAAGTGGATGAATACCCGCTGCCCATCTACTAGTGAATAGTTGTGGACATAAGTTGTATCTCCGGGATACATTTTACCTCCTTCATCCAGATTAAAATAATAATTTTTGCCTTCAATAATCTTCAACGTGCCAATAGTGAGCGAAGTATTATTGTAATCATTGTCGTTCCAGTCGTTTAGACAAGATTGGATGACTGGCATTGCTAGTGCCATCAGTAAACATGTTATTAAGGTGAATCTTAGCTTTTTCATTAGTTGAGGTTTTTTATTTAGTTGTTTTATTTAAAAACGTTCTGTCAGCGATAGGTTGCTGTTTCATCATTTTTGCCCAGGCTTTTGTTCCTTTAGCCGAAAATGAACATTTAATACACCATCTTTGGTATAGCTCTTTATTCAGTTTTCCACTTCCTTTCTTTTTTTAGTGCAATTCGTTTTCTACTAATGTGGCAAAGCTTCTTTGGGCTTTACGTACTTAAAATCCAGCGAGTGGTAATTTACTGCACAATAGATTGTTAAATAACTCAAAGAGTTAAAGCTTGTTTCTTTTATGCAGTATTTTTATCTTTGTTGCATTTAGGGAGTAAACACGTGTTGAGAAAGAGAATGGAAGAGCAGGATTTGGCGGAACGGTGCGGGCAAGGGGATAACCTTGCCCGGAAGGAATTGTATGAACGCTATGCCGGCCGTATGTTGACGGTGTGTCTCCGTTATGCTGGTAATCGTGAAACTGCTGAAGATTTGATGCACGATGGCTTCCTAAAGATTTTTTATTCCTTTGATAAATTCACGTGGCGGGGAGATGGTTCTTTGAGGGCATGGATGGAGCGTATAATGGTAAATACGGTGTTACAATATTTGCGAAAGAATGATGTGATGAATCAATTGGTTGAAGTGAGTGACTTTCCCGATATGTACGATGAACCCGATTCCTCAATGGTAGATGTCATACCGGAGAGTGTCTTGCTGCAGTTTGTTAGAGAACTACCCACAGGGTATCGTACCGTGTTTAACTTATATATTTTTGAAGGAAAGTCCCATAAAGAAATAGCTCAGGTTTTGGGCATTAATGAGAAATCATCGGCGTCGCAGTTAGTGCGCGCTAAAGCTGCGTTAGCGGCAAAGGTAAAAGCATGGGTGAAAGAAAATGCTTAAAGGAAAGATTGGAAGATGAAAGATGAATTATGGATAAAGAGGTTTAAGGAGCGGTTGGATGATTATTCCGAACCGGTATCCGGTAAAGGATGGGAGCAGCTGGAAAGAAAGCTGTCTGCTTCTCCTCCTCGGAAGTTCAGCATTTCCCGGCGGATAGCATTCCGGCGTTGGGCTGTGACGGCTGCCGCAATACTTATCGTAGCCATTTCATCGGTTACTTTATGGTTCTTGCAGAGCCCTGTGGCAGATGAAATGAAGCATGCCGCAAAGCCTGCATTGGCTGCCTTGCCGGATGCTTTGCCCGATAAGACGGAGGCGGATGTACAGACGGGAAAATCCACTCCGGTCCAGAAACAATCAGGGGATAGGATGCCTCATTCCCAGTTGCTTATTGCCCGGAACATGGAGACTAATGATGAACAGATTGTTGAAAGAGAAAAAGCACAATTACCAGAGAATAGCTTGAATGACGCGAATAAGGCCACTGAGAAAGTATCGCAGGCAGATCAGGATGTTACTGAACATAAAGAATATCAGGTTCAACAGTCCAGTGAAGAGTCTAAATCGTCACCAACAGCATCGGAACGTCAAAAAGAAAGACGGGCGACTTATCGTCCTTCGGGTAAAGATAAGCTCCAACTACCGTTAGGAGAAAAGAATGCATCCCAAAAAGAAGGTTGGTCTTTTGGCGTTTCCATGGCGAATGCCGGAGCTCTTGCATCAACTGGCAATGCAAATAGCAATGATTATGCCATGGATGATCCTAGTTCGTGGTTAGGAAGCAATTTGAGTCTCGTGGATATGTCTCATGGGGCGGTAACCATACCGGAAGGCGAACAGGTGTTTTTTAGAAATGGAATACCTTATTTGCATGCAACCGGTGGTGTAGCCGAGATTAATCATAAACAGCCGGTTAGTTTTGGAATTTCCGTCAGAAAAGGACTATATGGAAACTTCTCTGTTGAAACCGGTCTTACCTACACTTTATTAGCGTCTGAAATTCGGTATAATAGAAGTTCTGATTTGGTTAAACAGAACTTGCATTACGTAGGAATACCACTGCGATTTAATTGGAGTTTCCTCGATAAAAGCAATTTCCTATTGTATTTGTCTACCGGTGCTATGGTGGAAAAATGTGTTTATGGAGAGATTGGCTCTTACAAGGAAACGGTGGGACCGCTTCAGCTCTCGTTATTGGGTGCTTTTGGTATGCAATATAAATTGAGCCGTAGAGTGGGATTGTATGTTGAGCCCGGAGTGTCTTACTTCTTTGATGATGGTTCTTCTGTTGAAACCATTCGGAAAAAAAATCCATTTGATTTTACTCTGCAAGCAGGTATCCGGTTCAGTTATTAAACCCTTGATTCGTTAGGTTCTATGCGATTTAATCGCGTCGATTTAGAATATTGCTTAGAGAGAGAAGAGGCGGGCAAAAGTTTCAAAGCTGCAACATGCAGGGCTTTTGATTTCCCCCCTCTTTATTTAGTTTACCACTACCGTCTGAAAATATTCATTAAATAATTTTTGAGCCTGTTCCAGCTGTTCAGGGGTGTTCTCTTTCACTTCTTTGAGTTTATATTCCCATCCCATTGCTTCGTACTTGTGTACACCCAAACGGTGGTATGGCAGAATTTCCACCCGTTGAATGCTTTTGTAGCTGTCAAAATGCTCACCCAGTCCACGGATGTCTTCCTCGGAATCGCTGTATCCCGGTACTAAAACATATCGTAACCAAAACGGATGCTGGTGTTCTTCCAGCCATTTGGCCGTCTGCAAAGTCTGTTCGTTGCTCTTTCCCGTGAGGTTGAAATGCCGTTCGGGATTAAACTCCTTGACGTCCAGCAAGACCAGATCGGTGAGTCCCAAAAGTTTTTCCACCTGATCGTTCCAGATCCCTCCGTTGGAGTCGAGGCAGATATGGATGTCGTTTGCTTTCAGCTCTTCAAACAGCGGTAGTAAAGCTGCTGCTTGTAACGTCGGTTCGCCACCCGAAAAGGTGATTCCCCCTTTTTTACCGAAGAAAGGTTTCTGGCTTACCGCCATCTTTAGAATCTCTTCCGGTGGGGTGGGAGTGCCTCCGTTTAATGCAATGGTATCGGGATTAGCACAATATAGGCACCGAAACCGGCAGCCTTGCAAGAAGACTACCAGTCTCAGTCCCGGGCCGTCGAACGTACCCATGCTTTCGTATGAATGAACGTTGATCATGCCGGATTTGTAATTACATGTGTTCGTGGAAACTGCGGCTGATCACTTCCAACTGATGCTCACGGCTTAGTTTGATGAAGTTCACGGCATAACCCGATACGCGAATAGTCAATTGTGGATACTTCTCGGGATGTTCCATCGCATCTTCCAGCATCTCACGATTCAGTACATTTACATTCAGGTGATGTGCACCTTTGGTGAAATAACCATCCATCATAGTGACCAGGTTTTCCACACGTTCTTCTGCGGTTGGTCCCAATGATTTCGGAACAATAGAGAAGGTATTGCTGATACCATCCTGTGAGTCGCGGTAACGCAATTTAGCCACCGAGCTAAGTGAAGCAATCGCACCGTTCTTGTCGCGTCCATGCATCGGGTTTGCGCCCGGAGCAAAAGGAACACCTTTGGCACGACCGTCAGGAGTAGCTCCTGTTTTCTTACCATACATCACATTTGAAGTAATGGTGAGCAATGACAACGTAGGACGGGCATTCTTGTAAATCGGCAATTTCTTCAATTCTTCATTGAAATAGTACACCAAGTCTACACCCAAATGATCTACACGGTCGTCATTGTTACCGTAGTAAGGGAAGTTGCCTTCAATGTCGAAGCCTTCCGTCAGTCCGATGTCGTTGCGACGGGCGGTTACTTTGGCATATTTGATGGCTGACAGGGAGTCAATGGCAATAGACAGTCCGGCAACACCGTATGCTAGATTGATGCGTGGATTAGTATCGACGAAGGCCATTTGAGCTTTTTCGTAATAATACTTATCGTGCATATAGTGGATGATGTTCATAGCCTCGTTGTATACGCGGGCAATTTCTGTCAACACCTTCTTATAGTTGTTCATCACTTCTTCAAAGTTCAGGGTATCATGGGTCAAAACCGGAATATCCTTCACCATGACCGTACCCGTGTTTTCACAACGTCCGCCGTTGATAGCTAGCAATAAGGCTTTGGCCAGATTGGCACGCGCACCGAAGAACTGAATCTGCTTTCCGATAGCCTGATAAGACACGCAGCATGCAATGCCATAATCATCACAATTGCGTACTTCACGCATCAGGTTATCATTTTCGTATTGAATGGAACTGGTATCTACTGAAACCTGTGCACAGAAAGCTTTGAAGCCTTCGGGAAGTTCCGGACTCCAAAGAATGGTCAGGTTTGGTTCGGGAGAAGGACCGAGGTTATACAGTGTTTGCAGAAAACGGAATGAAGTCTTAGTCACCTTCACACGTCCGTCATTGAAACGACCGCCAAGAGCTTCCGTTACCCAAGTGGGGTCACCGGCAAAAATATCATTGTACGATTGCATCCGTAAGTGGCGCACCATACGTAGTTTAATGACGAACTGGTCGATTAACTCCTGTGCAAAGCTCTCGTCAATGTTGCCCTGTGCCAATTCATATTCTAAATAAATATCGAGGAAAGAAGACACATTACCAAGAGACATGGCAGCGCCGTCTTGTTCCTTAACAGCAGCCAGATAAGCCATATATACCCATTGCACTGCTTCTTGAGCCGATGTTGCGGGGCGACTGAGATCCAGTCCGTAATATTCGCCCATCACTTTGATTTCTTTCAAAGCCTTAATCTGGTCGGCTACTTCTTCGCGTAAACGAATGCGATCCTCTGTCATCGGACCGTTCAGATGATGCAGATCATCCTGTTTAGCCTCAATCAGGCGATCAATGCCATAAAGGGCCAATCGGCGATAATCACCAATGACACGCCCACGGGCATAGTTGTCAGGAAGTCCGGTAAGGAATCCCAGAGAGCGGAAAGAGCGAATCTCCTCCGTATATACATCAAACACCCCGTCATTGTGTGTTTTACGGTAATGCGTAAAGATGTCTTTTACCTTTTCGTCTACCTCAACACCATTTTCGTGGCATGCTTTAGCTACGACGTTGATGCCACCAAAAGGCTTGATGGCCCGTTTTAGCAGTTCGTCAGTCTGAAGGCCGACGATCAGTTCATTTTCCCGATCAATATATCCGGCTTTATGTGAAGTAATTGTAGATACTGTGCAATTATCAAGCGAACGTACGCCATTATTGGCTCTTTCTTCTTCGAGTGCTTTTAAACAAAGATTCCAAATGTGTTTAGTCCGTTCGGTAGGTCCTGCCAGAAAAAATGAATCGCCCAAATACGGCGTGATGTTTTTACTCACGAAATCACTGACATTGATTTCTTTGCTCCAAAGCCCGTCAATAAAGGTTTTGTTCAATTCCATAATATTAATTTGTTAAGTGGGTAATGTTAGTTATCCTTTAGAGTGTGCAAAATTACTATCTTTTTTTCATATGCATCTAATCTTTAGGCCTGTTTTTATGTTGGACAACATAAAATAGCTATCAATAGGTATCTGCAATTTTATGACCTTCTTTCTATTTTTTACTAAAATGTTTGTGTAATCAAAAAACTGTTGTACCTTTGCACCGCTTCAAACGAGAAGCCTTTGATATATACGACTGGAGAGGTGGCAGAGTGGTCGATTGCGGCGGTCTTGAAAACCGTTGTACCGAAAGGTACCCGGGGTTCGAATCCCTGTCTCTCCGCTGAAAAGCTGGAATCAGCAATTGTAAAACAAATGCCCAATTTTACACCTGAGGGTGTAAAGTTGGGTGTTTTGTATTGTGTAAGATTCCCTATAAATAGGTTATCAAAGTTATGCAGTATTTTTATTAAACTTGTATTTTATAGATGAATCATTAAAATTTTTGTTTATGAAAACAAAAACTTTGTTAGGAATACTACTTCTTTATCTATTTGTGATAGGGGTAATACCTACCACTGCTCAAGAAAAAGAGTATTTTACGACTAGTAAGTGCAAACAAAGAATAGAATCTATGCAGAGACCGTTTATGATGTCATTTTCTTTAGGCTCTAATTTTAATACCGGAGGAAATGATTATTCAGAATGGTTTGGCTCACGAGCGGATGTAGCTACCCAATTTAACATGCGGATGAATGTTGCGTTTGCACGTAATTGGTTTGCTTATTTTGATTTAGGGCTTTCTTTCTATAAAATACAAACCGATGATTTAGTTCAGAATATCGGTAACTCTCTTCTCGATGAGTTGTTTCCTGGTTTAAGCAAAATAAAACCTTCTGTAGCACTTGGAGTATCTTATATTGTGGAAAAGAACAGGTGGCAATTGATGCCAAGGGCTGGAATAGGGTGGCTGTCGGCTGGTTCTTCTGATAAGTCGAAAACAATTGATGGGAAAACGACTCGTTTGGAAATAGACAGAACACCCATATTTTTCAATGCAGGAACATCTATAGGTTATCGTACATCAAATAAATGCAGTGTCATTCTTGATGTAAGCTATCGCTGTCCGATGCAATCATGTAAAGCAATTCATACAACAACGTTGCCAGACACGCCTCCAGTCATAGTTACTAAAAAATCTCATTCATGGGCGAATGATTTAAGCGTTTCGATTGGTATTCAGCTCCAAATGGATCTGAAAAAGAATAAATAAAAACTTGGAAAGAGACAATATTTTAACTTATCATCGATACCGCAGAAAATAAGAATGCCAGCTCTTGCAAATATAGTTGTTTATATCGTTGATACTTCGTGTATTCTAAATCTAGTCTCTATTTATAAAACGGATTTTGTTAGTTCTGTTTATTCAATTCTTTAAATAAATAGTTGATTACTCTTTTAACAGCTTCAGTTGCATAACCTTTGTTTCGAAATCTTTCCAATAAAGTTTTCGACATCATCAATTGTTTTGGGAATCCATCCTAGATATTTATTAGTCTCGATATCGGAACGACAATTAAATATTTCGTTTTTATCTGTAAGGGTTATCGGTCTAATTATTAGATGTGTTGTTTCTAATTTCATTTCCCTTTATTTTCAATGGATTTGGCGTGAGGCCTTACAGCTTGTTTTACTCCCTATCATTCTTCTTATGCTCTTTCTTTTTTGATGGTTAATAATCTTGTTTTATCTTATAGATGATAAAAATCGGATTTTCATTCACGTTACTTTTTTGTAGTTCCTGTGGTATGGTAATTTTTGTTTGTTCTTTAAACTTCTCCATCTCGTAAGGTGTAACAACCTGTACCAGATTACTTCCTAAAATGCGTCCCCATATCGGGAACCGGTTATAGCCCTTACTACCAACCATGCCCAATTGCATATTGATATCAGCCAAGTTGTAAGCACTTGTCTCGGGAACATCACACTGTTCTACAACCGTCTCTCCACTTTGTTTGTCCACCGAAGCCACATAATATTTTTCATTCAGCAACATGCGTAAATAAAAGCGACGAGATGTTTCAAAAATATCGTTTACGAAGATATCACCGTTGGCAGGAAACTTCTTAATATCTTGAATATTGAGCCCACGAATTACCTCTTCATCCGAATTCTTTAAGCTGACCACTAAAGCAGGCTTTATGGTGTCTGCTGACAAGCGGAAGATGGTATCGTTGCTAGCCATCTTAAACAAGACTGACTGCTTTTCATCCGAGGGTGACCCCATTATACCAAACGTAAAGCCCGAATTTTCTCGGGGCACTAATGGCGAATAGAAGTTGTTCTTGGTAATTATCGCCTTGCCATCTTCTTGAAATATACCAATACCAAAACTCCCCCCCTGGAAGGACATAAGGGGCATAGCGATGGCGCCGATGCGTTTGTTACCGAGGTGATGAGCATAGATGATTGGTGAATTTATAGGGAAATCTTTCACAAATGTACCGTCCAATGTGTATACGCCAACTTTATTTCCAATGACATAGAACCGGTTATCAGCCTCGTTAGCTTGTATAAAACCTATCATACCATTAAATTCGTCGGGCCCTTGACCTTGTTGAAGGAATGTCCGCAGGAAGTGTCCTTTACGGTCGAACATTACGATACGGGATTCTTTGCCCACCAATACATAAATATATTTGCTTGTGATGGCAAAATCTACTACGCCGTCTATTAATGAAGCATCGTCAGTCGTAATTTCTAAGGGGATATATTCAGCGGACTCTATCTCATCAGCAATAGGCAAGGTTGTTGGAGAATTAAGTGCTTTACGAACAGAAGCCGTTAGTAGCCTCGTTTGGTTGACTTGATTTGAATGACAAGAGGCCAAGACAAATGCCATAGCGGAAACAATGAAAAATGACTTTGCTTTCATAATGTATTAATATTATACAGGGTTAACTTAAGCTATTATTTAAAGCACTGCATTTATTAATTAATAAACGCTAAATGAATTGTTATTATTTACTGGAGTAAATTTATAAGAATTTTATTATTTACCAAAACTATTGGCCAAATATCTCTCCATGCATCAAGAAAAGATGTAAAGCTAAAGACCTGTTTTATTTTGCTCTGTATTCTTTTGAAAGAAATAATGCAGAGCAAATCTTAAAAAAGGGACGTTCAGACAGGTTAACTCTTCGTTTTCTTCAACGAAAAGGTAGGTAGAAACCGATGGGCAGAAGTTCGTTTAGGTTTTAGTTATGATGTAAATGCATCTTTAAGTGCTTACCTGTTAATGATACTTTATCTATGACAATCTCTGTTATGCGGCAGTTGCAGGCATTACATTTATGGTATCCTCAAAGGCTCTTTTGTTTTTGTTACTTTGTTGTTTTACTCTTTATTTGATTTAACCGTTGTGATATATTTCCGCTAACCTCTATTGCTTCTATGCCTAGATCTCCAATCAAGTCATACAGAATCTCGTTTACTTCTTGTCGAAGTTCGGGCAGCTCTGAACACGGAATTCTATCAGGTTCTTCAATCGGAACGAATATGAATAGGTCAATCTCGGACAGCATGTCTTCAACTTTTTGATAGAAAGCTTGAATATCTTCCGATTTGCTAACTGCTTGGATATATGCCAACAAGTCAACAAAGCAACGGTCGAAAACCGCATTGTCTCCACTTGTTGATATTTGTCTTATTGAATACTCGAACTGTTCGATATAATCATCAATTGTTGGCGTTTCGGGAAATAGATAGCCTCGTTCTTCCAATTCATAGTAAGGTTCGGAGTAAAACTCATAATCAGAAAGCAATTTTTGCAATTCTTCAACTATGGTGGTTTTTCCGACACAGTGTGCCCCTATTACTGCTATTCTCATTTTTTACTTGCAAAAATAAGCAATTTGACTGGAGTAGTTAATATAAGAAACCTATATCTTTATATTGATTCATTTGAAAGTGTTCCTTTAAATTATTTGAAATCATTTATTAAATGGTTGAGCATTCACATTCCGGATTGTATATTTCTGGTAAATTTAGAAAGTATGTCTAAAACCTTTTCACAAAGGTCATTCCAACGGTTTTGTCGTAGTAAGTAGGGGCTACGCTAAAAGTCCAATGTTTCTTCTTTAATATATTATCGTAGATCATGTAAGAAAAGAGTGTGGAGGCCATTCCGAATCCCGCTCCGGCTACCACGTCCGTAAACCAGTGCCTGTTGTTGTACATTCTAAATACACCGGTCGTTATGGCTGAGGCATAACCTGCCACGCCGATCCATGGGGACACATCTTTGTATTCTCTTCTTAAAAACTCGGCGGATGCAAAGGCTATGGCGGTATGTCCTGAAGGAAAAGAGTTCTTTGATGAGCCGTCCGGTCTTTGAACTTTGGTAATGTTCTTTATTGGGACAACAAAAGCGGATGCAATGGCAATGCTTCCGGCATAGATCAATGCAGCATCCTTCCAGTTATGTTTGCCATGGATACCCAGACCGTTCAAAACAAAAACCGCTACTCCCGGAGCAAACTGGGTATAGTTGTCAATTGCGGAATTGAATAGGGGATTGTCCTCCCGTATTTCATTTCTGGTAGATCTATCCAATGTTTTCAGTGCATCGTTGCCAAGTCCGAAGAAACCGTACGCCACTAAGGCTGCCGGTAGAATAAAATGCTTAATCCTGATGTTTTCGCCTCCGTTCATTTGATAATCGGGAATCAGCTTCTGATTGGAGAACTGCTGACCAGAAACAGCTTGACCGGAAACCGTTTGACCGGAGAATTTCTGATTGGGAACAACAGCTTGACCGGAGACTTGCGGAGTTGAGGCAGCCTGGATTTCCTTTGCAGGAATAGAGTCTTTGTTTACAGTAATGCTGTCAACAACTTGTGCATTCAACTGGTATGAAGCACTTAGTAATAGAAAATTAATTATAACTACAAGATGTTTCATAATGATTCTTTTATAAAATTAGAGGTGTGAATTACTTTGTGTTTTTCTTCCTCTTCTTTGATTAGGTTTAACAAACTTGGGTAAATCACTAATAGTAAAGGCATGGCTACAATGAATCCTCCGATAACGGCTATTGCCAACGGTTGATGCATTTGTGCACCTGTGCCAATGCCTAAAGCCAGTGGCATCAGAGCAATGATTGCCCCAATGGCGGTCATTAGTTTGGGGCGGAGACGGGTACTGATAGCGTAAATAATAGCTTTCTCCTTGCCCTTCCGGGGTAATGTTTCCTGATACTGCCGGTAAGTGAATATGGCGTTCTCGCCGATGATACCTACAATCATAATCAGTCCGGTGTAGCTACCTACATTAAGTGGAGTGCCTGTAATGAACAACAGTAGATAGCTGCCCGAAATGCCTAATACGGAAATTAGCAGAATAATGGAAGCGACTTTGATCTTGCGAAACAGGAATAACATTACCGTAAAGACCAGCAAACTTGAGGTGATTAGTATCAGTAGCAACTCCCTGAACGATTGTTGTTGTTCGGCATACGCCCCGCCGTATACTATATTATATCCGGCAGGTAGTTTGATGTTCTTATCTATTTGTTTCCGGATGTCTTTGATCGTTTTGCCCAGATTGCTGTTATCCAGTCGGGCGGTGACAATGCCGAGGGTTTGCAAATCTTCCCGGTTTACTTCCGCCGAGCCTCCAACGACACTGACCGTGGCAAACTCTTTCAACGGCTTCATCTGTCCGTCGGGCAAGGTGATCATACTGTTTCTGATTTGATACAATGAAGCATTGCTGACATCGTTGTACATGATGCGGATGGGGGTAAACTGCTCTTTATCGAACAGGCTGCCAACTTTATTACCTTCTAATAGCGTTTGTACCTGATACTGAAAGTCGGTTGGTGTAATCTGATATTGTCCGAGAGCGGAAAGGTCAGGGAAGAGCTGAATGGAAGGTCCCGCAATGACAATGCCGTCGAACACATCGGCGGTTCCTTTGACTGTGCTGATTACATCGGCTACTTTCTTGGAATATTCTTGTATGACCTTTTGATCGGGACCGAATATTTTGACCTCTACCGGTTGCACGCTACTCATCAAGTCACCGAGCATGTCACTAATCACCTGTCCGAAGTCGACCGTTAAAGGCAATCCGCTTTTGTCAATTTCCCGTCTGATATCCTCTATGACTTCTTCGGTGGTTTTCTTCCTGTCCTTTTTGAGTTGAATAAGATAATCGCCCCGGTTAGGCTCGGTAATAAAGAAGCCCATTTGTGTTCCGGTACGCCGGCTGTAAGCTTCCACGTTAGGATTGGCTTTGAGCATCTTCTCCACTTCCCGAAGTTCCCGGTCGGTTTCCTCAAGGGAAGTACCGGGTGGAGAGTTGTAATCAAGCACAATGCTGCCTTCATCCATTTCGGGCAAAAATCCGGTACTGATATTGGGTATAATTACAACTGTTGAAAGGACAAGAATGATCATGAAGCCGTAAGAAAACCAAGGTCTTTTGATAAAGTAGCCCACCCATCGCTGCTCTTTCACC
Source organism: Bacteroides sp. (assembly GCA_022648295.1). GTDB lineage: Bacteria > Bacteroidota > Bacteroidia > Bacteroidales > Bacteroidaceae > Bacteroides. Next base: position 8,192 of record JALCME010000033.1, on the reverse strand, counting down.
TCGTGATGTTGAAGATTCTTAGTCTTAATGAATTGTGAGAGAAAGAGGTACACAACGGGTAATAGCAGCCAAGTGGTGAAGAAGGAGCAGATCAGGGTGATAATCATGGTGTCGGTCATTACCTTGAAATAGGCTCCAGCCACACCACTCATTAGCATAAAGGGTATGAAAATGACAATGGTACTGAGCGAAGAACCCACCATTGCTTTCAACAGGTAATTGATGGCCTTTTGTACCAGTGTGTTACTACTTTCTTCGGGATGCTCCTCGTGCGTACGGTGAATCTGTTCCACTACCACAATGGCGTCGTCGATAATTAGTCCGATGGCGGCTGCAATGGCTCCAAGCGTCATGATGTTGAACGTCTGTCCCATGGCATAGAGCGTTAGTATCGTGAGGCTCAGCGTCACGGGAATGGTGATCAGAATGACTGCGCTGGCTTTGAATGAACGTAAGAAGATGATGGCTACAACAATAGCAAGCAGTAAACCAATCCATAAGGCATCGGTGACACTGTGAATGGCATCGGTCACAAAATCTGCCTGAACGTAATAGGGCTTGAGTTCAAGGTCTTTGGGCAGGACTTTCTTAAGGTCCGTTATTTTCTTTTCCATTGCCCGGCTGACGTCTACCACATTGGCATTGGGTTGTTGTATCACGGCAATGAGAATGCTTTCCGTGCCGTTTGCATTGACTTTGATATACTGCTTTGCCGCATGCTGATTGATTTGGGCAATGTCTTTGAAGTAGACAATGTGGTTGCCGTCGTTCTTGATTACGGCGTTCTTCAATTGCTCAATGTTGCAAAACTGGGCATTGGTGAGGGTGAGGTACAAGTACCTGTAATCGGAAGAATAACCGTTTGACTTAATGAAGTTGGTGTTGTTTATGGCCTGTGCGACTGCTGCCGGCGTCAGTCCGAAGCGTGACATTGTTTTAGGATTCAGCACCGCCCAATATTCTTTATCTTGTCCGCCAATGATGCGTATGTCGCTCACCCCATGCACTTGCGAGAGAAAGGGCTTGATGGTGTAGAGGGCTAATTGTTTCAGTGCGATGGGCGACATAGAGCGGGCCGTCAGCGAATAGCCCATCACAGGCAGGATGGACGGATTCATCTTTTCCACCGTGATGTCAATGTCTGCGGGTAGCTGGTTACGGATTTGGCTGATGCGGGCTTCTATCTGTTGCTGGCTAAGATCAATGTCAGCGTGCCACGACATGAAAGCCGAAATCTCACAACTGCCGCGGCTGGTAGTGCTTTTGATGACTTCCAAGTCCGGTACCTGCTTGATGGCGTTTTCGAGGGGACGGGTGACGGCCACTGTCATTTGATCAATCGGCTGTTGTCCGGCATCGGCTATTACCTTTATCTTAGGGAATGTAATCTGCGGAAAGAGTGAGGATTTCATCTTGACGTACGAAAGTGCACCACCGAATAGGACTAATAGGGTGATAATGATGAGCGGATTTTTGTATTTAAGGAAGAAAGAATCTTTCATCATATGGCTATTTTTGAATGCTTACAAAAGTCGTATCGTTCATACCGAAGTTGCCGTTTGTCACAATGCGGTCTTTCAATGAGATATTTCCGGCGGTAATCTGCACCCACTTCTCATTCTCAATTCCTTTCTCCACATTGACCTTTATGGCTGTGGTGTCGTTAATGAGTTTCATCACCCAATAGTCCGATTGCGAATCATTGGTCAACAGAGCGGTTTTCGGTATGCAAAGTCCCGAAGCGACGCTTTTGACCAGTTTAATGTTGGCAATCAGGTTTTCCGGTATCACCGTATCTTTTACTTTTACCAACACTTGCTCGGTTTGTGCCGCAGGGTCTACCGTTGGCATTATTTGGGCAACATATCCCGGAAGCACCCGGTGGTCGGGTAAATTAACCGCTATCGGATTGTTTTTCCGTATAAGCTGGTTGTATTCATAGGGCACATTCATTACGAATCCGAAACTGCTTTCGTCGGCAATTGTTGCCAGAACTTCACCATCCTGTACATAATCCCCCTCCTGGTGATTGAGCATTTGTACATAGCCCGAAGCCGGACTGGTGACCCGTGTTGAACCGGAAAAACGGAACGAAGGGTCCAACTCATTAATGGTATTTCCTAAAGCGTGTGATTCTTTGGTTTGCAGCGTGAAGAGTGTTTGCCCGTGGCGGACATGTTCCGCTGGCTTTATGTGCATTGACGTAATGTATCCGGTGGTATTGGCTTTTACATCGGATTTAAGTAGATAAGTGGCTGTGGCATTTAGCGTTATTTCGTCATTGAGGTGCACTGTGTCAGTAGGATAGCCAATGGTTACCTTCGTCTTGGGGGGGAGCTGGGTGTCCGCCTGTTGTGCTTCGCCCTGTTTATGATGGCATGCCGTGAGAAGCGATAGTGCAACAGTCAGACTTATTATGAGTTTTGATTTTGCAGTGTTCATATTTACAGCGTCAGATTTTGTAGTTGATTATAAAGATTGTTCAGGGTGGTTTCATATTGCACCAGTCCCGATTTCAGGTTGATGTAGTTGTTGATGGATAAAATGAAGTCCGCCACTTTTACATCGCCGGTAGGCAATTGTTCTAGATTGGCTTTGATCAGTGCCTGTGCATATTTGAGCTGTTCCTTAGCGGTGGCGAGCATTTGCTTGTATTGCCGGATTTGTCCCTCTAGCTGAGCCGCTTGTTGCTGATATTGTTGATGTTCAAAATCATTGTAATCCTTTCGCGTGTTCTGTGCCAACCGGTTTTGTTGCAGGGCCTTTTTGCGCTTGTTGCCATCGTAGATGGGCACGGTCAGGGAAATTCCGGCGCTCGTACCGAAGTTCTTGTAAGGCGTGGCGGTGAGGGCCGATGAATAGCCACCGTCCACGTATAAGGATAACTTCGGTTGATAGTCGTAGTTGATTATCCGGGCTTCATTCATTAATTTCAGACTATCTATCTTATAGCTTTCGGCATATAAGCTTTGGTTGAAAGGTGCCGGCTGTCCGGTTTGTAATAACGGAGGCTGTAAGTGGTGTAGTGTTGTATCTACTCTCCCCACAAGGTAATTGAGCGTGGCATAATTGTTTTGCCAGTCAGCATACTGTTGCTGCAAAGCGAGGAGGTTTTGTTGCAAGGTGACTTTAAAGCTTAGATAATCGGTTTGTTTAAAAGTAGCTTTCCGGGTCAGCTCTTTCAGAATGAAGTCTTCCTGCTCCAGTAACTGCACCACTTCCTGAGCCACAGCATATTGTTGTTGTGTCGAATAGGTATTGATGTATTGTTCGGTCACCGCCTTGCAGAGTTGTACCTTCGATATTCCGGACTGATTAATCAGTTGCTTCATCTCCAATGAATATTTGGCAAGCCTGGTGTCCAGATTCTTGTTGCCTAACAGCTCTTTGCTTATGCGTACAACAGCATCGAGGTTCCGCCCCGAGTTCAGCGTTCCGCCATTATATCCCCAGTTGTGAATGAGTGGTGCGCCGGATAAGTCCCCCATTCCCGTGACTTGTATGCCGTAGTCCGCCCGTAGTTTCAGACTGTCTATCTTCAGTGAATAACGCTGATTGTTGTAATCGTTCAGTAGCGGACTGTTTTCTTTGGCAAGGGTGAGGTATTCTTCCAGTGTGGTGCTTTTCTGTGCAAAAACAGGGGTTGTTGCATAGACCAGAATCATTGCTATGGTGTATAAGAATCGTTCCATTTGGAAATACTGGTTATTATTCGTAAAGACAGCTTTGTTCCTTTTGTCTTTTATAATAAGCTTTTTATTCTGCTTCTGAAGTTAAATAAAGGCAGGAAAATTGAATGAATTCTGAATTTATTACCTGTTTATACAAAAAATATAATTTATAAACAGGATTAAACGAAAATGGGATGTGCTTTTATAAAATATCACTCTGAAAGCATTCTAAAGATTGATTCTACTATAGATCTACCTCTATTTTGTTGCTTTTTGAGCTCTAATTAGGATTTTATTTATAATTTGAAGAGTAAAAGAGATAAAGGTGCGTCTAGTGAATTGTACGAAAAAGCGGGAGCAACCTCATTCGGAAAATGGGAGTGCGTTACGGTAATTACCGGAATTTCCGGTTAGTCCACGAGAATTATTTAAGCAATAAAGTAAGAAGTGAAATTTTGAGCGACTATTGAACCCCGCTCTTATTTTTTTGCGATATTTACTGTTATTGTTGCTGTGTTCTTCACTTTATCTTCAAGTTGAAGTACCAGAGGGGCATTGGATTCTTTGGGGACAAAGATCTGGAGCATATCATGCTCGTGGTATTTATCTTTAGGTATTACAACTGTAGATGGGTCAACCAATGCAGCGGGACAAGAAGTAATTTTCCATCCACCTTCTCCGTATTTTAGCGGGAACGTGTAATAAGATTCACCTTCTGCATTTACAGTAAGTTGGTTTGAATTAAGATCCCAGCCCTTGTCAATTGTCACAGACACACCATTTGTTGAACCTCGTTTGTCTATTATGCGAAACCAAACTTCTCCCGGTGCTAATGATTGAATCAACAGACTGTCTTTATCGTCAAAAGTAACTTTGGCAACCGTATTGTTGGATTGCCTTAGCACTGAATAACCTCCTGCTCCCCAATTGGTGGGGAGTTTCATAGAGCTACCATATGAAAGGCGTACTGTATTATTTACTGTTTGTATAGATTTATTGTCCGAATGAATAAGAAGGTAAACTTCCTGATTATATTTATCGGTTACTTTAACCTGAGTACTTTCCGACACCAAATCTACTTTTACATGGTTACCCGTTAGTGTTGCTTTTGCATATTTATCATTGCATACCTCAGCTTTGTAGCCACCACCACCAGAAATAATATCAAACGAATATTCTATGCCATCGGTATGTGCCATTTCATCTGATACAGATAGTCTTAACTCTGCATTTTCTGACGAATCATCTTTACTACAGGAACTTACGGCTAATAGGGAGACGAATAATATTGGAATATACGACAGCTTGAATGTTTTCATGGTTATTGGCTTTTTGTTAATGAGGAACAAATGTATGGAAAATAAAGGAAACTAGAATCTATCTTACTGCAAAATATTTTGCAACTGTACTTGTGGAGTTGCCTGCATAAGTTCTGTTGTCTACTGATAAAAAAAACGACCCGCTGATTTGAGCATTATGAAGAGGCTTTGGAATGTTTCACGTAAGTGTAAGGGTGATATATAATTGTTAAAACATTTGCCCCCTATAAATTTAATGCCTTAATTTGTTATATCAAAATATATAGAGATATTGCGTTATGAAAGTATCAGAACCTTCGGTTGCTTATAATGCTTCTAATCTTCAGGGGTTGAAGAATAGATTGATAGCATCCATTGATGGTAGTAATGATGAAGAAAAATTGCAGCAATGTTTAGAGTTGTTACATGCAGATAGTATGCCTTGCGTGTTCTCGGATGAAGATTTTAAGCGTGAAGTAAAGGCATCTGAGATGGAGGGTGTTGCTACGGCTGAAGAGGTAGCGGATATGTTTGCTGAATGGAATCGTTAAAGATTGTTTGGAATAAACGAGCTGTACGGCGTAATCGTGAAATTGCAACTTGGTATAAAAATCAGATGGGTTATTCTGTAGCAGTGGCATATATTGAGGGAATTGCAGATACTATAAATACACTATCTCACACGCCTCATATTGGTAAGTTCGAATTCTCGATAGGGAAGAATAAATATTATAGCTTTTTATCTCATCCTAAATATCGGATACTATATCGTTTTACGAAAACAAGGCTATATGTAGTAGCTATTCGTGCTACGGTGATGAATAATAACGAATCTTGATTTTGATGATTCCCATTTCAACCTACCACTTGAGAACGTACAGTGTTTATTAACGAATAAAGATATGAAAAATCAGATATGTTTTGTGATTCAACCTTTTAGTGAGAAATATGATGAACGCTATGAGGATATTTATAAACCTGCCATAGAAAATGAAACTGGAATAGCAGCTTATAGGGTGGATAAAGACCCAGAAGTAACTAATCTTATTGAAGCTATTGAACAGCATATTAAAGAGAGCGTTATCTGTTTTGCGGATATTAGCGAAGATAATCCCAATGTTTGGTATGAGTTAGGCTATGCTAGGGCTCTTAACAAAAAGGTTGTTATAATATGTGATGAAAGTAAGAGATCTAGCCTACCTTTTGACATGGCACCTTTGGCTACAATATTTTATAAATCAGATTCTCCGAGAGGCTTTGAAAAGCTCAGTAAAAATATAACTGAGAAGACAAAAGCTTTATTTAATAAGAATATTCCAATAATAAAAGATAATGTTGCAATTCAACCTGTAAAGTCATTGAGCACAGAACACTTTTTCCAATCGGAAGTGAATTATAAAGCTGCTCTCATGGGCTGTTATCAATCGCTTCGTTCCTACTTTGAATATGTTTGTGTACTTGATGCTAGTGTGTGTAATCAGATTCCAACGAAAACTCAGATAGATCCGGTTTCTAAAGAAATTGATAAAGCGTGGAATTTAGCTTATAAAACAGTTTGTCATTTGGATGTACTTTTGGATGCAAAAGAGAATACTACTTTTGATAGTAGCTCATATTTGTGCGTGGCAAAAACATTGAGGACTATTGTATATCTTGACCTGACGCAACATTGGGGAAATGTGCCTTTTCTACTAAAAGCTTCAAAATCTGATCCTTTTATTTCTGCGCATTCTACTCATAAAAATGAAATATGGGATGCATTACTCAATGATTTGAATGAAATTTTAAGCAAAGTAAATCAAAGTGATATTATCAGGGATGGAATCATTGTTTCTTCCTCCTTTATAAAATATCTGATGGCTATTATCAATCTTGAAAAAAATAATTTTCTTATTGCTGCTAATTTATTAAAGGAGGTTATTGATTCAAATAAATATCAAGTAGTTTTAAATCTTGCTATTCCTACAGAAGTGGGTGAGGATACTTTATTCTCTTTGCTCTATACAACAGGTGAAAATAGCTTTTATACTCCATTTTCTCAAATAAAGAAAGGAAACAGACACCCGCTTTATAGATATGCAGGTCTACTTCTGAATTATGCCGAGGCATTGTATAAACTTGAGGATAAAGAAAAAGCACTTAGCATTGTTAATGCATTAAGAAAACATTTGGGGTTGGAAATGCTTTCTCATACAGAGGGGGTGGCTCATGAAATTGCTATTTTATGGAATAGGATTATTGGTATGGATTATGGATATTATGCATTATTGAAACGTCTGGATTTACTCAGTTCTGTCTTGAATATAGATAAACGTTATGCGCTCTTTCCTATTCCGCAAAAGGAATTAATAAGCAATCCTCAAATAGTACAAAATCCTTGGTATTAATAAGTTTTGTTTATCTGTGATTATGGTTAGAAGATTTTGTTAAAGCCGTTAATGAGTATGGCTTTTCTTTTTATTTTTTTTGATTGTGGTTATTTTATGTAGATTTTATATCGTTAAACTAACAAGAAATGCTCCATAGAGCTATCTTTCTTTTATTTGTATGAGCATAGGCAGTGCAATAGAAAGGAGGTAGCTTTATGGAGCGATTACTTTATTCCGATGCGGAATCATCGGCCCAGTGCTTCGTTGCATCGAAACAGGGACATTGCTTGATCCACTCTTCGGGCTCTATTCCGCCGTTGTGATTGAGGTCGGGACTAAGGTCGCGGTGTCCGCAAATACGGCAACCGGGATAGTCCTTCAGTAGGGCTAGAATCAATACCCGCAGGGAATGTTTCTGCCAGGGGGTGCGGGTGTCTTTGGGGTGTCCGTGACTGTCCAAACCGCCTTCATAGCAAATGCCAATGCTGTTGGCATTGTAGCCTTTAGCATGTGCCCCGATGTGTTCCACGGGACGGGTGTTCTTGATGTCGCCGTTCTTGCGGATGTAGTAGTGGTAACCGGGACCGTTGAACCCGCGGCGACGGTGGCAGACGTCGAGGTCGTACTCGGTGAATTCCTTATCTTCGCGGGTGGCGGAGCAGTGCACCACAATCAGATTGATCTTTCTCATGGCTCCTTGTTGATGCGTTGGGTACACGTGGTGTTACGGCATTGCAGTGCCAGTGCCGCCGAGAGTTGTTCTTTAAGTGAGAGCATTTCGGTGTGCATCTCTTTCACCTGATTGCTGACTTCAAAATAGTCTTTCAGCATTTTCTCCAGTTGTTCAATGAGGA
>JALCME010000032.1 GCA_022648295.1 Bacteroides sp. | reverse complement strand
CGTGATTTATAATCATCGGTATAATCATTCTGCCCGTGACTTTCTGAATAAATACTATCCGGCACACCGGCCCATTGTAGCCAGTAACGGGCCGCTTCACAGAAGCGGGGGTATCCACTGGTTTGGTAGGGATAATTAATTTGCGGTATTTCTTTGTGTATTACCGTTGCATCAGTATCTGAGCTTTTTACATTTTCCGTTACTCCTTCTTCTGAGATTCGGCGGGCGATATTACCCATGCCTCCTCCTATCTTTATAGCATCAGCCGTTACTATTTGTCCGGCTTTTGAAGAACGGTTAGTTAGAACAACCTTGCACGTTTCGTTTTTTCCAGCGTCAAATCCGAAAGTCCCTAAATAAATCCATGTTCCTCCACCCATTTGCTGATTAATGCTGAAGCGGGTTATTCCACCTTTATGGTACACGGTATATTGTGCATCGTCTGTACTATTGGGGAGGGTTTTGTAGGAAACATACACCGCATATTGTCCATTGGATGGAATTTCGGGTATCCATTCTACGATGCTTTCTTTGTCTTTTTTCTTCTTGACTGTTTCTACTTGTCTGTACGTGCCTTCGTGAAAAGGGTTTTCAAAGTTGATATATTGATCACGCAAGTATGCAAAGCCATTTCCTGCACCTTGTTCCCATGTTTTGTTTCCATCCTTTTCGGTGTAAACGGAATGGTTATGTAGGGAGCCATCGTTGTCCACTATGATTTCGGCAGTCTGACTATCACGTTCGCGTGGAAGCAATACGTTAGCTCCTGCATTCTCTAACATGGGTACGAGGAATGGTAAAACATAGCTTTGGGTATATAAATCCTCTGTTGTCTCGAAGATACGGGCACGCTGCCATTCCCAGCGATTTAGTTTGCCTTCATAATAGAATCCATGGCTTTGCCACATGGCAATGTACCTGTCTTTCAATCCGTTTGTAGGAATATAGGGAGCGGATAGATTAGTAACCAAAGCTTTGCTATTTTCTTTAGGGTCGAAGACCTTTTCTTTTTTATCTTTCTTGGGACGTAAGGCTTGAGGAATAAAATCCTCTATATTGCGGCCATCGGTCTGAATCTTTAATTCATAATTAGCGTATTCCTGTGGAAGTAGCGATCTTACATCCTGATAAATTTGGACTACGTTTTCTTCGCGAAAAGGAATGTATGAGCAATTTAGGTTTGCGAATAACTGTACTTTGTTATTGTTGACTGCAACAGAATCAATTCTGATGGGGCCAACAGATACCTCTGATTTTGCTACGGCATTTAAAATCTTTTCTATTTTTTGCCGAATATCGATAGAAAATTGTTGCGCACCTCCCATTTGGGGGAATAGGGAGGCCGCAAGCAACAAAACTAAAAAGTGACGTCTTACATTCATGATGATGTATTAAGTTAAATGTTCTTTTTATTTTTCTTAATAAGCAAACATAATCCGATGAACGTGAATAATGCATTAAATATTAGTAGTTCATAGCTGAATTTATAGCCATTGAACCATGCTTCCGAATTCTTTTGTAGGATGAAACATAAGATTGGGGAAGCGATAGCTACAAGCGGGATAAATTTATCACGAACAGCTTGTTTCATGAAAATGCCAAAAGCAAACAAACCGAGAATAGGTCCGTATGTATAGCTGGCCAAAATATAAACCGCATCAATTACACTGGTGTTATTTAGGGTATTAAATATGAAAATAGTTATTCCCATTACCACAGCCATGCCGATATGCACTCGCTTCCGTGTTTTTACTACTTCCTTTTCGGTTTTTCCTTTTGTACCTAGAATATCAACAGTAAATGAAGTGGTTAGTGCGGTTAGAGCTGATCCTGCTGCTGAGTAGGCTGAGGAAATCAAACCTATGATGAAGAGGATTCCTACGATAACGGGAAAGTATCCTCCAGTTGCAATAGTTGGGAATAGTTCATCACTCTTTTCCACATGGATTTGTTGGTTCTCTGCAAAAATATAGAGTAATGTGCCCAGCATCAAGAATAGGAGTATTACGAAGAATTGAGATATGCTACTGGTTATGATATTCTTTTGTGAATCTTTAAAGTTTTTGCAGCTTAAATTCCGTTGCATCATGTCTTGGTCCAGTCCTGTCATAGCTATCATCGTAAATACTCCAGCAAAAAATTGCTTGAAAAAGTATTCGCGGCTATTTATGTCATCAAAAAAGAATATCCGTGACATTTTACTATCTGCTATGGTTTGAATCATACCTGTAAAGGATAAGTTCAGATCGGATGCGATGTACCAGATACAAAGTACTACAGATATGACTAGACAAAAGGTTTTTAGAGAATCTGTCCAGATAAGGGACTTTACTCCACCTTGAAAAGTATAGAGCCATACTAGGGTTACGGTAATAACAACATTAAGTAAGAATGGTAATCCTAGTGGATCGAATACTAAAAGTTGCAGGGTTAGACATACAAGGAATAAGCGAACTGCGGCTCCTAACATCTTGGAAATAAAGAAAAACCATGCTCCGGTACGATAAGATGATATGCCGAATCTATTTTCCAAATATTCATAAATGGATACCAAATTCATCCGGTAGAAGAGAGGAATCAAAATGAAAGCAATAATAATTTGTCCGGCAACAAAGCCGAGAACCATTTGTAGATAGCCGAAACTACTAGTGGCAACCATACCTGGTACGGATACGTAAGTTACTCCGGATATGCTTGAACCGATCATGGCGAAAGCCACTACGTACCAAGATGATTTGCGGTTGCCAACAAAGAATCCCTCATTGTCTGCTTTTCTGCCTGCTATATAGGATACGGTAAACAGTATGCCAAAGTATGCGGCAATAGTGATTATAACGGCTATCGGACTCATTTTTTATTTTATTATGTATATAAACTCTTAATTGAATTCAAATATAAATATTGTCTTGAATAAAAAGCTTCGAATTTGCAGCTTTAATTTTTTGTTTTAAAGCTTTCTATTCCTGATAGAGCAGATATGGTTTACGCTGCTGCTTGAACTTCTCCACGTCATCTTTCCACATGGCTTTGATTTCGTCCGCGCTTTTTCCTTCCTCAATCATTTTCCGCACATAATCTACTCCTACTAGTTTCTCAAAGAAGGAGCGGAAAAATTTGTCGCCAATATTCAGGTTTCGATAGGCATTGATGACATAGCTCAAATCTACTCCATGTTCCCATATCTCCTCATTACTCATAGTGCTTAAATCTACTCCGTGACACAAATTATCCAATTGAGGCGGATTTTTTGCCCCGGAGATGCTTCTTGGCGTGAAACTGTAACTATAACCTATCATGTCAGGGTGTCCATAAATCTGAAAGGGAAGAGCGGTTCCGCGACCTAGGCTGACAGGGGTTGCTTCAAAGAAGCAGGTGGAAGGGTATAGATAAATCGACTTCATGTTCGGCAGATTAGGTGAGGGGGGGATGGGGAGCTCGTACTTGGTCTGGTGGGTATAATTCTCGCACTTAATAATATCCAGATTGCAGGTACGTGCTTCAGGTAACCAATGTTCTCCATTGATCATGAGTGCCAGCTCGCCTAACGTCATTCCGTATACGATAGGAATGGGTAACCAGCCTACTCCAGACTTATGTTTCATGTCCAGTATTGGTCCATCTACATAGAAGCCATTTGGGTTGGGACGATCTAATATCAAAATCTTCTTATGATATTCGGCACAAGCATCCATTAATCGGCACATCGTTATATAATAGGTATAGAAACGCAGTCCTACGTCCTGTATATCTACTACCAGAATATCGAATTTTTTCATGGAGGCTTCACTTGGCTTTTGCTCTTTACCCTCATACAAGGATAATATAGGCACTCCGGTTTGGGAGTCAACCGAACTTGCAATATGTTCGCCCGCATCTGCATTTCCACGGAAGCCGTGTTCCGGTGAGAAAATGGCTGTTACCTTAAATTTGTTTTCCAAAAGGATATCCAATAAATGTTTCTCTCCGATCATTCCTGTATGATTGGAGAAAACTGCAATTCGCTTACCTTTCAGGATGGGGAAGTACTTGGAAGTTTGTTCATCACCTGAAATAACCCGGCTCTTTTGTGCCTGACACAGCAGAGAACTACATAAAATAATAGTAAAAAGGAGTAGTTTCTTCATAATACCAATTTTTTTAAGGAGAAAAATTACTGCAACAAAGATAGATTTTATTTTAATATCAAAAACACTTATTTATTTATTTTTAGTATTATATTCAATAATTTGCAAGAGACACCTCTTTCTCTCTTATGATTTTGATGAATAGGATGTGAAACAATGTTATAGATTCTTTTTAGAGTAAGGTTGAAGTGTGTGATAAATTTGTGCTAGTGGATAGATATCTTAATCCTTGATTTATAAACTCGGTTTTATTTGTTTGAGGCCTTGCGACAGATGTTTAATTCTCTATAAAAGGTTTTTGTTAGAATTGATATTCTATTGATTCTCTTTTATTATCTTGTCCCTCGTAGAGGAGTGATTTGTTTGTCGTAGCGCAAAATAATGTTCCTCTACGGGGAAGATAATGTTGCTCGTAGTGGAAGGGATGTAGCCTTTAATGGGCTTTTAATTGTTGATTTTTAGGTAAAATAGCAATGTTACTTTAAAGTTTTAGAGCCTTTTTCGTTCGGAATATTAAAAGAAACTATATATTTGTGACCAATTCCAAATAAGAAGAGGTATGAAACTGATAGCGGAGAGCGGATCTACAAGAACAGAATGGGCCTTGGTTGAAGATAATCATGTGATACAACGTGTTTTTACTGAGGGGCTTAATCCTTTTTTTCAAACGCGAAGAGAGATTAGCCGTAGCGTCCGTCTGGGACTACCGGAATACTTTTTCAAGAAAAAGTTGGAACAGGTATATTATTACGGTGCAGGGTGCACTTCGTATGAGAAAAAGAATATACTTGGTGCTTCATTGGTTGCCCAGTTTAAAACTCCTATTCAGGTCGAAAGTGATTTGCTGGCTGCAGCCCGCGGGTTATTTAAATGTGATGCAGGAATTGCTTGTATCTTAGGAACAGGTTCAAATTCATGTTTTTATGATGGTAAGATTATAGTTAAGAATGTTAAGGCAGGAGGCTATATCTTAGGGGATGAAGGCAGTGGTGCTGTATTGGGTAAATTATTCCTTTCGGATGTTTTAAAAGGATTGGCTCCTAAGGATATAATGACTGATTTTTATGAAAAATTTCGTATCAGTTCTAATGAAGTCATGGAATCTGTGTATAATCGTTCTTTCCCAAATCGCTTTCTTTCTACAATCTCTTATTTTCTTGCAGACTATACGCAAGATGATTATGTCTTCGATTTAATTACGAACAATTTGCGTAATTTCTTTATTAGGAATGTTGCTCAATACGATTATGAGAACTATCCTGTTCGTTTTGTAGGCTCTTTAGCTTATACTTATGCCAGTATTTTAAAAAATATAGCTCAAGAATTTGATATTGATTTGGCTGTAATAGAAGAAACTCCCATGAATGGACTAATTGAGTTTCATTCCCTGAATATAGAAGAATCTTAGTACTTTTCACATTTATTTAGCATGTCTTCTTCATGTATAAAATAATAAGTATATAACTAAAATTATCAAAATAAGTGTTTTTGATATTAAAATAAAATATATCTTTGCTATCGTATAATAAATAGTGCATTTATTAAGCCTTTGTTAAAAGCAGATTTATCTCTTAAAACAACCAATAGAAAAAATAAATCAGTTTAATGTAAATAAATAATCGATTGATTTTATATTAAATTAAAGATTTTGATAAATAAGAATTAGAGATAATATGAAAATTGAATTATATAATACAGAATTGCCTATGACGAAAGAAGAAAAACCTAATGAAATAGCCTTAACTATTTCAGCCTGAATCTTATCCCCTATTTTTCAGAATTATTTTATTAACAACAAAATCATCAACCATTTATGAATGAAGATCGCAAAAAACGAGGATTAATGCGTAGTAAATTCCTCACGGTGGTAGCAATCAGCACATTATTTTTAAGTAATGAGAATTTGATGGCTATCCCTAAAATGGCTTCTAACAGTTCTTTTGGAATTACGGAACAGTTGCAAACCGTAACTGTTAGTGGCTCTATTGTTGATGCTACCGGTGAACCGGTTATCGGTGCTAGTGTAGTGGAAAAAGGTACTACGAATGGTAGTATCACAGATGTCGACGGAAAATTTACATTAAATGTAAAACCCGGGGCTGTATTAAAAATCTCTTATGTAGGTTATCAAACTCAAGAGATTAAGGCGACAAAAAATATGAAAATTATTTTGAAGGAGGACTCTGAAGTACTAAATGAGGTCGTAGTCGTTGGTTATGGTACTCAGAAAAAAGTAAATCTAACAGGTGCGGTGGCTTCTGTTGATGTAAATAAAGCTGTTGACAGCCGTCCTATCTCTGATATTGGTCGTGCTTTGCAAGGTGCAGTACCAGGATTGACAATTACCACTACTTCCGGTGCGATAGGTAGTGCGCCGACTATAAAAATCCGTGGTAGCGTAGGGTCACCTAATGGCGATGCTAAACCGCTTATCTTAGTGGATAATGTCGAAATAAGTGATATATCGTTAGTCAATCCGGATGATATTGAGTCTATCTCTGTATTAAAGGATGCTGCTTCTGCTTCTATTTATGGGGCTCGTGGAGCTTTTGGTGTGGTATTGATAACTACCAAATCAAAGAATAAAAATGATCGTTTATCGATAAAATATTCTAATAATTTTGCATTACGTACCCCTACAGTGAAGCCAAAGCAGTTACCCGGTTGGCAGCAAGCCGATATTAACTTGAAGGGTGTGCAAAATGGCGTTACGCCTCAGAACAGTTATGGAGTAATTGGAAATCTAATTATTGATGAAGCTACCGTAGCTAAGATGAAAGACTATTGGGATAAATATGGTTATGGAAATCAATTTAGCTCGGATATTGTTGAAGGTCGTGACTTTGACTGGGATGGAACAGGTATGCATATGTATCGTACGTGGGATTGGTATGATATGTATGTAAAAGATTGGATGCCACAGCAGAGCCATAACTTATCAATCAATGGCGGTAATGGAAAAACCAATTATAATGTTTCGTTAGGATATCTTCACCAAGAAGGTTTGACCAAAGTAAATCCGGATAAATACACTCGTTATAATGGTAATTTTTCTGTTAATTCTGAATTGAATAAATATATTTCCATGCGTGCTGGAGTAATATATACTCGTGCAGACTACGATAGTCCGTTTAGCTATAATTCCGATTTATATGATTATATGTACTATCTTTATCGTTGGCAACCGGTGTATCCATACGGAACCCTGGATGGGAAAAAGTTCCGTAGTGCATTGACAGAATTAGAAACTGCTCCTATGAAAGAGCAGCAGGAAGAATATGTCCGTTTGACTGCTGGTGTAACTCTGAGGCCGATTGAGGGATTGACGATTGATATTGACGGGGTATATAGTACGGTTGATACACGTCTCCATAAATATGGAACACCAAGTTTAGTATCAGGGTATAATATTTTCTCGTCCTACAAATCTCTTGACGCATTAAAAGCTTCATATTCTAATTATCTGTCTTCGTCTTATGACTATGTGCAAGAATCATTGGCACGTACTGAGAATTTAACCGGTAACTTTGTTGCGACCTATACTAAACGTTTTGGTGATCATGATTTTAAAGTAATGGGTGGTTCAAACATAGAGAAGAGCGAATATAAGTATTTTTGGGGAAAACGTATGGGATTGTTAAGTACGGAAAAGCCTGAACTAAATCTTGCCACAGGTGATCAGACAACAAGCAGCGACCATACATGGTGGGCTGTAGCTGGATTCTTTGGACGTATTAACTACTCTTATAAAGACCGGTATTTGTTAGAACTCAATGGTCGTTATGATGGCTCTTCCCGTTTTCCTTCAGGGCAACGTTTTGCTTTCTTCCCTTCAATGTCTGCTGGATATCGTATTACAGAGGAACCATTTATGCAATCTTTGAAACCTTACCTTAGTACGTTAAGATTGAGAGGGTCATGGGGAAGGATTGGTAATCAAGATGTTGGAACAGACCGTTTTGTTTCTACATTGACGACTTCTCAAGATAGTTGGATTATTAACGGACAAAAAGTACAATCTACCAGCATGCCAACATTAGTATCCTCTAAATTACATTGGGAAAAAGTTTCTACTCTTGATTTTGGTTTTGATGCGCGTTTCTTTAATGATGCTTTAGGTGTGACTTTTGATTGGTATAATCGTAAAACCAGTGACATTCTTGCAACAGCTAATATACCTTATGCATTGGGTGCTGCCGCACCTTATGAAAATATGGGTGCAATTGAAACTCCTGGTATAGAGTTAGCTATTGATTATCGTCACAATTTTAAAAATGGCTTAACAATTGGAATTGGTGCCTCACTTTCAGATTATAAAACTAAAGTGACTAAGTGGACAAATAATACTACTATACCTGCATATGGATCTGGTGGTACTGGCTGGTGGAGCTCAACTTACTTTAAAAAAGGAATGGTATTGGGTGATATTTGGGGACTTCAATTTGATCGTTTCTTAACTGAAAACGATTTTAATGCAGACGGGTCTTTAAAAACCGGAATACCTGATCAGTCTGAGATATTTCCTAAAAATTATCGTTTTGCCCCTGGAGATGTACTTTATAAAGACATTTCCAAGGATGGAAAGATTACAAAAGGCGTAAGTACTGATAAGCCGGAAGATTTAAGTGTCATTGGTAATGCTTTACCTCGTTATCAATTTGGCTTTAATTTTGATGCTACTTATAAAGGTTTTGATTTTAATATTTTCTTCCAGGGTGTGGCGAAAAATAATCTTTGGGCTGCAGGTAACCAGGTTTTACCGGGATTCACTAGTGGAGAACCTTATTATAAAGGTGCTGAGGATTATTGGACTTCTGAAAACACGGATGCATTTTATCCACGTCCAATGACATATGGACAAGCTACAACAGGAAACTATCAAATTAATGATCGTTATATGTTGAATATGGCTTATCTGCGTTGTAAGACATTAACGGTAGGTTATTCGATACCAAAATCGTTATTGAGCAGAGTGAAAATTCAAAACTTGCGTATTTATTTCACAGGTGAGAATTTGTTTAAAATAGATGGTGTGAAGCCCGATATAGATCCTGAAATTGGTATTCGTTATGTAGGGACTTCGGCTGACCAACGTAACTTTGGGCGTAGTTATCCTTATCAAAAAACTATTTCCTTTGGTTTACAACTTAGTTTATAATCAATTATAATATACAAGATTATGAAGAAATACATATTATATATAGGTTGCATTCTGTTGATGGTGCCGTTTTGTGGTTGCGATGATTTTCTAGACAGAGACCCGCAAAACAAACAGACCAATGATACATATTGGTTGACTGAAACATCTTTGCGGACATATGCACAAGATTTCTATTCTCGCTATTTCACCGGATATGGGACGGATTATACCGTTTTTGGCGGTTATTTTTCGGGTGATAATTTTACAGATGATTTTTTGACCCTCGCAGGTGGTGCTCGAAACTTTCCTGCTTCTGCAACTACTGATATAAATGCAGAAGGGACGGCTTCTGCTAACTCATGGAGTGTAGGGTATGATATGGTGTATAAAGCTGATGTCATGATTGAAAAAATTCCGGGTATGAACATATCAGATGAAGCTAAGAATCATTGGATGGGTATTGCTCGTTTTTTCCGTGCTATGGCTTATAGTTCTATGGTGAAAATTTATGGAGGTGTACCTTATATAGATGAAGTGCTCGATCCGGGTAATAATGAATCCGTACTTTATAAAGACCGTGATTCTTATTTGACTGTTGCACAAAAAATATTGGAGGATTATCAATATGCATTGGAGAATGTACGCACTAATGATACTAAGCTTCAAGTAAATAAATATGTAGTAGGTGCTTATATGTCACGTGATATGTTGTATCACGCAACTTGGCTAAAATATCATGGGACTAACATTGGTACAACTTCGCAAGCTGTATCTAATAGCGATTTAAAACCTCTTTTTCAGGGGGCTATAGATGGTGCCGAAGCTGTGATGAGCTCTAATCAGTTTGCTATTGGCAATGACTATAATGCGATCTTCTCCACTGATGATTTATCATCAAATAAAGAAGTTATTTTTTACCGCGAATATACTACTGGAGTACAGTGCAATGCTCTAATGTCGTATAATGCTTCAGAAAATGAGACGATGGGTGGTGTGACAGAAAATGCAATTGAAAGTTACCTTTGCAGTGACGGCCTGCCTATTGGACAATCTCCTTTATATGCGGGGGCAAGTGATCCTAGTATTAAGAATAGTTTCCAAAATCGTGATCCGCGTTTGTATCAGACTGTAGTAGATAGCTTACGTATTTATAATTCCGGACTTAATCCCATGGCAGCATCCCCTACTGGTTATGCAACAAAGAAGTTCCTTAATGAAGAGTGGTTTGCTGAAGATTCTCCATATTGCAAGAATATTTATAGTCCGGCCGACGCTCCGACTATTCGTTATGGAGAGGTTTTACTTAACTATGTGGAAGCCCGTTACGAGATTAGTAAAATTGGTGGAGACGCTTTTGTGCAAGCAGATTTGGATAAATCTATTAATGCTCTTCGTGGACGTCATTTAACCAAATGGGGTGAAACGCCTCAGGTGGCTCGTACTATGCCTGTTGTTTCTTTAAGCGGAAATAGCTTGAGTGTAAATGGAACTGTTATTAATGATCCTGTTCGTGATTCAGATGTTGATCCTATCTTATGGGAAATCCGTCGTGAACGTCGCATGGAATTAATTATGGAAGGCCGTCGTGGTGAAGATCTTCGTCGTTGGGCAAAATATGAATATTTGAACTCAGATGATACTGTTGGTGGGGTGAAAGTTCCTGATATGACTTTCCTTGGTGCCTATGTAAAGAAGGCTGATTATCCAGGCATTAAAACTGGTAGTGACGGAGTACACTTGTTTGATCCTGCCGATCCTTCAAATGCAAATCCAGATGAAGGTTATATCTGGTATCTTAATCAGCATGATATTCGTGTATTTAAGAAAGGCGAATTGGAATCAGAACGTTATTATTTACGTGCTATACCTGCCAGCCAAATTACTACTTACAAGGATAAAGGGTATACTTTGACTCAAAATCCTGGTTGGTAAATAGAGTCTATAATGATTAATAAAAAAGGATGTCCTAAAAGGACATCCTTTTTTATTAAAAAGACATGGATAAGTTTTTGGAAGCTTAATTTAAAGTACTTTTTATCTTATAGATTCTTTTCTTTTACGGATACCAAGCTCTCTGTCTCTATCCAAATATTTTCGGAATACGAACGGAGGGTGGATACACGTGCGCAGGTGGTACTGATTTTCACATCGGAATACATAATCTTATGTGCCTCATTGTACATTTTCATCTCCTCTTTAGTATATCCATTTCGGTGAACATGTCAATTTGAGGAATAAAATTGAATGCTAGTTTGTATTCAAGTTTTTCAATGCTAGAGCTTACGCGCAAGTACTTTGTGCACCTAATAGCATTGTTTGTGAGCCCCATTCGTGGATATAGTTCTGCTTTAGTTTGTTGTCTAATAGTTTATGTGAAAAATATTTTTATATTTTTTCTTGGATATATATATGTAATCTCTTATTTTTGTAAATACTAAATTAAATAATATTATGAAAAAGACTTCGCTATTATTACTATTAACTCTTTGTATTTTATCATGTGAAGAGGAGAGTCATGAAGAGACTACCTCTCTTGTATCAACTAGAGCAATTTCTGGACAAAGTGTAACTGGAGAAAAGAATCCTTATGTTGGTGAATTATATTATACTTATACTGTTGATTTAGGGAAGACTATAGATAAAAATATCGAGATTAATATCTCAACTCTTCATAACTCTGCTCTATTAAGACATTCTTCAAGTAGTGCATTTCAAAATCAGACGATAGCTTTTAGTGTTTCTAAAAATACGAGAACTTTCACGTTCGACGCGTATTGGATACAGGAAGCGAGTGATGAAATGATCTTTGTAACTACTTCTTCAAGTAGTCAAATCCAAGTAAACACAAATATTTCTGGAATTACAGTGAATAGACAAGCCGTTACTATAAACGCGCCTGATGTTATTAATCTAGGTGATAAAATAGAATTGTTAGCACCATATGGGAAAATTGATAATAATCATCGTGCCAAATGGGAATATGATACCAATATCTTTTCAAAAGAAATAGAAGATCATAATGATGCTAGATATCGTCTTGTTTTAAAAGCAAAGAGAGGAGGAGTAAAAAGTAAGATTTCTCTAGGAATTGAAGAAGTCTTTTTAGTCTCAAATTGGCTAAATGTAAGACATGGAGAACATGTGGTTACTGTTACTAATCCTTTTAAGGTCATAATAGATAGTAAATACATAACTCAAGGGAGCCAGTTTGTTGTTCAGATGCCTGATTTAGGTTTAGCTCCAAAAGCCACAGTGGAATGGGGATCAGGTGAAGGGATATCTTTAGTGTCGGGACAAGGTGCTTCAAAAGCGGTTTATAAAGCGTCTGATACGAAGAATGGGTATTCTTCTATTTGGGCTAATATTGCGGATCGAGGAGATACTTATCTTGAGAAGATAGATTCTATATGGATAGGAAAACCTATTATTACTTCAGGTGCAGTGGAATATATAATGCAAAATAGAAATGATGTTATTATCTCGCCAAAAATAGAAGGTGCTCAATCCGTAAACTGGTCCTTAGAATCTGGAAATGCTACAATAACTGTACTAAATGGTTCAAATGGAATAAGAGTACATTCGAAGGCTAGTCTTAATCAATCTGATGAAATAGTAGTGCTATTAAGTGCATCCAATGGCTGCGGTACTGTTACGCAGCGTTATAAAATAAAGGTTTTAACGGTAGCTCGTATTGAATTTACTAATATTAATCGAAGTAGTACTAGTATATCGGGCCGCATTATGTGTGATAGAAAAGATATAGATGTTGAATTATATCTAGATTGGGCTTTATCTGATGAAGGAAGTACGGTACTTTTTAAGATACAAGATAAATTTTATACTCATAGTGGAGGTGGCTCCGAGTTTGTAAATATACACTTAGATGATTATAATTCTTTTGATATTGTGTTTAGTGGTACGGATAGTAATGTTAGTACTGCTGGTATATATATTACAAGTATGAGTGGAAATGGAACTACTGGGACGAATTCCTCACTTAATTTTTAAATTTAAGAAACTCCAATGGTGACCAGATGGTTGGTTTCTATAAGATTCAGAACGTGATGCTTATGATGAAGAGAAGGCTTATGTTTCACCTGTTGGAACTCAGGAAATCCTAGATTACAAAGATCATGGATATACACTGACTCAGACTGCAGCATGGCAATAGAATAAATTAGTAGAAATAGAAAAGGTCCACTTTAAAGAAGTGGACCTTTTTTATTGGCTTAAAAGTTCAATACGTATAAATGTATAAAACGAGCTTTAGTATCTGAGTAAGATGTACAGAGATCTTATATATTCTTTTCTTTAATAAGATATTCTGCTATTTGTACGGCATTGAGAGCTGCACCTTTTTTGATTTGATCGCCTACAATCCAGAAAGTTAATCCACATTCATTTGTTAAATCTTTGCGGATGCGGCCTACGTATACGGGATCTTTTCCGGCGAGGAACAATGGCATCGGGTATTCTTTCTTGGCGGGATTATCTTTGAGTACCAGCCCGTCCCCTTTGGCAAAAGCTTCGCGAGCCTCTTCTACGGATACCGGACGTTCGGTCTCTATCCAAATGCTTTCGGAATGGGAACGAAGAGCGGGCACACGTACACAAGTAGCGCTGACTTTCACATCGGAATGCATAATCTTACGTGTTTCATTGTACATCTTCATCTCCTCTTTAGTATATCCGTTTTCAGTGAATACGTCAATTTGCGGAATAAGATTGAATGCCAGTTGATATGCAAACTTTTCAACGGTTACCGGTTTGCCTGCAAGTACCTGACGGTATTGTTCGTAAAGTTCATCCATGGCTGCGGCTCCGGCACCACTTGCTGCCTGATAGGTAGCTACGTGGACTGTCTTGATATGCGAAAGTTGTTCAATGGCCTTTAGGGCAACCACCATCTGGATGGTTGTGCAATTGGGGTTGGCTATGATGCCACGGGGACGATCTTTAGCATCTGCCGCATTAACCTCAGGTACAACCAAAGGTACATCATTATCCATGCGGAAGGCACTTGAATTATCAATCATCACAGCTCCATATTTTGTAATTGTATCGGCAAACTCTTTGGAAGTGCCTGCGCCTGCGGAAGTGAAAGCGAGGTCTACCCCTTTAAAGTCATCGTTATGTTGCAAGAGTTTGACCTCGATCTGTTTACCACGGAATGTGTATTTTGTTCCGGCACTGCGCTTGGAACCAAATAATACTAATTCATCCAGCGGAAAATTCCTTTCATCGAGCACACGCAGGAATTCCTGTCCTACGGCTCCGCTTGCTCCAACAATAGCTACTTTCATTTTTCTTTTGTTTTTTGATTTATACTACACCTATCTTCTGAATAGACAGAATTGGGTGCAAATTTATAACTATTTGCTGTATGATAGCCCATATAATCAAAACTTTTTCGTTATTTTGCGGCAAGAACCAAAAACTTTTGTACTTATGAACTGGTTTGACTTCCACCTTGAACTTCCCATAGTTGATCCTACATGGATATTCCTCCTTGTACTTCTTATCATTCTGTTTGCTCCTATATTGTTGGATAAACTCCGCATACCGCATATCATTGGTATGATATTGGCGGGAGTTGTCATTGGGGAGCATGGATTAAATATTTTGGCACGCGATAGCAGCTTTGAACTGTTTGGCAAAGTGGGCTTGTATTATATTCTGTTCCTGGCTGGACTGGAGATGAATATGGCAGACTTTAAGAAAAATAGGAAGAAAGCGGTTGTGCTCGGGCTATTGGCCTTTATTATCCCTATTTCTATAGGTTTGCTTACCAATACCCTGATTTTAAAATATGGCGTATTAACCTCTGTATTACTAGCCAGTATGTACGCTTCGGGTACAATGATTGCATATCCCATTGTGATTAGGTACGGAGTGTCCAGACATCGGAGTGTCAGCATTGCGGTTGGTGGAACAGCGGTTACGGATACCTTAACGTTGCTGGTTCTGGCTGTTATTGGAGGAATGTTTAAGGGAGAGATGTCCGGACTGTTTTGGATATGGTTGGTTGCCAAAGTAATATTGATCGGAGGATTTATTATTTATTTTTTCCCTCGCATAGGGCGGTGGTTTTTCAGGCGTTACAGTGATAATGTAATGCAATTTATTTTTGTGCTTTCCATGGCCTTTTTAGGAGCCGGTTTAATGGAATTTATTGGGATGGAAGGCATTCTCGGTGCTTTCTTGGCAGGACTGGTTTTAAATAGATTGATACCACATGTATCTCCGTTAATGAATCATGTAGAGTTTGTGGGGAATGCTCTTTTTATTCCTTATTTTTTGATTGGTGTGGGAATGCTGATCAATGTCCATGTGATCTTTGGAGAGGGAAATGCACTTAAAGTCGCTGTGGTTATGCTTGCTTCGGCTTTGACGGGTAAATGGATCGCATCGAAGCTGACAAAAGGAATATTTAAAATGACGACTAATGAACAGCGGCTAATGTTTGGATTAAGTAGTGCGCAGGCAGCAGCTACTTTAGCGGCTGTATTGGTGGGATATAATATCATTTTGCCGGATGGAGGGCGTCTGTTGAATGAAGATGTATTGAATGGAACCGTATTATTAATTTTAATAACCTGCATGGTCAGTTCCTTTATGACGGAACGGGCCGCCCGCAAACTTGCAATGGAAGATGATGCCAGTCAGGAAGAAGAGGAATCGGCTGCGGGAGAAGAGAAAATCCTGATCTCTGTGGCTAATCCAAGTACGGTTAGAGATTTGATGAACTTAGCTTTGGTTATACGGGACTCTAAGCAAAAAGATAATTTATTGGCGCTGAACGTGGTGAATGACAATGGCTCTTCGGGAGTTTCCATGCATCGCGGAAAGCGTTATCTAAATCAGGCTGCCAAGATAGCAGCATCAGGCAATGTTCCTTTGCAGCAAATCAGCCGTTACGATTTGAATATTGCTTCTGGTATTATTCACACAGCAAAAGAATACGGAGTGACAGATGTCATCATCGGTTTACACCATAAGGGGAATATCGTTGATTCTTTCTTCGGAACACTGGCAGAGAATTTATTAAAAGGTATGTGCCGGGAAGTGATGATTGCCAAGTTTGTGATGCCTATTAATACGATTAGACGGATAGATGTCGCCGTTCCGCCGAAAGCTGAATATGAAGCGGGGTTCCCGAAGTGGGTCGGACATATTTGCCGTATGGCAAATACTCTGGGATGTAAAATTCATTTTTTTGTAAACGAGGAGACAATGAGACGTTTGCAAGCTTTACTAAAGAAAAGATATAAGGAGACATCAGCTGATTTTACCCAGTTGGAGAATTGGGGTGACTTGTTGTTATTGACCGGGCAAGTGAATGATGATCATTTATTGGTGGTGGTTACGGCTCGCAGGGGATCTATATCGTATGACAGTTCGTTAGAAAAATTGTCTTCCCAGTTAGGAAAGTATTTTTCGGACCAAAGTTTCATTGTGCTTTATCCTGACAGACAAGGAGAACCACAAGATTATATGTCGTTCTCCAATCCGCATGGAAATAGTGAGACGCAACATTATGAGAAAGTTGGTAAATGGGTTTATAAGTGGTTAAAAAAGAATTGATGGAAGACTGGAAGCAAAGAACGTTACTCCTTTTCGGAGAAGATAAAATGGAGCGGTTGAGTCGGGCACATGTGCTGGTCGTTGGTTTAGGTGGGGTAGGTGCTTATGCAGCGGAAATGATATGCCGTGCCGGAGTGGGACGTATGACTTTGGTCGATGCCGATACAGTGCAGATGACTAATATTAACAGGCAATTGCCTGCTTTACATTCTACTCTGGGTCAGGCAAAAGTGGATGTATTGGAGAAGCGTTTCCGGGATATTAATCCGGAAATAGAGTTGAAGATATGTCCGGTGTTTCTAAAGGATGAGAATATCCCAGAATTGCTTGATGCAGCAACTTACGATTTTGTTGTTGATGCCATAGACACGTTGGCGCCGAAATGCTTCCTGATTGCCGAAGCCTTAAAACGTCGTCTCAAGATTGTTTCCAGTATGGGGGCAGGAGCTAAGAGTGACATCACTAAAGTCTGTTTTGCCGATATTCGGGATACTTATCACTGCGGGTTGAGTAAGGCTGTGCGGAAGCGTTTGAAGAAGATGGGGGTGAACCGTAAATTGCCTGTTGTATTTAGTACGGAACAGGCCAATCCTGACGCTGTATTGTTAACAGATGATGAGAAAAATAAGAAGTCTACGTGTGGAACGGTAAGTTATATGCCTGCCGTGTTTGGCTGCTATTTAGCAGAGTATGTCATTTCCCGGCTATGAGATTTGTGAGGCTAAAGAGCATGGAGACATTGAAGCACAGATAGAGTAGGTTTTAAAGTTTATACGATTAAAAAAAATAAAGAAATGATTCGGCTGGAAGGAATAACCAAGAGTTTTGATAAACTGGAAGTGTTACGGGGAATAGATTTGGAGATCAATCAGGGAGAAGTTGTCAGCATAGTCGGTCCCAGTGGGGCAGGCAAAACTACCTTGCTTCAGATCATGGGTACGTTGGATGCGCCGGATAGTGGTTCGGTGACCATAGACGGAACGCTGGTTAGCAAGATGAAAGAGCGCGAATTATCTGCTTTCCGGAATAAGCACATTGGCTTCGTCTTTCAATTTCATCAGCTTCTGCCGGAGTTTACCGCTATGGAGAATGTGATGATTCCGGCCTTTATAGCAGGTGCCGGTCAACGTGAAGCTCAGGAATCTGCCATGAAGTTATTGGACTTTATGGGGATGACGGAACGGGCTTCCCATAAGCCGAATGAGCTTTCAGGAGGAGAGAAACAGCGCATTGCCGTAGCGCGTGCATTGATTAATAATCCGGCGGTGGTGTTGGCAGATGAACCATCAGGTAGTCTGGATACTCATAATAAAGAGGAATTGCACCAACTGTTTTTTGATCTGCGGAATCGTTTTGGACAGACATTTGTGATCGTGACCCATGATGAAGGATTAGCACGGATTACCGACCGTACTATCCATTTGGTTGACGGGGCAATCCGTAGCTAGTCAAAGCAATCTTTCTCTTCTTCTATAATAATGCTTTTTTAGATTGTACAGCATCTTTGGACAGGATATTGTAGAGCTTAATGTGCTTTCTAATCAATTTTATCTTTGTAAGATTAATTTTGATAATTCGTCTGCATGTAATTGATTATATGACAGCACATAGGCTATATAAGGAACGAAAAGTAAAATACTGACAAGTAAGCCTATTCCTAAGGCCTTATATTCCTTATACTTGAAAACTATGAAAACCGCCCATATCAAATTAAATGTCATTATAATATGTCCTATATGTACTATCAAATTTATTTCATCCCATGGCAATACAAACATTGATGTCGTTCCAAGAAAATAGATTGGAAGAAATGTTATCATCAAGTAGACTGCATTTTTTTTTATAAGAAATAGAATGAATAAGACTAAATATGCAAAACAAATTGGGGAGCATGCATTAAATGAGCTCCATTCTACTAAGCTAACTTTTAATTTTCCTAAGAAAAACAATGTACTGCTTAGAGTAATCAAAAATAATAGAGCCGCTAGAATAACACCTGTTATTTTCTCTGTTTTGGTAAGTTTCATATCTTGAGAAAATTATAAGGGTTCTACAGGAATGCAAATATCTACAATAAATTTATGTTCGGGATGTTCACTGTAATCGTTATGATAGTACTCGTAAGTGGGACTATTAGTTGGTTGACAACCACTTTCTGTTAGCCATGCACACATCGTGTTCCAGGCTTCTTCAAATTCATTTTCTTTAATTTCAAAACGACCAACAGCATACTTTCCTGATGCAATCTTTAATTTACCTATTTCTCCTTCAACTTTTACATCGCCTTCAATAATGATACTCGCATCCTGACGTATTTTATCAATACTTGTAATGCTAGGATCATCTTGATAAACGGTTACTGTCTTGGTGCTTGGGGTAACCAATCCACGAGGAATTGCCCACTTGAAAAGCTTTTCGTAAGCTTCTCCAATTTTGTTAAATGCACCTGTATGGCGACAATAAATAAGATTTAGTTCTGGCATTTGTTTGATTTCAATTTCTGTGTCCATAATTATTATTTTATTAAATTCGACACTGCAAAGTTGCTCATTAACTTGCTGGTTATTTTTGCCAATCTTGCTGACCGCTTTACAATTCTTGCTATATCTTACTCCATCTTTAATGTAAATAGCCTTATCTTGATTGCGAAATTCTGTGGTAGTCATACTAAAATAGTCTTTAAATGCCCTACTGAAAGATGATGCGTTGACAAATCCGCAAACGAAAGCGATATCGCCTACCGATGATTTAGGGTTGTTTTGTAATAATTGCGCTGCTTTTTCAAGTTTAATGCGGGATACAAAATTATTTGGAGTTTCACCCACCATTGCTGTGAATATTCGGTGAAAATGGTATGGTGAAAAAGCTGCTATACTCGCTAATTTATTAAGATTAATAGGTTTATCTAAATTTAGCCTGATGTAATCCATTACTCGATTTATCCGAGTTGTGTACTCTTGTATACTAAGTTGCTTAGAATCCATACTATTAATTTTTGATGTAAAAATACTCAATGATTGTGTTACTTTCTATACGAATCTTGCTGATATATGAATTAATTTAGAACTACTATGCCTTTAATGTATTTGCGAATTGTAAGGTTACAGAAGTTGATTATTATTTCCCTGTATTCATTACGCCTGAATCGTTATCGCTGTTTTGAATCTTTCTTTGAGCGGCTTTAAAGGTACGTCCGAAGGAGAAGTTATAGGAGAGGTTGACCCAGAATAACTGCGCACTTTCTTTGATGTAAGTCTTTGTTTTGTAAGACGCAAATTTGTTCCAATTCTCATTTTTTATTTTATAGTCGTTGGTGAAAGGATTGAAAGCTCCCACACCCAGACGGAGGTCCTTGTGT
Source organism: Bacteroides sp. (assembly GCA_022648295.1). Taxonomy (GTDB): domain Bacteria; phylum Bacteroidota; class Bacteroidia; order Bacteroidales; family Bacteroidaceae; genus Bacteroides. The sequence continues at coordinate 11,990 of JALCME010000032.1, read as the reverse complement.
TTATAGTACACTCCCAGCATCTGTATGTTTTCTCCGCCGGACAACGTTTCTCCCCAGAATTTGTTCCAATTCGTATTCATCTGCCAGGAGAGGGAGAATTGTTTGTAATTGACCGAAGCTTGTGCTTCGCAAAACAGGTTTGTATAGGTATGGCTGTAACTATTGCCATGGCTGATATAATGGTTTACGCCGCCTGTGAACGAAAGTTGTAGAATCTTCCTGATAGGCCCTACACGAAACATGGTTCGTCCTGATATTTTTTGCCAGTCCTCTTGGTTATCCCATGTTTGTACAATCTTGTTCCCTTCCTGAATCTTTTCGTCCATGATAGCATTGGGGCGATAATCGTAAGCTCCCCAGAGGTTGGTATAGAAAATGCCCTTTTTCCATTCGTAAGTCAGTTCGGTGTGATAGCACATATAAGCATTTAAGTTTGGATTGCCCCGGCGTAGCTGGAAAGAATCTATAGCTTGTTCCGCAGCACTCAGATCGCTCAGAGAAGGGGATACATTATAGGCCTCACCTTTCCAGCGAATGAATGAATTATCAGAGAAGGCATAGTTTATCGTAGCCCGCGGGTTGAAGCTATAATCTTCTGATGACTTGCCATTTCCGCTTTGGTCATAGTAAGAACGGGTTACTCCGATTCCCAGTCTGATGTCCAGCTTATCTATCTTCTTACGATATTCGCTGAATAAATAAGTGATGGCTTGGTGCATTCTTGTATCGTAATCATGTCCGTTTCTGTATTCGTTGTTGGCGTACGACTGGGTGTGACGTAGCCCGAAACTTAGTCTGCTGTCTTTGGGAAACTCTTTCTCGTAGATTGCTTCACCGATTAATGAGTATTTATTCCCCGAAGTATTGTTATTGATGTCAGTCAGGAGTTCTTCCGCCGTACTCTCCTGATATAACCGGTGTGATTTTTCCCGGTTGTAAGTACCTACCAGATTGAATACCAGTGTTTGTTTATTCTTTAAGTTCTGTTGATAATAGAGGTCCAGTGAAGGACGGGCCCAACTTTGTCTGGTGTTGTCGATAATATTCATATTGTCTGTAATGTCGTTGGCATTGTGCAGTATTCCATGAAAGTCCCAATGCGGCTGGTTGTTTCCCCGCAACCGGAAAGTAGCGCTGAATAAAGAGTTCTCCGATTGCTGGAGACTGTAATTTAAGTTTAAGTTGTGCATGAATATAGTGGCCTGGTCGGGTGTGCCCTCTTCGTAGCGCTGAATGGAGGTTCCGTTTGCGAGCTTGAAAGTCTCTTCGTTGTCCCGGTATAATCCGTAAAGGTCGCGTACTCCTATAAAATAGGAAAGTCCTATCTCTGATTTCTTATGGTTTATCTTTCCATATATATTATGATTTCCCCACATGGTGTTTACTCCTTGACTAAGGTCGGTACCAAAACTGCCACCTGTATCTGGCCTGCGGACAATATAATCGAGAACAACCTCGGCATTTCCATAGCGCAATCCCGGATTATCGTGATATTCAATTCTGATAATATCCGCTGGATTCAAGGCTTTTATTTCATTGATGTCGGCGGTGGCTCCATTGATTCGCAGTTGTAGTTCGCCTCCACCTGACAGGCTGATTTCATTGGTCATCTGGTTGAATTGAATACGGGGGAGCATGAGTTCCTGAAGCAGGTTGATGCCATTAGTAGAGATTTTGACCTGACGTTCGGAGGGAAATATGATTTTGCGGTCGGCACGGTTAACTTGGTTGGATGCCTTTATGGTTACCCCGTCCAACGCAATGGCAGTGTCTTTTATGTTCAATTGCCCCAGATCTGTGTCGCGTTTTAATCCGCTGAGGCTTATGTACTCGGTGTTGTAGCCAATGCTTGACAGCACCAGCCGGTAGTTTCCTTTATTTACGCTGTGTAGTGCAAAACACCCCTGTTGATCGGTTGTTACGCCTGCTACAAAAGTCGAATCCATAGTCTGTAATACAACGTTTACATACTCTGCTGCTTCTTTGCTTGTGGCATTACGCACGGTGCCTTTTATGTCTATTTTCTGGGCAAAAACACCCTGTACCACACTGGCTATGAGTATGGCTATGAAAAACTTCTTCATCGTATTCTTATGGTTTTAGTCCTTAGTCCAGTGCGGCCTTCCTGTTTTAGGGTTATTGTCTATTAATTAGACGGAACCTCTTTTAAGAAAGTTGCATGGATTACAAAATATGATTAAGACTTTGCTCAGAGTTTCTTATCCTTTTGTTATGGCATGATGTAACGCAGCTATCGGAGAGAACGAGTATTTAATAGGCACATCTCTTGTTCAATATATATAATGTATTTCATTGATAAGTAGCAAGCGATTGTTTTTATACTTCAAAACATTTTATTTTAATGCTTAAAACAGAGTGTTTTGACAGTCAAAACACTCTGTTTTGAATAGCAAAACAACTTGTTTTCCTATAGGAAACAGAGCTTATGCTACGTTTTACCGGTTAATTTGCTACTTCTCCTGAAAAATGACTAAATGGAGCTGACTTCGTGCCATAGCTTCTTATTCGAAACAAACATAGTGACTGATTCTTTCCAAATCGTTTGCTGTAAATTCTTCATAAAGGCTGAATGGCTTCAAACTGCTTATTGAGCCTTTCTTTTGACGGTATTCCACAAATGCCTTAGCTTGATAGAAATTGATGTAAGGATGATGACGAAGACGGTCTATGCCGGTTTTGTTGAGGTTAAGAGGATGAATTTCTTTCGGATTAATATAGAACCAAGTTTGTAGTTCTTTGCTATTGAGATGAATTTCCTCTAATTGTCCTGTACAGTAGTAACCTCCCAGACGTTGACGGTAATTAACGATTATGCGGGCTATGCCACTACCTATTCCCGGAATTCTTTTTAGCTCCGTCGTGTCTGCCTTATTTAAATTGATGCTAGTGCCAGCGACATATTTTAGCACGGGCGCATGTGTTGACGCTGGATGATGCAATGATATGGATGTTCGCATAGTATCTTTGGCAGATAAGTGTATATAAGGAGAGAGGGTTGAGTATTCCTTTGCAGTGAGTCCATATATTTTCTTGAAATCTTCCGGCTTTTTAAAGTGTCCGCCTTTGGAACGGTAGTGAAGGATATTCTTGATCATCCATCCCGGCAATCCCAGCTTTTGAAAGGTCAAAGAATCAGCAGTGTTGGGGTTGAAACTGGATAGAACCCTTGGTGAGGAGAACTTTCTTGCCCATTCAAATTGCTTATCAAATGGAATATGCCGGACATGGTCTGCTGCTTTCCTTTGTAAAGAATAAAGGAACTCCTGACATTGCTTTTCGTCTGCCGCCTGTTGTTCAATTTCTTTTTGTGATGGTGCATGCCGATCTCTCCAAACGGAATGTATATATCCAAAAACGAGGACTGACACGGTGAGAATAATCAGTAAGTAGATGCCTCTTCGCTGTTCTTTTGTATAGTAAAAGAATTCTCTGAACATCTGTTTCATATATACTGACTCTTAAAACAGTCCTAGTCCGTTTATAAAGATGAATAGTATTGCTATCGGGGCTATGAATTGTAATATAAAGATGAACAATCTATAGTATGGTCTGTTTAGTACGCCGTTGTTGCTGATTTCTTTGCAAACAATCCTTTTGTTTAGGAACCAGCCGACAAAAATAGAAATGAGCAAACCTCCCAATGGTAACATGAGTTTTGCGGTGACAAAGTCGAATAAATCAAATAACCCAAGTCCAAATAGTGTGTATCCCTTACCTACTCCCAGGGAGAGTGAGCATAAGGTTCCCAAGACGATACAACCTGACGTCACTATGGCAGCAGCACTTTTTCTGCTCAAGTGGAATTCTTCGTGTAGATAGGCTGTCACCACCTCATGCAGTGAAATGGTCGATGTCAAGGCGGCTAAAGCTAAAAGTACATAAAACAGAACGGAGAAAAGGTATGCCAATGCAGGGATATTGCTAAAAGCTTGTTGAAATACATTCGGCAAGGTGATGAAGAGGAGGCTTGGCCCTGCGTCCGGTTGTATGCCTATGGAAAAAGCTGCCGGGAAAATGATAAACCCTGCTACTATGGCAACAAAAGTATCAATAGCACTTACGCTCAATGCGGTTTTAGACAGATTCGTCTCTCTTCTGAAATAAGAGGCATAAGTGCAAAGACATCCCATGCCTAAGCTAAGGGAAAAGAAGGCTTGCCCCATTGCACCTAAAAATACGCTGGAATCCACTTTGCTGAAGTCCGGTTTTAATAAGAACCTGATTCCATCGCTTGCGCCAGGCAAACTCACAGAACATGTAGCCAGCACTAATAGCAGTATGAAGAGTACAGGCATCATGATCTTAGATGATTTTTCTATCCCTTTTTCCACTCCTTTCACGATAATAAAGTGGGTTACGAGAAGAAAGACTACAAGCCAAATCAATGGTTGCCAGGGATTGGAAGAGAAGGAACTGAATGCATTGATAAAATCGGTTGGTGATTTTCCGGCAAAGCTATTGGTTGCTGCTTCGAGGATAAACTGTAATGTCCATCCCGCAACAACCGAGTAGTAACTTAGAATCAGAAAACCGGCAAGAACGCCCATACGTCCTACCCAATGCCATTGGGTGCCCGGCGCCAGTCTTTGATAAGCTCCGGCTGTATTGGCCCGTGAATGACGGCCTATAAGAAATTCAGCTACCATAATTGGAATACCCAATATGAGTACACATCCTATATATATGAGAATAAAAGCGGCTCCGCCGTGGTTGCCCGTTTCGTAAGGAAACCTCCAAATGTTACCCAAACCTACCGCAGAACCGGCAGAGGCGAGTACGGCACCTATCTTACTTCCAAAATTAGCTCTATCGTTTTTAATCATAAAAATGATTTTATCTATCAATTCGTTATTAATAAGCGTAAAAATACGCAAATATAGAAAATGTTCCTTATTTTTGCGAATCAAATGTAATTTAAATCCATAGTAAGATGTATTACCTTAGAAAGTACCCGATATCATTACTCATTATTTTAATAGTGATTTATTTGTCTTTCTTCAAGCCGCCTACGACAGAGCTGAGTCGTATTCCCGATTTTGATAAGATGGTACACTTTTGCATGTATTTCGGCATGTCGGGCATGCTGTGGTTGGAGTTTCTGCGTGCGCATCGGAAAGGAGTTGCACTGCTGTGGCATGCATGGATCGGAGCCTTTCTTTGTCCCATTCTTTTCAGCGGGACGGTAGAATTGCTTCAGGCATATTGCACCACTTACCGTAGTGGGGATTGGCTGGACTTTGCGGCTAACTCTTGTGGTGTATTGTGTGCAACTTTGATAAGCTATTTCATTTTACGTCCTCGGATATTAAAAGACGATCATAAATAGTCGATAACCGTACTTAATTTAATCCCGTTTGAACCTTTAATAAGGATAGTCTTGTTGTGAGGCTTATGTTCTTTTAGCGCTTTTATAACAGCTGGTGCATCCGCATAAGTCGGGAAGTTGTGCTTTGTGGCAGAGAATAGTTCGCCAACCAGCATTACATCCTTAAAGTCACATTCTTTTAGGAAGTCGACAATCTTTTGGTGCTCTTCCATACTCTCTTTACCTAATTCACGCATATCGCCCAGTATCAACATTTTGTTTGCAGCTTTCATGTTTCTGAAATTAGTAAGCGAAGCTACCATACTGGTGGGGTTTGCATTGTAAGCATCGATAATTAAAGTATTATCCGCTGTTTGTTTGAGCTGTGACCGATTGTTCTGTGGTGCATATTCCTCTAACGCCGCATCAATCTTGGTTGGTTCCACCCCAAAGAAACGTCCGATGGCAATGGCTGCCAGCGCATTAGGGAAGTTGTATTCTCCGATGAGTTGCGTCTTTATTTGGTGATATTCCCCTTCTTTATTGGCTCTCCATTTAAAAGTAAGGAAAGGAGAATTATCTATGACGCATCCGTTTACATAGAGGTTATCTTCGCTACCATAGGAGATCTGATTTAATCCCCAGGCTATTTCTTTCAGGTAAGGATTGTTGTAGTCGATGAAAATAGTGGAATCACCTCGTTGACGAAGGTAGTCATATAGTTCACCTTTCGTCTTAATCACTCCTTCGAATGAACCGAAACCTTCAAGATGCGCTTTACCAACGTTAGTGATGATCCCATAATCCGGCTCCGCAATATTAACCAATTCTTTGATGTCTCCCGGATGGCTGGCCCCCATTTCTATGACGCCGAGGTCATGTTCTGCCGTCAGGCGCAGGAGTGTGAGTGGTACTCCAATGTGATTATTTAAATTTCCCTGGGTATAAAGTACGTGATGCGCTTTCGACAGGACAGCGGAAATCAGCTCTTTTGTCGTTGTCTTGCCATTGGTTCCCGTAATTCCAATGAGCCGCGTACCTATTTGACGTCGGTGGTAATTGGCCAGTTGTTGTAACGTCTGTAAGCAATTGTCCACTACAATATAGTGCTTATTCTTTGCAGGGGCATACGTCGCTTCATCTATTACGGCATATGTGCTTCCTGATTCCAACGCTTTGGCTGCAAAGGCATTGCCATTAAAATTATCTCCCTTTAAGGCGATAAACAAAGAACCCTGGGGGCAGTTGCGGCTGTCCGTTGTCACGCAAGTGCATTCCAGAAATAGCTGATAAAGAGTGGTTATGTCCATGACGTTTTCTGCCAATATTATTTTCTATGTGCTAAATCGTTGCAAAGATAGGTTATTCTCTGCTATGGTGTTACGTCCGGGTAAAATTGTTTTTATGTTTTTGAGTGCTTTATGTGTTTCAGATACCTTTTTTGTTTACATTTGCAGAATACAACGGAACATATTAATCATGGAAAACTTATCTCCCAAATCTATCAATGTTAATGGAACCTTACTGGATCTTTCCACTCCTTGTGTAATGGGTATCTTAAACCTTACTCCCGACTCTTTTTATGCCAACAGTCGTATGCAGACAGAAAAAGATGTCATCCAAAGGGCACATCAGATATTGGAAGAAGGGGGGAAGATGATTGATATAGGAGCATATTCATCCCGCCCTAACGCTGCCAATGTATCTCCTCAAGAGGAGATGGAACGTTTGCGTAAGGGTCTGGACATCCTTTGTCGTGAATGTTCGGATGTCATTCTGTCGGTGGATACTTTTAGGGCGGACGTGGCCAGAATGTGTGTGGAAGAATACGGAGTTGCCATTATTAATGATATTGCCGCTGGAGAAATGGATGCTAATATGTTTGCCACGGTTGCCGATTTAAATGTGCCCTATATCATGATGCACATGCAGGGCACTCCGCAGAGTATGCAACAAGATCCCCATTATGATAATCTGTTGAAAGAAGTCTTTATGTACTTTTCACGGAAGGTGCAGCAGCTGCGCGATTTAGGAGTGAAAGACATCATTCTTGATCCGGGCTTTGGCTTTGGTAAAACCGTGGAAGATAATTATACCCTATTGGCTCATTTGGATGAGTTCCGTATATTCGCTTTACCCCTGTTGGTGGGCGTATCTCGCAAATCAATGATTTATAAATTGTTGGGAACGTCTCCCGAAGAAGCCTTAAACGGTACTACCGTTCTTGATACGATCTGCCTGTTAAAAGGGGCCAACATACTCCGGGTGCATGATGTACGTGAAGCGGTGGAAACGGTGAAGATTGTGGAGGAGATGAAGGCGAATCGTCAATGGCAATAATGAATATTAACTAATAAAAGGAATACAGCTTTGTTTTTTGAATTTGGCATAAAAGACTTTATAGACATCCTGCTGGTGGCTTTCTTACTTTATTATACTTATAAGTTGATGAAAGCATCGGGATCTATCAATGTATTTACCGGCATTCTGGTGTTTATTTTGATTTGGTTGGTTGTGTCGCAAGTATTGGAAATGAAATTATTGGGGTCCATCTTCGACAAGTTGGTGAGTGTGGGGGTATTGGCTCTTATCATTTTATTCCAGGATGAGATACGCCGCTTTTTACTGACTCTCGGTTCACATAAGCACGCTAGTGCTTTGGTGCGCTTCTTTACCGGAAATGAAAAAGATAATTTAAAGCACGACGAGATTATGCCGGTTGTCATGGCATGTCTTAACATGGCGAAGCAGAAAGTAGGAGCTTTAATTATCATAGAGCACAATTTGCCGCTCGAGGAAGTGGTGCACACGGGTGAAGTGATTGATGCAAATATAAATCAGCGCTTGATAGAGAATATCTTTTTCAAAAACAGTCCGTTACACGATGGAGCAATGGTGATTAGCAAAGGACGCATTAAGGCGGCCGGTTGCATATTGCCGGTGTCCCATAATCTGGATATTCCTAAAGAACTGGGCTTGCGCCACCGTGCCGGGATGGGAATTTCGCAAGAGTCTGATGCGCATGCTATTATTGTTTCCGAAGAGACCGGGGCTATTTCTGTTGCTTACGAAGGGCAGTTCTATCTTCGTCTGAATGCAGAAGAATTGGAAAGTATGCTTACTAAGAAAGAAAATAATCTTTAACCGTGTGATAAAAAGAAACGTTTTTACGTCTTATTGTATATATAGGAAAATTTGGATTTTAAATTTAATAAAAGAATGGACAGACGGAATTTTTTAAGAACGGGTGGTCTAGCGGTATTAGGTTCGCTAGCTGTACCGTCATTGGCTGTGCCGTCATCGGTACGGGGGGCATTGGGCGGAACGGACCATAAATCAGCCGTTGCGGCTGCTATGAACCATTTCGGAGTAACTGAAACAGACTTGAAAAAAGTGATGTCGGCAGCTCTTGAAAAAGGGGGAGACTATGCAGAACTTTATTTTGAACATACATTCAACAATGGAGTAAGTTTAATGGACGGTAAAGTTAACAACTGCAATTCTAATATTGATTTTGGTATGGGGGTGCGGGTTTTAGCTGGTGATCAAAGTGGCTATGCATACGTTGAAGGCGTTTCTCTTGAGGAAATGATGCGTGCTGCCCATACGGCCGCTCGTATAGCTTCTTCCGGTAAAACGGTTAAACCGGTTGGACTCAAAGAAGAGACCATTGCCAGAAATCGTTATTCGGTGGTAACTCCTTGGGAGGAAGTTAACCTTAAGGCTAAAATCCCATATCTTCAGAGGTTGAATGAAAAGATATTTTCTTTAGATCATCGGGTTCATAAGGTACAGGCTGGTTTAAATGATAGCACCACTCATGTGCTCTTTTGTAATTCTGAAGGAGTCAGCTATTATGATTACCGTCCGATGGTTTCCTTCTATTCTGTTTGTATCATGGAAGACAACGGACGGGTGGAGAATGGCTTTGCTTCCCGTTCCTATCGTAAAGGATTTGAATTCCTGACTGATGACCTTGTAGAGATGCTTGCGCGGGAGACAGTTGACAATACCTCGATTCTGTTTAAAGCCATTAAGCCTAAAGGGGGAGAAATGCCTGTTGTCATGGGTGCAGGGGGGTCCGGTATATTGTTGCATGAAGCTATAGGACATGCCTTCGAGGCGGACTTCAACCGGAAAAAGATTTCGATCTTTTCTGATTTGCTAAATAAAAAAGTTTGCAATGAGCATATTAATGTAGTGGATGATGGGACCATTCTATTTAACCGTGGGTCAGTAAACTTCGATGATGAAGGTGTGGAAGGACAGAAAACTTATCTTGTCAGAGAGGGAATTTTGACCAGTTACATGCACGACCGCATTAGTGCTAAGCATTATGGCATAGCTCCTACAGGCAACGGACGACGCGATACCTTCCGTAATGTGCCTATTCCACGTATGCGTGCCACGTATATGGAGGCTGGGAATATGAAAGAAGAAGATATTATAGCATCGGTTAAGAAGGGTATTTTTGTGAATAACTTCACGAACGGGCAGGTACAAATCGGTGCAGGCGACTTTACGTTCTTTGTAAAATCGGGTTATCTCATTGAAGATGGTAAACTTACACAACCAATCAAAGATATCAATATCATAGGTAACGGACCGAAGGCGTTGGCTGATATTACAATGGTTGCCGATAATGATAAAATAGATAATGGTACCTGGACGTGTGGTAAGGATGGGCAGTCATGTCCTGTAACTTGCGGTATGCCTTCGGCATTAGTCAGTAAGTTAACCGTGGGAGGCGAAAATTAATGTATAACTTTTAATGATCCTTGGAATCAATGATAACAGATGATAATAAAAAACTGGCACAATGGGCAATGGATTTCGCCTTGAAGAACGGGTGTCAGGCAGCCAAGTTAGTGCTGTATGCTAATTCTAACTCTTCGTTTGAATTGCGGGATGCTAAGATGGACCGTTTGCAACAAGCTTCCGAGAGCGGTTTGAGCATCAGTTTGTATGTTGACGGGCGTTATGGTTCTTATTCAACAAATCGTTTGGATAAAAAAGAATTGGAAACCTTTATCAAAAATGGCATTGAATCTACACGCTATTTAGCTCCTGACGAATCACGTGTCTTAGCTGATCCTTCCCGTTATTATAAAGGAGGGAAACCTGATTTGCAGTTATTTGATCCTAAATTCTATGATATTAATCCTGATGATAAAGTTGCAATAGCCCGTGCTGCTGCAGAAGAAGCCATGGGCAAAGATGAGCGCATTATTTCCGTAGAGACATCTTATAGCGATGGGGAAGACGCTTCTTATCGGCTAATTAGTAACGGGTTTGAAGGTGAATCAAAGGATTCCTGGTTCTCAGCTTCTGCCAGTGTATCTATTAAGGGAGAAGGGGGAGCGCGACCTTCTTCTGGTTGGTACGAAAATCGTTTGTTCTATGATAAACTGCCTAAAGAAGGAATTGGGGTTAAAGCATTGGAACGTACTTTGAAAAAGCTTGGGCAGAAGAAGATAAAGTCCGGTAAATATACCATGGTTGTTGACTCGATGAACTCTGGGCGTTTGCTAGGTCCGGTACTAAGCGCTTTAAATGGTTCGGCTCTACAGCAAAAGAACTCGTTTTTAGTGAATAAACTGAATACTAAAATAGGTTCTGATAAGATGACGTTGACTGATGAACCGCATATTATTGGTGCTAATGGTGCCCGGTACTTCGATAATGAGGGTGTAGCTACAGAACATCGTCCGGTAGTTGAAGATGGAGTTCTAAAGACTTATTTTATAGACACTTACTATGCTAAGAAAATGGGTGTGGAACCCACTATCAGTTCTCCGTCTTTATTGATTCTGAAACCGGGGGATAAAGATGTTAACGGGCTGGTGGCAGATGTCCAAAATGGAATACTTATTACGGGATTCAATGGAGGGAATAGTAATAGTACGACAGGAGATTTCTCTTATGGTATTGAAGGCTTTTTGATAGAGAATGGTAAACTCACCCAGCCTGTTAATGAAATGAATATTACGGGCAATTTGGTGACTTTATGGGGAGCTTTAGCGGCTATTGGCAATGATCCTCGTCCCACTACCTCCTGGCAAATTCCGTCTTTGGTGTTTGAAGGCGTTGATTTTAGCGGCCTTTAATGTAGTAACTTTTAGAGTAATAGTATTTCCTTCGAATTTCTTTAGGGAATATAATAGGTAATCTACGCATCAAGAACTTTAGAAATATCGTTTTGGTGCGTAGATTTTTATTATCTCTCCTTAATCTAATTGGTAAGAATGAGCTCAGAGTAATCTTGTTCTGAAAAATGTTTTAAACAGTTTTATATTTTGTGTTTATTAGAGTCTTATAGAGTCTCAACTAAATTGAAGATGGGCTATTCTTATTATACTGATGCGTATTAGTATTGTGAGTTATAGTTTCTGTTATCTGTCTCTCTTTTTAGTGTTCGCTTTAGTGCTGTATGATATTCTTGGAAATTGCTTTTTGATACGATAGGAACAGTAATGAGGGCAAAAGAACTCGTTTTGTTTAGTTTGTCATTCTTCTCTTGATGCTTTGTTTTAATAACATGACAGTATGTATTATAATTATACATTTAGGTTGCCTTCCTAAGTTATTATCAATTAAAAGGCTTTTAATACTAAAAAGAAAGGCTTTCATTGATGTATTAAAAGGCTTTTAAAACATGATTAAA
>JALCME010000031.1 GCA_022648295.1 Bacteroides sp. | reverse complement strand
TATATTGAATACTATAATAACGATAGAATTAAACTTAAATTAAAAGGAAAGAGTCCGCTACAATACCGAACTCTATACACTTAAAATCTTTATTAATCAGTCCAACTTTTTGGGGTCAGATCAAAAGGGTTTGATAGGGCCTTTTTTATATGTTAGTTATACCTTGTAACCTTTTAGAGTGGTTATTATACTTTGGACGCGCTCTCTTCTTCTGTATTTAATTCATGCAGAAATAACAGGATTCTTGTGTAAATTAATGGCTATCTTTTATCTGGCTTCACTGGGGCGAAGCCCAAAAGATCTGCAACTCATCTTTTCTACCTTGACGGCCCAAACCTTTACATTAAGCAAAGAAGGTTTGGCATATCCACAGGTATTATTGGTATACTGCTTCATAAAGAAATCCAAGACAGAGCGCTTCTCCTCCATATCTTCAATAAGTTGTACTTTGCCTACACACATCACACTACGTGATTTCATGCTGTAACTGCATGCGATCTGTTCACTTTGATAAACCAGCTCATGTCCTTCACAGAAACTAATACAGACAGTCGGGTTGTGTGCTATGATTTTCGCTTTTCTACCTTCAGGTCCGGAATGCATGTAAACAACTCCATCTTTATAGGCAAAATTCATAGGGACAACATAAGGATCTCCTTCTGGGTCGACCATGGCCACACTACAATAAGTGCATTTCCTGATGATCTCTTCTATCTCGTTTTGATCGGTAATTGTTATCGTTTTCATCTTGTTTCTTTAATGAAAAGCAAAAATACGGAATTTATTGCTTTTGCAGCTTACTTTTGCCTAATTTTCAATATGCTACAAAAGGTTGAAGTTGCTAAGTACCCTGCCTATAGCGTTTGTCTGCTAATATTTCATCTTGCTTGGCATATTTCATCCTGTTTAAGTAAGTTAATAATATGAGAATAGCTTTTAGGGTATGCACAATACAATTGCCTTGCCAGACGGTCGCTCGTAATCTCTCTCTTCTTGTTAGAACCTATATTATGTATGAAACAAACATCTCTTGGCAACAAGCTGAAAAGAGTAAGTTTATACATCTCTGTATGAGGAAGGCTAGGAATAAGATATTCTATTTCTTTTCCACGCCGCATAGCATATTCATACATCAGATACTGCTCCATGATGGTATTAACACTGCTCACTCCACCGGAAAGACCTTCCAACTGATTGTGGTTTGAATCCAAAAAACGATAGACCAAAGAGCAATAATCCTTAAAGTAATAAAGATCATGGCCACCTGTTAACCCCATATTCGTTTCACACATGTCACATGGTGAAGGCTGAAAAGGAAATGAGAATTTCTTATCACGCATCTCATTCAATAGATTAAATACCATAGGGATAGTTCTTCTCAACATTCTGAGCCAAGATACCTGCATTCTCGATTCGATTAGGGAACGGCTTCCATATGTATATATCACCGTCCACATGGATAAATGGTTTCTCTTGCTCTTCGTATGCAGCGATCTTACCAAGTGTCCAAAGTGCAGGATTCTTGCCCGATAGTTTATCTAAAGTTGTTTTGCAGGATGTATAAGGCAAGTGCAACTTATTGATAAGGAGTTCTGCACCTTCACTATCTGTCACCAACTCAACTTCGTCATAGAATTGCTTTAACTGCAAGCAGCTCAGAGCCCAACTCATATAATGAGTCTCCCTAAATGCCCATCCTCTATTTGGTGAGCTTCGGTATGCCTCTGTCCAATAGCTTTGCACAATCTTTGGTTTCTTCATTATTCCGAATTCTTTAAAGATGATTAGAAACGTTTTTTCTCTGTGTTTCCAGCGCCTGTTCCACGATAACGGTCGTGGGTCACGTTGAAATTATACTGTAACGTAAACATTACACAACGCATTTCACTGAAATTACGCTGAAACATAGTAACAGAATTATTATAGAGTGTAAAATCAGAACGTGAACCGTTGAAGATGTCGCGTGCCTCCAGAGTGACGCTCAGCTTCTTTCTACAGAAGTCCTTATATAACTTTGCATTGACGTAAGATGAACTACTGAGATGTATGTTTCGGTCATTTCCTGATGTGGTCCATTGGCCGTCAATGTTCAGCCAAATATCCAGAGGCAGATGGACGGCATTTTGCCACTGCAGAATACCTATGGGATTATTCATGCTCTTATCCTTATCATTTACCAAAATATCGAACCATTGGGTAAATATGCCTACATTAACTCGTGGCTGCCATACGCCGACCTTAAACTGACCACCTGCGAAAGCCTGAAGAAAATGCTTTTTCTTGAAGTTCTCATAAGTCAGGAGCGTAATCTCACCATCATCACTATAAGGTCTGGTAGTATTCACAATGGGATTATCAAAATATGAATATGATACTTGGGCAAAATAGTTTTTCCATACAGCCATGTATTCCAGAGAGTGTAGTTTGGTTGGTTGAAGGCGTGGATTGCCAGACTCGTAGGTCATTCTGTTCAGATAAGAAACATTGGCATTCAGATTAGAATAAGTTGGACGTTCCACCCTACTACTATACGACAATGACATCTGAACCTTACCCAGACGCATGGCGACATTCAGCGATGGGAACACGTTGTCATATGTCCTGCTAAGATTGCCCTCAGAATAAGCATTCTCGAAATAATTATAGTCTACATGTTCGTACCTCAAGCCTGCACCAAGACTAAATTTGCCTATCTGCTGTGTCACCTCTACAAAGCAGGCAGCATTATCTTCCTTTATCTTTGAGACTGCATTATTCAGACCTGCATATTCAGTATCGAAATGATTATTAGTCATAGAACTTATATATTCCTCGCCAAATTTTAACACGCCCTTACCAATTGGATAAGACAGTACCAGTTTCTCTGCAAACATCCTGCTCTTATTTGTACTATAAGTGGCAACATTCTGGCTAGTCTGCATCTGACTTACCTCATTATTCATAGAACGCTGCACACCCTTATTCCAAATATAGTCGGCATTGAAATCGACATTGAGTTTCTTTATTTGACCGCTATAATACACGTTGACAGCATGTCGAGGCGTATTCTTGATGGTGTTATCAGCCTTAGTTTCCCATTTGTCGTAGAATACGTTGTTCTCCAGCACATTACTAATCAGATGTGACTTTGTAGTGTTTTTGCCATACTCATCTTGATAATAGGCACCTATAGAATGATTATTATTGATTATCCACGAGAAACCGAGCTTACCAACAATGCCGTTATAACGTCCTGCATTGATTGTAGCGATTTGCTGATCCCATTTAAACTTGGCAAGAGTAGTTATATCTGTAGCCTTTTTCTCCTGATTCTCACCCACATTATACGCGAAGTTTGAGAATACCTCAAGTCCTCCAGTCCGATATTTCAAGTCTATCATGTTAGCACTCTGATAATAATGTTGAAATCCATTCGTTGACCTAAGTGTTCCACTCCAGCCATTCCCCTGAGGTTTCTTTGTGCGAATACGTATGACAGTCTTTGCATCTGCCGAATATGATGCACCTGGATTGGTGATAACCTCCACATTGCGGATGTTACCAGATAATAACGTAGACAACTCTTGCGAATCAGAAACCTTACGTCCATTGATATATACGGCTGGAGCACCTTTGCCAAAAACCTCTATATTACCATTATGTTCAACGACCATTGGTATTTGTCTCAGCACATCTTTTGCCGTACCAGCGTTGGCCAAAACACTGTTCTCAACATTCGTCACCAGTGAATTACCTGCAAATGCGTCTTAGAAGCGTTGCCCTTCACAACTACCTCCTTCAGCTGGGTGTTAGAATTCGCCATTTTGATGTCGCCAAGTTCGCCGTCAGGGGTGATGTCCACAAATTTCGTGTCAAATCCCATGTATGACAGCCTAAGTATCAAGCCTGCTGTAATATCACTTGACAAACAGAATTCACCATTGCTGTTGGTGATAGCTCCAATAACAAATGTCGAATCTTTCAGAAGCACAGCATTTACAAACTCCATAGGCTTTCCTCCCACATCAACGACTCGTCCCTTAATATCCCTACCGAATACTGATGAGGAAAGCCCTAATACTGCGACTATAGTTATTATTAAATGTTTCATATTTCTCAAGATTTAATCATTATCTATATCTTTCCACTCAATGATCCGATCTTTATCTTCGTTACAGATCACATGAGCAACATGTTTTTCTTTTGCACCATCTTTTGAGATTACATAATATATGACATTGGCCGAAAACCGTTTTTCATCATTATCTTTATAGTCTTTGCAGAGATACTTGCTGTCAAATTCTACAGTTTCACCATTGAGAAGATTAGAAGAAACATGACTCACTATAGTTTTTTCAAGATTCTGGTTCTCCAGATTTCCATGTCCTGGCAAATTGATATGCCCATTTTTGATAACTATAAACAGCATCACTATGATGATGCAACCAGATAACTTAAAAAAAATATTCCTCTTCATAATGTGTTATTTTAAAACTACTATTTTCTGAAACAGAATAGAGTGAGTCGCAATCCTCAGATAATAACAGATATAACGTCTTATACTTGTTTCCATCGCCTGAAGCTATCGCATACTTCACTTCAGCATAAGTGCACGTTTTATTATTTACTATCTTAAAAACTTTTCTCTGGATCTTTCCCCAGCATATACGTTCACCGTTTTTCAAATCTTGTTCAATATAGGCCGTGGCAGCTTTTTTGATCCGCCATGTCTGAGTACCTGGCATATTCGTGCAAGAAATTAATCCGAGTATCAATGCAGATAATATCCGAAATGATTTGATGAATTGCCTCATTCTTTTTTATTTGATAATTTATTAAACTTCTGATGAGACAAAGTTCTGACTAAAATGAGCCTAAAAACGACTAAATCACCAAATAAATTGTCTTAATAATAAAAGAGTAACCAACTGATAATCAGTGGTTACTCTTTCTAAAGATCTAAATACAGGAATTCAGAATCTTAATCAGTCCTTAACGTCATTGACGCAGGACACGATATCTTGCCCTTCGGCAGCACCTATCTTCTTTCGAATGGCAGTTTTGCGTACATAAATCGTTGCGTCAGACTGTTGGGTGATGACACTAATCTCTTTTGTCGAGAATCCTGCACATAACAAACAGCATATCTGCACTTCTTTTTCTGTGAGTGCATTGCCAGAATGATCTATCAAGCGGGTATAGAAATTATCATAGAGTCTGTCTATAACTATATATAGATCAGACCACACAAGTAAACTGTTGGTAGGGATTTCACCGCCACTAATGCCTGAAATACGCTTCAGAAGAGCCTGATTCTGGTTAGTAGGCGTACTAGCTACAAGACGTATGATACCTAACTGCTGCAATAAAATTTTCTTAAAGAAAGAATCGTCCTCCTTGTTAGCCTGATTATGGAGTGGTGAATCCTCTGTTATAGAGGCCTGTGCTTCTTCCAGCATTCGTGTCAGGGTATCAACTCTATCTTCTGCTTCAGCCAGTCGCTGAATCCTATTTCTATAATATAGATAACCACCTACACTGCCTCCTATCAACAGTAGTACTACCACCAACAACATATATCTCATTCGCTGTTGATCAAGTTTCAGTTCATAGTTGACAGCCTGTAGCCGATTCCTGGACTCTTGCCGTCTGGTCGAAGTATTTTCTTTCGCCTGCATGTCAGCTGTAATAGAGTCACAGTATCGTGCAAATTCTACATACGATACGGGCTTACCTGAGGTATAATCTAACAAAAACTTTTCCTGTTCTATCACAGCCCTACGTGCAATATCTGCAAAACCATGAGCCTTCAGTTCTTCCTCGCTTTTGACGGCCTTGCCATTACAGATACGAGCAGAGTCGAGCCTATGCAGATTTATGTAGTTGCCCGCCATTGACATTTGAATCGCCGATAATTTCGCAACCTGTGGCATCATTTGACCAATCTGATAGAACATATCGTTTGAACGGCTGTATTGTCCGTTATTTGCCAGATAGTCGGCATAGTTGCGCATAATTTCACATGCAATGGCCGTATCGCCGTTCTCCGCTGCCAACCTGATGCCCTTGTCATAGTAATATTCAGAATGTCTGTCACCCTGCAGAGAAAGGTTCACTCCCAACTTATAGCTTAGTATAGCCGATTCACGTTTCGACATGCCATAAGTAAACGCTTCTTTCAGCGCACTTGCGGCCTGGTCATATTTACTTAGATGTTCTAGAATGTCAGCTTTTGCAACTAGTAGTCGAACTCGTTTTGTCGAGTTCGATATTTTTGCAAGGCCATTGTCTATGGCTCTTACAGCATCTTCTTCCTTACCATTCCAGTTTAGATACGATGCTTCCAGCAGATAACTGTCTTCCTGTTTCTCGTTCTCTGTTCTATAATAGATTATTGCTTCCATCAACTGGTCATCTTCTGCCAGTGACAATCCCAATGTCTGATATGCCAAAGCTCGGTTCCAAACTAGATGCGTCCGCTCTTTTTCATTTAAACTACTCACTTGTTCCAAAGAATCCAATATAGCAATAGCTTGTTTCGGATTATTAACAAGCAAAGTGTCGGTATCCGATATTAAGTCTTCGCTCTGATATCTGTTACATGAAAAAAGAGTAGAGATGAGGCATATTATGAATATTTTCGTTAATTTCATAGTTCTTCGTTTTATATCTTTCTCTTAAATTCCGCAACTTGATAGTATATCGCTTTTATGAGATCCTAAGTAAAAAGTAGCCCAGAATCTTTACCTTGTTGGATTTTTCACTTATCTTAGCGTTGCGAATTCAAAGGTGGAAATAATCAACACGACATTGCGAAAATAGTAATAAAATCCGAAAAACTCACACCTTTGGGCGGAATATTTTCAGTAATGGAGCAGTTTGACTCTACAGTGGTATCCACCATAGACTCTACGCTCGGGGAGAGATGTCGATTCTATGGAGACTTCTGCATATATCCAGTTCCGATATAATTCATCGAGCTATCAAGGAATTCAGGCAGGAGGATGTCACCAATATCTCTGATGTTGGAAATATCCACATTCTCAATACGGCATACCCTTAGAACACGTTGCTCGTTACGGTGCTGGTTACCTCCGGGGGATTGCAGGTGGGTGAACCGTATAACGTTGACTTTAACTACCAGTTCATAGAGACGGAGATTATGACACCAAGCCGACGTACAAGAAATTCCACGGATACTAAATAGTCGTTCCTTAAAAAGTATATTTATAGAGAGGGATAGCTTTTAATTTGAAACTAGACTATCCCTATCAGCAAAGAAAGAAGCCTTGTCATTGCTCTGAAAAAGAGCTTGATAGGTTTTCTTCTATAGGTTGGTTACAATCTGTAATGTCTTAAAATGGGCGTTACATTTTGGACGCACTCTTTTCTTTTGTATCTAATTCATGCAGGAATAATAGGTTGCTTGTATAAGTTAGCGGCTATCTCTTATCGGATTTCACTGGGCCGGAGTCCGAAAGACTTGCAACTCATCTCCTCTACCTTCACAGCCCATACCCTGACATTGCGTAAGGAAGGGTCGGCATATCCGCATGGATTATCAGTATATTGTTTCATGAAGAAATCCAGAGCAGATCGTTTTTCTTCCAGGTCTTCAATGAGTTGTACTTTGCCTACGCACATCACACTACGTGATTTCATGCTGTAGCTGCATGCAATTTGCCTGCTTTGATAAACCAACTCATGTCCTTTACAGAAACTGATACAAACCGCAGGATTGTGTGCTATGATCTCTGATTTTCTGCCTTCAGGGCCGGAATGCATGTAAATTACTCCGTCTTTATAGGCAAAATTCATGGGGACAACATAAGGATTTCCTTCTTGGTCGACCATGGCCACACTACAATAAGAACATTCCCTGATGATCTCTTCTATCTCGTTTTGATCGGTAGTTGTTATCGTTTTCATCTTGTTTCTTTAATGAAAAGAAAAAATATGGAATTTATTGCTTTTGCAGCTTACTTTTGCCTAATTTTCAATATTCTACAAAAGGTTGAAGTTTCTAAGTACCCTGCCTATAGCGTTTGTCTGCTAACCTTTCATCTTACTTAGCTTTTAAGAATTGATAGAAGCTAGAAGTTGATCATAACTTTTATTAGTCCTTCCCGTGAACGGAAATAATTGAGAGTACTTTCTTCCATCATAGATGAGTAGGCAATCTGTTGAAAATAGCTCTTATTCAAAATATTGTTCATGCTGAATTCAAATTCAACTTGTTTATAAAGGTAAGATACTGCTGTATCCATAAAATAAATGGAAGAGTGGACCGGTTTATGGCTAATCAATAGTTGATGTCTCCATTTCAGTTTCCAGTTACTGCTTGGAAATGCATTTAATGTTAATTCGTTTTTTGTGTGACTGGAAGACACTCCATCAGTAATTTTGCTGGATAACTTGGAATATGAAAAGCCCTCTTTCCCTTCAACGCTGATGTACTTACAGGGTTGTAAAGAATAGTCGAAAGATAACGAAAGCATTCTATTTTCAAAAGTAATCATTTGTCCGGAGAGCATGTTCTTATTCCGGTTTTCGCTATAGTTACCACGCAATGCTGTGAAAAGCTTCCACCAGCCGAAAGCTTTGGATAGCCGGGAACGTATATTCCATTGTAAATTGGTGTATTTCTTATCAAACATCTGACTAGATGTTAAAATATTGTCTTGATTCATCACGAGCATTTTATTTTGCCAATTTGGAACTATTGATCCTGATAAAGACCAAAATAATCCGTCAAGCGGGTTGCTGAATTTGAGGAAAATGGAATAGATAAGCATGCGGTAATTATAAAAGTCACTGCCTCTGCGTGCATTACGGTAAGTACTGAAAATATAGTTATTATAAAGTTGGTTTATATCGGATGTTTGATAACGGTAATTTATGGTTTGATTCAAGTCCCAATAAGCATTGATGCTGTAGGCCATGTGAAGTGACGGCTCAGGGAAAAAACGGAAATAATCTTTCTTGCTTTCACTTTTCAAGTGATAAGAGTGAAAAGATAACGGGATTGAAAAGAGGATATTCCAGCGATCACTTTTATAGGTGAGTGATGGATTCCCAAAGAGATTGGCGTCTGAGAAGTGAACATCATTGGCGAATTGTAAATTTGAAGTAGGATATCGTTCATTCCCTTGTCTACAAAAAAGAGACGATGTTAGTTTTTGATAATCGTAGTTGATACCTGTTTCCATGTTGATATAAAATTTAGCGATCATCAATTGTAGTTTTGCTTTAGTATGGCTATGAAAGCTTTGCATGCGTACATCTTGAGTCAATCCGTCATAAGTATTGCCTTGATTTAATAATTCTTCGTATAATCCCGGCGTAACGGTTAGTGTTTGTGGAATATCCTGAAAGGAGTTAATAGAAGTGATTTTTAGGATATGATTTTTATTGTAGGTATTAATATACTGAAAGGCATTAGTAATGTTTTTCTTTTTCGTTTGGGTAACCGGTTCAATGAAATTGGCATTTGCCTCAACTATATTAGTCGCTTTATCTTGTTCTATACCGGCAGTCAACTTATTGCGGATATATTTTGAAGAACTATTCAATTGATAATCAGCTTCTGCATGGTAATCGTTGCTTATTGAAGCAATTTTATTATTTTCGGTTATTACTGTTGTGCCGTCAGGGTAAAAATAAGATGAAATAGTTTCTTCGTGCATATCATTGTGCAGGGATTGGTAGGTAAACTGTCCTCGCAAAGTACTGTTTTTACTCATTTTATAAAGATGGTTTGTAGCAAACAGGTGACTCTTATTGTCTAAATAATGCTTTTCGTCCACCTGACTAATGGATAAATCGGGTAGTGTTAAGATCGGAGCATCTTCATTCACACCCATATCCTCGTCTACAATTTGATCTTGGATTTCGTTGCTCACATCTTCTCCGTTATTATTTGTTTTATAGAGAGACAGGTTTTGTTGCTTTTTTCCTAAGAACAATGCAACAAGACGCCCGCTCCAAAGAGTCTTGTCCCCGTCTGAATAGCCTATTCCTAAATCGGCGGTGCCCGATGTGGTGAAGTGGACATTATCGGTTAAGGCCAAGTTGATGGCTATTTGTTCACTGAATGTTTTTCCGCGTAAGGCAGCTATTGGCTGATGATGGTTTAGTATCTGGACTTCTTTCACGACTTTACCTGATAAATTGTCAGTGGCCATAGCATATTTCGATCCCATCAGGTCCATCCCTTCAATATATAGTTTGCTGATTGGCTGTCCTTGAACCTTAATTTGCCCGGCAGGAGTTACTTCTATTCCCGGCATTTTCTTTAAGACATCTGCTATTGATCTATCCTGAGGCATTCTAAAGCCGGCAACAGAATAAATTATTGTATCTTTCTCTTTCCTGATTCGGTGGGATACTACTTTTACTTCTTTTATCTTATATCCCTCGTTATGCATTTTATAGATACTACCGTTAATATACTCATTGATGGGGATGATTTGCCGTTTATAGCCTAATAGTGCGATTGAGATAAAAGATGGAGGTGTTTTAGCTGTCAAACTAAAATGTCCTTGCTGATCGGTATAAGTGAAACTTGTTGCAGCCTGACTGTTATTCAATAGTGCGATAGATACATCTTCCAGTGCTTTTCCGGTGTTATCATCAATCACAGTACCTTGAAATTGTTGTTGAGCATATGCGCCACGAATTCCAAGAAACATGATCAATATTAAAGTAAAGTATCTCATCTATTCTTTAATAATTATCTTAATACTCAAGGAGTGTATGTGTTTTGCCGTATTTTAAGGGGCGCCCTTTAGCATCATAACCAGGACCTACATCATATCCTAATTGCCTGAGATAGCCGTCCGGATCTTTTCCGGATTGTATAATTTGCTTTTGCAATTCTTTTCGATTACATTTAACATATTGTAGCTTAGGAAGCGTTATTGCCTGATTATTTTGAATGTTTTCTATCTGAATGCATTCAAATAAGAAATCTTTCTTGGAATCTTCCGCTTTTAAAATCAGACCGGGGAGTCCACATAGTTTCCAAGGTCCGTCGTGGATAGGAATATCCATTGTAAACCACACACTCCATTCTCTTCCGCGAAAGTTGGTTTTTGCTTGTTGGCATCGGTATCCGGCTATTGTGTCGGTTTTATCGGCAATTATCTGCCATTGTTGTTTCTCCATTGGCTCTTGATACCGGAGTGTTTTAATAAATATCCGGTCGGTATAAGTCAATAATCCTTTCTGAGGATAATTCTTATATACTACAGCGTATTGATAACTACGTGGGTAAGGAGATTTTCCCAAAGCATTTTGTACTTCTTGAAAATTTCCTCCACGCTTTAATACGCTATCTTGTATCATTTGATTCGTACTTTCCCACAGGCTATAAAATTTGGATATTTTACTCCCTATATCTAATATTTTTTCATCTTGGTTAAACTTAGATGAATTCTCCCAGAGTTTAAACTTTTCTTTGTAATAAATGCGTAAGTTTACATGATCTATTTCTTGGGCATTCAGTAATGAAGAGATCAAAATTAATATTATGAAATATAGATGTCTCATTTTGTATCATATTAATATCATCTATAGCAATCAATTGTGCTATAGATGATAAATTAGTAGTTAGATAATTAGCAACAGTCTACAGCACTCCAATAGTCTAACATTTTGCAAGCCTCAGCTTCAGTTGAATTAGAAGGTATACTGCGAACTGTACCGCAGTCTGTAATAACGAATTGAGCTATTTCACTTTGGGCAAAGCCTATAAGTGAGGAAAACGAACAAAATAAAATCGCAATAATAATTTTTTTCATAATGTTTTAATTTTAATAATTAGTAATGAGATTTTGATAAAAGTTCTTTTTAAGTCGTAACTTTTATTTGACTGTTGTTTCGCGAAAACAATATCTTTATCCTTTGAGTATTATTATAAATTTCTGCAGAATATTTTGGTCTAGTAATTTGCTATTGTTTATCGGCTAATTATAACATAAAGATAGGGATATAAAACAATATATGTTCATAAAGAGAATAACAATTCGGTTTTTAAAATGTCTGAAAAACAGGTAATTAGAAACAAAATGATAACATCTTGTTTAAAGAATATTAATTAGGTTTCTTATCTGATTGAATCCGTAGTACTTTGAGTAACAAAAGTATTCATTATTCTGTCATAGAAGACATTGCTTTTGAAGTGGTCAGCTTAAGATTCGTTAATATGAAAATAGAGAAGCAAAAAGTAAGTGCATTCTTGTATCGTAAATATATAATAGTTCTTCTCTTGCTCTTTGTTCAGTTATTGAGTGTGAAAATTTTACCGGAATAGTTTGCTTGCAAGTCTTTTGCAAGCATTCTCCGAAATCTCACTGAAAAACGTGAATTGACACAAGCAAAACAATTAAGAACCTAATTAAAGATAATTAAGCGTAATAGTAAGCAATCTGTTTGTCACAGATTATAAAGGTTTGCCTAAAGTATTGATTAATATTAAAATATTATCATTTATAATATCGTATAATAGAGATAAACTATTCGACCAATGCGTAGTCCAGTTGTTTCTTTTCTAAATTAGCCCGGGCAACCTTAACCGTAATTGCATCTCCCAAACTGTATATGCGATTCTTGCGACGACCACGGAGACAATAGTTCTTTTCGTCGAATTCGTAGTAATCGTCATCAAGATCACGGATAGGGATCATGCCTTCGCATTTGTTCTCGTTTAACTCCACATACAGGCCCCATTCGGTTACTCCCGAAATCACTCCGTCATAAACTTGTCCTACATGTTCGGTCATGAACTCTACTTGCTTGTACTTAACGGAAGCCCGTTCTGCACTGGCAGCCAACTGCTCCATTGCACTGGAATGATCGCAAAGCCCTTCGTATTTCTTCTCCGATGCACTTCGGCCTTCTTCGTCCAGATATTTGGTAAGCAAGCGGTGCACCATCATGTCCGGGTAGCGTCGTATGGGAGACGTGAAATGGGTATAATATTCGAAAGCCAATCCATAGTGTCCAATGTTATGGGTGGAGTAGCGGGCTTTTTGCATAGCGCGTATGGAAACGGTTTCAATGAGGTTTTCTTCTTTCTTCCCCTGAATGTCATCCAATAGGTGGTTGATGGACTTTGAAACATCCGTCTTGGTTCCGCTGGTACGTAATTTATAACCAAAGCGGGCGATGAATTGGGATAGATTGTCCAGCTTTTCAGGGTCAGGAAGATCGTGAATACGGTAAGGGAATACTTTTGGTTTTTTCCCTTTAGGCACACGGCCTATCTTCTCGGCGACAGTACGGTTGGCAAGCAACATGAATTCTTCCACCAGCTTGTTAGCGTCCTTTGCAACTTTGAAATAGACACTGAGCGGTTTCCCTTTTTCGTCAATCTCAAACTTCACTTCGTAACGGTCGAAATTGATAGCTCCTGCAGCAAAGCGTTTTTCGCGCAGTGTCTTTGCCATGGTGTCCAGCATGAGCATCTCTTCCTTAAAGTCTCCTTCTTTGGTTTCAATGATCTGTTGGGCTTCTTCGTAAGTATAACGGCGATCTGATTTGATGACGGTATGCACGATGCGTGACTTTTTCACCTCGCCTTTCTCCGTAATATCGAACACAACAGAGTAGGCTAACTTTTCTTCGTTGGGACGGAGGGAGCAGATAAAGTTACAGAGACGTTCGGGTAGCATGGGGATAGTACGGTCTACAAGGTAAACCGAAGTCGCCCGTTTCTCCGCTTCTTTGTCGATGATGCTTCCTTCAGGTACATAATGGCTCACGTCGGCAATGTGTACTCCCACTTCCCATAATCCGTTTTCCAACCGGCGTATGGACAATGCATCATCAAAATCTTTAGCATCTTTAGGGTCTATGGTAAAGGTGGTTACCTTTCGGAAATCTTCCCGTTTGGCAATTTCCTCTGCTGAAATCTCGGCTGGTATCTTGTCTGCCGCTTTTTCTACGGCTGAGGGGTAAACGTATGGTAATCCGAATTCGGCAAGTATGGCATGCATCTCCGTGGTGTTTTCCCCTGCTTTGCCTAATATATCAATCACTTGTCCGATGGGGTTTTTGGCTTTATCAGGCCATTCCACGACTTTGACAATGGCCTTGTCCCCGCTCTTTCCGCCTTTTAGTTTTTCTTTGGGAATAAAGATGTCATTTGCCAGGGTGCGATTTTCTGTGACCAAAAAGGCGTATGACTTAGCCACCTGCAATGTTCCCACGAAGGTATCATTTGCACGCTCCAGTATTTCAACAACCTCTCCTTCGGCTTCGCGTCCACGCCGTTTGGCAAAAAAAGCAATGCGTACTTTATCATTGTTCATGGCATGTGCGGAATTTCGTTCGGCTATGAATATGGGGTCGCCACCTTCTTCGGGAATAAAGGAGTTTTTGCCGTTGCTTTTTCGCTGAAATATTCCTACCATCTCAATGCCGTGGTCATTGAGCTTATATTTACTTTTATCTACCTCCGTGATGTAATCATCCAGTAGTAGCTCGCTAAGAATATCTCTGCATAGCATTTTTAGGGGATGAGTAGTCAGGCGGAGTTGCTCAAAAATGTATTTCAGTGATAACGTTTCATTTGGTTTGGTATGGAAAAAGTCCATCAACATTGTGGCAAGTTCCCCCTTTTTCATTCGCTTACCCGCTTTTTTTTCTTTCTTTTTAGCCATAAACAGGTTGTTTAATAAAGTTATGATAGGTACAAAGTAAACAAATTATTAATTCCATTCGTTCATTTTGGCTCTAAAATTCCATTCGTTCAACGAAATTACTGAAATATTCTGTTTGGCGGATGCTTTCTGTGATTTTTTTGATTCTTGAGTTGATCAGATGGGTGTGCTGCAATGCTCTCTAATAAATGTCGTTATGAATCTTATGTCTTTAATAAAAGCGGACGATATGCCCTCTTTTAAAATGCTATTTATACAACATTTTAAGAAGGTAAGGAATCAGTCCTGAACTGACCCTACCTCAGTATAGGACTGAGGTAGGATCAGTCGTATACTGAGGCTATCTCAGTCCTATACTGTTTATACCCCTGTTCAGAGTACCTTCTGAAGGGGGTGAGGGCTTTTTTATGATTATTGAGAAATAGAGTATATAGTAGTGGTAAAAAATATAGTTATTTGTAGACGTCAGACCACGCTAATGATTGAAAGTAGTAACTGTATTCATTGCTGTCCTGCCACTTACTCAATGGAATATACATGCTGAGGCCACTATACTGGTCCGGGTTAATTTTTAGGCTCACAAAGGAAGGCGTAGCGGCTTTGTAAAGAATGGTTCTATTTAATTGTGCCTCCAATGCTGTATCTGTTCCACCTTTAAACCGGTTAATCATATCTTTTAAATCAAAAAACACCTGTGAGACATTTTGGGTATGGTAAACTTGCAATCCGCTGATATCCATGGTCCCGACTTCTGCTAAATGTCCGCTTAAGATAGTGTGCGCTGCATCAAACAATCCGTCCAACTGCGAGGCATCTACCAGTGCAATGGTTGCCGAACGCAAGATTTCCTGTTTCATGCCCTGGTAGTGCTTGATGTAAGTTCGGCAAGCCTGCATCAGTTCTTCTTTTCCACCGAAAAGATAGGGCAGGACTTTTGAATAAGGAATGCCCGAAGCATTATAATCTGCTTCTGCCAGTACTTCCGTAGGGGAAGCGATTTAGTAGTCACTTTTATTCCGTAACTCGTACAATGCTTCCACACTTTCCATCAAACAAACGTCAAACCAAATGTATTCGGCTACATGATCCGGCAAAGCATCAGCAAGTTGGTCTATCTCCATCACGGGTACGGACGTATTGTTGCCCGGATGTGCATCAATTCCAATATAGCGGGTTCGTGGAAATACGGAGGTTACGTTCCTGCTTAATAGTCTGGGTCAATGTATTGTCTCTATTTCTTTTTTGCGCATCAATGCTTCCAGAAAGTAATAATCTGCATAATTTAATGGGACATCTATCTCTGTATGATGAGGGAGACTGCCTACGGAGTGCATTAAAATAAAGTATCCGTTTGTACCAACTTTGGCACGGTAAACAGGAGAAGCAAGGTTCTCCATTATTCTGTCGGCCGTTTTTAAGTATTTTGCATTGCTTTCATAAGTGCTTAATTCATATAAAGCGGATGCCGTGCATGAGGCAGCTGAGGCATCACGCGGCTCGTTTGGGATATGAGGGGCGTCATAATCCCAATAGGGAATTAAATCTTTTGGCAGGTTGGGATTCTTAAAAATGAAGTCATAAACTTTTTCAGCCTGGTGGAGGTATCTTTTATCTTTTGTATAACGATAGCACATCGTATATCCATATAAAGCCCATGCTTGTCCGCGGGCCCATGATGATTCGTCGGAATAGCCTTGGGCAGTTTGCTTTTTAAGCACTTTGCCTGTTTCCGGATCATAATCCACTACGTGGTAACAGCTGTTATTAGCGCGAAAATGATTGACTAAAGTTTTGTTTGCATGACTTACCGCTATATGATAGAAGGTGGAATCGCCGGAAAGTTTACTTGCTTCAAAAAGTAATTCTAAGTTCATCATATTATCAATGATAACCGGACACTTCCATCCACGTTCGGCTTGCCATCCTTTATTGGCATCCCAAGATTGAATGACGCCTGCCTTTGGGCGGAAACGTGTGGAGAGAGATTTTGCAGCCTGAATTATTACATCCTTGTATCCTTTCTTATGAATAAATCGGTAACCATTTAAATAGCTGGTGCCAATCATGAATCCCACATCGTGATGCCAGGTTAAATATTGTACGGAATCTAATGCTTCGGTGTACTTCTCTGCTAAAGGTAGCCATTTTGTATTGTCGGTCAATTTATATATTAACCAAATGCTACCGGGAAAGAAACCTGAACACCAGTCATCCACCGGAATATAGTGAATGCTTCCATCGGCATTTATTGTTCTTGGATTGAGGATCTTTCCTGATTCTTCTATTTTATTGGTTTGTAGAGTATATTGAGCTGTTGCATTGTCAATGTTTTCCTGTATAAAGGTTTTTGTAGCTTGCTTTTGATCAGAACAACTACTAAATAATATTAGGAAAGATATGCCTAATGTTGCAAAGGGTCTTTTCATGATGAAGGTCTAATTTTAAGTTTAATATAAATTTATCTCCAAATGTAGCGTTGACCCATATAAGTTACCCACTCAAATTATCCATTAAAAAGGTAAAATTGTTACATTTGTGTATTTTTCATAATCATGAATTGTAAAATAGCACAAAATGGACCCAAAAGACTTTTTTAAGAATGATTGCTTCGCCAAAGCAGCAGATATAAAGTTACTGGAAATAGGTAAGGGTTACGGTAAAACAAGCTTGGTAATAAGTGAAAAACATCTTAATGCGGGAGGAGTTGCACAAGGGGGAGTTCTATTCACATTGGCAGACTTGGCATTGGCTGCCGCCGCCAATTCTCATGGGACGCTTGCCCTTTCACTTTCCTCAAATATAACATTTTTGCGAAGTAGTAAGAAGGGGGATGTGTTGTATGCAGAAGCGCATGAACGATATCAGGGACGTACGACCGGATATTATCAGGTAGACATCACTAACCAGCATGGGGAATTAGTAGCAACGTTTGAATCTAGTGTATTCCGCAAACAAGAGGAACTACCTTTCTCTTTATAAGGCGGTAAAGTCTGATTTTTACTCTTTTGAAACGATTGATGCTAAAGGATAGCGATTTCCATGTATACTTTTGAGAAATGCCTTAGCTGAACCAAAATTTAAATATAAGTCCAAACGAATGGGAAGGTGATTGTTGTCATCCGAAACATAGAAAGTAATAACTTCATTCTCCTTATTCTTTTTATATTCTACCAGAGAAAAGACGAGGCATCTGTAAGTTGTATCATTATTTGCCTCAATTTGCTTTTTACCGCGATAGATGAGGGTTTGTTCTTCTACTTTACGTCCTGTTACCATAGGAAAAAGAATACGGTCGCCTACTTTATAATTTTCAGGTTTGTAAGAACGTGCTTGTGCCAGTATGCTTAACATATCATAGATACAACGGCTGTCATTGTATTCTGTTTCTTGTACTTTACCATTCTTCCAGGTACGTTTTTGCTTAACAAAAGAAACTCCATCTTTATAAGAAAACCATGCTTCGTCTACGGTATATCGTTTTCCCTCCTCGGCTCCCTTGCGAAAATACATTGGCTCTAGTTTATTACTGATGTGGCAGGTTAATGTATCACGCATTTTAAAGAAAAAGTCAGTTTGCTTACTTCCGGCTGAAATAAGGTTTAGGCGGTAGGTTTGCTGGGACTTATAGGTGGTAGCATAAGTGGTTAAACTGGCAAAACCAACTTTCTTCCAAATAAATTTCCAGTTAAAATACAAATCATACATTATTTGTTCACCCGACTTGAAAGCTGTATTTTGGGCTGTACATTGCGATTTTACAGGTGGTGCTCCGATAAATAATAGAATAATAAATAGGTACAACCACCAATAATTACCTGCGGCTATTGGTATTTCGGTTGTTTTGCCCATTACGGTTCTTCTTTTTCTTATCTTCATCTGGTTTTTGTTTTTTAAGTTCATTTGGTTTTTGCTTATCTAATGATTTCGAAGTAACATTCCAATCTTGGTATAAATCAAAGTTTGCTTTAAACTCCAATACTTGCGGGTAATAAAACACCATTTCAGGTTGTTGCTTTTTAATATAGTTTCCAGGATCCCAAATCCCGTTTCCATTCGTATCTTCAATGAGGCGTGCACCATATTTCCCGGGATTTAAATAATAAAAATCTGCTTTACTATTTACAACCGGTACGGTACGTACCACTTTATCTTGCGCATCAAGTAGTTCAACAAAGGCTGGATAAGTTGCCCCTGTTATATTGAAGAATATTTGTCCATAGTCTTCTATCTTCTTTACTTTAAACTCTTTTTTTATTTTATCGCTAAATAATCCATAAAGTCCATGAAACGCTGTAGAGTCTACTTCGAAGACATAACTTCCACCTGGTTTCCAATCTGCAAATAGATTATATCGTTTTAATTCCAGTGAGTCATGCGAAAATTCGTATGGTACATCTTCCCATAAGCTATCTACTTGTTGCCGCAAATGGATGGCATTGGTATCAATTTTTGCTATCGGTTCATTAAAAGAAAGAGTGATATAGTCGTATACATCCATTGTTCCGGGTGCATAGATGTCTATCGGAAGAAATTGTGTTTTATCCATATCTTCCTCGTCCTTCTTTTTTTTCTTTTTTTCTTTCTCTTTATCTGATTTAGGCTTATTCTTTGCAACGAGTTTTAAAGTATCAGTACGTGGTACAAGCTTATTTAGTGAGTCATTATATAAATAGGTTAAACTCATCTTCAATGTATCTTGCTTGTAAAGTAGAGAATCTTTAATCCAGTAGTGTATTGTGTCATTGCGTCCGGTAGGTTGGTCTATGACAAAAGCATTATGCTCATCGAAGTTTAGCCCCTTTAAAATAGGAAGAGAATCAGCTGGAGCTGTAAAATAGAGAGAGAACTTCTGGGGATTGAGGCGCTCACTTTTCA
This sequence comes from Bacteroides sp., assembly GCA_022648295.1. GTDB lineage: Bacteria > Bacteroidota > Bacteroidia > Bacteroidales > Bacteroidaceae > Bacteroides. Next base: position 18,604 of record JALCME010000031.1, on the reverse strand, counting down.
GGAGACGTTGCGAGTATTTTAACTCTTTAAAGCAGCGTAGCAAGATGTTATCAGGCAGATAGTGAGTATATTGTTTGGACATAATAGTATCAATAGTCAACGAGTCTTTCCATACCGTATCCTGACGTGTGCGTTCTTCTGTTGTGGGGATGATCAGCGAGTCATTAAAAGCTATTATTTCTGTCGGTTGATTATAAAAGAAGTTTTGATCAACATCCTTTAATGCAAAGATGTGGTATTTACCCGGTGCAATACCTCTTACTGTGAAATGCCCCCGGCTATCTGTCCGTCCTACTCGTTCAAATGGCTTTTTAAGAAAAGCTGAATCAGTAAGGTCTGCATGTAAGCCAACCAATATGCCTTTTACCGGTTCCAGATTTGAGGCATCAAGCACTGTGCCGGAAACGACCATTGAGTCAAGTATAGATCCTGTTGAAAAAGTAAAGGTGAAATCTGGTAAAACATTTCCTTCGTTGTTATCTTCAATAGCATCTGCAAAGTCAATAGTGTAAGTGGTGCTGTGTTGGAGGGTATCCTGTAAATTGACAACTACTTTTTTCCCCACTGCTGTTATTTCAGGTTGTTGTATTTGAGGCGGCGATATGACAACTTTCTCGTTTGCCTTTTCTAATTTAATATATTCATCGAATAAGATGGATATCTTCTTCTTACCAATATTAAGCGCACCTGGTAAAGGCGTACTTGCGATAAAATGCGGGGGCGTTTCATCGATGGGACCTCCCTCTAGGCGCCCTATACTGGCACAGGAATAAAGTATAGCAATAATAGTAGCAGTGCCTAATAATCTGCGAAGAAGTATTTTCATATCCACTTTCTGTATAATATCTTGCAAAAATAAAGGTTATTCACATATTAGCCTTATGCTTTACGGTATTTTAATCTATTTTGTTTGTCTTCCAATGCAGAAGTTTATATAAACATAGTTAAAAAATAAGATTATCAAAGGCCCTTTATCGGGAATTATAGATACCTTTATGCCCTGAAAACTAAAATAGAACTTTCAGTTTTCCTCTATTGTTATTAACAATCTTCTATGATGGGCACAAATCATTCAGAAACAACATTAATTCAGGAAAGAAAATAATTATTAGTATGAAGAGTAGACTTATTTTATTGACATTTTGCTTATTGCTGTTTAGTTGCGGGCAAAAAGATAAAGGCAACAATACACCGGACTGTGCGGTAATCACAGTGCAAGCGACAGATGCAAATTCAGAAGTGAGTTATCCAGCAACTATAAAAGGTAAACAGGATGTTGAAATACGTCCCAAAGTTGCAGGTTTTATCACTAAACTTTATATCGATGAGGGAGACATCGTACACAAAGGTCAGCCTCTTTTCCTTATTGATCCGGTTCAATATAGGGAGGCAGTCAATATAGCTGAAGCTGATGTGAAGTCCAATCAGGCGACAGTGGCAACTCAGCAATTAACGGTTAATAACAAGCGTCAGCTACTAAAGAAGAATATTATAAGTGAATATGACATGCAGATGGCGGAAAATCAGCTTGCGTCTGTTAAAGCTGCTTTAGCTCAGGCACAAGCTAACTTGGTAAAAGCACGTCAGGATCTTACATATTGTACGGTAACGAGCCCTTCTAATGGTATAGCCGGTAGCATACCATTCCGTGTTGGAAGTTTAGTTAGTTCATCTACTGCCACTCCTTTAACTATTGTATCGGATATTTCTGAAATGTATGCATACTTCTCTATGACAGAGAAACAATTGCTTGACCTTATTCGTGATGGTGGAACCATGAAAGATATTCTTGCAAAAATGCCGAAAGTAAAACTTCAACTCATTGATGGGAGTATCTATAAAGAAAAAGGGAAGGTAGCTACTATTAGTGGTGTCATTGATTCCAGTACAGGATCTGTGAGCATGAGAGCGGCTTTTCCTAATCCTAATAATATCTTACGTAGTGGTGGAACAGGCAATGTTATATTCCCTTATACATTTAATAATATAGTTGTGATTCCTCAAGCAGCAACAGTAGAAATTCAAGATAAGAAGTTCGTTTTCGTTTTGCAAAAAGATAACACGCTGAAAAATACTGAGATTCAAATTGTTAATTTGGATGATGGAAAGAGTTATTTGGTAACGAAAGGATTAAAAGCTGGGGATAAAATAGCAATTGAAGGTGTGCAGAACCTTAAGGATGGAGAGTCTGTTAAACCGATTACTCCTAGAGAAAAGGAAGCTGAGTATCAAAAAGCCTTAAAGGATCAGAAAGATGGTAATCTTTCCACAGCTTTTAATTAATCAGAAGAAAAAATATGAAACTAGATAAATTTATTAATAGGCCGGTACTATCTACGGTTATTTCTATATTGATAGTGATCCTTGGTATTATCGGTTTAGTAACATTACCTGTATCGCAGTATCCTGATATTGCCCCTCCTACCGTGTCGGTAAGGGCTATTTATACAGGAGCCAGTGCATCAACCGTATTAAATTCTGTAATTGCTCCATTGGAGGACCAGATTAACGGAGTAGAGAATATGATGTATATGCAATCTACGGCATCTAACAACGGAAGTGGCGAGATTAGCATTTATTTTAAGCAAGGGACCGATCCCGATATGGCAGCGGTAAATGTGCAAAACCGCGTTACCATGGCTCAGGGCTTGCTTCCTGCTGAAGTTACAAGAGTTGGTGTAACGACACAAAAGCGGCAAAATTCAATGCTTGTGGTCTTCTCGTTATACGATGAGTCTGACAAATATAACATTGAGTTTATAGATAACTATGCTAAAATTAATTTAATACCGGAGATACAGCGTATTAAGGGAGTAGGTGATGCAAACGTGTTTGGTCAGGACTACTCTATGCGTATTTGGTTAAAACCGGATGTGATGGCACAATACAAGCTCATCCCTTCTGATGTTTCTGCTGCACTTGCAGAACAAAATGTTGAGGCCGCTCCCGGACAGTTTGGGGAACAGGGAAATCAGACTTTCCAATATACTATTCGTTATCGGGGTCGCCTTCAAAAGCCACAAGAGTTTGAAAAGATTGTTATCAAAGCTCTTCCGGATGGCGAAGTCCTTCGGCTTAAAGATATTGCCAAAGTGGAATTGGGCCGTTTATCCTATTCCTTTAATAACCGGGTTAATGGTCATAAGGCAGTAACTTGTATTGTTTATCAGATGGCAGGAACAAATGCCACTGAAACCATCACTAATATAGAGAACTTACTAAAAGAGACGCAGAAGAAACTTCCGACCGGTTTAAAGGTAAGTATCTCAATGAATGCAAACGATTTCTTATTTGCATCAATCCATGAGGTAATAAAAACATTACTTGAAGCCTTTGTGCTTGTATTTATTGTTGTGTATATCTTCTTACAGGATATACGTTCTACTCTAATACCTGCGATTGCGATTCCGGTTGCGTTGATTGGAACATTCTTTTTATTGTCGCTTATAGGGTTCAGTATCAATTTGCTGACTCTATGTGCCATGGTGTTGGCCATTGCCATTGTAGTGGACGATGCTATTGTGGTGGTGGAAGGCGTGCATGCTAAACTGGATCAGGGGTATAAATCGGCCAAACTGGCATCTATTGATGCTATGAGCGAATTGGGCGGGGCTATTGTCTCTATAACTCTGGTCATGATGTCCGTGTTTATACCTGTAAGTTTTATGGGGGGAACGGCTGGAACTTTCTATCGTCAATTTGGTTTAACAATGGCTATTGCCATTGGCTTGTCTGCCTTGAGCGCATTGACTTTAAGTCCTGCGTTGTGCGCACTGTTCTTAAAACCTCATAAGGAACAGGAAGGTGAAGAAAAAAAATCTACATTCGTTTCTCGCTTTCATACGGCGTTTAATTCATCTTATGATAATCTGTTGAAAAGATATAAAAAACGAGTTCTGTTCTTTATTCATAAAAGGTGGTTGTCGTTTGGTTTGGTAGGAGTGTCAATCATTTTACTGATATTTTTTATGCAGACTACGCCAACGGGTATGGTTCCAGGTGAAGATACCGGTGTTATTATGGGTGCTGTTACATTACCTCCCGGAACTTCTCAAGAAAGATCCGAGCAGATATTTGCGCGGGTAGATAGTTTGGTTGCTTCAGATCCGGCGGTAGCTTCGCGGACATTGATTTCCGGATTTAGTTTTATTGGCGGACAGGGACCATCCTATGGTTCGTTCATTATAAAGTTAAAACCATGGGAAGAGCGTTCCATGAAGCAAAACTCTACGATAGTATTTGCATCATTATATATGCGTGCGCAGAAAATTATTAAGGAAGCACAAGTGTTGTTCTTCACACCTCCTATGATTCCTGGTTATTCTGCATCAAGTGATATTGAACTTAACATGCAAGATAAAACCGGTGGTGATTTAAATAAGTTCTATGATGTTGTAAAAGACTATACTCAGGACCTGTTGAAGCGTCCTGAGATAAAATCGGCGCAAACGACTTTCAATCCGAGGTTCCCTCAATATATGATTGATATTGATGCTGCGGCTTGTAAAAAGGCAGGTATAAGTCCAAGCGCTATCCTTACTACAATGCAAGGATATTATGGTGGTCTGTATGCATCCAATTTTAATCAATTTGGAAAAATGTACCGTGTCATGATACAGGCTGATCCGGCATCACGTACTAATCTGGAATCGTTGAAAGATATAAAAGTTCGTAATGGCGACGAGATGGCTCCGATCTCTCAATTTATGACTATTAAGAAAGTATATGGACCTGATATTATTAGCCGTTTCAACCTTTATACTTCTATGAAGGTGATGGTCGGACCGGCTGAGGGTTATACAAGTGGTCAGGCATTGAAAGCTATTGCAGAAGTAGCTGGAAAAAACCTCCCTCAGGGTTATGGGTATGAACTTGGAGGTATGGCACGTGAAGAATCTGAGACAAGTGGAAGTACCACCGGAATAATCTTCATTTTATGTCTTGTCTTTGTATATTTACTCTTAAGTGCCCAATACGAGAGCTATATATTACCATTTTCCGTATTGTTATCAATACCTTTTGGTTTATTAGGCAGCTTCCTTTTCGTGAATGGAATGAGTGCCATAGGTAATATATCCATTTTGAAAATGATTTTAGGTTCGATGTCAAATGATATTTATATGCAGATCGCTCTTATCATGTTGATGGGATTGCTGGCTAAAAATGCTATTCTTATTGTTGAGTTTGCTTTGGACCGGCGTAAAATGGGTATGAGTATTACATGGGCGGCAGTTTTAGGGGCCAGTGCACGTTTGCGTCCTATTTTAATGACCTCATTAGCTATGATTGTAGGATTGCTCCCTCTGATGTTTGCATTTGGCGTTGGAGCTCACGGAAATAGAACCTTGGGTACATCAGCTATCGGAGGTATGTTTGTTGGTATGATTTTACAGATATTTATAGTACCTTCTTTATTCGTTGTATTCCAGTATCTGCAAGAGAAAGTTAAGCCGTTAGAATGGGAGGATATGGATAATTCTGATGCTGAACCGGAAATAGAACAATATGCAAAATAATCGACTTGACAGATTAGTTAAGCAAAAGAAACTCTTTGATATGAAAAAACAAATAATATCTCTGATATGTGCAACTGCCTTGCTAAGCAGTTGCCATATTTATAAAACATATAAGAGACCTCAAGATATCAGTACGGCAGGACTATATCGGGATACCACAGAAATGAATACTACTCAGGCAAGTGATACTCTGAATTTTGGTAATCTGCCGTGGCAATCGGTCTTTACGGATCCCCAACTACAATTGCTTATAAAAGAAGGCCTTGAACATAATTCTGATTTACGTACTGCCGTAGAAAAGATAAAAGAAGCTCAGGCTCCACTTCTTGCGGCCAAACTTGCATTTGTTCCGTCATTTACATTATCACCTAAAGGAACAATTAGCAGTTTTGACAAGGGGGCAGCTACTAAAACTTATTCACTCCCTGTGACATCGGGCTGGCAGATAGATCTGTTTGGGCATCTTTTGAATCCCAAGCGTTATGCAAAAGCAACGGTAGAGCAGATGAAAGCATATCAGCAGGCTGTCAGAAGTCAGGTTATAGCTAACATTGCAAACATGTACTATACTTTGTTGATGTTGGACCGTCAATTGGATATCTCGGAACAAACTTCTGTTATTCTAAAGAAGAATGCAGAGACAATGGAAGCAATGAAAGACGCAGCTTTATACAATACTACAGCAGCAGGTGTGGAACAGAGTAAAGCGGCTTATGCACAGGTACTTGCATCCTTGTCAGGTCTTCGTCAGAGTATCCGGGAAACAGAAAATGCTCTTTGCATTCTGATAGGGAAAGTTCCGCAGGAAATTAAACGTGGTATACTTGAAAAACAGGATCTTCCGCAGGAGTTTTCCATAGGAATCCCTTTACAATTATTATCGAACAGGCCTGATGTAAGAGCTGCGGAAATGTCATTGGCGGCTTCTTTTTATAATACGAATACAGCGCGTGCGGCTTTTTATCCTCAAATAACCCTTAGTGGGTCAGCTGGTTGGACAAATAGTGCCGGTAGTGCAATTATTAATCCGGGCAAGTTTCTTGCTTCAGCCGTGACTTCTTTAACGCAACCTCTATTTGAGAATGGGGTTAATATTGCCAAATTAAGAATAGCAAAGGCTCAACAAGAAGAAGCTAAAATACAGTTTGAGCAAACATTGCTAGAGGCTGGAGCAGAGGTCAGCAATGCGCTATATCAATACCAAACAGCTTCGAATAAAGTTGAAGCTAGAGCGATGCAAGTAAAATCGGCTCAGAATGCTGCTGATTATACAAAAGATTTATTTAAATTAGGGACTTCAACTTACTTGGAGGTGTTATCTTCCGAGCAGTCGTATCTCAGTGCTCAATTATCTGAAGTTTCGGATACGTTTGATCGTATGCAATCCGTAATCAATCTTTATCAGGCACTGGGTGGAGGAAGGAAATAAGAACTTTAAATCACGTATATTATGATCAGTCCGTTAGCTTATGTAGATTCTGCCGCAAAAATCGGCGAAAACGTTACTATTCAACCGTTTGCCTTTATTGAAGGTGACGTGGAAATTGGTGATAATTGTATTATTATGCCTTACGTTAGTGTGCTCAATGGTACAAGAATGGGGATTGGAAATAAAATATATCAAAATGCTGTTCTAGGTGCTAAGCCACAAGATTTTCATTGCACAAAATGTGGGGGAAAACTTGTTATTGGCAATAATAACCACATTAGAGAGAACGTGGTTATCAGTCGTGCTACGGAAGCAGATGGCAGTACACAAATCGGTGATGATAACTTTTTGATGGACGGAGTACATATATGTCACGATGTTGTATTAAAGAATCATTGCGTACTTGGTATAAAAAGTACCCTTGCAGGTGGTTGTATTATGGATGACTATTCTATATTGAGTAGCAATGTACTATTACAACAAAATAGTCATATTGGTACATGGACTCTAATTCAGGGAGGATGCCGTATCTCAAAAGATGTTCCTCCATACATTATTATATCAGGTAATCCTGTAGCTTATCACGGGGTGAACGCCGTAATTCTTTCCCATCATAATTTTCAGGAACGGGTTTTACGTCATATAGCTAATGCTTATCGCTTAATTTATCAAGGCAACATAAGTGTACAAGATGCTACTCAAAAAATAGAGGAACAAGTCCCAATGAGTGATGAGATAAAGAATATTCTTGAGTTTGTAAGGCAATCCAAAGGTATCGTAAAATAGCAGAAGTTGTATGATATGTCATCTTTGGCATAGGATGATAAAAAGTGCAGATTACATAGAAGCGCTGAATTCAAATGAATGTAATTCGCATATTCGTGTAATCTGCACCGAAATGAAAGTTAAAGAGAGATTCCTGATTCTACTTCTATAAAGAAAATTAGATCTGATAGATCGTAGAATATTAAATGTGGACCATTAGATATGTTTCTTTATCCAATGATACATAATTTGCAATGCTTCTTCTGAAAAATGTCCTTCCAGAGTGCGATATTCTTCTTGCTTTCCTGTTTTGCAGGATAAAAAGAGGTGATTCAGTCCTGGTAAAACCATGGTGGTAACATCTTTGTTATGGATGAGATAATTTTTAAAGTTCCTAAGGTTTTGATCTGCAGCTACCATAATATCTTTTTCTCCGTTTAATGCCAACACGGGGATTGTTACTTTAGCTAAATAATCTTCGGGATTGTAACGGATAAAAAATCGGTACCATGTTCCTATAGCTTGCCTAACATATGAGTAAATAGGAAACCGGAAATGATCATAGCCTTTTATATTCAAGCCCTTATAATAGGCATCGTCTTTTATCTTCCATTTTTCATAGGTTTCATTGAGCTTTTGTTCCATACTATCTGATGATGCATATTGATAGGCAGTTTGAAACATTAGCCCATTAATCTCATTATACCGCTTTTTATCATAGTCGGGAATGTCGGCAGCTTTGACTAGGTCCTCATTTTGCCTAATCAATGAACTTAGCCCCTTGGTAGCGAGGCCGGCCAAACTAATCATGAAGGCTACATCTTTGGATTGGGCTGCAACAATGGAGATAACGGCTCCTCCTTCACTGTGACCGATCAATCCTATCTCTTTCTTGTTGATGTCTTTGCGATTTTTTAAATAAGCTATGGCCGATATTACATCTTGTGCAAAATCAGCTGTTGTAGATGTTTCATAGACTCCGTTTGTTTCACCTGTGCCACGATCATCTGTCCGTAGCACGGCTATTCCTCTGCTACTCAAATAGTTTGCTATATCTGCGAACATTTTGTGTCCTGCCATTGTCCCATCACGGTCCTGCTTGCCTGTACCTGATACTAATATAACAACCGGGGCTTTTTTTACGTGGAGCGGGTACGTCAATGTTGCACCAAAGTGCAACGTTGAATCCTCATTGAAATAAGTCAGTTTCTCTGCCTTATAATTTGATTCAGGCTGATTTTCCAAGGGAATATTGGCTGCAAGCCGGAAGCTAGTGAATAATAAGATCAGTGCGAGTACCAGAGTTCTGGTATATTTCATACCTCTTTTCATCTTCTTATAATACTCTTTGAGACATATTCTGTTATAAATCGTGTTTTGCTTGTTCCACCATTTCAATCACTTCTTCGGAAAGTCCACTTGGGCTACCTTTGTAGCCAATGGAAATGTAGCGAATGTTGCCTTTTCTATCTACGACCACTTTTAACGGTATTCCTGACATGCTATAAGTGGACATTATTTTGTTGACTAGTTCATTATTAGTTTTTGCCGTTTCCGTTTTGCCGTCGAACAATAGGTTGAATGAAAAGTTATGTGTTTTTAAGTAATTCACAGCTTGTGTTTTATAGTTTGAATTAAACTCTTGAGTATCTATAAAGTAGAACTCCACATCCTTATCATTTTTATAGTGCTCTGCTGCCATCTTCATTCCTGGAAATGAAGCTTTACAGGGTACACACCATGAGGCCCAGAAGTCCAATATATAAACTTTTCCTTTCAACTGTTCTGAAGATACAACGTTGCCGTTAGCATCTTCTAGTTTCCATGCAGGCATTAGCCCTTCTTTTTTAAACTCTTTTACTGCAGCCAATAATGCCAGTTTATCTACAGGATTTTTTAAGCTCTCCACATAAGCTTCATAACCTTCGATGGAATGATGATTGCGTTCATAAAGCGCTTTTAGCATATTCATCATTGTTTCGGAAGTTTGATTAGTAAATACACTTTTTTCCAATACGGTTTGTAGTTCTTTATCTTTTCCTTTGTGTTCGAGGAGTTCTGCCATGTTCTCATTTAGTGAAGCAAATCTGTAATTGAGATCCTTTTGTACTTTCCGAGCATAACTGAGAGCCTCATCGCTATGGTTCGTGTTTTTAAGGATATCTATAAAAGGCATATAGATATTTTTATTGATCAAGTCCTCCGATGTATTTTTCCATTCTTTATCGGATAAAAAGCGATAGTTATAAGGTTTTATGCCTTGAACTTTTTCTGCTTGAGCCACCATTGTTTGTGCATAGGGTAGTAGTTGCTCATCCGGTAAATCTTTTCGGGCGTGCGGCACTTCGATTAGTTTGTAGAATGTATTAATGACACCGGGTAAGGTCATCTTGGGTACGTATTCGCTAATATGATCAAAGCGCTTATTTATTGCATCAATAATAAGCAATGTTTGATAAAATGTGTCATAACTTATATTGTATTGATTAAGAAAGTATTCAAAATTAGTAGTTTTAGGAAAATTTTGTAAGAGCTGAAGTATATCTGCATACTTCTTATTCATATCCCGTTCTCTATTAATGAGCATGCTCTTGCTTCTTAGGGCCCATTTCCCATGTGGATATTTTTTTAGTATTACATTGGAAATGGAATCTGCAAGTGTTGTGTTCTGCTCTAGATTAGCTATTTGGGTAGCTTGAATTAAAGCATCTTCGGAACCGTTACTCAATAGGAACTTCTTCACTCTTCCTATCCGTTGTGCAGTTCCGTTTATTCTGGCTTCCTGCATTGAACGTGAATAGAAATAAGCCATAGGGATGTTAGATTCCTGTCGGTTATGTACTTCCATGTCCATCCAGTGATAGACAGCTGAGTCCGAGATTTCTATTTTGCTCAAATCAAGATAGCCGGGTATATCATATCCATATTTATTTGTACGTAGCAGTCCCCATCCGGCATAAGCGCCAGGCATTAGTTGTCCATCCTTTCCTGAAATCATACAAGCAAAACTAAGGCTTTGGTTATTGTCGATGAGTGTATCTGCTTTGAATTTAAAGGCTAATAGACCTGCATTCGGGGCAATATCAAAACTAGCTGTCCACTTTCCTTTATCGGGAGATAAATCCATTTCCTTTGTTTCCCAATTGAAATAATTGAAGGAGTATACTATTGCTTTAATACTGGCGGCACTGTGCATTGCCGGAAGCGGTTGATAGAAGATAGTTACCTTTTCTCCAGCTACAGGATGTTCCGGTTTGAAAGAAAGACGGTTGTCGCCAACCTGTCCATAGGAAAAGATATTTCCTATGAACAGTGAGAACATTAGTAAAGAGATTTTTTTAATAGACATCTTATATAAGAATAAAAATTAAGTTATTCAGGATTTTGTTGTATCTCAGGATTCAATTTAATCTGGTATTCGGCAATACAAAAAACATAACGATTGCTTGTTGGAGCCAATGTGTAAGTTGTTCCATTAAATTTCCTGGTGATTGTTTCCTGGAATCGGGAGTCATCTTTCAATCGGCGCATATCCCACCATCTTAACATTCGGCAGAAAAACTCTCGATGACGCTCCTCTATTACTTTTATTAATGCATCATCTGTATTGGCTGCTGTAAGAGGTTCATAATCTTCGGGAGCAAAACGTTTTTTTCTTAATTTGTTCACCCAAACCATCGCATTTGAGGTATCTTCTGATCGTGCATAATATTCAGCTTTTATCAGAATCATTTCGGGTACGGAAGGTCCGATATTGCGTGACTCATATAAAGCTTTGTCTTTATAGAAATAACGTCCGGCAGCATACGAAGCATTTATGGATTCTGCTCCGGCAGTAAACAACGTGTATCTTTTATCTTTTGTTCCCAATAAGGCAAGTAAATCATCACTCAACCTTAGCGCGGTGGTAGAATAGGCTGATATGCCACCATCGGCAATTTTGGACAATAGTATTTCCGGGTCATTAATTCTTATCGGGTAGTTATTGGATGACAAGGAGGTTATTTGACTTAGATCATTCAATGTGTTTTTATAAACCAGTGCACTATCTGCATAAGAGTTAGCCTTTTCATACTGTCCCATTAGCAGGTAAGCTCTTGCCAATTCTGCATAAGCAGAAGCTTTGGTGGGCAATGTCGTATAGTTTTGTGTTTCCGGTAATGATGGTAATGCTTCAGTGAGGTCAGTTATAATTTGATCGTAAATTGCCTGTATGGAAGCCCTCTTGAGTGATTTTTCTGTATCTAATTCTAATACAAGTGGTAGTCCAAGGTCAGTGTCGGCAGTTGTTGAGTTGTAAGGTTTGGCATACATATTAACCAACATCAGATAAGCGTCTGCCCGGTGGACTAGGGCTTCGGCTATCAACTCCTCTTTTTCCTCATCCGTTCCTCCTGTACTTGAAGGAACCTCGTCAATTACGGCGTTAGCATAACTGATGGTGTTGTACATGGCATTCCAGTCATAATCAGTTTGATAATAACCGCCAAGGGGATAAATGACCGCTTGCCAAGTGTAACTCTTATACCAGTAGGCATAATATTCAGAGCTCAATAAATCCGAAATTTGTGGAGTGCCATCCACTAACTGTACATCGTCCGAAGCAATATCTACTACTGTGGGCCCCTTTTCCCATTCACTGGTATTATTCAGTAGGTAACGGTAGTTTTCAGTCTCACCAGGGACAAGTGAACCTTGTGTTTTTATATCTACGAAGTTTTGGCATCCGCTTGCTAATAAAGCGATGGATAAAGCAAGTATTATATAATAATATTTCATAATCAGAATCATTTTAAAAGTTAACATTCAAACTTAATGTATAAGATCTTGCCGGAGGCAAATTATAAGTAGAGCTTAAAGATGTTATATAATCCGGGTCATACCCCTGTTTATTAGCTGTCCATAAAAGACCTAAATTGTTTACAGCTAAACTTAATTGGGCTGATTGTATTTTTATTTTGCTAAGTAACTTCTTTTCGAACTGATAACTTAATGAGATTTGCCTCATACGAATATAATCTCCTTTCAATACATTGATATCCGAGTAGATGTAGCGATTCAAGCTATACATATTACTGGATGCTTTCGGTACGTTTGTAGTCAATTCATCGCCAGATTCTTTCCATCGGTAAGCAATGTCTTTTGCCAAATCGAAGTGTGCATTATAGGTATTACTTACATAGTTGGTAATGCTCGGGCGCAAAAAAACATTGCCAAACCTGTAGGTTGCAAGTGCATACAAAGAGAATTGCTTATAGTTTATGTTCAAATTGAAACTTCCATTGTAAGGAGCGGTTGTACGTCCTGCATTCTTAAGTACCCCAAAGGATGTTATTTTTGTTGTAGATGCTTTGATAATGTTTCCATTTTCATCATAAATTTGTGTAAGACCTTCTTCGTCAAGTCCGGCATTACGGTAAACTAACAATTTGTCTGTAGGGTAACCTTCCACCATTCTAATGCCGGCTGGGTAATACGAATAATAATTAGAATAGGTGTCTGGTTTGAAGAATTTGTTATCTTTCACTTCATTTGTATTATAGGAGAATTGCAGACCTGCATTTACCTGCCAATCTTTATTTTGATAAGCTGTACCTTTCAGACTCACGTCAATACCGTACGAATCAATGGAGGCTGCATTACGCGTCATCGTAGTAGTGATATTTCCCACATAGGCTGACCCGATAGGAAATCCATATAGCAGATCCCTTCCTTTTTTATAATAATAGTCCGTAGAGCCGCTCAGTTTACCGTCAAATAGGCTAAAGTCCACGCCGAAATTGCTTGTATAAACTTTTTCCCATCTCAGCTGTGGATTGGCAAGAGCAGATATACCGGCACTGGATTCACCGGTAGTTGAATTGTTTGTCAGGTAAATGTTAGTAAACGGATAAGTATCAAGCGATAGATTACCATTTATGCCATAAGTAAGGCGGACAGCCAAATTGTTCACCCATTTTATAGATTGCATAAAATGTTCCCGGTTTAGATTCCACTTGGCTCCAAATGAATAAAGAGGAGTGGCGCGATACTTGCGACTGACCCCAAAGTTGTTGTAATCGTCATAGCGCACACTTCCTGACAGGGAATAACGGTCGAACAGAGTATAAGCAACATTACCGTAATAAGAAAGGAAACGCCTGCGTTTATCAAGTTGAGTAGGATATCCGCCATAATAAAATGTGATATATGAAGTGGGAGAATCTCCTCCGGCCCATGCATAAGAAGGTGTTGTACTATAATTTATTTGTGAATTCGTAATGCCTGTTTGAGTGTTATAACCAAATAGAGAGAAAGAAGATGTTCCGATGTTCGTTTCGCGCATTTCTAGTCCGGCTAGTGCATTAATCCGGTGTATCCCTTTGATTACCGTATCATAGTTGAACTGCTGTCGAAAGAGATAATTTTTTTGTTCGGTATCATTGCGTTGCAGGATACCTCCGTTGCTTATACCCAAACTGTTGGTCGTTGCAGTCGGATAGGTATAATAGTTAATGATATTCCTAACATAATAGGTTTCCGGATCATTATATGCCCTACTTTTTGAGAATGTACGCTCTACTGAAAGTAATGTAGACGAGGATAATCCCCAGAGTAAAGGTACGGTAAGATTGATGTTACCCGAAAAGTTGTTATCTTTTTGCGTATTATCCATAAGCCGTAGTTCATCCAAATAATTATAAGTCCAGTCTTTAAACGCTGAAGAAAGAGTAGAAGTCCATTCTGAAGACATTCGTTCGTAGGAAATACCTTTTCCGTTTTTGTCCGCCAAATTTTCATAAGGCATTAATACCTTTCCTGATGAAGGATACAGTGAATTGAGTGAAATGCCATTGTTATCATAGGAGAAGAAAGTTCCTTTGAAGCTGGTAGAGAGAGTAGCCCAGTTGAACAATTTCCAGCTATTATTTAAGGTAAGAGTCAGTCTTTCTCCTGATTTTCGTTTAATATTAGTGTTCTCTTTGCTGTAAGATGCCGAATAAAAATAATCAGAGTTGTTTCCTCCTCCTTTTATTGACAAGTTGTATTGTTGCGAAGATGCAGGACGAAAGAGGTATTTGGAAATTTGTGAGCGGTTATCTATTTGGCTCAACTCTGCAATTTTTTTCTCGTAAGCACTTTGGGTGATGAGTCCCTGCTTTAGTTTTAATGCTAATTGAGTACCTTCAGGCATAACATATTGCGCTGTATAGTAAGAGGTTGCCGGTACATTTGCGACTATACCCTGATCTACCAAAGACTTTTCATAGTCCAGCATTTCGGCAGATGTCATTGTCTTTAAATAGTTTATGTCCGGTTTACCTGCAACTATCAGGCTGGTAGAAAAAGAAACTTGTGGTTTAGTGTTCTGTTTCCCTTTTTTGGTTGTTATCACAATCACTCCGTTTGCTGCACGTACTCCCCAAATAGAAGCTGCTGCTGCATCTTTCAAAACGGAAATGTTATCAATATCGTTAGGATTTAAGCTTGACAAATCCATTTCGGTAATCACTCCGTCCACTACAATCAATGGAAATGTCTCTCCGTTGAGTGTGCTTATCCCTCGGATACTAATTTTATACTCGGTACTTCCTACGGTATGTGTTCCACTGGAAGCGGTTTTCATCGTATTAGTGTAGCTGAATGATTTATCGCCGTAGAGTGTCATTTGTAATCCCGGTACTTGTCCTTCCAGCCGCTGAACTATATTTGGACTTTCCACCTTTTTCAGATCATCAGATGTGATATAGGAAAATGAGCCGGTAACGCGATCTTTGGACAAACTTTGATAACCGGTTGAAACCACTTCCACTTCTTGAAGCAAATGTAATTTGGTAGGGAGGATTACGTCTATCTTATTTTCATTTCCTACAATCTTAATTACATCTTCCATGCCCATGAAGGAATACTTCAATGCTTCCCCAGTTGTAGCACTAATGGTGTAATTGCCATCAGCATCGGCTATTGCACCTTTGGGCTGTCCCATAATCCAGATAGTGGCACCGGGTAGAGGTTCACCATCTTCGCCTGTCACATGCCCGGTTATGATACTTTTTTTTTCTATTTTCTTTTTATTAGTGGTGCCTGGCTTTGTAATAAGCACGTGTTTATCCATGATTTCATATTTCAATCCTGTTTTTGAGCAAATCACTTCCAGTGCTTTTTGCAAAGTAACTTTTTCCAAATTTAGGTTTAGCTTCAGATGCCGATCAATAATTTGACTTTCGTACATAATGTAAACATGTGTTTGGGCTTTAATCATGGAGAAAGCTTCTTCCACCCCGATTATATCCTTTTTTATTGTAACAAGGTTCGGGTTGTTCTGGGCATGTAAATCTAAACACGCGAAAATGAGGAAGATGGTTAGATACTTAATTTGAGGAATATCTTTTAAAAAGATTTCCCGGAATCTGTTTTTTTTCATACTTTTGAATGCTTAAAGATTAAACGGACAGCCTGCGCTAACAGGTTTGTTATTGATTAAGTATAAGAGGAAAGACATACATGTTTTTCCTCTTAATTTTTTTGTTCTTTTACTACTATAACCTCTCCTTCTTTTTCAAAATCAAGATTAGATACTTTTTGAATCAGCTCAAGTGCATAACCCAATGATTTACTTTTAAGGATAGCTCCTGTGAAGGTAATGTTTTTCAACTCGGGAGATGCAAACTCTATTCTTACATTATACCATAAAGCTAATTGTGCCATGATGTCTTTCATCGGGGTGTCGTTAAACTCAAAGCGTCCTGTCACCCAGGAAGTGTAGATGACTGGATTGACCGTTTCTATCACATGTTTTCCAGTAGAGGATACCTGGGCCTGATTACCGGGTATCAATATATCAGTCCCTTGTGGTGAAGTTACAGCCACCTTTCCTTCAACTAGTGTCACAGATATATGCTCTGCATGGTATGCACTGACATTGAATTTTGTGCCGAGTACACGTACTTGCACTTCAAGGGCATGCACTACAAATGGTGCATGAGGATTGTGTGTTACTTCAAAATAGGCTTCACCCTGTAGCCGAACATTTCGTATGGAAGAGAATACTATAGGATATTCCAGTGTGGATTCTGAGTTGAGCCATACCTTAGTGCCATCGGACAAAGTCACTGTATATTCACTTCCGGCTGGTACTGCTATTTTATTGTAAAGGGGTACCTTGTAAGCGCTGGATGATGTTTCGTAAATCAGGTGGTTGGAAAGATTGTATCCTACTATGTTTCCGTTTTTTTCACAGATATTCATTCGTTTGTCATCGGCTTTAAGAAAGACGGTTCGTCCGTCTGACAAAGTTAAGACAGCTTTCCGGTCTCCCATGTTAGGGTACAATGCTGTTAATGAGTGTTCTTTTGCCGTATCATTCTTAAAGGAGGTTTGTTGGAAGATAAAAATAGAAAGCCCTATTATGAGCAAGATGGAAGCGGCTGCTGCCCATACCCTGAAGTTGTGTCTTCGGGGAGATTGGTTCAGTCGCCGGTGTATCCTGTTCCAGGCTACATCTGTGTTTATCTGTTTCCTGGTGGCAAGCAGGATTTCCGTTTTATACAGAGATAGAAATGAAACAAACTGCTTTTTATTTGCTGGCGATATTTTCAACCAGCTCTGCAATTGTTCGAGTTCCTTTTCTGATAGTTCCTTATTTATGTACTTTTGAAATAAGGATGTAAAATTGTCACCTTGCATCATAAATTCATAGCTCTTTTTCTAAAAGAGTACTTTATTGCTGAAATGGGTGACAAAAAGAATACTTTTTTTTTCGGGTAGTTTCTTTTATCTGCTTGTAGCCTGTTTGCTTCTATATAAATAAGGTTGTTATAAGGCAGTTCTTCTGATAAAAAGATTAGTTTGAACTTAATTCATTTCTACAGGTAGCGAAAGGAACTGAAAGGTTAGCAGAAACAGAGAAAGAAGAGAGTGAGGGTTTTGTCCTTACGCAGAATTTTCAGTGCTCTTGACAAGTGGGTTTTTACCGTATTAACTGATATACTCAATTCCGCAGCCACCTCCTTATATTTTTTGCCATTGAGTACAATTTCGGTTAGTACCCGGTATTCCTGAGGAGAAAGCATCTTTAAGGTTTGATGTAATTGTTCTTTTCTTTCAAGTAATTCTTCTTCGTTATAAAGCTCTTCTATGGGAGTATAAGCTTCTTCTTCCAAATCTTGGATAGCCAGATGGTTGAAGTTTTTGCGGGCATAGGCCATGGACTGGTTGCGAACTGCATAATAAAGATAGGCACCAAGGTCTACGTTGATATTGTTATAGCGTTTCTTTTCCCAGATATCAATGAACAATTCCTGTACAATATCTTCTGATTGTTGTAATGATTCGGTGATCTGTACGGAGTAAAGGCAGAGTGCGGAATAATATGCTTTGAATAATTCTTTCAAAGCTTCTTCGTCTCCATTTCTCAGCCCTTCAAGTATGGCAGTATCTTTTTCACTTCCACGCATGTCATTCCCAACTCCGCTTAATCGTATTAACTGCAAATATAGTTATATTCTGCAATACTTTTGATATAACCTCATTGCATTTTGTGTAATGTCCGGCATGTGTACTGTCCTGATGTAAATCCGGTGTTTTTCGATTGTGTCCTCTTCTAAAGTGAGAAGCCTTCATCTCACTGCTCTGCATTGCAATATAGATAGGTTTTGGCTTTTGTCTCAATGAAAAACGGGCATTTACTTGGCATATAATTTGTTTTCTCCTATGATAAAAAGGTAAGAGAATTAAGCAGGGTTGACGCATTAAAAATATTTCATAGATAAAAGTTCACAAAGTAGTTCTTCGTCCCATCCTGCAGCTTTTCTTTTTGCTTTGATACTCCCTTTTCTTGGGTTCTTTTTTATAAGCATTAATGCAATCTTATTGATCAGTGAAACATTTTGTGCGGCATTTCCTGTTTTTTTCG
>JALCME010000030.1 GCA_022648295.1 Bacteroides sp. | reverse complement strand
TCATTTCCCGGCGGAGGTATTTCTGCCGGATGATTTCGGTGTGGTACTCGATGTGTGCGGATGTGGCTACCCGGCTACTGAGTTGTGCTATGACGAACGGACCGCCTATGGCTTCCAGTTTGCCACGCCGTGCCAGCTCTTCCTTCACGGTGAGGATGTCAATTTTTGTACCCTGCTGATACATGGCGAGGAGGGTTTTGAAGATTTCTTCGTGCCGGGTGATGTAGAACATTTCGGGGCGGAGCTTGTCTGCTACGAGTGTGATGGCCTGCTGCTCTATGAGGCAGGCGCCTATGACGGCTTCTTCTATTTCAGGAGCTTGTGGTGATACGTAATCCATTGTTAATCTTTTTATTTTAATTATTTAATAGAATATGCTCTATTTCAGTGCGTTTGCAACATTGAAGCACCCGGGGTTTATAACTACCGGGGTATTCAGCACTTTGTAACTATCAGGGCCTTCAGTACTTAATTCTCAGGGTATTCAAGGTTTTATGATCTTCGGCCTATCGGTGTTTTGCACCGTTGGAATAGTCAGTACTTTGGCTATATTTACAATATTCATGCATCCGTAATATTTTTGATATTAAGTGATTTGTGATTGTAATTAGTAACTGAAGTCATTCAGGAAGGCCTTGTCCGCCAGATAGGTGGACGCCTGCGGAATGAATCGGGTATCTTCAATGCTATAATAAAAGTTTTCGATGGATTCAGTGGCAAGCTGACGGTCTTTTTCGGAAAGTTTCATCCATTCGGTCTGCGCCCGGCCGATGTTGCGCCGTTTCACGCAAAGCGTGTCGTGATATTTCTCCCAAAACTCCCGGAATGTTTGTTCCGTTTGCTCCTGACCGGGTTGTTTGGGTATAAATTCCCTGCCCATCCAGACATCGTAGTCGATGACGCGGATGTGAAGAAGATCTTTGTTTGTGCTCAAAATTTTAATGACCCCGGCTTGCTGAAGTTTGTTGATGAAACGGGTGGTGCGCTGGCGGGTCCAGCCGAAAAAAGTACCCCATTGGGCGTATGAACGTACGGCTTCTCCACGGTGGCACAAAATCTCTTTTTGCTTGATGGTGTATACGGTGTCAGAATAGTTGACGTGCAAGATTATTTTCAGAATATCTTCCAGTTGCCCATGCCTAAATATTTTAGTATTAAAATATTTTTTCAGGTAAGTCTTTGGTAAAATGATGTAACCTTGCTCTTTTGCTTTGAGTGATGTTGATTTCATGTATTGCAGTTTTGATGATTTCTGTATTGATTTTGCGACAAAGTTAAAGCTGAAAATTATGCTTGTCAAGTGGGCTGATGTTTATTTCGTTCCGTATCGTTTCATTCCGTTCCATTTCGTTGCAAAAAAGTTTGGATCATTAAAAAAAAGATGGTATCGTCCCAAAACCGCATCTTTTGTCCTGAAACGGTATGTTTCGTTCCAAATCGGTTTGTAACGTTCCGATTATGCTTGTTTTGTCCTGAAACGGCGGTTGGTGGTAGGTATATGGAGTGGGGAATCTTGCGTGTGTTTTTTCGATGGGTTGAAATAGAACCGCTGTTTGATGCAAATAGAACTGCTATTGTACCGTAATGCAAGTTCTATTTCTATAAAACAGAACTTGCATTACGGCGATTCCCTTTTGGATAAGGATTTTCAGCCGGTTTATCCGGTGCTTTTTTCAGACTTTATTCTCGTTTTGCAACCGTGCATGTAAGCGTGCATGTCTTTTTTGTACTTAACAGATTGTTGGTTAGCTTATTACGAATGCATCGTCTTTTAATGCGTGTATGCAAGCGTGCACCATAAATAAATATATAAATATAATAATAAAATAAATATCTGTTTTAACACCTATTTGGAATTCAAAAGTCAGCTTTTGCGAGATTATCTTTGAATTTGAGGTTTATTTGCGGAATACCTAAAAAAGTAAGAATAACCCGTTGCTGTTTGGGGCTGAGCGTGGTTGTTTTGTTGGAGTACGCGTGTTTTTCTAGTTCAGTCAATAAAAGCTTTTCTTTTTTGATGTGGTCCCGGAGTTTTCTGGCAGCGACTTGAGGGGTAGTGGAATTTGGAAAATAGCTTTTTGCAAGGTCTACAAATGGAATAAATCCGTTAATAATCCATTCTTCTTCACTTAAATTTGTTGTCATCTCAGAATGTTTTTTTAATGTTATTTGTCTAATTGTTGAATTTAAAAATGTTAATAAATATACTTGTCGAATAAACGAAATATTTATGCTATTCTGTTTTTCTTTTTATAAATTTACTGCTTTAATCTCATATTAACCAAATAATTTAAAGGTAAATTTTTCGAGTTGTTTGTGTACAAATAATTGTTATTGTGTAAATCTGGCAGATGTGCAGTATAAAAAGTTATTGATTTATAAATAGTTAAATAATAGTAATTGATTTCTGTGCTTGTAAGTTTGGATAGCTGCTTAATTTTTTTAGTTGCACGCTATTATTTTCTTTTCGGGCTAAGGCAGAGGCTCTTTTCTCAGTTTGTAGAGCTCTGTTATACCACAATAAGCTAGAAAGTTGGAGCCTGTTTTATTGCTTTTCTATGAATTATTGTTATACTTATTGACTTTAACCGTAAAACTTTTCTGTATTTGGGGCGTCTGTTTATTTTAAGATACGCTCTTTTTATGAAAGAAAGAAGATTAATGAAAAAAAACAGAAAGCAAAGAAAATGATATGTTTACTTCAATATATAAATAATAGTTTATATTTCTTGCATATTATATATTTGATTTTAAATCAGAAAATAATCTACTATTGATTTTAAATTCTTGATATTATTTGTTGTAAATGATAAATGAAATATTATTTTTGTGGTGACTTTTGATAAACACAACTTAAATAACAGATCTAAAAATAGATAATTATGAGTACACGTTTAATTACTTTCACGATAGGAGAGGAAAATCGTCCTGTTATAGAGGATATAGATAAAGACGTTTTAAAAAATTCGATCTTTTCCGACCAATATAATAAAGCTTTGAGTGTTATTGATGATTATGTGGGATTCTCCTCAAAAATAAGGGAAGGCAAGAGATGTGCAGGTAATGAAAAAACTGGTGTTCCTAATTTTAGTGACTCTGTAGACAATAATAACAATATCTTTGCTTTTGTTGGTGAGCGTGGATCTGGTAAGACGTCATGTATGATGTCTGTTGTTAATCTATTGCTTAAAGAAAAAAGTCGAAGAGATTTTATTAATGGTGAGAATCTAAGATTGAACAATTTTTATGGATTGGATCTGATCGATCCTTCTTTTTTTGATGATAAGCATAATATCTTAGCGGTATTTGTTGCCCAACTTTATAAACAATATAAGGAAAGAGAGAGATATGAGCCAAGTAGTTATAGTGACAATTTGAACCAAAAGAGAACTTTGCTAGAAAGATTTAGCGAGACTCAAAAGAATTTAAGTTGTATTTTGGATAAACAACAAGAGCAGACCGAAGATTTAGAACGATTAGTTGCTCTTGCTGCTGCCGTAAACTTAAAGCAAAACATTAGAGAGCTAGTGGATGCTTTTCTGGAATATATAGGGAAAAAGGATTCGATCCTTCTTTTGGCTATTGATGATATTGATTTGCATTCCAGGGAGGCTACCGAGATGGTGGAGCAAATCCGTAAGTATCTTATTCATCCTAATATCGTGATTTTAATGGCTGTCAAGTTAGATCAATTAGCCATGCTTAAGCGGTTGCAATATACTCAGGAATATGAAAAGTTACTTAAGGAAGGTGCCGCAATGACATCGGATTTGATAGAAGAGATGACGGAGCGTTATATGACTAAGTTGGTCCCACACAATCAACGCATTTTCCTTCCTGATGTAGAAGCTTATATCTTCGCTCGATTGAAAATTGAACCTAAAAAAGAAAATGAGGTGGAAGAATATTCTTCTATCCGCCATGCTGTGTTGGAATTGATTTTTCAGAAGACACGCTATCTGTTCTATAATACTTCTACTAATACCAGTTATATTGTTCCACGCAATTTACGCGAATTGAGGATGTTGATGAAACTACTGAAGGGGATGCCTAATTTTAGAGACTGCGATTCTCAAAAGCAGGAGCAAAATACTTATAATAAGCAGTTGTTTAAAAAATATTTCTTTGAGAGTTGGGTTATTAATAATTTAAATAGTAAGGAACAACAATATGTTAATGAAATATTGCAGGTAACGGATGCTGCGCAAATCAACCATCGGGTACTTAAAGTTTTGAGTGAATCCTTTCCCGATTTCTTTAAATCTATTTTAGAAAAGGTAACATCAGTGGAGAGAGAGATTGGTTATATTCAGAGAGAAGGGAATATGGTGTATAATATTTCTTTGGGAGATGTGTTGGGTGTCATTGATCTATTAGAGCGACAATATACTGATCTGCATAGTTCGCGCTTCTTATTTATACTGAAATCTATTTATTCCATGCGTCTTTATGAATATTATGATGAAAAGACAGAAGCATACAAACAGCAAAATTCTGAAAGTAAAGATCAAGGAAACGATGAAAAGGTTTTGAGAAATGATAATTTGGCAGTTTTAGATCTTGATAATTATGATAAATTGGTTGCTGGGCGGTTTATTAATTCGAGAATTGTGGAATTGCTTCCTACTCCCTCTGCCTCAACAAACAAGCAGAAGGAAGTTTCAAGGTCAAATCGGATCATAAATATTGCAGCTTTGCATGAGCTAATTAAAGAGTGTATTGAACACTGGAAGGAAGAATCTGTGGAAGATTCTAAGACAATAGATACTATATTTGAACAGAAGGTTCAGTTGGCTGAGTTTTTTATGTTATGTATATCCAGAGGCATAGATACAAAGAATAAAGATGAATATGAATCGTTATTTAGGACCAATAGAACTGTTTATTATGCAGAGTCTCTTGAAGCAAAGAAGAAAAATGTGCTCTTTGATATCAATTCTTTCTTTTATAATGTGACAAGGATAAAAGCATGTTATAAAAGATTTAAAGGTGGGAAAGAGTTTCTTGAATATGCATGTAAAAGTAAAATTTCGCTAGTGAATGCTTTTAAAGAAGCAACATGTGAGCGTTATCATATCGGTTCTTTTAGTATGGGCAGATGGCTGTCTTGGTGTTCAATTCGTAATGTAGAGGTTTTACAAGATTTGCAGGAGCAGTTAGAAAATGTGGACTATAGAACTGGGGATGATATAGAAATATTGGGGAACTTTTTTTATAAAATAAATTTATTTAATATTGAGATTTATGATCGCGATCCAGATAAAGATAAAGATAAAGAAAGTTATTACTCTATTGAATTTAGTTTTGCAGAAAGCATTGTTTCTTTGTTGAACAATGTTTGCAAAGATGCAGATATGACTAAATGCTTTAATTCTATTTTTAGTTATAATAATGTTCTGCAAAATGGTCCGGTTATTATTGATATAGAAGATATAAGGAAAACTATAAGTAAAAAACGCACTTTCAGGAATACGATCTTAGAGAAGTATCCTATGTATAGTGAGTCTATACACTTAAATAGGATGGATCGCATTCTTTCAAAATACGGTAATAAACTTACTAGAGACGAAATTGAAGAAGTTGTAAAAAGGCTTAATAGTTGATTCACTAATGGTTTCGATAAGTGATGGTTTTGGGAGTGGAGAGGCATAAATAAGTTATTATTCATTATGGAGAATATTCGTGAAACACTAAGGCTATTGTTTTTGAGGCAGAGCTGTGATACTGTTTTAGATTCACTAAATGGGGCACCAGATCAACGGGCGGATGTTTGTGTGGACGAAGATTGGTTCAGAAATGCTTTCAGAGAGGAAATCAATGCATATTCCTTAGATCAATTATCAGCCGTAGCACAATTGTTGCAGTCAAAATGGATGAAATATGATAAAGAGAAAAGTTGTATGTATCAATTTTATGCCCAAAGTAGTGTCTTTAATGTTTTATTGCATTTTAGTGCTGAGGTGTTGCACGAGATGGATAATAAACCAGTTTGCTGTTACGAGTCTCTTTTACGCTGGAATAATATTTCAAGTTGGCTCGGTGAAGATCTTTTTGTGACTTCTTTTTATGCTTCAAGAGATTTAGTCGGAAAAAATCATAGGCATTCGTTCACTTGGAAGGCTGTGATAGATCATGATAATGCAGCTTTAAATACTCTTTTTGAAAAAAGAATGGCGGACGTCCATTTTCACTTAAAGGGTTCATCACTCAATTTTGAGCTGAACTGGTTATGTTTGATGAATGACGTCAGCAATAGGAATAAGGAGTTTGAGAAAATGAAGCATTTTATGGAAGCTCAAAAAGTATATGGTGACAAAACAAACTCTTCATCATTTCATTCCAGAGTAATTAAAGCTGCTGCTATTCGTTATTTACTATTTCAATGTATCATAAATGAGGGAGGCAGGAAAGAGGAGGCTTACTGTATTGATAAAGAAATCAATAAAATAATCAGATCCCCATTTCCCGATGAAATACAAAGTTTTTTGCCGGAGTTAAGCAGAAAGATTGATGCCGCTAAATTGATTTATGGAAGAAAATATCAGAAAGATTTGAGTGTAGAAACTGTACCTGATTATGCCAATATTATCCGCATTAGTGAGGAAGACGGGAATAATCCTATGTCGTTTTTGGGAGGAGAGCGCTTTTTGATGTATGAAGTATTCCGGCATATCTATGATGGGAAATATGTTAAATCGTTATTATCTACATTGTTTTATGCTTATTTACTCATAAAAGCGGAATTTAGGAAAGAGCTTGTTCAGCTTAACGAGAGACTTGGATTTGCAAACTTTGCCGAATATGAAAGCCGGAAAGAACTTTTTATCCGCAAAGGCTCTATCTATGAATGTGCTCTTCCGGTACTGGCTTTAAGCGATTTTTTTATCTCGGAGAACAGTAACCGTTATCTGGAGGCACGCATTACCCCCAAGGATACGGTTTCCAAATTGGAAGATTCTATTAAACATACTGATAAGGATATCCGTTTTATGGGCTATCCCCGGTCACTTCCTTCTTTGTATTATTATGACGGATTAGATGTCGGTAGGCAACTTGTAACGCGAAATTGGAATTATCATTATATCTTGCATTTTATTAAATGCAAAGATGATACGAAGCAGGAACTGTTTGATTTAAAGGCCCGGCATAGCAATCTGCGGAAAAAAATTGAAGATCAGGCAAAAGCAATATACTTGTTGCGTAAAAAAAGTAAGGCTAATCTCGACCGGGTAGTGGGAATAGATGCAGCCAATTCGGAAATATTTTGTCGTCCTGAAGTCTTTGCTCAGGCTTTTCGTTATTTAGGTAAGGAACCGGTGGTTCGTAATGATGCTCTGTCGATGAGAGATTTGGGATTGACTTTTCATGTTGGTGAGGATTTTTTGGATGTTACGGATGGTTTACGAGCTATTGATGAAGTCTTGTATTTCATGGATTTTAGCAATGGAGATCGCTTAGGGCATGCATTGGCTCTGGGTATAGATGTGGATAAGTATTACGATTCAAGACATAATACGGTTGCAATGCCCAAGCAAGTCCTTTTGGATAATGTAGTTTGGCTGTATATAAGAGGTACCGGAATGAAAAGCATGCCGATGGCATCTGCAGAATTAGTCTTTCTGTACGAGCGTATCTTCCGGGAAGTTTATAAGAGCATTCCTTCCATTCCTACTATCAGAGACTATTATTTATCATGGTTGTTGAGAGGTGATGATCCGAAATGTTATGTGGATTGGAAGTCGAATATTTCGTCTGATTGCTGGAATGTGATTCCATGGTATAATTATAGGTTAAATGATAATAAAGAAGCAATAGTTGCCCGGCAAAATGAAACAGCACGAAGTCTTTACTATGCTTATCATTATGATGCTTCTGCAAAGCAGTTTGGGGCAATTTGTGAACAACTGAAATTGAAAGATGCTGTTGTTCAACTGATAAAAGAGGTTCAGCACGAAATGCTTTTCAATGTTGAAAGTCGTCGTATTTGTATTGAGACTAATCCATCTTCAAATGTTAAGATCGGAGGATTTGGTGCCTATTTAAATCATCCTATTACTAAATTCTTCAATTTGGGATTGAAGCTGAAGTATGAATCTCATTTTATATCCACTTCAATTAATACCGATGATAAGGGAATCTTTTTGACCTCTTTGGAGCGGGAATTCTCTTTGCTTGCCTCTTCATTAGAGAAAGAATATAAGAAAGGGGATCATGAAAACCCACCCAGGGTTATCTATGAATGGCTGGACAAGATTAGAGAAATGGCTTTTGAACAAAGATTTTATCGAGAACCATAGCGCTTTTTGATTCTGTATCCTGCTTTGATAGGTTCTAATCAGAAAGCAGATTTATTTTGTCGTAAAATCTGCGCTCCTTCGGGATGTGCCATGTACAAATTTTAATTTATAAATAGATGAATGCTATAACAACAAAACGAACTCAAAGAGAGGATAAAGATTTTAAGCATTTGGTTGCTCAACTTGATAGTGATTTGAATGCAAGATACCAGCGGGAGCAATCAAAATATGACAAGTATAATCAGGTGGATTCCATAGCTGACTGTGGCTGTTTTAAGAGTACGATCAGGAAACCGTAGTAATAAAGCGGAATATGCTGTTTGTTTAGTTCGTTCAATCTATCTTTTATGTTTCTTTGCCTCCATTGACTCGTTGAGGTGGACAAGTTGATGTCTCAGACAGGGCATGAGTATGATACCTGCCACATCTTTTTTGCCCCAGAAATCAATCAACCAGTTGGCTGACGGTACATCATCAACAGCATGTTCGTCTAATATTCGCTGAAGGTTTGCCTGATACACTCCACGTTTCATTTCTTCCGGCTTTAGGTTGCGGATGATGTTTTCACTGTTCCGTGCTACTGCCATGCGATATGCTTGTAACTCACCAATGTTGATAAGCTCGGAGAAACGGGCGATTTCTTCTTTATCAAGTGAGTTCCCCGTATGCCTGACCGGAGCATTTGTTTTGGCGGCCCAATCTCCTTTCTCAAAGATCTGGCCTTCTCCGGTGACAAGGAGATTCATGGTGATATCTTCTATGCGGGTGGCATGCCAAATGCCATACACTACTGTACGTCCTTTGGTGTTGACGGCTTTTCTGGCTGTTTCTTCATTCAGGTTTTCCCATAGTTCATCTTCGAATGTACGCTGGTTCGTATCGGATATTTTCGATGAGTAGACCATTGAATGCAGATTGAGTGCCAATGCTCTTGCTTCATTGATAAATTGCTCTTTCCTTATGATGGAACGCAACTCTTTTAGCTGACTTCCCCATGCCTGTTTATCCATATTGAATTGATTTTTTCCAATGTGGTTATGATTCTTTCCTCCGTGCTATTCTTTACTTTCGTCTTTAAATTTCGCATAGATGAATTCATCTATGTATTCTCCATTTTTGTACAAGGCCTTTTTATGTCGTGCCTCGCATGTAAAACCGGCCTTTACCAATACCCGTTGTGATGCCTGATTCGTTGAGAATGGACGTGCATATATTCGCACAATATCAAATGCCTGAAATCCATATTCTACGATTTCCCGTATCGCCTGAGTGATTATTCCATTACCCCAGAATGGCTCTGCCAGCCAATACCCCAATTCGGCACTTTTTTGATGAATATCAGTCTGTTGGAATAATCCGATAGAACCTATACTTTCTCCGTCAACGTCAATGGTAAAAATACCCGGATGGTCTATTGCCATTGATAAGAATTCTTTGCCATCTTTTTTTGTATATGGATGTGGAAATTGATTGGTTAAGAACTTGGCAATATGGTAATTATTGGCATACTTCACTAAACTACCCAAATCAGAATCTTTGAATTTTCGTAATATAAATTTCATATCGGATATGCTCTTAGTTTCTACTCTTTTACCGCACTTTTATACTTTTCATCCAGCTCCCGTACTGAATAGATATAAAGCACATTCCCTATCGGGTCATATAGTCTGAAAGCCCTGTCACCCCATTCATGGTCGGTGATTTCCTCGATCAAAGGCAATCTGGCAGGTTTAATCAGGTGGTAGCAGGCATCCACATCTTCCACCATGAGATTGAGGGTGACTCCTCCGGCGAAGTTTTGCTGAACGTCTTCGTTCTTATTCCCTTGAAAGGAGAGGAATAGAGGAACATTTTCATTACTTTCCAAACGAATGGTGACATACCAACCGGCATCGAAAGTGATTTTAGCCCCGAAATACTTTAAGTAAAAGTCTACACACTCCTTTAGTTTTTCAGTATGGAATGTAATTGAATAATTGGTTATTTTCATATTATCGTTTTTTTATATGGTGCAAAGATAGGTGGCATACGGAAAGGTGAGGTGTAAAAAAACGACAATCTCATCTTTTAAAAGACGAAGGTAACTCTCCCGACAGGTTTTTGAACTCTTTAATGAGGTGCCCCTTGTCGTAGTAGCCGAACCTGACGGCAATATCCGGTAGTGCGCTATCCGTGTTTTGTTCTAAATAGGATAAAGCGGATTTAAACCTGATGATGTTGCTGAATGCTTTGGGGGACAGACCGATGGATGCTTTAAATTTCCGTTCAAGGTGTCTAGGCGACAAACAACTTTCTCTTGCAACGTCCTGTAAGGATAGCTGTCCCTTTGAGTGTTGTATCAGGTTAACAGCATGGATAATCCGCCTTTCTGGTTCGAATGCCTTTTTAAGTCTACCCACTAGATAGCAATCGAGGTGTTTTATCCGTTCTTCTGTTGTTTTCATTTCCGGCAGACCGGCATGGAATTCGTCATCAAAGAGGGAATCGGTTGAAGTAAGCTCTATGATCTTATCGGTAAATTCATGAATCGGGGTGGAGGTGAAAGCGGTTAGCCCTCCGGGTCTGAATCGGATGCCGATCATGTCCAGTGTATTCAGGTAATAGTTCTCTATGTAGCTTGTCGTCGTCCCGATGATGTTGGGACGAAAGGGGATCACTTTGCCTTTGGCAGATACAGAGCCGAAAGAAAACAAGATGTCCACACAGCCATCGGGAAGAATTTTATGATATTCTTCGGTCTTCATAAACCCTGATGCCGCCCAATAGGTTTCGACATATTGGTGGAGTAGTATGTGCGGACTAAATTCCCGGTATAGCATATCTTATTATGGTTGTACCACTACAAAGATACGCTTTTTTCATTTACCGGGAACTACTATCTGACCTTCTTCCGTTTCTTCTTCCACCACATCACTACTCCTGTGGCGGGGAGGGTGGCAATGATGAAGCAGGCGCAAAACATGAGACGGCGTCCCAGAGATCCGCCTACGGTTCCCACGTGGAGGTCGTAAGTCATCCGGTAGATGGTGTCCGCGGTGGAAGCTTCATCGGCGTTGAGTCCGTAGATACCGCCTCCTTTCAATTCTTTCAAGGTGTTGCGGTCGAAGAAACGAAATTGCCTTTTATAATAGGTTTTTGCATCCGGGTTGTAACAAATGCGGTAGGCATCGGTGGCTTGCTGAGGGAAGTCGAACATAAAGCTGCCTTGTTTCCCAATGGGGTAATCGGCCAATGCTTGTTGCCACAGTTGGTCGGCCGGATACTGAAAGGTGGCGGTCTCTGTGGTATCGGACAAAGCGGGAGCCCATTCGTCGAGCGCTTTCCCACCGGACAATAACCGGTAATAAGCACTCCCAAACCAGGGGAAGCTCCATGTTAGGCCCGTGATAGCGAAAACGAGGGAGAAGACCACCGCATAGCCGCCTAATACCCGGTGAAGGTCATAGCTCTTTTTGAAGACGGAACCTTTCCACTTGAAAGTGAAGAGATTCCGGAGGCTCTTTCTATTCCACTTCTTGGGAATCCATATCACGGTGCCCGAGAGAATTACGAGCAGGAAAACAAAGATGCTCCATCCCACGATTTGGTGTCCAATGGGGTAGGGTAGCCACAGGTTGCGATGTCCTGCCAGGATTATCCTGAAGAAGTCCGATTTCAAAGCTAGCTGATGGATGTAGGCTCCTGTGTAGGGATTGAGAAACATGATAGTGTAGCCTTGCTTTGTATCATTGTAGGCGAGCTTCACCGCTTTATCGGCGGTTTCGTAAGTCACGCCGTAAATCACGTTGGCGCTGTCAGCAGGAGTGGCATACACATAAGGCATGGCCTTTTCTTTCAACGCTGTGGGTGAAAGAAAAGGCGCATGTTGTATTTTCACATTCTGATAGCTTTGCAACAGACTCCTGAATTCCGGTTCGAAAGCATAGATGCATCCGGTGACGGCGACTATGGTGACGACGAGTCCCGATAGAAGTCCGAGCCAAAGGTGCAGGAAGTGTCCGGCTTTTCTGAATGTATCTTTTTTCATAATAGATTGTTTAGAACTTGCATGAGTGCCGAATGATTTAAAAATTATAAGTTATTCCCAACTTGAAGTTGCGCTTAGGCTCCGATTGCCAATAATAAACGTTGCCGTACATGGAGCCGCTATACAGGTAACGGTTAAACAGATTATAAACGTTTAAAGCAATGGCAAGGTTCCCTGTGCGCCATCCGGCGGCGGCATCAAAGCGGAAGTAGTCGGGAAGTGAGGAATCACCATTGTCCGAAAGTCCGCCCCAGGTACTTCTGTCGAGCTGTGAGGACTGTCCGGCAGAAAGGCTGAATCCGTTTAAAGCTCCTCGGCTGAAAGCATATTTCAACCAGATATTGAAGTCGTGCATGGCATGTCCGGGCAGTTGCATACCCACCGGGCGGCTGGGGTCAACAGATTTAGACACCTTGTAGTCGGTATACGCATAGTTGGCGATGACACTCAACCCTTTTACGATTTCACCTACCAGATCCACTTCCACTCCTTTGGCTTTGGATTGTCCCACTTGTACCAGGTAAGATTCACCGGCTGCATTTTCAGGATCGGATGCCGTTTCATTGTTCTTCAGGATTTGATAAACCGAAACGGAAGTATGCCAGCGGTCGTTGAACCACGAACGTTTGAGTCCTGCTTCCCAATTGTTTCCTGTGATAGGGTTCACCTTATCCCCATTGCGCAGCAAGCCCATTTGCGGACTGAATGTCTGGTCGTAGAGCAGGTAAGCGGACGTGTTTTTATCAATGGAGAAGCTCAATCCCACCCGTGGAGTGAAGCGTTCTACATTGGTGACGCTCGTACCATAGGAATTGTCCTTTGCAAAAGTATAGCGTCCGGCAAGTGTCAGGCGTACCCTGTCGTTGAAGAATCCCAGTTCATCCTGTAGGTAAAGTCCGGTGTACGATTGGGTGACTTGTGTGGTGTTGGCGCGCTCCTTGATGCTGCGGGTGCGGTCGAATGAGGCATAGCCGTAGTAAGGGTATCCCGGTGTGTAGGCCGTGTTATAAATGTTGTAAGTACCCAAAGAGTCAAGGGTGTGGCTTTGGCTCCAGTCTCCCCAAAAGTGTTTATCACCCAAGTCAATGCCAGTAAGAATGTGATGGCTCACCGTACCCGTTTGGAACTGTCCGTTCAGGTAGGCTTGTCCGAATTTCATTTCATTGACTTCGTCCCCGATGCTCACGTAGCGGATCATATCTCCGTTCTGTTCCAAGCTGGAGTACCACATGGAACTTCCTATTCTGGAATAGTTGAAGTAAGCCCCCTGTACGGTGAGTTTCCAGTCTTTGTTGAAATGGTGTTGCAGGTTTAGGATGAGGCTATGGTCCTTGGCTGTGCTGGGTGCCATACCCGGTTCGAGCAGGGAGTAATCCTGTGGCAGGTCGGCATAGCCGTTGGCGGAGAAGTTATAGTACGAACCGATGTTGGACGACTTCATGTATTGGAAGGTGTACATGGCCGTTAACTTGGTGTCATTGTCGAGTTGATAGCTCACCACCGGAGCAATGCTGTAACGCTTGTTGAATTCGTACCGGCGGAAGGAATTCTTGCTCTGTCCCATAAGGTTGAGACGATAGAGCAACCGTCCGTCCTGGTCGAGCTTACCATCAAGGTCGAGGGTGGAGCGGTACATGTCGTAACTGCCGAAAGTGAATCCAGCCTGTCCCTTGGTTTGTCCGGTAGGCTTTTTGAGCACAACGTTGTAGATGCCGCTGGGTTCACCGTTGGACATCATGAAACCGGCGGGACCTTTGACAAATTCAACCGACTCGACAAAGCTCATGTCCTCGGTCATTGGTCCCCAAGTAGATGTCACGTTCATCCCTTCACGGAAGGCTGCGGCACGGGAACCACGCATGTTGACACGCGTATAAGAGTCGCCCCAGTGTTCCAAACGTGTCACGCCACTGACGTTACCTACCAGTCCGTCACTCATGCTGGTAATCTGACGGTCGGCCAGCATCTGGTCGTTGATGACCTGGATGTTTTGTGGAATCTGGAGTAGAGGACGTTCCAACCGTACCGAGTTGGACACCTTGTCGGTAGTATAAGTACGCTTGTTACCGGAGATTACTACTTCATCAAGCATTTGGTTGGACTCTTCGAGGATGACAGGATCAATCCGGGTAGTCTGGCCCGAAGTCACCTTGACCGTTACTTTCCGGGTCTTGTAGAAGCTAAAGGAGAACTGCACATGGTAATCCCCCTCGGGAACATTTTTTATACGGAACATTCCGGTGGAGTCGGTCACGGCTTTATAAGAAGTTCCGAGTAATTGGACGTGCACATATTCAAGAGGTTCGCTTTTCTTGTTTCTTACGCTTCCTCGCAGATCATCTGCTTTTATTGCTGTAGCATTACTTATTAATAGGATAAGCAATGCGATAAATAGCTTTTTCATTGATTTTACTAATTTTATTGGTTCTAAATAGAGAGCGCAAAATTAGAGAGGATTATATTGGTGTACAATCACTATATGTAGGTATATTCCAGAGCGGAATCATCGGTTTTAGGTAGGACATTGAAGGGTGATGTATGGATTTTATGTGAAGTTCCGGTTGATAGTAATGTAATATAAATGAAATGGTTTTGTAATACATGTTAACTACTTTTGTAACAAATAGAGAATTGTATTATGAATAGAAAGAAACCGCTTGCTTACATAGAACGGGATTTGAGTTGGATGTATTTCAATCATCGTATTTTGCAGGAAGCTATGAAACCGGATGTTCCGTTGCTCGAAAGATTATCGTTTCTGGGTATCTATTCTAATAATCTGGATGAGTTCTTCCGGGTGCGCATGGCAACGCTCAATCGCATAGCCGAGTGTGCGGAACCCAGTTTGCGTTCGGAGCGTGAGCAGGCCAGGGAGCTTATAAAGCAACTGAATCAACTGAATGGCAAGTATTCCAAAGAATATGAAGTTGCCATTCAGGAAGTCACATCATGTCTGCGCAGAGAGAATATTCTGCTTCTTCGTGAAGATGAATTGAATGAGGTGCAGCAAAGCTACGTGCGGCATTATTTCCGTAAACAACTAAGTGGTTTTATCAGTCCGTTGTGGTTCTCGGCGGTGAAGCAACTGACGGAAGCTACCGATGAGAGTCTTTATCTTGCCGTGAAGATGAAAAACGAGCTGACGGCGGAAGAGAAAAAGGCGAAGAAGGTCCGGTCGTCTTCGCGCGCGGAATATGCATTGATTGAATTGCCTGTTCCCCCTTGTGACCGGTTTGTACGCCTGCCGGATGGTGACGGATGCAATTATCTGGTTTATCTGGATGATGTGATCCGCTTTTGTCTGCCGATGATTTTTTCCGGCATGGGCTATAATGTGTTCGAAGCTTATGCTTTCAAATTCACGAAAGATGCGGAAATGGAATTGGATAATGACTTGCGCAACGGACGTTTGCAGAAAATATCCAAGGGGGTGAAAAGTCGTAAGAAGGGAAATGCTCTCCGGGTGATTTATGATGCCGACATGCCACGTGATTTGTTGAACCGTGTGATGAAGCGGCTGGATTTGGATAAGCTGGACACCGTACAGGCCGGAGGACGCTATCATAACCATAAGGATATGACTT
Organism: Bacteroides sp.; assembly: GCA_022648295.1. GTDB lineage: Bacteria > Bacteroidota > Bacteroidia > Bacteroidales > Bacteroidaceae > Bacteroides. The sequence goes on along the minus strand of JALCME010000030.1, from coordinate 24,698 downwards.
CCTTCCCGGATTGCAATCGGTTGGACTTGAAATACCCGGCGTGGAAACCGATACTGAAGTCCGAACTCAAAAGCAATGAGAGCTTGTTGCATCTCATTCGTGAACGGGATCGTTTTATACATGTACCTTACCATAGCTTTGATTATTATATTCGTGTGTTGCAGGAAGCTGCTATCAGTAAGGAGGTGAAAAGCATAAGAACCACACTTTATCGTCTGGCAAAGGAGTCGAAAGTAGTCAAGGCACTTATTTGCGCAGCATTGAACGGGAAGAAAGTAACCGTGGTCATTGAACTGTTGGCGCGCTTTGACGAGGCGTCCAATATCAGTTGGTCCAAGAAAATGCAGGATGCCGGCATTCATGTGGTGTTTGGTCTGGAAGGGCTGAAAGTACACTCCAAGATTACGCATATCGGCATGAAGAAAGGCGGTGATATAGCCTGCATCAATACCGGTAACTTTCACGAAGGAACAGCCTCCGTCTATACCGACTATATGCTTATGACCGCTGCCCGTACGGTGGTTAACGATGTGGACTCGGTGTTTACTTTTATCGAAAAACCTTATTCCCCCATTAAATTTAAGGAATTATTGGTTTCCCCCAATGACATGAAGCAGCATTTTATCCGGCTGATTGGCGATGAAATTAAAAACAGGAAAGCGGGTAAACCGGCTTATATCCGTGTGAAAGTGAATCATATCACCGACCATGCTATTATCAAGAAGTTGTACGAGGCTTCTGCGGAAGGGGTGCCCATTGATTTGCTGGTGAGGGGTAACTGTTCATTGATTACCGGCATTCCCGGAGTGAGCGATACGATACGGGTGAATGGCATTATAGACCGTTACCTGGAACACTCGCGCATCTTTGTGTTTGCAGCGGGCGGGGAAGAGAAAATATACATCGGTTCGGCCGACTGGATGCCGCGTAATTTGAATAACCGGGTCGAGGTCATTACTCCGATACACGATAAACAGATTAAAAAAGATTTGAATGTAGTGCTTGATTATGGCCTGAAAGATACCCGTCAGGGGTCTGTGGTGGACGGGACGGGTGAGAACCTCCCTTGGCCGGGAATGGAAGGGGGATATCAGCCCTTCCGTTCCCAGGAAGAGTTATATCAGCATTATTTGGAAACCAATAAAGAATAAGAATTATGCCCAATACTTGTTATGCAGCTATTGATATCGGCTCCAATGCCGTGCGTTTGTTGATAAAGAAAGTGAAAGAGAGCGAGCCTTTGATGGGCAAGAAGTTTTCTAAAGTTTTATTGTTACGTGTTCCCCTACGACTGGGGTTTGATGTCTTTTCACTCGGTGAATTGTCCGAAGTAAAGGAAAAGAAGCTGGTACGTCTGATGAAGGCTTTCCGGCATTTAATGAAAATTTATGAAGTGTCTGATTATCGTGCCTGTGCCACTTCCGCTATGCGTGATGCCCGGAACGGTGAATCAATCATCAAGGATATACAGAAAGCTATCGGACTGAATATTGAAGTGATAGACGGTCAGGAAGAGGCACGCATCATCTATAAGTACCATTTGGAAACCATAGCCGAGCGGGATGGCAACTATATTTATGTGGATGTAGGTGGAGGCAGTACGGAAATCAATGTTCAGATTGACGGGGAATTGAAGCATTCGTTTTCTTATAATATAGGTACGGTGAGGATGCTGAGTAATGGCGTCACTGACAATAGCTGGACACAAATGAAGGAGGATTTGGCACGGGTGACGGCGGGTTTGGAACATGTAGACATCATTGGCTCCGGCGGGAACATCAATAAACTCTACCGCCTTGCCGGTAAGAAAGACAAGAAGAAGCACCGGATGTCTATTGAAGTGCTTCAAGCCTTATATGATGAACTGAAATTGTTGACTCCCGAGCAGCGTATGGAAGCATACAATCTGAAAGAAGACCGTGCCGATGTCATTGTACCTGCAGCGGAAATCTTTCTGGTGATAGCCGAAACTGTCCGCGCGGAGTATGTCCATGTACCCGTCATCGGACTGGTGGATGGCATCATTGATAGTTTGTACGAAAAGAACCTGACTGTTTGAAAATATGGGACATTTTATCTGCATTTCAGAGTAAGGAAGGATGCCTCTTAAACTGAGGCAGGCAAAGGTAGGAACTGAGGTAGGCACAGTTCCTACCTTTGCCTACCTCAGTTCCTACCTTTGTCTACCCCCTCTCAGAAGTCCTCTGGACAGGGTAATGTTGGGCTTATCTTTTTTTCTTAAAATTAGCCCTTGCCATATACTTTATTTGGCAAGGGCTAAAAACGAGATGCTAAGAGCATAACTGTTTAATGTAAGGGCAAAACAGTTATTTTATATTCTTCATTTCAAGGCACTCCACTTCCAATTGCGGACTTCAGGCATATCCAACCCATTCTTATCAATGTATTTTTTATGCTCAATCAATTTATCCTGCATCATTTTCTTTAATTCGGCTCCCTTTGTACCTAAGTGTGGAACACGGTCAATAACATCTTGTACAAGGTGGAAGCGGTCAAGTTCATTTAAGACAGTCATGTCAAAGTAAGTGGTGATGGTACCTTCTTCTTTATATCCGCGCACATGCATGTTTTCGTGATTGGTACGGCGGTAAGTCAGCCGATGAATCAACCAAGGGTAACCGTGGAAAGCAAAGACTATCGGCTTGTCTTTCGTGAACAAGGCATCGAAGTCCTTATCGCTCAGTCCGTGTGGATGTTCCGAAGCTGGTTGCAGCTTCATCAAATCCACCACATTGATTACCCTGACTTTCAGTTCGGGTAAATGTTTATGGAGAATGGAAACGGCAGCCAGCGTTTCGAGCGTTGGCACATCGCCACAACACCCCATCACTACATCCGGTTCTTTTCCATTATCGTTGCTGGCCCACTGCCACACCCCGATTCCTTTCGTACAATGCTCCACTGCTTCGTCCATGGTTAGCCATTGAGGTGCCTGATATTTACCTGCAATCACTACATTGACGTAATGTCTGCTTCGCAAACAGTGATCTCCTACCGATAACAGGCAGTTGGCATCAGGCGGAAGATACACCCGCACAATAGAGGCTTTCTTATTGACCACGTGATCGATAAAGCCGGGATCTTGATGGGTGAAACCGTTGTGGGCCTGTTGCCATACATGGGAAGCAAGCAAGTAGTTGAGTGAAGCGATCTTCTTTCGCCAGGGCAATCCAGCCGTCACCTTCAGCCACTTGGCGTGTTGGTTGAACATGGAATCGATGATATGGATGAAGGCTTCATAGCAATTGAATAATCCATGCCGTCCGGTGAGCAAATAACCTTCCAGCCATCCTTCACATTGATGCTCGCTGAGCATTTCCATCACACGTCCATCTGTGGAAAGGAACTCGTCATTTTCTTTTGTACGGGCATCCCATTGACGGTCGGTGGCATCAAACACTGCATTCAGTCTGTTAGAGAGCGTTTCATCAGGACCGAAGATTCTGAAATTGCGTTGGTTCTCGTTCAACTTGATCACTTCGCGTAGAAATACGCCGAGTTCGTGTGTATCAGCAGCTTCAACCGCACCGGGAGAAGGCACGGTTACTGCAAACTTCCGGAAGTCGGGCATAACCAGATCATGCAATAATAATCCTCCGTTGGCATGTGGATTAGCCCCCATTCTCCGTTCTCCTTTAGGAGCCATCTCTGCTAATTCGGGCAAGAGGCGACCACTCTTGTCAAACAGTTCTTCCGGCTTATAGCTCTTCATCCATTCCTCAAGTGCCTTCAGGTGACCGGGATGTTCGGCATCTACCGATAAAGGAATCTGATGAGCACGGAACGTCCCTTCATTTTGAAGTCCGTCCACTTCTTTAGGTCCGGTCCATCCTTTGGGTGATCTGAGCACAATCATGGGCCAGCGGGGGCGGGTGGTGTCGTTGTTGGCTCTTGCATTGCTTTGTATGTTTTTAATCTGTTCAACGGTCTCCTCTAATGCAGCGGCCATGAGTTGGTGCATGGTTGCCGGATCATCGCCCTCCACATAATAAGGTGTCCAGCCGCATCCACGCAGAAACTGATCCAGTTCTTCCGGTTCGATGCGTGCCAATACGGTAGGATTGGCTATTTTGTAGCCATTAAGATGCAAAATAGGAAGAACGGCGCCGTCATGAATCGGGTCCAGAAACTTGTTGGAATGCCATGATGTAGCCAGCGGACCGGTTTCTGCTTCCCCGTCACCAACAACACAGGCCACAATCAAGTCCGGATTATCGAATACAGCACCGAAAGCATGACTGAGTGAATAGCCTAGTTCCCCACCTTCATGGATGGAGCCCGGACATTCTGGTGAAGCATGGCTGGGTATGCCCCCGGGAAAGGAAAATTGGGTAAATAGTTTCTTCAGTCCGGTTTCGTCCTGAGTTATATTAGGATACACTTCGCTGTAAGTCCCCTCAAGATAAGTGTTAGCCACCATAGCCGGACCACCATGTCCCGGACCGGAAATGTAGATCATGTCCAGATCATACTTTTTGATGACTCTGTTTAAATGTGCATAAATGAAATTCTGCCCGGGTGTGGTTCCCCAATGCCCTAATAGCATTGACTTTACATGAGACAATTGCAGTGGCTTGCGCAGCAATGGATTATCCCGCAGGTAGAGTTGCCCTACTGAGAGATAATTGGCTGCACGCCAGTATGCATCTATCTTATGCAAAACTTCTGATGATAATGGATTGCTTCTTTGATACATTTCGATTAGTTTTATATTAGTAAATTTATGAATAGAGCGTATATTATAATTGATTTATAATATGAGTATTATAATGTAATAACACAGTGGTTATGGTTAATGTTTTAGTCTATTGCTTATCGCTGTGAGCAGAAAGGTGTTTAATTATCAAATACTTTACCGTAAGGGATGGATGTCTTTATCAATGTGATGTGGAACAAGGAAGATCATTGGTAAAGGAAAAATAAAACAGGTTTTTAGGCTTTAGAGAAGAAAAAGCTTAGCTTTGCTAAAAAATAGTCTGTATGATTTTTTATTTCTCAGGAAATGGTAATTCCCGTTGGGTGGCAGAGCAAGTGGCACAAGGCACCGGAGATGTTGCAATGAATATAGCCGGTTTCATTAAAGATAAACACACACCTCCGGTTTTAAAACCGGGAGAGCGGGTAGGAATCATCTTTCCGATACATTCATGGTATGCCCCCCGTGTGGTAGTGGATTTTGTTCGGCAGTTGCAGGTTCCTGAAGATGCGTACCGTTATGCCATATGTACGTGTGGGGATGATGTGGGTAAAGGCATGCAACGCTTCTCTCGACATTTTCCACTGGATGCTGCATGGTCTGTACAAATGCCCAATACTTACATTCCGATGTTCAATCTTGATTCGACGGAAAAGGCACAACGGAAGGTTGATACTACCCGTGGGTTTATTCCCGGGATTGTAGCCGATATTAAGGCACGGAAACCGGTCTGGCAGGTGCACGAGGGAGCACTTCCCCAGCTTAAGACCTATGTCATCAATGCCCTGTTCGTGAAGTTCTCCATTCGTTCGAAGCCTTTTCGTGTGGAAGGCGAGTGTATCTCTTGCGGCATCTGTGTACATACCTGTCCGGTAGGGAACATTGATCTGCAAAATGGCCTTCCGGTCTGGAGCGATCACTGCGTGCATTGCATGGGTTGCATTCATGCCTGTCCGAAGGGGGTGATACAATACGGCAAGGTGACAAGGAAGAGGGGGCGTTATCATTTGGAAAGTCTGCTCCAACTGGAATAGAAACGCTCGAGGCATTAAACTTTTGTCATTTTGTCAGTTGGCAGCTGACAAACAAACATCCTTTCATATTTGGCATACTTTTCGCAATTCTTTTTGCGTCTCATTGAAGGAGACATTTTGATTATTACATATAGTAAATGTATAACATAAAAAGCTAAAAGATTATGAACATTAAACCATTGGCAGACAGAGTGCTAATACTCCCTGCACCTGCAGAAGAGAAAACAGTTGGCGGTATTATTATTCCGGATACTGCAAAAGAGAAACCTTTGAAAGGTGAAGTAGTGGCAGTTGGTCACGGAACGAAAGATGAAGAAATGGTATTGAAAGTTGGCGATCAGGTATTGTATGGCAAGTATGCCGGTACTGAACTGGAAGCTGACGGAGGTAAGTATCTCATCATGCGTCAAAGCGACGTACTCGCTGTGTTAGGTTAATTAATCAGATAAATTGTTGAACGTTAAAAAGTAAACAAGCATTATGGCAAAAGAAATATTGTTTAATATTGAAGCCCGCGATCAGTTGAAGAAGGGTATCGATACATTGGCAAACGCTGTTAAAGTAACTCTTGGTCCTAAAGGCCGCAATGTAATTATTGAAAAGAAATTTGGTGCTCCCCACATCACGAAAGATGGTGTAACGGTTGCCAAAGAAGTGGAATTGGCAGATGCTTATCAAAACACAGGAGCTCAGTTAGTGAAGGAAGTTGCTTCCAAAACCGGTGATGATGCAGGTGATGGTACTACTACCGCTACTGTATTGGCACAAGCCATTGTTTCTGAAGGATTGAAGAATGTAACTGCCGGTGCAAGCCCTATGGATATCAAACATGGTATTGACAAGGCTGTTGCTAAAGTGGTTGAATCAATCAAAAACCAATCTGAAAAAGTAGGTGACGATTACGATAAGATTGAGCAAGTAGCTACTGTTTCTTCCAACAATGATCCGGTTATCGGAAAGTTGGTTGCCGATGCTATGCGTAAAGTTTCTAAGGATGGTGTCATCACCATTGAGGAAGCTAAAGGTACCGATACAACGATTGGCGTTGTAGAAGGTATGCAATTTGATCGTGGTTACCTTTCAGCATACTTCGTTACTAATACGGAGAAGATGGAATGCGAAATGGAGAAACCATATATCTTGATTTACGATAAGAAGATCTCCAACTTAAAAGATTTCTTGCCTATCTTGGAACCTGCCGTACAAACCGGTCGTCCTTTATTGGTAATTGCCGAAGATGTAGATAGCGAAGCGTTGACTACGTTGGTTGTGAACCGTTTGCGTTCTCAATTGAAGATTTGTGCAGTGAAAGCTCCGGGCTTTGGTGACCGTCGTAAAGAGATGTTGGAAGATATTGCTATCCTGACCGGTGGCGTTGTCATTAGTGAAGAGAAAGGTCTGAAACTGGAACAAGCTACTATCGAAATGTTGGGTAGTGCCGACAAGGTTACTATAACCAAGGATAACACAACTATTGTAAATGGCATTGGTGACAAACAAGCCATTAAAGACCGTTGCGAACAAATTAAAGCTCAGATTGCCGCTACTAAATCTGATTACGATAAAGAGAAACTTCAGGAACGTCTGGCTAAGTTGTCAGGTGGTGTTGCCGTACTTTACGTAGGTGCAGCCAGTGAAGTGGAAATGAAGGAAAAGAAAGACCGTGTGGATGATGCCTTGCGTGCAACCCGTGCAGCCATCGAAGAAGGTATTGTTCCTGGTGGTGGTGTAGCCTATATCCGTGCTATAGACGCTTTGGAAGGCTTGATCGGTGACAACGCTGACGAAACCACAGGTGTTGATATCGTAAAACGCGCAGTTGAAGAACCATTGCGTCAGATCGTAGCCAATGCCGGTAAAGAAGGTGCTGTAGTCGTACAGAAAGTTCGTGAAGGCAAGGGTGACTTCGGTTACAATGCACGTACAGATGCTTATGAGAACTTGCATGCTGCCGGAGTGGTAGATCCTGCTAAAGTAACTCGTGTTGCTTTGGAGAATGCTGCTTCTATTGCAGGTATGTTCCTGACTACTGAATGTGTTATCGTAGAGAAGAAAGAAGATAAATCTGAAATGCCAATGGGTGGCGCTCCTGGTATGGGCGGCATGGGTGGCATGATGTAATATCGTTTCCCCTAAGTTTATAATATTCCCAAGTGAGGTTGTTTCCATGTGAAGCAACCTCACTTTTTTTTATGGTGTAGTTGTGATGTGTATGATTGTTCCGGCAATGTGTGTACATTGGAAAACAAAACAGTCCGTCCGGTTCTTATTTTTGTGAAGTAAAGGTTAAAAATCTGTTACATTTGACATAAAGATTAATCTATTTCAGCCTATTTTTTGTTTTATGATAAAAATGGTATATCTTTATGGGGGTGGTATGACCTTTTTTATGACTATACTATTAATTTTAATTGAATTTTGATATGAATAAGGAAGAAATTGGGACGAATGCTGGGACAATTTGGCACGTGCTATGTGATGCGGCTAAATTGGATTATTCGACTTTGAGAAACAGGGCCGGATTAGACGAAAGGGATTTTGCTGTTGCTTTGGGGTGGCTTGCGCGTGAGAATCAGATTGAATTTTATGAGCAAGCAGACGGACTTTACATTTCTTTGAAGTGCAATGTTTACTTTGGTTAAGTTTAGTTTGATAAGTAAAAGTATAGATGGCATGGATTTATTGAAATCCATGCCATTTGTGCTTTTATGATAGCAGATTATTTTGTTCCTTTGCACAGCTTTTAGAAATAGGTATATATTTAAAATAGAGTATTATGAGAAGTTTTGCATCGGATAATAATTCGGGAGTGCATCCTTTGGTCATGGAGGCATTGAACCGTGCTAATAAAGACCATGCAGTGGGATATGGCGATGATCCCTGGACAAAAGAAGCTGTATGTAAGGTAAAAGAAGCTTTCTCTCCCGATTGTGAACCGTTATTCGTCTTTAATGGTACGGGAAGCAATGCTATTGCTTTGCAAATAGTGACACGTCCCTATAATTCCATCATATGTGCGGAGACAGCACATATTTATGTGGACGAATGTGGTTCTCCGGCCCGTATGACAGGATGTCAGGTTAGTCCGGTGAAGACATCGGACGGGAAGTTAACTCCGGAGTTGGTACGTCCTTACTTAAAGAATTTCGGAGAGCAACACCACTCACAACCGGGAGCTATCTACATTTCTCAATGTACCGAGTTGGGGACTGTGTATACTCAGACGGAGTTGAAAGCGTTGACTGCGTTGGCTCATAAGTATGGATTGTATGTGCATATGGATGGTGCCCGCCTGGCTAATGCATGTGTCGCTTTAAACTGTACTTTCAAAGAAATCACAGTTGATTGTGGCATCGATATCCTTAGCTTTGGCGGAACGAAGAATGGATTGATGTTGGGAGAAAGTGTCATTGTTCTCAATCCGGCCTTAACAAAGGAAGCTCGTTTTATCAGGAAGCAGTCGGCACAATTGGCTTCCAAGCTACGCTATCTTTCCTGTCAGTTTACGGCTTACTTAACTGATGAGCTGTGGAAGAAGAATGCCACCCATGCCAATGCAATGGCGAAGAGGCTGTATGACGGGTTGAAAGAACTTCCGGGTGTACGTTTCACTCAAAAGATGGAAAGTAATCAGCTCTTTCTCGCCATGCCACGTCAGGCTATAGATACCTTGTTGAAGTCTTATTTCTTCTATTTCTGGAATGAAGCGGAGAATGAAATTCGTTTCGTAACTTCCTTTGATACAACGGAAGAAGATATAGAGACTTTGTTGCAAGCGGCAAGAGAGAGCCTCAAGAAATAACAATAGAGAAGCAGGCTGGCGCATTTTGCTTATCCGGTACGCAAGGGATTGTTACAGAATATTTACAATCAAGGGATTAGAGTAAATAGTGCTTGAAATCAAAGGGTCAGGAAAAACGACGCTTGCCAGCTTAATTGCGATTAGAGTAAATGGTGTTTGAAATCAAAGAAAGACATTAAATCTCTTGTCTGTACAAATACAAGTACTTTTATTTATACTGATAGATAAAAGAAATTGTGAAAACAATTAATTACTCAGAACTAAGGAAATAACCTCAAGGCTTATCTTGATGGGGTCATAAATGATAGTGAATCGCTAATTGTTCGCCGTTCCGGGAATGAGAGTGTATAGTCATTTCACTGGAAGAATACAACGCTATTAAGGAAACCGAATATATCATGAAGTCCCCTGCGATGATGGATATTCTCCGGAGGGGTGATGAAGAATTAAAAAGGGTAGTGGAACGGAATAGAATGATAAGATAAAAGCTCCAGACCTTCACAGGCAGGGAGCTTTTCCTGAAACTTCCTCCCTTGGGGGCGGGAGGGAGTTTACTGAAAACAAACCGATTGAATATTAAATTTTAATACCTACTGTTTGATAATCATTTGATTAAACTAAACTATCCTTTCTTATTTGATATGAATCCTGTTTTACTGTTTCTTTATGCCTTTTGCACTTATTTCAGCTTTTATAATTGCTATTATACCGTTGCCTCCCTTTGGTATTTCTATATAACCTTTTCTTCTAGTTCGACGTTCTTATATCGATGGTCTAATATTAATCTCTATTTGTAGCCAACAGCTTGTAATATAGGAACAAAAGTGTACCCTTTCCGTTCCAGTGTTTTGATCATCCGATCTAAATAGCCGTTATAAAACTTGTCCGTACGCTTGACATCTGTTCCAAAGTGAATGAGCAGAATATAACCGTTCAGTCCTTTTGCCTTTTCCACTTCCATTATTTTGTTGTATATCGTCTTACTACTCCGGTAGTTTTTCATATCCGGGGTAGTGTAATCGGCATTGCTTGTTGTTCCGGGAGTATAGTTGATGACCTGAATTCCCATGTCTTTTGCCCATGCCGCTATTTTTCCGTTGTAATATTCATAAGGTGGAATAAACACAGGAGCGTCTTTGTATTCGATGCCGGCTTTACGAAGTGTGGCGTAACTCTGCATCATATCATCTTCGAACTGTTTACGGGTGACCAGCATGGAATCTCTTGCGCCCCATGGCATGTAAAGCAAGTGACCGTAACTGTGACTGCCTACCAGATGACCTTCGGACCGAAGCCGTTTGACAACGTCTGGATAGAGTTGATAAAATTCTCCGGTGAAGAAGAAACCACCTTTAATCTTATATTTCTTCAAGGTCTTGATAATGGCGTCTGCTCCATCTGCTTTATCGGCAGCGGTAAATACCAGTGATAGTTGCTTTTTAGAAGGATCGGTACGGATAATCCCGCCGTCCACATATATATTCTTATCTTGCTTGATTCCCGCCTGCTCCATGCCTTCCTTTTGCATGGCAGAGAGGTAGTAGGTGAGGCTGGCTGTGCCGTCCATGGTCGGCTCGTTGGTGGAATAGTCATGAATAGCATCATGGTACACCATCATATCGGGCTGGAAGCGCTCATAATCTTGTCCGGGAGTACCGGGAATGCCTGTCATATTTGCTCCGCGCAGGCTTTCGAAGATAGTACGGTAAACCGGTCCGTCGACTAGTCCGCCGGTTGTTGTACCCACTCCTGCATTGAATAGGGAGGAATGTGGTTGTGAAGGGTAGTCCCCATAAAGTGGGAGTTCTACGATCATGCTGGTACCCCATGGGTTGCAGCCAAATAACCAGTCGAGCATGGATGTTTCCATCTCTCGGTAAGTGTTGTCACCTGTCAGTTCCCTGTAAAGTCTGCATTGGGTGAGCATGGCAACGGTAAGGTTATTGGAGCACCAGATGTAAGGAATGCCGTGGAGGAACGGGCTGTCCACCGCTTTCTCGTAAGTGCGCCGGATGCCACTACGCATGTTGCGGATGAACTCATTGGTCAATCGTTTGCTCGAGGTTTGTGCTAAGTAATAATGACCCATGTTCATGAATGGATACCATTGATAGTGACGGGCACTGTCTGCTCCCATCCAAGGGGTGACGGGTTCGCGGCGACCGTATTCAATGGCCTGTTTCAGGTATTTAGAGTCATGTGTATTTTTGTAGAGCTCAATCGCTCCCAATTCCATATCGTCCACCCAGTTGTCTTCTTCGTAAATATAGGGGGAGAGAACGGAGGCCGTCTGACAGGCTCCCGGCTTTTTGATGCCTTCCTGGTATGCGGCATCAGCTTTGGCTCCTATCTCGGCGGCAAACTCAGGATAAAAATCTTTCAGTATGCGTGCTCCCATTGCGAAGCAGGAAGCAAACTTGCCGGCAGTGCTGGCCACACCTGTTGTGGCATTCATGAACTTGCCCCGTGATTGCGGTTGCCCGCTACAATAATATACGGGGCGTCCTTCTCCCGGACCATATCCGTAATCCACTTTGTCCTTATTGGGAAGCCGCATGCCCGCATGGTCACGGTCGTCGGCTATCTGATTGTACATTTCACCGGGTTCGGGGTTCATGCGGTTCAGCCAGTCCAGTCCCCATTTTATTTCATCTACGATGTCGGGAATGCCATTGGCACCGGGTAGTCCGGCAGCATCGTGCGTGTCGGTGAATGATTCCGGGTTTTGCTGATAGGCAAACATCAGTTGATAAATGGCGTTGGCCGAAGTTGTGGTGTATTGCAGGTAGTCTGTTGCATCATGCCATCCGCCGCGTACATCAATGTGTTGGCCTGTCTTGGTAGGGTGATAAACAATATAGCCGTCGTGCACATGACAACTGTCTTTAAGGAACGGGTTGTATCCGCAACGTTGCTGGCGCATATAGTTTAAAAGGAAATCGGCCGTTCCGTTGTACACGTTGGCATTGACAGGAAAACGAGGGGAAACGGCATTATTTGCTTTGAGGTAATATACCCCCGGTTGCACAAAACTGCTAAAGTCCAGTCGGTAGGTACTTTGCATTTTACCGTATTTGCCGGTAGATTTGGGGGATGTGAAAGTCTTTACCACTTCTCCAGTGAAAGCGTCGATTAGTGAGTATTTGTTTACACTAACTGGTTCTTCACTTAGGAATACTGCTACTTTAACCGATTGGGGCAAGTAACCTAACTGATTGATTCGTATCCATTCGCCAGCTTTTACTTGCAAACTGGTACAAATAAAAATAAAGATCCAAAGCCACTGATTACTTCTCACCAATGAGTTTATTTTTAAGGTATGGGAAGCGTTTTCCATTAGTTGGTTTATTTTTATACAAATAAAGTAGTTTCTACGTATTTTAGAATGTTTTCTCTTGAATAATTAAGTGTTGTTATGTGTCGTTTGCATATATTTAGAATAACAAGAGCATTGTTTTGCTAATATTAAATGCTTAAGGTGTTAATAAACAGTGTTTTAGTAATAAAGCAGACTTTATTTAATGGTTATTGATATATTTTAAAGATTAAAGAACCCACTTGGAGTATTGTTTGTTGTACTATATGAAGTAGATATTAAACTGATTGACTATGGCATTTATTGATTATTATAAGGTTCTTGGAGTGGATAAAACGGCTTCTCAGAGTGATGTTAAAAAGGCGTTCCGTAAGTTGGCACGTAAGTATCACCCTGACCTGAATCCGAATGATCCTACTGCCAAGGATAAGTTTCAGGCGGTAAATGAAGCTAACGAAGTGTTGAGCGATCCCGAAAAGCGTAAAAAGTATGATGAGTACGGGGAGCATTGGCAGCATGCCGAAGAGTTTGAAGCGCAGAAGCGGGCCCAACAGCAAGCCGGTGGTTTTAGTGGCTTTGCCGGAGGAGCTGGTGCAGGTTCTAGCAATCCTTTTGGAAGAGGTTTTGCCGGAGAAGGTAATCCTTTTGGTGCTTCCGGGGGAGGAACAAGCAATGGAGCGTATTGGTACTCGTCGGACGGACAGGAGTTTTCCGGTAATGAAGGGGGATTCTCAGATTTCTTCGAGTCATTGTTCGGGCATCGTAAGCGTGGAAGCAGAGATTCCGGTTTTCGCGGACAGGATTATCATGCCGATTTAACGCTTACCTTGCGGGAGGCTGCACAAACCCATAAGCAGGTATTGACGGTGAACGGCAAGAATGTACGTATCACTATTCCTGCGGGTGTGGCAAATGGTCAGGTCATTAAGCTGAAGGGGTATGGTGGCGAAGGAGTCAATAATGGGCCTGCCGGAGACTTATATCTTACGTTTGTCATTCCCGACGATCCTATCTTTAAACGATTGGGGGATGATTTGTATGTAGATGTACCGGTTGATCTTTATACAGCTGTGTTGGGTGGTGAATTGGTTGTTGACACATTGGATGGCCGGGTGAAACTGAAAGTACATCCCGGAATACAAAACGGAGCGAAGGTTCGTTTGAAAGGCAAGGGATTCCCTGTTTATAAGAAGGAGGGGCAGGCCGGTGATCTCATTGTGACTTACTCCGTGAAACTTCCGACTAATCTGACGGAGCGTCAAAAGGAGCTGTTCCGCCAACTTCAACGTATGAATTAATAAGGGGAGATTGAACTATGCAAGACGAATTGATTATTATTAGCGATTATTGCCGTAAGTGTAACATAGAACCTTCTTTTATTGATTTATTGGAGGAAGGCGGCCTGATAGATGTTTTTTCGGAAGGAGGGGAACGTTGTTTGTCTTACTCTCAATTACCTGATTTGGAACAGTATAGCCGGATGTATTATGATTTGTCTATCAATATAGAAGGCATTGATGCGATTCATCATTTATTAGGGCGTATGGATGAGATGCAACGGGAGATATGTGAGTTACGCAATCAGTTGAGGCTTTTCCAATGAGTCGTGTAGTGTTTGTCTGACGGTGGAGGATATGATTGACCGGTTTACAGGCATGAGCTATTCTTATAGGTGTGGAAATAAGTGCTGAAAACAGAACAGCAAACTCCTCAAAATAGAACTGGTATTTCGCTTAAGTAGAACTTCTATTTTGCTTAAATAGAACTGCAAATTACACTAAATAGAACCGCTAACGAGCTTAAACAGAACCGCTAATTATTAGGCCATAAACGTTAACTGCTGAAATATGGAACAGAAATTGTCAAGTTTCAGATGAAAAAGGAGCATTTCTTTAAGATTGAGCTTTAATTTGTAATGCGGAACTTCCGCAAACGGTTCAATCTATGGAGCATTTCTATAAGATAAAGTTTTGATGCGATTGTATTCTTATAAGATCAGGACTTTTTCGTGTTCTCATGGAGGTGGCTGGTCTGAATATGAAAAGTCCCCTTATTTGGCCTTCCTGTATTAGGAGGAGAAATAAGGGGACTTTCTTAAAAGAGTTTCCTGAGAATATATAATCCTCTTTCGTGAAACTCTCCTTTAGAAACAGCCTGTTTTTATAACAGCATCAATCTACTTTATTAAGAGAATCAGGCTGTGTTTCTTATTTACGGTAGTTTACCAATTCTTCTGCATTAAACTTGCTGATGAAGTTGAAGTGCTTTTCTACTTCGGCTTCTGCATAATTCAGGTAAACTACGGCTGATTTTTCAAACAGTTCGGGAGCTCTGGTAGCGTCTTGAACCAACAGATGGGACATCACGCATACGGCAGCCATCTCCATTAAACGGCGGGCTACAAAATCAAGTAATTCCTGATTCTGTGTTTCTTTTATGGTATGTGCACATGCCTCAAATTTGTTTGTCATTTCTTTCAAACGGTCCATCAGGGGCTTCATTGCTTCGCTGCAAGGCACTTCTTCGTAGTCGTGCAAGGTGGCGATGTAAGATCCATTAGTTACGTAACGGATGGCTGCGACGGTTTGCAACTGGGTTGTCCCTTCATAGATACTGGTGATGCGGGCATCACGGTAGATGCGCTGGCAGGCGTATTCGAGCATGAAACCTGAACCTCCGTGGATCTGGATGCAGTCGTAAGCATTCTGGTTGGCATATTCGGAGTTCATCCCTTTAGCCAGCGGAGTGAAAGAATCGGCCAGTTTTGCATATTTCTTCTGCTCTTGACGTTCTTCCGGAGTCAGTTTGCGTTCGCGGGAAATATCATCCAAAGCCTTGTAAATATCAACATAGCGTGAAGTTTGGTAGAGCAGGGCACGTCCTGCATCCAACTTGGCCTTCATAATGGCAAGCATGTCATACACGGCGGGGAATTCAATGATTGCCTTGTCGAATTGTTTACGGTCTTTGGCATAAGCCAGACCTTCATTGTAGGCTGCCTGTGACAGTCCTACGGATTGTGCAGCAATACCCAAACGGGCACCGTTCATCAGTGCCATGACGTATTTAATCAAACCTAACTTGCGGTCACCACAGAGTTCTGCCTTGGCATTTTTATAAACGAGCTCACAAGTAGGGGAGCCGTGGATGCCGAGCTTGTTTTCAATGCGGCGTACATTGACTCCGCCTTCGCGTTTGTCGTAGATGAACATGGACAATCCGCGGCCGTCTTTAGTTCCTTCTTCCGAACGGGCCAATACGAGGTGTATGTCGGCATCACCGTTCGTTATGAAACGTTTTACTCCATTCAACCGCCAGCAGTTTGCTTCCTCATCGAATGTTGCTTTCAGCATCACACTTTGCAGGTCGGAACCGGCATCCGGTTCGGTGAGGTCCATTGACATGGTTTCACCCTGACAGATGCGGGGAATGAAGCGGCTGTGTTGGTCTTCGTTTCCAAATTCATATAGGGTCTCGATGCAATCCTGTAACGACCAGATGTTGCCGAATCCGGCATCAGCGGCTGCTACAATTTCTGCGCACATGGTGTATGGAGTGATCGGGAAGTTCAATCCTCCGAAACGGCGCGGCATGGTCATTCCGTTCAAACCAGCTTTTACCATGGAGTCAAGGTTTTGTCTTGTTCCACTGGCATATTCCACCCTTCCGTTGGCACAATGAGGTCCTTCCTCATCCACACCTTCGGCATTGGGGGCAATTACTTCGCCTGTGATTCCGCCTGTAATCTCGAGTACTTTATCGAAAGAATCCATTGCATCTGCATAATCCTGCGGTGCATAGTCATATTCTTCTTTATCTTGATATCCGCGTTCTTTCAGTTCGCAGATGCGTTCCATCATCGGGTTGTTCAAGTGATACTTGAGTTCCGGTATTTCGGTATAAAAGTTTTCCATAATCTAAATTGTTTATTGAGGTAATATGAAATTGATCGGCATTGAATACCTTGTTCGCATAGGTTGTCCATCTCTATGTCCCGGTATCCATTTATACATATTGGCAATGGTCTCAATAGTTCTCATTGCTTCGGCATCTAGTAAAGGATCTACTTTTTTTATAATAGAAAAATCCTCCATTTTACCATCTGTGCTGACATAAAATTCTATGACTACCTTGCCTTGTATATTATTTCTTTCAGCTTGTGCCGGATATTTCATAATGGTAGAGATAATATCTAAGAGGGCCTTTATGCCACCTTTAAACTGGGGCATTATTAAATAAGGTTCATGCTTTAGTTTACTTCCGTTCTCTGCATAAAGTTCACCTTTGGTGCATTCTCCTTTTGAATAATATTCCTTTCGGCGCAGTTTCCCGTTGGAATAATATTGCATAAAGTAACCATCCAAATCTCCCTTACGATAGCTCTTGATAAAATGAGTTGAACCATCAGGAAAGTAAGTTTTACTTTGTCCTTCCCGTGCGTTGTCTCTATACAAGCATACTACACTGTCTTTCCCATTAGGATATAATCGGGTATACAATCCTTTTCTGATTCTATTATCAGGACTACCGGTATATTTAGAGTAATACCCGATGCTCTTTTTGATTCCGTCAAGTGTATATTCTTCCACTTTGATTTTCTCCGGTTCTTCTTTTGTTATAATAGCGTATCGGACAGCCTCAGTGGAATCAATAACCCAATTTGCACTTTTATCCAACCACACCTTTTCTTGTGCAGTGACAGACAAAACGCTGGAAATGAGTAGAAAGATAGAAAATAGTATTTTCATAAGATATTTACTCTTTTTTGAGTCCGATTTAATTTGATCAATGAATATCGCGTAAGTTTTACTTTTGCCGATTATTTACTGTTCTCTTTATAATACTTAATCATTTTCGGAATGACTTCTTCTACCGTTCCGTTGATGACATAATCTGCAATTGTGTTGATAGGAGCATTCTCGTCGCTGTTTATGGAGATGATGATGCCGCTATCCTGCATTCCTGCAATGTGCTGGATTTGTCCGGAGATGCCGCAGGCAATGTATAGTTTGGGGCGGACGGTTATTCCGGTTTGCCCAATCTGGCGGTCATGGTCACAAAAACCAGCATCTACCGCAGCACGGCTGGCACCAACCTCTGCATGGAGTTCCTTTGCCAGTTCGAACAACATATCGAAACCTTCCCTGCTGCCCATACCGTAACCTCCGGCTACAACGATGGGAGCACCTTTCAGATTGTGTTTTGCTTTCTCTATATGACGTTCTATTACTTTCACCACATAGTCGGTGGTGGGTACATACTTGGAGACATCGTGCCGGATTATTTCACCCTGATAGTTGGCGTCCAGAATTTCTTTCTTCATGACTCCTTCCCGGACGGTTGCCATTTGCGGACGGTGTTCGGGATTGACAATCGTTGCTACGATGTTTCCTCCAAATGCCGGACGGATTTGGTACAAGAGATTTTCATACGTTTTACCTTCCCGTTTGTCTTCGTGTTCGCCGATTTCGAGTGCCGTACAGTCGGCAGTCAGTCCGCTGGTCAGAGCTGATGAAACGCGCGGTCCCAAGTCACGACCTATTACCGTAGCACCCATCAGACAGATTTGTGGCTTTTCTTCTTTAAACAAGTTGATCAGAACGGAAGAGTGAGGGAGGGAAGTGTATGGAAATAGACCGGGGGCATCAAAGATATGAAGGCGGTCTACGCCATAAGGTAATATCTGTTTTTCAACGCCTTCAAGGTCTGTTCCTGCTACGACAGCTTCGAGATGGCAGTTGAGTTGATTCGCTAATTTACGTCCTTTGGTAAGGAGTTCGAGACTTACATCGGCTACCATGTTGCCTTCAATCTCACAATATACAAATATGTTATTCATAATTTTATCCGATAGTATGGTTTGCCAAGAGTTCAACAATCAAATCCTCTACATCATGGTCGCTACTGGTGAGTGTGCGACTTTCCTTTGCCTGGAACGAAATGTTTTGTATCGCTTTAACCTTGGTTGGCGAACCGCTTAGCCCGCATTGTTCAATATCTCCGTTAACGTCGGCCACACTCCATTCCGTAATGTTCAGGTAAGGATGTTCGGCATATAGTTTGGCGTATGGCAAAACTTCACCGTCTTTGGTCAGCATTGCTTTCTCTTGTGCGCCAAGTGCCCGTTTGTACTTCTGAATCAGTTTGGCATTACGCGGGCGGCACGGTGCTGCCGATCCGTTTACTGTGATTACGATAGGCAATGGACCTTCCACTGTTTCTACACCACCGTCGATGTGGCGTTTTACGATGATACGTCCTGTAGTTTCTTCTACATTAAGAATTTCTTCTGCATACGTAATTTGTGACAGACCGAGTTTCTCGGCTACTTGTGGTCCTACTTGTGCTGTGTCTCCGTCAATGGCTTGACGTCCGCCGATAATGATGTCGTATTCGCTAATCTTCCTGATGGCAGTAGCCAGCGCATAACTGGTGGCTAAAGTATCTGCACCGGCAAAAGCACGGTCGGTTAGCAGGTAACCGTTATCTGCTCCACGGAAAAGTCCTTCACGAATAACTTCAGCAGCACGTCCCGGTCCCATAGTCAGGATGGTTACAGTAGATCCCGGATGTGCATCTTTTAACCGGAGGGCTTGTTCAAGAGCGTTTAAGTCTTCTGGGTTGAAGATAGCGGGAAGTGCCGCACGATTAATGGTGCCGTCGGCTTTCATGGCATCTTTCCCAACGTTTCGTGTGTCGGGAACTTGTTTTGCCAATACTACGATTTTCAAACTCATGCTATTTTATTATTAGTATTAGTGTTTCATCTGTCAATGCCGGAAAAAGTAGTAGTAGTGTTCCTGCTATTAAAAATTATCCGGTTAACTATCAGCGTGCAAATTTACGCAAAGAGTTGGGTTTCACAAGAAATGCGGTGGGAAAATGCACATAAGGCTTGTGTCTGAGCAGTATATCCGGCTTTGTTTATCGAGAGAATAAAGAAGTTCGTTGAATCTTTTTTCTCTTTGGTTGGGATTGTAATATGTTTGTAACAAAGATAAAGCAAGTATGTCGAAAGGGTACGTTCGGGAAGAGATAATAGACACGCTGAATTCGTTTCATCCTATCGGTTTGGATAAGATGGGGAGCATTAAACTCATGAATAGGGTGGATACTAAATACATTCTTTCGTGGGATACTTTGACTGTGGTATTGCAGTTGGCTATGCCTGATTATCGTGTGCAGGAAGTGATGGGGGAGCGCGATATTGCTTACCGGACAATTTATCTGGATACATTAGATAAGGCAATGTACCGTGCCCACCAAAACGGACGTGCCGTTCGTGAAAAGATACGGGTACGTACTTATGTTTCTTCCAGTCTCACCTTTCTTGAAGTAAAGAACAAGGATAATAAAGGGCGTACAGATAAAAAACGCATTCGTGTATCAGATCTCGGTTCTTTGTCTGATGAAGGTGGAGATCAATTTTTATCATCAAATGCATGGTATCGGTTGCCGCAGTTGGCTCCACAAATAGAGAACAGCTTCCGGCGGATCACGTTGGTGAATAATGCGATGACGGAACGTCTGACTATTGATACGGAAATATGTTTTCAAAACCTGATCAATAAAAAAACAACTTCACTGCCTCATATTGTTGTGATGGAGTTAAAACAAGATGGGCATGCTTATTCTCCTATCAGTGAGATTCTGCATGCTTTACATGTCCGGCCGGGAAGTTTTAGCAAGTACTGCATGGGCTGTGCTCTGACAGACAACGCATTGAAACAAAACCGCTTTAAACCGAAAATACACAAATTATCAAAATATATACAATAAAGAGTGCTTAAAAATGGATGAGTTAAATGATATGCTTCTTATGGAAGCGCCTTTAATGGATCTTTCGGGATTTATGGAATTGCTGTTGCGCTTTGTCTTTAACATGGTAGTGGTGCTTAGTATTATTCATTTCTTTTATTATCCTAAAAGCCACCGCCGTGATTACTATTTTACTTTTACGTTGATTAGTCTTAGCATTTTCCTGATGATCTTTTTGCTGGGGAGTGTTAAACTTAAAATTGGTTTTGCGCTTGGCTTGTTTGCCATTTTTGGCATTATCCGTTATCGAACGGAATCAATGCCTGTGCGGGAAATGACTTATTTGTTTGTCATTATTTCTATTTCCGTAATCAATGCTTTATCCATAGAAACCAGTTATGCTGAGTTGGCATGTACAAATCTATTGTTTATTGTATGTATTTGGCTCTGTGAAAGTAACCGTTGGCTGAAACATATTTCGTGTAAACTAATACAATACGATCGCGTTGAACTGATCTTGCCTCAACGGCAAGGAGAGTTAATTGCCGATTTGAAGTTGCGTACAGGTCTAAATATCATTAAAGTGGAAGTGGGACATATTGATTTTCTGCGCGACGCCGCTCTCTTGAAGGTTTATTATGAACCGGTGAATGATGAGATCAATACCATTGACTCTTTGACCAGATTGCCTAAAGATGAGAATGAAGGGTGATAGTAAAGTATTATATGAAATCCATAATCTATGAAGGGAATGGCATGTAGAAAGATATTGATGTTGGTTTCGCTTTTAAGCCTTGTTACCAATATTTATGCCCAAGATGATGATTGGGGCATCTGGACGAGTGTGGAGGCCCGTAAGAAGATTTTCCCCGGATTTGATGCTTCATTGGAAGGAGAATTCCGTACGCGTGACGGAATGAAAAACGTGGACCGTTGGTCGGGAGGAATTGAAGTGGCTTATCGCTTTTTTGCTGGTTTGAAGGCAGACGCAGGTTATACTTACATTAATAGTCGTCAGCCGGGCGAAACAACCAAGAAGTTGAATTACATTCCTGCATATTGGTCTCCGCGCCACCGTTTGCATTTATCCCTGACCGGGAAAATGGAATTAAGGCGGTTTGAGCTTTCTTTGCGGGAACAGTATCAGTATACCTACCGTACTTCTTTATCCGTGCCTAAATATGATGGAGATGACGGTTCAAGAAAAGAAGATGAGGAGATAAGTGGCAAGTGTAAAAATGTGCTTCGATCACGCATACAGTTGGATTGGAATATACGTAAATCGAAATTTTCACCTTATGCCTCGTGTGAGTTTTATCATTCTTTGACGGATGATTGGGTTTTAGATAAAACCCGATGGACTGCAGGGACAAATTACAATATTAATAAGCAACATTCTCTAGATTTATTTTATCGTTATCAAAACCATGCTGATGACGATGAACAAAATGGTCACGTATTTGGAATAGGATATACATATAAATTCAAATGAACATGAAAAATATGCATAATTTTGTAATAGGAGCTGCATGCCTTTGCTTGTGTATTGCATGTAGCAGTAATCCGGTGAACGGATGGGATGATGGAGACGATGGTGGAACACAGACTGGTGGTGACGGAGGTTCTTCGGGCAGTTCCGATACATCGGGAAACTTGTTGGACTTCGATGTAAGTTGGGATGATATATCGGATGCTTCTTATATCGAGACAGCCGAAACCGTAGTTACGGATAAATCGGATGATGAGTACGATGATTTTGTAGAGAACTCAACGTTCTCATCGGTCATTAATATTGTTTATTCCGGCACTTCCGCTACAGTTACAGGTACGGTAGATGGAGTGACTGTTACTATGGATGGTGCTCATGTCACAGTCAATTCTTCCGTGTCGGGAGTTGAGTATGCTCTTAGTGGTTCTTCCACCGACGGCTCCTTTAAGGTTTATAGTGATAAAAAATTTAAGTTGACCCTTGCAGGAGTGTCATTGATTAATACGAAAGGGGCGGCGATTAATATTCAATCGAGTAAACGCGTTTTTGTAGAATCCAAGGCCAGTACGGATAATGTATTGACTGATGCGTCCGAGTATACCACCGTGGAAGGAGAAGATCAAAAAGGTTGTTTTTTCAGTGAAGGGCAACTCATTTTCGGAGGTACGGGAACGTTGACTATAACCGGAAAATATAAACACGGTATTTGCAGTGATGATTATGTCCGTCTACGCAGTGGAAGCAGCCTGACCATCGCTTCTGCTGCGAAAGACGGCATTCATACCAATGATAAAGTTATTATTGGTGGTGGCACGTTGAATATCACGTCTTCGGGCGATGGTATAGAATGCGAGGAAGGTTTTATTGATATTCGTGGAGGAATAATTACCGTTTCGGCTGAAGATGATGCTGTGACAGCGTCTTATGAGGATACCGATACTAGCATCACTCCCTATATAAAGGTCAGTGACGGATTGTTGAAACTTTCAACGACTGGCGATAAGGGTATGGCTCTGAAAGCAACCGGTGATGTGACCGTTTCTGGTGGATATATCAAGGCTGATGTGCAGGGAGCGGCTTCCAAGGGCATTAAGTCTGATGGAAATGTAACGCTTTCCGGTGGGCAAATGGTTCTGTTGACGTCGGGAACAGCTTTGTATGAAGATAATGATTTGAGTTCTTCCGCCGGCATTAATTGCGATGGCAATTTGGTCTTGAATGGAGCATCTGTTGAAGTGAAAAGCACGGGTGCTGCAGGTAAAGGTCTTAGCTGCGATGGTTTATTTACTGCTGATAACAGCACAATTAAGATTATTACTACCGGAAAACAGTATACTTATGGAAATTTGGATTCGTCGGCCAAAGGCATCAAAGCGGAAGGAAACCTGACAATTAATTCGGGTACCGTGCAGGTAAAAGTAACTGGTGGGGAAGGTAGTGAAGGCATTGAAAGCAAGAGTACGCTTACTTTGGGTGGTGGAAACATAGCTGTTTATGCTTATGACGATTGCATAAATGCTTCAAATAGTATAGTAATTAACGGTGGAAATATATATTGTTAACCCGTTGGCGGAATTAATTCACTAAAAAATGTCAGGAAATAAGTTGTGCATATCATTGATTATTAGTATTTTAATGGTGATCAAACTATTAATATACAGCTCAATTATGCACAACTTATATGCAATATTCGCTAAATTTCTTGATATATGCAAGATGTTTTCTGCTGATTTAGTAAACGAAAAAGGGAATATACCTCGCAGAGGAGTCGTCCCGAAGTTCTCTGACTTAGAAGTGATCAGTTTAAGCCTTGCTGCCGAATCAATAGGTATAGATAGTGAAAGCTTTTTGTTTTCTAAATTAAATGAATACAAAGATGATTTTTCTTCTCTCATATCCCGTCGTCAATATAATGATCGCAGGAAGCTCACTATCGGCTTATGTAATCAGGTGCGTGAAAGAATTGCATCAAAAGTTGATGGTGGAGAAGCTATTTTCTGTATTGATTCTATGCCAATTGAAGTCTGTCGTCCCATAAGGTCAAAACGTTGTAAAATGGGAAAGAATAATTATGATAAAGCTCCCAATTATGGCTATTGTGCTTCACAGGGTAAACATTATTACGGATATAAATTACATTCTCTCTGTGGGTTGAGCGGTGTCATACACTCTTTTGACCTGACAAAGGCGAGTGTTCACGACATTCATTATTTGAAAGACGTAAAGTGTAACTTTCAGAATTGCACCATCATCGGTGATCGTGGATATATTGGAGCAGCCATACAACTTGATTTATTTGAAAAAGCTAATATCAAGTTGGAAGTTCCATATCGGTCGAATCAAAAAGATTGGAAACCTGTATTTAGTCCATTTGCTAAAGCAAGGAAAAGGGTTGAAACGCTTTTTGCACAATTATGCGATCAATTTATGATAATCAGAAATTACGCAAAACAAACAGAAGGATTGTTTACCAGAATTACGGGGAAAATTAGTGCACTTACAATCCTTCAATATATAAACAAGATTAATAACAAACCCATTGGACAAATTAAATATGCACTAATTTAATTCCGCCAACGGGT
>JALCME010000029.1 GCA_022648295.1 Bacteroides sp. | reverse complement strand
ACGGAAGGCTTTGTCAACAAACTAAAGACAGTAAAACGCTTAATGTATGGTAAAGCGAGTATAGGACTTCTTAAAAACAAGCTGGTAATGGAACATATTCTTTTCAACTAAATTAAAGAAGAACCGATTCAGTATACAGAAAACGGAAAGCTTTCCTGATTTACTATACATTCCTTTCAATTCCTTTCTGGCTAACTTTACAGGTTCTCCAAACAGTTCCTGATTTACCATACACAGGAATAATGGCTATATCGTACTTCTACTTGACTCTATCTTTGTTATATTTACACCTAATACAAAACGATAGCAATCAAATTCACCAAGACATGAAAAATCCAAGAGTAGAAAAAGCCTAAATTTAATCTGAAATATACAGCAGTCATCCCCATAACTAATTGGGGTAAACATAAGAAAAGATACACCGGAAGATAGTTTATATTAATAATTAAATAATTACTCAAATGAATAAAACCAAAGAAGAAAGTCACTACACAGATTATAAATCCCCCTCCTTTTGCCTTTAATAAATTGAAGCTGAATTGGGGTACAAATTTAAGGAGTACAATAGAAGCTGCACAAACAGCAATGCAGCTATATTTTAGCGCCGCAACAGATGTGTCCGAATATTGAAAGAAAATCATAAATAAATACAACTGAAATACTGGCAACGAAATCATTACATGTACTTTCTTGAAACTCAACCCTAATCGGAATGCAAGTTCTTCAACTAAAGGAAATACAAAGAGTATCATCAGAAATACAATATGAGCATTTGAATGACATGACAATATATATCGATTTAAAAGCACAGGCTTAAACATGCTTTCGTCGGCCCCGATGTCCCTCATTATCTTCAATAAGATAGCAGAACATATCCCTAAGATAAACCAGTTAAAGATATAGAACTTCAATCCTTTTATAAGAATAATTCTTTTACAGTTTATATCCTTTTTATAAAAGTTCCAATACAACAACCCTTCAAAACTCGTGCTACTACTTAGCATTAAACCACTTTCGTTTACATAGAATAAATATTCCAGCTGTAGCAATCAAGATTCCTAATAAAGAGAAAATGTCATAGTAAAAAATACCGAATACTGGGCACACAAGCAAATATACTCTATAATTTTTTACTGATTTTTTTCCCCATGAAAATGCAATGGCAACCAAATCAACGGCAACGGCAAACATTAACCCATATACAAGGGATAGGATATGATAATCATCAATTCCATGCATTACAAAATAAGGTTTTGCTATATTATTAACAAAAAATCCTATGATAACAGCAAAAATAATTATTACAATTAGCAAGAACTTCTTTTTCATCACAACGAAGTATTATAATTTTATCTTTTTAATTTAATTCTAATATAATCTATCACGATCAAAATGAAGCAAAACTTAATAACTATCTCAACAGAGTGAATGAGTTCCTTTTTATAGTCAAAACCTTCATTTTTAATATATTGTATTAAAAATACAAATATTACTGATAATATAAAAAGTAATACACTCTTCAGTACTGCATCAATTTTTCTATTCTTACAAAATCTAATGTTTATCATATTTATCCTTCAACTAATTATTTCTATGTATATCATGCTTCTCACAAATCCAATATGCTTTTCTTGGGGCACTCTTTATTTTTCCAAAACAGACCGTTTGAGCGAAGTAAGTATTGCCAAATCAGTAATTTCGAACACTTATTGGCTTTGCTGTGACAAAAATACATAATATTTTGTCACAGCAAAATATATAAAAATCACAAATAATAAAAATTTACCATGACCAAGCTATTATTGATAGACGATTACTTTGTATCCAGAAACCTGGGTGTATTCACAGTCAAACTACGTAAGTATATAGAAGAAGAAAAAAGCTTGGAAATAACAACGGTGAGAAGCGTAGGCATCATGCTGATGGAAAAGTAATTGATATTTCACTCATCCATTTCAACTAAAATCGCGAGGCATCAAACGGATAAATTTAGCTTCTCAACTTCCCTCAAAAAAAGCAGACCCTATTGAGAATACTCCCAAATAAAACATTAAATCTGTTTTTTTAGTAACTTTGCATAGTTTTAAAAGTAAAGTATTGAATAAATGGAATTTAAATATGATGTAATAGTAATTGGGGCCGGACATGCAGGATGCGAAGCTGCTGCCGCTGCCGCAAACCTCGGCTCTCAAACCTGCCTGATTACTATGGATATGAATAAAATAGCGCAAATGAGTTGCAATCCGGCAGTAGGAGGCATTGCAAAAGGACAAATAGTGCGCGAAATAGATGCGTTGGGAGGGTACATGGGTTTAGTAACTGACCAGACCGCCATTCAATTTCGCATATTGAACCGCTCCAAAGGTCCAGCCATGTGGAGTCCCCGCGCGCAGTGTGACCGCAACAAGTTTATATGGGCATGGCGAGACATCTTGGAAAATGTACCGAACTTACACATTTGGCAAGATACCGTACGGAACATCCTTGTCGAAAATGGAGAGATCGTCGGGTTAACAACCTTATGGGGAGTGACTTTCCGGGCAAAAAGCATTGTTTTGACGGCTGGAACATTTCTAAACGGGTTGATGCACGTGGGTAGCACAAAACTTCCCGGAGGCAGAATGGCAGAAATGGCATCTTACGAATTAACCGAATCCATCGCTAGTTATGGAGTTAAATTCGGACGAATGAAGACCGGGACACCTGTCCGTATAGACGGAAGAAGCGTTCATTTTGAAGACATGGAGATTCAGGATGGGGAATGTGATTTTCATAAATTCTCTTATATGAATACAGGCATCCGGCATCTCAAACAACTACCTTGCTGGACTTGCTTCACCAATGAAGAAGTTCATGATGTTTTGCGGAAAGGATTACCGGAATCGCCCCTATTCAACGGACAAATTCACAGCATAGGGCCACGCTACTGCCCCAGCATTGAAACCAAAATAGTGACTTTTCCCGATAAAGAGAAGCACCAACTGTTTTTGGAACCGGAAGGAGAAACAACTCAAGAACTCTATCTAAACGGATACTCTTCTTCGTTGCCTTTGGACATTCAGATGGAAGCACTGAAGAAAATTCCGGCATTCAGAGACCTGGTAATCTATCGACCGGGATATGCCATTGAATATGATTATTTCGATCCGACTCAGCTAAAACATACGTTGGAATCGAAGATTATTAAAAACCTGTTCTTTGCCGGACAAGTAAACGGAACTACCGGATACGAGGAAGCGGCGGGACAAGGACTTATTGCAGGCATCAATGCCCATATCAACACGCAAGGAGGAGAAGACTTCACTCTTGGGAGAGATGAAGCATATATTGGCGTATTAATCGATGATTTAGTAACTAAAGGCGTAGATGAGCCCTACCGTATGTTCACTTCACGTGCAGAATATCGCATACTACTTCGCATGGACGACGCAGATATGCGATTAACAGAGAAATCATGGAAGTTAGGATTAGCTAAAAATGATCGGTACCAACTTCTGATTCAAAAGAAGGAAGCAATAAACCGCATCATCAACTTTGTGCAAAACTATTCGATTAAACCGGAACTTATCAATGCTTCATTAGAAGAAATGGGAAGTGCTCCCCTACGTCAGGGATGTAAACTAGTAGATTTAATCAACCGTCCGCAAATCACTATTAAGCAGATGGCGGAAAGAATAGCAGCCTTCAAGAGAGAATTAGAAACGATAGAAGACGAAGATCGGAAAGAAGAGATTATTGAAGCGGCGGAAATTATAATTAAATACGAAGGATATATTAAACGGGAACGCATGATAGCTGATAAGCTTTCACGATTGGAGAGCATTAAAATAAAAGGGAAATTCGACTATAGTACAATTCAGGCATTGTCTACAGAAGCCAGGCAAAAGCTTGAAAGAATAGACCCGGAAACAATAGCCCAAGCAAGCCGGATACCCGGGGTATCCCCCAGCGATATTAATGTGCTTTTAGTCCTTTCCGGGCGATAAGTAGAGCAAACGTTCCACGTGAAACGAAAAGTATAAATAAACCATATTAAAGACTGATTATGAGCAGAGAAGAGTTAGTAAATACCATCCGGAAAGTGCCAGATTTTCCAATACCGGGAATTCTGTTTTACGATGTAACCACACTATTTAAAGATCCGGTTGCGCTAAAAAAACTATCGGATACCATGTACGAAATGTACAAAGATAAAGGCATCACAAAAGTGGTAGGCATTGAATCCCGTGGATTTATTATGGGACCAATTCTGGCAACCCGCTTAGGGGCCGGATTTATACCAATAAGAAAACCGGGAAAGCTACCGGCAGAAACCATTGAAGAAAGTTACGATAAAGAATACGGGAAAGATACCATTCAAATACATAAGGATGCTTTGAACGAAGATGATGTGGTTTTACTCCACGATGATTTATTGGCAACCGGAGGAACCATGAAAGCCGCATGCAAATTAGTGCAAAAGCTAAACCCTAAAAAGGTCTATGTAAACTTCATTATCGAATTGAAAGAACTGCATGGAAAAGAGCTGTTCAATCCAAACGTAGAAGTAAAATCCGTATTATCTTTATAAATAAAAGACCAATCACTTCAAGTGATTGGCTCTTTAATGCAAACTCATTGAACGGTTCATTTCTTTATGATCGCTATGGACAACAACCCTGAACTAAAAACCAATGAATACTTAAAAGGTATTGTTCTTAACCTACCTGAGAACCCCGGCATTTACCAATATCTGAATGTCGAAGGCACCATCATATATGTAGGGAAGGCCAAAAACTTAAAGCGGCGGGTTTCATCCTACTTTAATAAAGAACATGAACCGGGAAAAACAAGAGTGCTGGTCAGTAAGATAGCCGATATACGCTACATTGTAGTAAATACGGAAGAGGATGCATTACTTTTGGAAAACAACCTGATCAAGAAGTACAAACCTCGCTACAACGTATTACTAAAAGACGATAAGACTTATCCTTCCATTTGCGTGCAAAACGAGTACTTCCCCCGGGTATTCAAAACGCGTAAGATTATCCGCAACGGCTCATCTTATTACGGACCATACAGTCATGTACCCTCCATGTACGCCCTACTCGATCTCATTAAACATCTGTATCCACTGCGCACCTGCAATCTGAACTTGTCTCCGGAGAATATTTCCGCCGGCAAATTCAACGTATGCCTCGAATACCACATCAAGAATTGTGCCGGGCCCTGTGTCGGAAAGCAATCTTTGGATGATTACATGAACAACATCAGTGAAATCAAAGAGATATTAAAGGGAAATACACAGGATATAGAACGGCTACTATACAACAGAATGCAGGATTTAGCATCGGGAATGAAGTTTGAAGAAGCCCAGAAAGTAAAAGAGAAATATACACTCATCGAAAACTACAGAGCTAAATCGGAGGTTGTAAGCAATGTTCTTCACAATATAGACGTATTCTCCATCGAAGAAGATAGTGATGGGAAATCTGCATATATCAACTACTTACATATCACAAAAGGAGCTATTAATCAGGCGTTTACCTTCGAATACAAAAAGAAATTAGAGGAAACGAAAGAAGAACTGCTCTCATTGGGCATCATTGAAATGAGGAAACGCTATAAAAGCATTTCCAGTGAAATCATCGTGCCCTTTTATATAGATATGGAGTTAAAAGATGTTGCTTTCACCATCCCCCAAAGAGGTGACAAAAAGAAATTGCTGGAACTGTCCATCCTGAACGTAAAACAATACAAGGCGGACAGGTTGAAACAGTCCGAAAAACTAAATCCCGAACAACGCAGCGTCCGCTTAATGAAAGAAATCCAAAAAGAACTTCATCTGGACAGACTTCCCATACAAATAGAGTGCTTTGATAACTCCAACATCCAGGGGTCAGACCCCGTCGCTGCCTGTGTCGTATTCAAGAAAGCAAAGCCTTCGAAAAAGGATTACCGGAAATACAACATCAGGACAGTAGTTGGACCCGATGATTACGCCTCAATGAAAGAAGTTGTACAACGGCGCTATCAGCGCATAATTGAAGAGAAATCCACCCTACCTGACCTCATCATCACAGACGGAGGAAAAGGTCAAATGAGCGCAGTAAAAGAGGTTCTGGATGAATTAAACTTATCCATACCCATCGCCGGACTTGCAAAAGACAACAAGCATCGTACTTCGGAATTACTTTATGGCTTTCCTCCGCAAACCATAGGACTAAAACAACAAAGCACACTCTTCAAACTGCTCACGCAAATTCAGGACGAAGTGCACCGTTTTGCTATTACTTTCCACCGGGACAAACGAAGTAAGCGACAAATATCCTCGGCACTGGACGAAATAAAAGGCATTGGAGACAAAACAAAAGACTTGTTACTCAAAGAATTCAAAAGCGTGAAACGCATAAAAGAGGCATCTCCCGAAGAACTTTCAGGCGTCGTTGGAACAGCCAAAGCCAATCTCATTAAAGCCTATTTCAGCACCACAGATTAAGAGATTCCGTTTGAATGCAATTCGATACCCATTCCTAAGAATATCATAAATAAATTTGTAACTTTGCGAATTGCCGCAGGCAATAAAGGTAATAAGTAAATGAGAGTAGTCATACAACGAACCGGACACGCCTCCGTGACGATAAACGGAGTTTGCAAATCAAGTATAAAGAAGGGTCTTTTAGTCCTGGTAGGAATCGAAGATTCTGACAATCAAGAAGATATAGAGTGGTTATGCAAAAAGATCATAAATCTGCGCATCTTCGATGATGAAAATGGAGTAATGAACAAATCCATTCTCGACATAGATGGTGATATACTGGTAATCAGCCAGTTCACCCTTCACGCATCAACCAAGAAAGGCAATCGTCCTTCGTACATACGAGCCGCCAAAGCTCCTGTATCAATTCCGCTATACGAGGCATTTTGCAAGGAATTAAGTTTGTCTTTAGGAAAAGAAATCGGCACAGGAGAGTTTGGAGCTGATATGAAAGTAGAACTACTCAATGATGGCCCGGTGACGATCTGTATAGATACAAAAAACAAAGAATGATGACATTAGAAGAAGCACAAAAAGAAGTGGACTGCTGGATAAAACAGTACGGCGTACGTTATTTCAGCGAACTGACCAATATGGCTGTTCTCACCGAAGAAGTAGGAGAATTAGCGAGAGTGATGGCCCGCAAATACGGTGACCAGTCCTTCAAAGAAGGAGAAAAAGACAATATCGACGAAGAACTGACGGATATACTCTGGGTTCTTCTCTGCATAGCAAACCAGACAGGTGTAAATCTAACAGAGGCTTTTGCCCGAAATCTGGAAAAGAAAACCAAACGGGACAGCAATCGACATATTAACAACCCAAAATTGCAAGATTATGGAAAAAAATGAACCTACACAAAGTAAGTATGATGCTACATTAGCAAAATACAATACCCATCTAAATGATGACCAAATAGCTCAGGAAGTAACAAAAATCAGAACGGAGAAAGCTCCCGGAAACAACACGGAAGCAGTAAAGAAATTACTCTTTCATTGCATTGATCTTACTACGTTGAATACCACTGATAACGATGAAAGTGTAATGAAATTCACCCAGAAAGTTAATCTTTTTGATGAAACGTTCCCGGATCTGGACAATGTTGCTGCAATTTGTGTATATCCCTGTTTCGCAGAAATAGTCAAAAGTACGCTGGAAGTAGAAGATGTAAAAATAGCCTGTGTATCAGGTGGGTTTCCATCATCTCAAACCTTCCCCGAAGTAAAAGTGGCAGAAACAGCTATGGCTGTGATGGAAGGTGCCGATGAAATAGACATTGTTATATCAGTAGGGAAATTCCTAGCCGGAGATTACGAAAATACATGCGACGAAATACAGGAATTAAAAGAAGCATGTAAGGAAGGGCACCTAAAAGTAATACTTGAAACCGGTGCGCTGAAAACAGCAAGCAACATAAAAAAAGCAGCAATCCTTGCCATGTATGCAGGTGCCGATTTTATCAAAACGTCCACAGGAAAACAGCAACCGGCAGCAACCCCTGAAGCTGCGTACGTAATGTGTCAGGCCATTAAAGAATACCACGAAAAAACAGGGAACAAGATCGGATTCAAACCGGCAGGAGGTATAAATACCGTAGATGATGCCATCCTCTACTACACCATTGTAAAAGAAATACTTGGAGAAGAGTGGCTGAATAATAAGCTGTTCCGGATAGGCACAAGCCGACTCGCGAATCTTCTGTTATCTGATATCACAAACAAAGAGATAAAATTCTTCTAAGGCGAAAGTCTGTTTATCAAGGGCATCATTAAAGGTCCGAAAGATCCCTATCTTATATAAAAGTAAAGAGCAAAGACAGTTTTATCTAACCTTTGCTCTTTATTTATCACGATCGACAACGTAGTCCAGATAAAACTCAAGTGCAGATTTTATGCCAGAATCAGGCAAAGATCCCAATAAATCAAGAGCCTTACACTTAAACTCACGCATTTTATCAACAGCATATTCTATTCCTCCATTTTTCTTGGAGAACTCAATCAAAGAAGCTATTTCAAGCGGAGTAGCAAGACCTTTTTTCACCTTTACGGCAATTTCTGCAGCTCCCTTATCCTTAGTGGAGTTTAAAACATAAAGAGCAGGAAGTGTCAGTTTCCCTTCCAGCATATCGTTGCCTGTAGGTTTGCCAATGGCACGATCTTCAAAATAATCGAATATATCATCCTTGATTTGAAAGCAAAGTCCGATATATTCCCCGAATAAGCGGGCAAATTCGATCTGCTCTGTATCAGCATCAACCGATAAAGCCCCTGCTACCGTACATGCAGCAAAAAGAGCAGCTGTTTTCTTCCGAATCACATCAAAATACACCGTCTCTGAAAATTGAAGATCACTCACATTAGACAATTGAAGCAGTTCCCCCTCAGACAGATCCTGCCCTAAATGAGAAATAACATCAATTATTGCATAGTTTCTGGTATTAGCAGCTTGCACAAGCGAAGTAGCAAGCAAATAATCCCCCACCAAGACAGCAACTTTATTATTATATACTGCATTGACAGACAATTGTCCACGGCGCTCCGTGCTCTCATCCACGACATCATCGTGCACAAGACTTGCTGTATGCAACAGTTCCAGCGATACAGCAGCATGAAGAGTTTTCGGGGTGATTTGATTAAATAACTTGGCAATAAGTAACAATAATATAGGGCGCATCATCTTCCCATTCTTTTGCCTGATATGCATAATGGCATTGTTCAACAAAAGATTTGAACTGTAAAGAGTACTATTAAACAGGTTTTTGAAGTCTTCCAATTCCTGGGCAATCGGAGATATAATAAGTGATGAATTGTCCATGCCTCGCAATTTTCCCACAAAAATAGTAATAAAAAGGTGAATACGGTATTTTTTTGTACTTTTACCGTGAAAAAAAGATAAACGGATGAATTCAATCGATAAACTATTTCTACTCGATGCATACGCATTAATATACCGTGCTTACTATGCATTCATTAAAACCCCCAGGATCAACTCAAAGGGGTTTAATACTTCGGCCATTCTCGGTTTCGTCAATACTCTGGAAGAAGTACTGAAAACAGAGAATCCTACTCACATAGGAATAGCGTTCGACCCAGCAGGTCCGACATTCCGCCATGAAGCATACGAGCAATACAAAGCACAACGGGAAGAGACTCCTGAGGCTATAAAGCTATCGGTACCCATCATTAAAGAAATTATCAAAGCATACCACATTCCCATCCTTGAGGTGGCAAAATATGAAGCCGATGACGTGATAGGAACACTTGCAACTGCTGCCGGTCTTCAGGGCATCACTACTTACATGATGACACCTGATAAGGACTACGGTCAGTTAGTCACCGAAAACGTATTTATGTTCCGCCCCAAACATAGCGGTGGTTTCGAGAAAATGGGCATTGAAGAAGTAAAGAAAAAATTCGACATTCAATCGCCATCACAGGTCATAGACATGCTTGGACTGATGGGAGATAGTTCCGATAATATTCCGGGATGCCCGGGTGTGGGAGAAAAGACCGCTCAAAAATTAATCAAGGAATTCGGAAGTATCGAAAACCTATTAGAGCATACGGAGCAACTAAAAGGTAGCTTAAAAACAAAAGTGGAAAGTAACCGTGAAATGATTACTTTCTCAAAATACTTGGCAACCATCAAAACGGATGTCCCTATCGAACTTGACATGAAAGCACTCATCCGGGAAGAAGCAGAGGAAGCAAGGCTCCGGCAAATTTTTGAAGAATTGGAATTTCGCACACTCATCAACCGGGTTTTCCCAAAGACAGCTAATTCTTCTTCCACACCAGATCTCTTTTCCACCAACATATCTTCTCCACAAAATAAAAGCTCCATTCAAGGCGATCTCTTTGCTGAAATTCCGGCCGAAAGGACAGAGAGTCCGGAAAAAACGAATCTAGAGCGCCTAGAAAGCATCAGCACAAACTACCAACTCGTTGATACAAAGGAGAAAAGAGCAGAAATGATTAAAAATTTGATTACATCTAAAATCCTTTCAATAGATACGGAAACCACATCTACCGAACCAATGGAAGCAGAATTAGTGGGAATGAGCTTTAGCAGCACTGAAAATTGTGCCTATTATGTTCCGGTACCTCCAATAAAAGAAAAAGCGTTAAAAATAGTCAAAGAGTTCAAACCTCTTTATGAAAACGAAGAATCATTAAAAATTGGGCAAAATATAAAATACGATATCCTTGTTCTCCAAAACTACGGAATTGAAGTAAAAGGAAAACTCTTCGATACCATGCTCGCTCATTATGTGCTGCAACCGGAACTTCGACACAATATGGATTATCTCGCAGAAATCTATCTTCACTACCAAACAGTGCATATTGACGAACTTATCGGACCAAAAGGGAAAAACCAGAAAAACATGCGCGACCTTCTGCCGGAACAAGTCTATCAATATGCATGCGAGGATGCAGATGTAACCCTAAAGTTGAAAAACGTCCTCGAGAAAGAAATGAAAGAGCAAAACGCTGAAAAGTTGTTTTACGAAATAGAGATGCCACTTGTTCCGGTGCTTGCCAAAATGGAAAGAAACGGAGTACGTGTTGACACGGAGGCACTAAAATTGTCTTCGCAACACTTTACCGCTCGCATGCAAGAAATTGAGAAGGAAATACATTCTATGGCGGGAATTACATTTAATATTGCTTCTCCCAAGCAGGTAGGTGAAGTTTTATTCGATCACCTGAAAATAGTGGAAAAAGCGAAGAAAACCAAGACCGGACAGTACGTCACCTCCGAAGAGGAATTAGAAAAGTTAAGAAACAGACACCCCGTTATCGGGAAAATCCTCGAATACCGCGGACTAAAGAAACTTCTCAGCACCTATATAGATTCTCTCCCGCAATTGATTAATCCGCAGACTGGCCGTATTCACACGTCCTTCAATCAGGCAGTGACCTCAACGGGACGACTCAGCTCCAGCAATCCAAACTTGCAAAACATACCCATCCGAGACGAAGACGGAAAAGAAATTCGCAAAGCCTTTATCCCGGATGATGGATGTGAGTTTTTCTCTGCTGACTATTCCCAGATTGAATTACGCATCATGGCTCATCTCAGTGAAGATAAAAACATGATTGATGCCTTTCTAAGCGGATACGACATCCATGCCGCAACCGCCTCCAAGATCTATAAGATTGCCATCAAAGAGGTTACTTCCGATATGAGGCGGAAAGCCAAAACAGCCAATTTCGGCATCATTTATGGAATATCAGTATTCGGGCTGGCAGAACGGCTGAACATTGACCGTAAAGAGGCGAAAGAGCTTATTGATGGCTATTTCGAAACCTATCCGCAAGTGCGTGTATACATGGACAGAAGTATTCAGGTAGCACGCGAACAAGGCTTTGTTGAAACCATCTTTCACCGGAAACGCTTCTTACCTGATATAAACTCGAAGAATGCAGTCGTAAGGGGCTATGCAGAACGAAATGCAATTAATGCTCCGATCCAGGGAAGTGCCGCCGATATTATAAAAGTAGCTATGGCACGTATCTATAAACGCTTCCAAGCTTTCAATCTGAAAGCAAAGATGATTTTACAAGTCCATGACGAACTAAATTTCAGCGTTCCAATGGCCGAAAAAGAGATCGTACAAGAAATTGTAATTGAAGAAATGGAACGTGCATATCGCATGCATGTACCCCTGAAAGCGGATTTTGGGTGGGGGAAAAGTTGGTTGGAGGCACATTAATTGGCTCCATAACAATATTTAACTTACAATCAGAAAGCAATTGAAATAATCAGGCTAAATACAGTTTGCTTATCAGAATATCCGGTAAATCCACTACCAGATATTTTTTTGTCATCTATCTTGCCATAATGAAAGAGAAGGAGTAAAGGCCTTGCTTACATATAGATATTTTTTCTTCATTATTTTGATATTATGTCAATTTAATAAGTAGCTTTGCAGCGGTTTAAGCCCATATATAATAGAAATATGAAAGTAAAACCTAAAACCATAAAGATCATGAAAACAAAAGTATTTTTAAAAGCAGTTACTTTATCAGTAGCAATCTTATTTAGTGGAGTTACAACCTATGCCGCTAATAAAAACAATCTCGTTTACAATTCGGAAGAGAAAGATGGAATAATGGTTTCCCAAACTATTTATAAGAGTGATGGTGAAATTTTAGCAAACTATATGAAGTACAACTACAAGTACGACGACCAAAAGCGCATGACGGAAAGTAAAGCTTTAAAATGGAATGATGCTAAGAGTGAGTGGGAAGATGATCTGGTTATGCGTTATGCTTATCAGGGTAAAAGTGTAACTACCACTTACTACAAATGGGACAATAAAAAGCAGGAATACATTCTTATCCCTGAACAAACAGTGACAATGGACAATCCAAACTTATAAAATAAAACTCTCTTAAAACTCTAACACTTTAAAAGAATAAACCAAAAACCTTTATAAGTTTTGTATTTTAGAAAGTCGGAATGCTCACGCATGCCGACTTTCCTTTTTTACCGCTAATCAGTTATAGGGTATTACAATCAAACATTTATTCACCGAAACTCTGCTTTTTTACATTCCAACTAGAATAACGATGGGCTAAATCTCGTATATTTACAGCTATAAATGTAAAATTTACATAATATGTAGGAGGTTATTAAAATGAAAAAAGATCGTAATAACATCATCCATGACTGAAAAAAGATTCTATTTAGTATTATTTATGGCTTTTGCTTCGGTCATGGACGCCGTATCACAAAATGCCGGTAAAGATTCATTGACATCAAAAGAATATCCTTTTCTTTTGATGGACTCTTCTACCAGACTTTTTACTATGCGCCAATCTGACGAAAACAGTTTAAGTTTATACAGATTGAGCATACGCCAATTGAACAAGATTGTCATCTTCAAAAATAAACCTCTATACTTTAACAACCTCCTTTTGCAATCTATTGTCTCTTTGGTATTCATCCCTTTGACACACGAAGAAGGGCATCGCTCCATACTTACACATAAAGGAATAGGAAGCATTTCGCAACCCTTCTTCAATAAAGATGGAGCTGCTTATGTGAGAGGAGTAAGAGATGCAGACCTGAAAATGTTACGAGATACAGACTTGCCAACGTATATACGTCTACATACAGCCGGATTGGAGTCTGACTATGCTATGCTACTACGGGAAGCTTCGTTGATGAATTGGAGACAAGAAAACAAAAATATCTTATGGACTGAATATTTTCTACGTAAGATTTCATTAGTGACTTACTATTCTTCTGGACTGTTAAAAGTAAATGCAGGCATAAAAGAGG
Organism: Bacteroides sp.; assembly: GCA_022648295.1. GTDB lineage: Bacteria > Bacteroidota > Bacteroidia > Bacteroidales > Bacteroidaceae > Bacteroides. The sequence continues at coordinate 32,334 of JALCME010000029.1, read as the reverse complement.
AGAATGATGAATTGAAGCGGGATATTGTGGGACATGATGTCTATGGAGCAATCCGGCATCTTTATCGTCCGGATATGGAGTTCAAACGATATACAGACTATAAAGATTTAACCAGAGAAGAAAAGAAATTTGTGAAAAGAGTAGGCTGGCGTTCTCTTTTGAACTTAGCAGATCCGTTACTCATAGGAAAAACAGGTTTCAAATTGACCAATAAATGCAAGGGAAACTTTGCTTTAGGTTATGGTATGGTCCCCTTTGGCGATTATATCGATGAACATTTTTGGTTGTTAACGCAATCTATCAATGCACATTTTTATTTACGACAGTATGAAAATAAAAATACATGGTTTCCTGCATTTGGAACAGATTTCTATAACATATCCATAACCAAAGGTATTTCTGTAGATGCAGCATTGCATGGATGGATGCAACCTAAAGCATTGGCTTTTAAAGAAAACTCTGGAAAGTTAGGCGGAGCCATTGATGTGATGGGAAAGTACCGTCTATTTTCACGAACAAAAGGCTTTAAAGAACTGTCTTTAAATTTAGGTATAACAGCAAAAACAGAAGGTTTCCTACTTGAAGAAATGAATATGGGAAAACATTTAGGATTAAGGCTTGGAACAAGTATCTGGTTATAATCCAAGCTACAGTTATAAAACTTACATTAAACATCAATTTATCATAAAGAAAAACGAACTTTAGGTAAGGCACTTTACTTGTTAGGACCTCTTACTTACATTGATGTTCATTAAATATGGGCAAAAACAACGATCTTGTTTTAAAAACCAATAATGAACAGAAGATAACTGCATTAGCCCAAAATTGATTATCTTTGCGCATTAAAATGAAGTAATAAGGAGTAATAACTCTTTTTCAACTTTAAATTGTTACTATTTTGTTACTCGTCTAAATCGCATAAAAGCGTAATTAATTGATAATAAGAAAAATAATATAATAAATGGCTTTACAATGTGGCATTGTCGGTTTGCCAAATGTAGGTAAATCGACGCTTTTCAACTGTCTGTCAAACGCAAAAGCGCAAGCAGCAAATTTCCCTTTCTGTACAATAGAACCCAATGTCGGAGTGATTACCGTGCCCGACGAACGATTGACTAAACTCGCGGAACTGGTACATCCGGGACGCATCGTGCCCACCACCGTGGAGATCGTAGACATTGCCGGACTGGTAAAAGGAGCGAGCAAAGGTGAAGGATTAGGCAATAAATTCTTAGCCAACATCAGGGAAACAGACGCCATTATTCATGTATTACGCTGCTTCGATGATGAGAATGTAACTCATGTGGACGGAACGATCAATCCCGTACGCGATAAAGAAATCATAGATACCGAACTACAATTAAAGGACTTGGAAACCGTGGAAAGCCGCATCCAAAAAGTGCAAAAACAGGCTCAAACCGGTGGCGACAAGGTAGCCAAGCAGACCTATGAAGTTCTTGCACAATATAAAGATGCTTTAGAGCAAGGCAAATCGGCCCGTACCGTTCAATTCGAAACAAAAGATGAGCTAAAGATTGCTAAAGAACTGTTTCTACTGACAAGTAAGCCGGTCATGTATGTTTGTAACGTAGACGAAGCAAGTGCCGTTAGTGGAAATCAATATGTGGAAATGGTACGTGAAGCGGTAAAAGAAGAAAATGCAGAAATACTCGTTGTAGCTGCTAAAACCGAAGCGGACATTGCAGAACTGGAAACCTACGAAGACCGTCAAATGTTTCTGGAAGAAGTTGGATTGAAAGAATCTGGTGTCAGCCGCTTAATCAAATCCGCCTACAAAATGCTGAATCTCGAAACATTCATCACTGCGGGAGAAATGGAAGTCAAAGCCTGGACTTATCAAAAAGGATGGAAAGCTCCACAATGTGCAGGAGTAATCCACACGGACTTTGAAAAGGGTTTTATCCGTGCCGAAGTCATAAAATACGAAGACTTCATTCAGTACGGTAGCGAAGCGGCAGTGCGTGAAGCCGGGAAATTGGGTGTTGAAGGAAAAGACTATATTGTGCAGGATGGTGACATCATGCATTTCCGTTTCAATGTATAGGATGAATCTTTTTATATCCCTGCATATTTGCTTAAATACAGAATAGCAAGTATATTTGAGCGGTGAGAACGAAATATTATACTTAACAAATGAAATATCTTATAGCCGGGACCGGAGGTGTGGGAGGCAGTATTGCAGGTTTCCTTGCATTAGCCGGGAAAGAAGTGACTTGCATAGCAAGAGGAGAGCATCTTAAAGCTATGCTGGATAAAGGACTAATTCTCCATTCCACTCTAAAAGGAGAGTATGCTATCCCTGCGAAAGAGCAATCATGCAGTTCAGCAGAAAACAAGGTTGAAAAGCAAGAATACCCATCCATAAATGCCTGCACTGCAGAAGCCTACACAGGTAAAGCCGATGTTATTTTTGTTTGCGTCAAAGGCTATTCCGTAGAATCTATCACATCAATGATTAAACGCGCAGCCCACGCCAACACTATTGTTATTCCTATTTTGAATGTCTATGGAACAGGCCCCCGTATCCAGCGGGAGGTCCCCGGGGTAACGGTATTGGACGGGTGTATTTATATTGTCGGCTTCGTTTCCGCCCCCGGAGAAATTACCCAAATGGGACAGATTTTCCGTCTGGTTTATGGTGCGCACAAAGGCACAGTTGTTGCTCCCGGATTAATGGAAGCAGTACAAAAAGATCTTCAGGAAAGCGGTATAAAAGTTGATATTTCACCGGATATCAACCGCGATACCTTTGTAAAATGGTCATTCATTTCGGCTATGGCAGTCACCGGTGCATACTATGGCGTGCCTATGGGTGAAGTACAAAAAACCGGAGAAATACGCGATACCTTCATTGGCCTCTCCCGTGAAAGCGCTGCGTTGGGTGCAAAGCTCGGCATAGCATTCAAGGAAGATCAGGTTGCCTATAATCTTAAAGTCATCGACAAGCTAGCACCCGAAAGTACGGCATCCATGCAAAAAGACATGGCACGGGGACATCAATCGGAAGTACAAGGTCTACTTTTCGATATGATCACCGCGGCAAAGGAGCAAGGTATCCCTACCCCAACCTACGAGAAAGTTGCCCGTAAATTCAATGTTTCTCCCCAATAACAATCGGACTATTAATTAAAAAATAAAAGAATATGCTTCCACTGCTAACGATCAACTGGGATCCCAATCCTGAAATATTTAGACTCTTTGGTTCTATACCCGTCCGTTACTACGGTCTGTTATGGGTAGTTGGCATCGCTTTATCCTACATTGTAGTGCATTATCAATATAAAGATAAGAAACTAGGTGAAGATAAATTCGAACCACTATTCTTTTATTGTTTCTTTGGCATTCTGATCGGAGCAAGGTTGGGCCATTGTCTATTTTACGAACCAAGCTACTACCTACACCATTTTTGGGAAATGATATTACCCATTCATTTCTTACCCGGAGGAGGTTGGAAATGGACCGGATACGCAGGCTTGGCAAGCCACGGGGGCACACTCGGGCTTATCATTGCACTTTGGTTGTATTGCCGCAAAACCAAACTTCACTACATGGACGTGCTTGATATCATTGCTGTAGCTACTCCTATTTGCGCCTGCTGCATTCGTCTGGCCAACCTGATGAATTCCGAAATTATTGGTAAGCCGACAGATGTACCTTGGGCTTTCGTATTCGAACGGGTAGATATGGTCCCCCGTCATCCGGCGCAACTTTACGAAGCCATTGCCTACTTTATTTTCTTCCTGATTATGTTGTTTCTCTATAAAAACTACAGTAAAAAGCTACCACGTGGTTTCTTCTTCGGACTCTGTCTGGCAGAGATCTTCACATTCCGTTTCTTTGTAGAATTTCTTAAAGAAGATCAGGTGGCTTTTGAAAAAGGGATGTCGCTTAACATGGGGCAACTATTAAGCATTCCTTTCGTCCTCATCGGGCTGTATTTCATGTTCTTTTATGGTCGGAAGAAACAAGGGAAACAAACATTGAAATAAAACGAATGAAACACATCATTGACATAGATACTTGGGAGCGGAAAAACAATTTCGACTTTTTCCGCCATTTCTTAAATCCCCAGTTATCCATTACTTCCGAAGTGGAATGTGGCGGAGCTAAAAAACGGGCAAAAGCCTCAGGTGAGTCTTTCTTTCTACACTATCTTTATGCAGTACTCCGGGCTGTCAACGAAATCAAAGAATTCCGTTACCGCATCGATGCTGAAGGGCAGGTGGTTTATTTTGACACCATCGACATTCTTAGTCCCATTAAAGTGAAAGAAAACGGAAAGTTTTTCACCGTACGGTTCCAGTGGAACAAGGATTTTGCGGCCTTTCATGCCCAGGCCAAGAAGGTACTGACCAATATTGATCCCGAAGGCGATCCTTACGAAGCAGAAAAAACAGGAGGCAAAGAATTGCTGGACGTTCTGCTGCTAAGCGCAACTCCTGACCTGTACTTTACCTCCATAACCGCAACTCAGGAATACCGTCATGGCAATAATTATCCTTTGATGAATGCAGGAAGAGCTATTCTAAAAGAAGAAAAACTGATAATGCCTATCAGCATGACACTGCACCACGGATTTGTAGACGGACACCATATTGCCTTATTTTACCAAAAGGTGGAAGAATTCCTGAAATAAACAAAACCATCCGTTTACCGAAACATATCCTTCCCTTCAGGTAACATGCGATTACTTATCTTTACGGCACTATAAACCGTAAATCAAGTATCAAATGAAAAACTCTTGTTTATTAGTTAATTCAACTGTTCTGCTTTTTGCCACCTATTCCCCTATCAATGGGCAGTTAAATACCAATTCCGGCGTACAATATCTGCTTAGTCAATCCAAAGATGTTAGCCAGGAATTTCTTGACCTGAGCAACACTTATTTTTTTGCAGATAGTCTGGCTACATACAACACAACAACCGGACAAGGATTGATCCAATGGAAGCGGGAACAGTTGATGCCCCGTCAGGCATTCAACGCCAACACTTACCTTCATCAACCACTGAAATCACTTGACTTTCCAGCAACGGCTTATGACAATGACCCGCAACTTCCTTTCAGCATCGAACCGATAGATGCCCGCACCTTACGCATACGCATTCTCACCACTCCGGTGATAACAGAAGATAAGGACACCCTGATACTTGCCAAACAGCCTGCTGACGGTTCCGCAAAATGGAAAGTTACACAAACTGAAAATACCATTGTTTATACTTCCAAATATGGAAGCCTCACCATTCAACAATACCCGTGGCGTCTCATTCTGAAAGACGCGGAAGGCAGGATACTGACACAAACACGCTGCTGGAGGGACAACGACTCCACGCAGATTAAAGTCGCTCCCTTCAGCTTCATGAAACGTGGAGCAAATAACCTGCGCAGCATCAACCCTGTATTCAGCCTGCAACCTAGCGAACGTATATACGGCTGTGGTGAATCATTCTCTTCGCTGAATAAAGTAGGGCAAAAAGTCAATCTTTTCGTCACTGATCCACAAGGACCGGAAAGTCCGGATATGTATAAACCCATCCCCTTTTTCATGAGTTCCCGCGGTTATGGCGTGTTTATGCATACTTCCGCCCCAGTAACCTGCGACTTCGGACGTAGCTACATCGGCGCCACCAAACTGTTTATGGAAGATGAAGCCTGCGATCTGTTTCTCTTTTTAGGTGATCCTAAAGCCGTCCTGAGCGAATATACCGCACTGGTCGGCCGCCCTGAAATGCCTCCCCTATGGTCATTCGGTACCTGGATGAGCCGCATTACTTATTTCAGTGAAAAGGAAGGACGTGAAGTTGCGCATCAGTTGCGAGCAAATAAAATACCAAGTGACGTCATTCATTTCGATACAGGCTGGTTTGGCACCGATTGGCAGTGCGACTATGCTTTCGCCATCGATCGTTTCGATAATCCACGCAAAATGCTTGCAGATCTCAAAGCGGAAGGGTTCCGCGTTTCCTTGTGGCAACTACCCTACTTCACCCCGAAAAATAAGTTCTTCCCCGAACTCGTAAAAGAAGGATTGTATATACACAATGGCAAGGGGCAATTGCCTTATGAAGATGTAGTGCTTGACTTCACCAATCCCGCCACTGTAAAATGGTATCAGGAAAAATTAGCTAACCTGATAAAAATGGGAGTCAGTGCTATCAAAGTGGACTTTGGCGAAGGTGCCCCACTGGACGCCATCTATCATAATGGACGTTCCGGACTGTATGAGCATAATCTTTATTCATTGCGCTACAATAAAACGGTAGCGGACATTATACGTAAAATACATGGTGAGAATATCATTTGGGCACGTTCCGCATGGGCGGGATCACAACGTTACCCTCTCCACTGGGGAGGTGATGCGGCAACCACCGACACGGGAATGGAAGGAACATTACGCGGCGGATTGTCACTTGGTCTTTCGGGCTTCTGTTTCTGGAGTAATGATATTGGCGGCTTCGTCACCCAATCTCCCGAAGAACTTTACCGCCGCTGGTTACCATTCGGTTTCTTGGTATCCCATAGCCGCATACATGGAGCACCTCCTACCGAGCCCTGGTGCTACGGCAAGGCCTTTACCGATTATTTCCGCAAATGCGCCGGGCTGAAATACCAACTGATGCCCTATGTTTACGCTCAGGCCAAAGAATGTACCGAAAAAGGTTGGCCAATGATCCGGGCGCTTTTCTTTGAGTATCCTAATGACCCGGGAGCGTGGTTAATTGAAGATGAATATCTGTTCGGAAGCAATTTGCTCGTTGCACCCATGCTCGAAAGCGGTACAGGACGCGACGTCTATCTCCCCGGTACACAGAAATGGATAGACTACCAGACAGGAGCTATTTACCACCCGGGATGGAACCACATTCAATGCGGAAAATTGCCCATAGTCATTTTGGTAAAAGACGGATCGGCCATACCCCATATTCCTGTGGCACAGTGTACCGATCAAATGCAATGGGACAAGGTTATCTGGAAGAAATACCTTGTAGACAAGCAAAAAGCAGAAGGTCTGCTTTGTCTTCCTTCAGACGGCATATTGAAGCATATCATTTTACTAAAGTAACGAAACATATATGCTTAAGTTTGATAAAATAAACCCAAATATATAATCACTATTTATAACTTAATATCATTAATAATAGATCACTAATTTTTATTCATATAAAGTTTAATATCTAAATACATATTATTAAATATCAATATACTAACTAATATATATATAAAATCATATAAATATATAAGATATAACATAGTTCAATAACTTATTTAAATAAATCCATTACATTTTCAAAAAAAAGTTTTATCTTTGGAAAAAGTAATTGCAAATAATATTACACTAAATAATGATTTTTTAATTCTGAAAGGAGGTTTATATCGGAGGTACTTTGTTTCAGTGCGGCTATTATTACCCGTGTAGTGTAGTCACCTTTCTTTTCTACATAATAAATTATAAAAAATTAAGGAACTAAATCCGAGACGTAAAAGCACCTTTGTGAGGCTTAGGCTATTTAAGACAGTGTCAACTAAGTCACCTCCTTTCTTTAATTTTATAGAGAATATGATTTTTGAAATTGAATTCTTCTGCACGAATACCAGACCTCTTTTGGAAGAAGAAAAAGAGCTGTTGGAATATTTAAAGCCACTGCATGAAAACGATGAAGTTATTACAGCTCCAGAAACAGCATATTATCGTAAAATAGGAATCCTAAATACAAGAAAAGGCAGTAGCAGAACTTTTTTTAGAGCACATAATTCTATCAAAATCCCAACTTTTGAGAAACACAAGCTACCCATACATGATACAAATTACATATTTGTCAGAGAAGACCATGTCCGTAGACATTTCTCCACAGAAACCTACGGAGTTATCAATCGTCTCAAATTAGGATTCAATTTTGCACTTCATCCCCTTTCAAAAAGTAAAGAAGAAGCATCAGAGAAAGGTAAAAACACCTACGAAGCCATAAAGTTTTTATTAGAAGATATTCAGGTAAAACCAAAAGAAGATGCAAAGGAATTAGCATTATGGCAACTTGGAACGTGGTTAACCCAGATAATAAGCACTTCTACTGTCGATACATCTCTTGAGAACGAAGATAAAATCGCAAATAATAAGGGCAAAATTCATTTACCCAACTTTCATCCTTTTGCTCTTTTTCATAAAATATTAAATAACAAGGTTGGATCCTCTACCTATTCAAGCTATGTGGGAACAACTGCAGTAATAATTTACGAAGAAGGAGATTTGCCGGAATTACCTGTTAATACACGTTCTTTTCGTAGCAACAAGAAATATCCTAAAACAGATATTTCATATTATAACTTCCACATTAAACAAAGCAATGATATAGTAAAATTCTACTTCATCAAAAAAAATAAATGTTATCCAGAAAGTTATTATCACCAACTTAAAAATGAGCTCCTAAGCCTACGAGTCAATTTATTATGTCTAAAAAATATTATAAAAAAAATAAACCTATCAACAAGTAAACAAGAATTCTTTGTAAACGAGTTGTTAGAAAAAATTAATAATACAAAAAATGACCCACAATATGGTTTCTTAAATTTAGTAAAGAATGACACAGGAGAAGTACTGGAAGCTTCTAACAGAAAAGATATAGAAAAGAGAATAAGCATGTTGAAAAAAATTATAGTTGAATAAATAGAATACAATGGACATACTAAATCAGCTTATTGAAAACTTTAAATCCAGTTCAGCCAAATTTCTGGTACTCTTTTCTGCCCTAGGCATAGCTATATCCACACAGGCAGTATATCATAGCATAAATAACAATATTGAGGAAAAACTGGAGCTACTTAATAAGTGGGAAGAAAAACACTATAAAGATGTACCCACCCAATATATGGAAATGCTTTATGAACAGGTACTTCATAAGTTACAAGAATCTGACAAAGATGGAGGGCAAGCCATATCTCTATTAAGTCAGAAAGCAACATACTTTCCCTTGAAAACTCTAGTTTTCAAATTCTTGACAGGAGGAATACTGTATCTATTTATCTATGGTTTACAAATGCTTTCCATTATTATTCGTTCCAAAAAATATAGTAAACCAAAAGTTTCGACGATAGATCTTCTAAAAAGAAACGTCCATCTTTTATACGTATGGCTTATATTGAGTCTTACTAATATGGCCATCCCAATGTTAACCACTCCTATTAATTATGTATTCATTCCATCATGTTTGACTCTTTTATATGCAATAAGTGAAATTATTTGTAAAGAGGCTGGAAATGGTACTCCTATTAATAAAAAAATAGATACTTCCGGCTTATATTAAATAAGAATCAAACTTGTTCTGTAATCCTCCGCCTCAATAAAGAAAATCAACAAACGCTTATTTCCCTTTCACAATCCGCTTGATTTCATTCAACTTGTTTAAAGCATCAAGCGGAGTAAGATTATTAACATCAAGATTTAATATCTCATCACGTATCTGACAAAGCACAGGGTCATCGAGTTGGAAGAAACTAAGTTGCATCCCACCACGGGTCTCTCCTACTTCAACCAACGGCTTACTGGAAACACCGTCCTGACGGTTATCCGCCTCCAATTGCTTCAATATTTCTCCCGCCCGTTTTACAATGCTCTTAGGCATTCCGGCCATCTTTGCCACATGGATGCCAAAGGAATGTTCACTGCCTCCACGCTCCAGCTTACGTAAGAAGATAACCTTATTATCCACTTCCTTCACCGACACATTGTAGTTCTTAATGCGCTTGAAGCTCTTCTCCATCTCATTCAGTTCATGGTAGTGCGTGGCAAATAAAGTACGGGCCTTGGCTCTGGGATGTTCATGAATATATTCCACAATAGCCCACGCAATGGAAATACCATCATAGGTAGAGGTACCACGACCTAATTCATCAAAAAGCACAAGGCTGCGTGGAGAGAGGTTATTCATGATATCTGCCGCCTCGTTCATCTCTACCATAAAGGTAGATTCACCTACGGAAATGTTATCACTGGCACCCACACGGGTAAAGATTTTATCGACCAGTCCGATATGTGCACTTTCTGCAGGAACAAAACTTCCGATTTGTGCTAGAAGCGTAATTAAGGCTGTCTGCCGTAATAAAGCCGATTTACCAGCCATATTCGGACCGGTAATAATAATAATCTGTTGCGTCTTGCTATCCAACATTACGTCATTGGCAATGTACTTCTCGCCTATAGGCAGTTCCTTTTCAATAACAGGATGTCGCCCCTGCCGGATGTCCAGCACGTCATTGTCTTCAATCACCGGACGGATATAATTGTTTTCCCGAGCCACATTGGCGAATGATAGGAGGCAATCCAAGCGGGCAATCTGATTAGCATCAATCTGTACTGCGGGAATAAATTCGGTCAACGCTTGCACCAATTCAGTATAGAGTTTATTTTCAAGTATCAGGATCTTATCTTCCGCACCTAATATCTTCTCTTCATATTCCTTCAACTCTTGGGTAATATACCGCTCGGCATTCACTAAAGTCTGCTTACGGATCCATTCCTGCGGAACCTTATCCTTATGCACATTGCGTACTTCAATATAGTAACCAAACACATTATTATATCCGATCTTCAGACTTGGAATGCCCGTCAGTTCACTCTCCCGCTGCTGCACCTTCAACAGATAGTCCTTACCGGAATAAGCAATACTGCGTAAGTCATCCAACTCGGCATTCACACCGGACTTAATTACATCACCTTTATTGACCAGAAGCGGAGGGTCATTATTGATTTCTTTATCTATACGGTCACGAATGGATTTGCAGATATTCAATTGCTCGCCGATATAATTTAAGCTAGCATTATCAGCCTCCATACAAGCGTTCTTTATCGGCTCGATAGCCTGCAAAGCTACTTTCAACTGCACAACTTCACGCGGAGATACACGCCCTACGGCCACTTTAGAGATGATACGCTCTAAATCTCCTATCAAATGCAATTGATCTTCTATCAGCTCTTTAAAATCTGGTTCACGGAAGAAGTACTCCACCACATTGAGCCGTTCATTAATAGGCTGTACTTCTTTTAGGGGAAAGACCATCCATCGCTTCAGCAAACGGGCCCCCATGGGGCTGATTGTCTTATCAATTACATTCAGCAAACTGCTCCCACCATCGTTCATACTGTTAAGCAATTCCAAATTGCGCACAGTAAATTTATCCAACCGGACATATCTATCCTCCTCAATACGGGCCAGTGAAGTAATATGCCCTATCTGCGTATGCTGGGTCATAACGAGATACTGCAGAATGGCACCCGACGCAATAATTCCATTACGAAGGTGTTCCACTCCAAACCCCTTAAGGTTCTTCGTCTCAAAGTGATTCAACAATTTCTCACGGGCGGTAGTTTCAGTGAATACCCAATCGTCCAACTCAAAGGTAAAGAATTTATTCCCGAAATTACCTTCAAACATACCCCGCTTTCCCCGCTCAAACAAGACCTCTTTAGGTGCAAAGTTATTCAGTAACTTGTCTACATAATCAAACGGTCCCTCGGCAGTAAGGAACTCTCCCGTTGAGATATCAAGGAAAGCAACTCCACATGCTCCCTTACCGAAATGTACGGCGGCAAGAAAGTTATTTTCCTTGTAATTCAGAATGTTATCATTAATAGAAACGCCGGGCGTCACCAGTTCCGTAATCCCCCGCTTTACGAGCTTTTTAGTAAGCTTGGGGTCTTCCAGTTGATCACAAATAGCCACACGCTTACCAGCGCGTATCAATTTGGGTAAATAGGTATCAAGCGCATGATGGGGAAATCCAGCCATCTCAACGGTTTTACCTTTACCATTAGCACGCTTGGTCAGCGTAATACCCAGAATCTCGGATGCAACAATAGCATCGGTAGAATAAGTTTCGTAGAAATCACCACAACGAAACAGCATAACAGCATCGGGATGTTTCGCTTTCAAATCCAGAAACTGTTTCATCATGGGGGTAAGTACAATATCTTTGCTCACAATAGTCAGAACTTTTTAGAAGTGTATTAATATAGCAAAGATAATGGTTTTTCACGGAATACTACTTCTTTTTCAAACTCGATTTGTTTTAATCACTTTCCACCGAAAGTGCATTTTTCCTAATTAACTTCCACTGTTTAAAGAAAATAGGAAGTTCATAAGAAAACATACAAACCCATCCGAACATACAGGCAAGTACAACTCCCTGCAATCCCATCCAATAAGCCATGGGAAAAGCAGCTATCACACGCCCCACCATCTGGGTGAATGTTGCCTTGAGTGTTACTGTCATCCGCCCCATGCCCCTGAACAGTCCCTGAATAATATTGGTCATGGCCGGCATCCAGTAAACAAAAGCCATAATATGTAAATAACTGATACCCGCTTGTACTGCTTCTTCATCGCCCTCACCAAGAAATAGCTCCATGATTTGCCGAGCCAAGGTAAAAATAAGCACCGAAACAATAAACGTATAAATCAGTTCCAAGCGCACCCCGATAAGATAACCTTTAAAAATACGGCGGAACTTTCCCGCTCCACGGTTTTGAGCAATAAAGGTAGTATTAGCATGGCCGATATTCTGCTGGGGAGTCATCACATAATCGTCCATACGCATCACCGCATTGAAAGCCGCAATAGAAGCAACCCCCAAAGTATTGACGGCTCCCTGAACCATTAACTTGCCAATATGCAGCGTGATCTGTTGCATGGCAGTGACAAAACTATAACTGGCCGTAGTATGCAGAAGAGTACGGTCAAAAACCCAATCCTTGCGGCTGAAGTGCAAAAGAGGTACTTTCAACTCTACATATACCCAGCAAAAGAGCGCCGAAAGTGCTTCAGCGGTAACCGTTGCCAGTGCTACTCCTGCAATGCCCATTTTGAGCACCAAGATAAAGAACAAATCCATCAGAATATTCAGAAGTGCAGAAACAGCCAGGAAATAAAGTGGGAGTTTGGCATTGCCCATGCTTCGCAATGAAGAAGCGTACACATTATAACCGAAAGTAAAAATCAATCCGCTCAATATAATACGTAAATAAAGTACGGAATCTTTCAATATAACAGCCGGAGTTGCCAGCAATCGCAAAAGCGGCTCGGCTGCTAAAATGCCCAAAAGAGAAAGAGCAACAGTAAACAATCCGCCAGCAATAATGGAGGTTGTAACTTCATGCCGTAATTTAGTATAATTCCCGGCGCCAAAGAATTCGCTCATCAGAATGGACATCCCCAGACAAATACCCACAATAAAGAATATATTAATATTCATTACCGGACTGACCACCCCTACTGCCGCCAAAGCGTTTGTACCTAAATAACGACCCACAATAACCGAATCGGCAGCATTATAAGTCAATTGGCAAAAGTTCCCTAATACCAACGGTACTGTAAATTTTATAAGTTGAGGCGTAATTTCGCCCTTAGTCATGTCTCCCTTCATTTGCTTAATGTACGTAAAAAAAGATTGCTCCTTTATACTTAATTTCTTATCGAACCTTAATAAAAACCTCTATATTCCTAAAACATGTTATAAAACACGCTTTTTTATTTGCATTATTTGCAAGTATCTCAAAAATCCATACCTTTGTAGTGTGTTTTTCATAGTATTAGATTTAAGGTTAACAAAGGTTGGAGTACAGCGGTACTCCTTTTTTTATGTCCGTACATCAACAAATATATCTCTTTCTAATGCACATTTGGGTGCAAAAGTAATAAAATATCCCACCTATATAGAGGTAACAGCATAATAACACTCAATGACTTTAACTCTTTTTCCTTACTTATCAACAAAAAATTGAAATTAAGCCGACAAAATCACTATCCAAGCTCAGAAAACTATCCAAAGGATCGGAATAATACAAATTACAGCATCTTTTTGCCAAATCTTCTGCAAAATCCTTGCATATCTTCAGAAAATTAATGAATATTGCAGAGAAGTTGTGCACACCTTAACTTGTATATTCTCGGTTTGAGAACCTTGATGGATATGCTAAAACTTACAAGCTTGCACAATTTAACTAATCATTATGCTAACTGTCTAAATCCATATAGGTAAAATAATAAATTCAATATAAATAGATTATTTTGCCTTTGTTAAAACGATTTTATTCGAGAATGAAATATAATGAGGAAACATTAGTTGAACAGTTGATATCTGGAGACGAAAAAGCCTATAAATATATATATGACCACCATTATATACTATTGTGCCGGATAGCCAATGAATATCTAAATGATCCTTTTTTAGCAGAAACCATAGTGGGAGATGTCATTTATCACTTATGGGAAATACACACCTCACTTAACATTAATATATCCGTTCGTTACTACCTGATCAAAGCTGTAAGAAACCGTTGCATTAATTTCTTGAAATCAGAATACGAAAAGAGAGAGACTTGCTTCTCTTTATTTGCCCCCGACGATATACTAGAAAACTACACTAAAGCATCCGACAGCTATCCGCTAGACCACTTATTGGAAGATGAATTAGAACATAAAATAAAAGTTACTATTAGCAAATTACCACAAGAATGCCGTCGGGTGTTTATCAAAAGCCGATTCGAAAGCAAAAGCTACGAAGAGATAGCCCAAGAACTTTGTATTTCTGTCAACACGGTGAAATATCATATAAAGAATGCATTAGCCTTTATACGAACAGATTTAGACAAATATCTCATCTCTCTAATTTTTTTATTTATTAGTTTCTCTTAAAAAATATTCTTTTTAGACTACCCACATCCCCAATAAAAATGTCTTCTCTATATAATTAAGTCTTCAAAATGGAAAAAGAGAAGAAGAATATCGATGAATTGATAGCAAATTACCTGAACTTCAAATCAACAAATTTGCAGAAAATGAGGGAATTAGAAGAGTGGATAGACGCTTCAAAAGAGAATTTACAGTATTTCATGGAACAATTAAAAGACTATGCCTCAAATACAGACAGAAATAAAAAAGCTATTTTTGATAAAAACAAAGCTTATAAGAAATTCAAAACACGTATCCAATCATCCAAAACTAAACAAAAAAACACCTCATTCCACCTGTCAACCCCATGGCGTTATGCTGCCGCAATTGCTCTACTATGCACTATCTCCTACTTCTCCTATTGGAAAGGTATGGATTGCATCAAAGCGAATTTCTCAAATATCATAGTGGAAGCCCCTATGGGCTCAAAAACCAGATTGTATTTACCAGACGGCACATTAGTCTGGTTAAATGCCGGATCGTCAATATCTTATTCCCAAGGATTCGGCGTTGACAACAGAAAAGTGACATTGGAAGGTGAAGGGTATTTTGAAGTAACCCACAATGCAAAAATTCCATTCTTTGTCCAGACAAATAATTTGGAAGTCAAAGTATTAGGAACGAAATTCAATTTCTGCGATTATAAAGAAGATGCAAAAGCCATGGTTACATTAATTGAAGGATCTGTTGCTTTACAAAACTTACTCCACGCTGAAAAAAGCTCTACTCTAAAGCCTGATGAACAAGCAATATTAGACAAAAAAAGTGGCAAAATAAATATTAAATCTTCCACTGCCTCCAATGCACGTAAATGGATAAACAATTGTCTATTCTTTGATGAGGAGAGATTGGAAGATATTGTAAAAGAATTGCAACGAAGCTACAATTTAAATATACATCTGGCAAATGACTCATTAAAAAGAATTCGCTTTTACGGACTTTTCATCCGGCAAAAACAAAGTATAGATGAGATATTGGAAGATTTAGCCTCAACAGGTAAAATAAAGTATAAACGAACCACAAAAGGAATAATATTATATTAAATCGTTGTCTATCAAAATATCTAATTAATCTTTATTCAGTTGACATTATGAAATACAATAGCAGTTAACAGAATAATAGGTGAAAGGAAAAAGCCAAAAGATCTCGCATATCTTTCGGCTTTATAAAATCCTTCAAAACCCTATTGCAGTAAATAGTTTTTAAAGGGAAATCAAAGGTAATAATACATTTCCATTAAAAGCTGAATCCATTCAAGTTTTAATCTTTAATTAGTTAAATTTATGAATTACACTAAGAAGGTCATTTATGTGGTCATAACTTTGTTTTGTTTAAATTCAGTCTTAATGGCCCAGAACATTTCACTAAAAATGAATAATGTTTCTGTCAAACAAGCAATGACAGAATTTACATCAAAAAGTGGATACTCCTTTGTCTTTTCATCTGATGATTTAGACACGAAAAGAAAAGTAAATGTACAAGCTAACCAATTGGATGAAGCAATCAAGCAAATACTAAAAGGACAAGATGTTTCTTATGAAATAAGAGGGACAAATATCATTGTGCAAAAAGGAGAAGTAAAATACGCAACAGGCGGCAAGAACGCCCGAAGAGTAACCGGAGTTGTAAAAGACCAAAGTGGGGAAACTATCATCGGAGCAAGCGTCATGGAAGCAGGTACATCCAATGGAACCATAACAAACTCAAATGGAACCTTTACCCTATCAATTAAAGAAAGCGGCTCACTCCAAATTTCCTATATCGGTTTCATCACACAAACTATAAAAGTAGGGAGTAAAAATAATCTGCAAATTATCCTACAAGAAGATAGTCAGGTGTTAGACGAAGTCGTGGTTGTAGCTTTTGGAAAAATGAAGAAAGAGGCATTCACAGGCTCGGCCGGGATAATGAAATCAGATGATCTTCTTAAAGCTCAAGTAACCAATCCCGCTGAAGCTCTGGCAGGAAGGGTAGCTGGCGTACAATTAAGCAACTCTTCATCCCAACTAGGTAGTTCGCCTACTATAACCATACGTGGTTTTGGATCTATTTCTTCTGATACAGAACCTCTGATTGTTGTTGACGGCATGCCTTTCGATGGCGATTTGAATTTAATTAATCCCAACGATATAGAGTCCATGACCGTGCTGAAAGATGCTGCATCTAACGCCCTTTATGGTGCACGTGGTGCTAATGGGGTTATTATGATTACTACAAAGCGGGGCAAAAATGGCGACGCAAAAGTATCATTTGACCTCAAATGGGGAGTTAACTCTAATGGACTGAAAAACTACAAAACGACTAATGCCCAGCAGTTTTACGAAACCTACTACAAAATGTTGTATAATTACTACGTGAGTGACGAGGGTGGCACAATGTCTACCAATGAAGCACACACACTAGCTAATACAAATTTAACCGATTCCTCAAGTGGTGTGGGACCTGGCTATATGGTCTATTCCGTTCCAGGCGGAGAAAGCTTCATACTTCAGGGGGGAAAAATGAATCCAAATGCAACAATGGGTACTACGTACGAATACAATGGGAAACAATTTTATTTACAGGCCGATGATTGGGAAAAGGAAGGCCTGAAAGATGGTTTCCGACAAGAATATAATACAACAGTTTCCGGCGCATCCGATCGTATGAATTATTATGTATCTCTCGGTTATTTGGATCAAGATGGTATTCAGGAAGGATCTAATCAGAAACGTTTGACTACTCGGGTAAAAGTTGACTATCAGGCAAAAAAGTGGCTGAAAGTTGGGGCAAATTTCAATTATAGCAAATATACCTACAACCAAACAGAAGAGGGAACAATAGGAACCGGAACCATTTGGAGTACAATAAAAACACAAGCACCTATATATCCCGTTTATTTCCGTAATGCCAATAAAGAAATTATGGTTGACCAATGGGGAGAAAAAATGTACGATTTTGCAAGAAGTTATGGATTAAGCCGTGCAGGTGATGTCGGGGGGAATTGCATCTTTATGAATAAATACCGTACATCCGAAACGACGGGTAATTCATATATTGCGAGCGGATATGCTGATGCAAGATTAACAAAAGATTTGACACTCACATTCAATGCCAGCGCTTATGATTACGATCGACGATATACCTATGCCACCAGTCCTTTTGTAGATTACTACACAGATTCTTCTAATAATGGTTCATTGTCAAAAAGTTCATCACGTACTTATACCTACAATACCCAACAATTATTGAATTATTCAAAACAATTCGGCAAACATGACGTAAGTGTACTGCTAGGGCATGAATATTACAATTACAAGTATGAATATTTAGGTGCATCAGGATATAATTTTGGCATTGACGGGACTAACGAACTAGCTACTTGTCTAAATTTGAACAATGATCCCAATTCCTATTCCAGCGAATACAATAATGAAGGTTATTTCTTCCGCGGAATGTATAATTACGAGAGTAAATATTACGGCTCAATATCCTATCGCCGTGATGCATCTTCCCGATTTGCAAAGAAACATCGCTGGGGTAATTTCTGGTCAATAGGCGGCGCATGGGTCATTTCCAAAGAAAGCTTTTTTAATGCTCCCTGGATTAATTCACTAAAGCTAAAAGCTTCGGTAGGCTCACAAGGCAACGATAATATTGGAAACTACCTCTACGCGGATTCTTATGATGTTGTAAACAATGATGATAAAGTAGCCTATCAATGGCGTCAGAAAGGATCGGAAGACATCACTTGGGAAACCAACACCAACTGGAATACAGGACTTGAATTTGAACTTTTTAAAGGCCGTCTAAGTGGTAGCTTCGACTACTTCTATCGCAAAACAAGTGACATGCTATTTTCTTTAAATACTCCACCTTCAATTGGTTATACCAGCTATTTTGTCAATCTGGGTGATATGCGTAACGCAGGAGTTGAATTAACCTTACAAGCAACATTGCTCAATAGAAAAGACTTCCGGTGGGATGTTAACTTCAATATATCTCACGTAAAAAATAAAGTTCTCAGCTTGCCCGACGAAATCAAGACAACTACGGTAGAAGAGCACAATGGGTATGTCAATCTGGACAAATCATTCGTCTCTAAATACAAGTATTTTGTAGCAGAAGGGCTTTCTTTATATACTTGGTATTTACCTAAATATGCAGGCGTAGACTCTGAAACAGGTGAAGCTCTCTACTACAAAGACATCCTTGACGATAGTGGAAAAGTAACCGGACGTGAAACAACAAAAGATTCCAGTCAGGCTACTGATTATCTAATAGGAGATGCCTTGCCGACTTTCTATGGTGGTATAGGAACAAACTTAAGTTTTCATGGTTTTGATTTCTCTATCAATATGAATTATCAATTGGGAGGAAAAGCCTATGATTACACTTACCAGACACTGATGCATACCGGCGGTACCACTTCCACTACCTGGCATGTTGATATGCTGAAAGCGTGGAATTCAGAAAACACAAATAGTAATATCCCTCGATTGAGATATTCTGAAAAATATTCTCAAAATGCCCGTTCTGACCGCTTCATCACGAATGCAAGCTATCTGAACATTCAGAATATCAATTTAGGGTATACGTTACCTGCAAGCTTTACTCGTCAATTCAATATACAAAATATGCGTGTTTATCTTTCAGGAGAAAATTTGCTTTATATTTCCGCACGCCAAGGATTTGATCCCCGCTATACCTTAAAAGGATATACAAACCCTGAATTATATTCTCCGATACGCACAATTTCAGGAGGAATTTCATTGACATTCTAAACATAAAAAGGAACCATCATGAAAAAAAATTATATTATTTTTGCAACTATCATTCTTCTAAGTTTAAACAGTTGCATAAAAGAGACAATACCCAGCCAATACGTATTGGATTCTCAGATTAAAGCTTCAGAATCAGCATTGAGTGGAATGGTCAATTCCATTTACACAACAATGGCTGGTTATTCCAATGACGATGGAGGAATAGAAGAAGTTTCTTTTGCAAGTATGCATGCAATGTTGGAGCATGGAACAACGCAATTAGTCTGCTCAGGAACTAACGGTTACAATACAATGGGAGCATATTGCTATGGTGCAATTAGTGCCACAGGTTCCAATCGTGGACTATATCCATCCTATCTATACTACGCATACATTAAAAATGTAAATGATATTATCGGGATGATTGACGTTAATGATCTTGATGATACAAAGAAAGCCTATTTAGGTATTTGCTACGCTTATCGTGCACTCTATTATATGGAGTTGGTTCAGATCATGGAATATAAAACTCCGACAGACAACAGATATGATTATGTTCAACCGGAAAATGCTTTAACTAATTTAGGCGTGCCTATTGTTACAGAGAAGACCACCTCTACCGAAGCCTCCAATAACCCAAGAGCTACAGTAGATGAGGTTTATGATTTAATTTTAAGTGACTTGAAGAATGCAGAAACATATTTAGCTGACTATGAGAGAACTGACAAAACACAGCCTAACCTCTCTGTTGTGTACGGACTTTATGCTCGTGCATATACCAATCTGGCTTCTCGCGTAAAAACATCGGTAACTTATAAAGATGAAAGTACCTACTGGAAAAATGTCGGGGAATATGCAGAAAGAGCAATAACAACTTCTGAATGCACCCCTTTGACGGAATCTGAATGGACTGATCCGGAAAACGGCTTCAATAACCGGAACTCACAAAATTCATGGATGTTGGCAACTTCTATCTCAGAAAGTAACACAGCAGCTTCTAGCACAGGATCATTTGTTTTTGCCATGATTTTTGGAACAGAAACCAATTTCTCTGCTTATGGCTGGCGTGTAGGACGTTCCTTAGATCGTAAATGGTATGAACGGCTTTCTAATAACGACTTCCGGAAAAAGTCATGGCTAGCTCCCAATTTCTTCTATGAATCAACCAATCAACAAGAAGGTGAAGCATATTTGATAGAGAAAGATGGCAATGGGAATCTGATTAATAACAAATGGGTAAAGAGCGGCGATAATTCTAGTCAGACCCAAAGTGACTGGAGCGATAGCTATTCCGGCTTTGGACCAACCAAGTATCAATATCGGCTAAACAGCTCCGCTTCCTGGATACGTTCACGTATCAATGCAAGTTATGGCTTTCAATCATGGCCATGGCTTTATGTGAATATAAAGTTCCGTCCGCATAATGGTGATTATAAAACTTATGAAATTGGCGGAGCAACAGACTTTCCAGTTATGCGAGTAGAAGAGATGTACTTTCTTAAAGCGGAAGCTGCACTTCATACATCCGGTGTGGCAGCTGCTGATAACGCTCTGGAAGAAATAGTAAAGACACGAAACAGTACTTACGTTTGCAATGCTACTAATGAAAAAGACTTTATAAATGAATATCTCTTCCAAAAAGGCATTGAATTTTGGGGAGAAGGCGTCAACTACTTTGATGCAAAACGCCTTGAGGTTGGCATTCATCGTGCTTATTTAGGAACGAACTGCGAACGTTATCAGCATTGTCTGGATATGAACGGAGTATTTGTTGGATGGACTCCCGGATGGAACCAAGCTGAATTAAATGCTAACCGGGCTCTGTACCACTACAATAATCCATATACATCACCATCTACCTACTATTACTATAAATCAAATGATGAATTCCGACCATATTACGGTTGCGATATAGAGGCTAATAACTAGAAAAATAAAAAGTCACATATGAAGAAAATTATATTATTGTTTACGTTACTTTTAGTAAGTACAATTCTCTGCATAAATGCGACAGCAAAGGATACGCAAAAAGAAATTAATGCCATCCAGAGATTAGTACACCGATTAATACCCGGACAAGAAGAATCTTTTGCATTTAAATTACTTCCCAACTCGGGTAAGGATCAGTTCCAAATAGAATCAAAAGGAGGGAAAATCATAATCAGTGGAAATGATGCTAATTCTATGGCTGTAGGGTTGAATCATTACCTAAAATATTACTGCCATGTCGAAGTGGGATGGTACTTATATGATAACTTTAAAATGCCGGCAAAACTTCCGGCAATCAAAACTCCCGTAACTATCGATGCACGCTGTAAAAACCGTTTCTTTTTAAATTATTGTACTTTCGGATATACAATGCCATGGTGGAAATGGGATGAATGGGAACATTTCATTGATTGGATGGCTCTTAATGGCATTAATCTCCCGTTGGCTATTACCGGACAAGAATCCATCTGGTACCAGGTATGGACAGAATTAGGATTAACAGATAAAGAAATACGCAGCTATTTCACCGGTCCGGCCCATTTGCCGTGGCATCGTATGCTGAATATTGATTACTGGCAAGGTCCCCTGCCACATTCTTGGCTAGACAGCCAATTAAAATTGCAGCAACAAATTGTTGCCCGTGAACGTGAATTTAACATGCGTCCTGTGCTACCTGCTTTTGCGGGACACGTTCCTCAAGAATTAAAACGTATTTATCCGGAAGCTAAGATTACAAAATTAGGAGCCTGGGCTGGATTTCCAGATGGAAATGCATGCAGTTTTCTCGACCCCATGGATCCATTATTTACGAAAATACAGAAGAAATTCTTAGATACGGAAGAGAAACTCTACGGTACAAACCACATCTACGGCGTTGATTTATTCAATGAATTAACGCCTCCAAGCTGGGAACCGGAATACCTCCAACGTGTAAGTCGCCAAGTATATGAAAGTCTCGAAAAAGCAGATTCCAAAGCAATATGGCTCCAAATGACCTGGCTTTTTTACAATGAGCGTAAAGATTGGACGAATGATCGTGTAAAACCTTACATTACAGCTTTCCCATCCGATCGATCACTTTTACTTGACTACTATTGTGAACAGCAAGAAGTATGGCAACGCACAGAAAAATATTTTGGCGTACCTTACATCTGGTGCTATCTTGGTAATTTTGGCGGAAACACCATGTTAGCAGGAAATATTGCTGAAATTAACAAACGTCTGGAAAATACGTTTATTAACGGAGGAAGTAACTTTACCGGTATTGGATCTACGCTCGAAGGATTTGATTGCAATCCGTTTATTTATCAATATGTATTTGAAAAAGCTTGGAATTTTGATACTCACAAACATCTTGATCAATGGGTGGAAACCCTTGCCGACCAGCGCATCGGTAAGATTGACAGTAATGGAAGAAAAGCATGGAAATTATTGATTGATAGCATCTACACAGCTCCATCCACTCCCGGACAATGTCCTTTAATCAACGTTCGTCCTACTTTTGGGAAATATAGAACATATTATGCAAATCCTCGTACCAAGTATGATAATAAGAACTTACTGGATGCCACGGAATTACTATTGGCCGCCGATGGGACGAACCAGGCATATTCTTTTGATGTCGCCAACATAACCCGCCAACTCTTAAGCAATTATTTCCTACAAGTATTTAAAGACTATGAGCAAGCATACAACAATCGAAATCGCCAAACCATGAAAAGCAAAGAAAAGGAAATGATTGGTATCATGGATGATGTGGACCGATTACTTGCCAGCCAGCCCACTTTCTTAGTAGGCAAATGGATAGCTGATGCACGTTCATGGGGAGCAACTCCTGCCGAAGCTAATTATTTTGAAAGTAATGCCCGCAACTTAATTACCACTTGGGGAGACAAAGATATGCTTTTGAATGATTATGCAAGCAGAACATGGGCAGGATTGACCAAGACCTTCTACGAAAAACGTTGGGAAATGTTTTTTACAGCTGTAGATGCCGCTTTGGATAAAAACCAAACTTTTGATAACGAACACTATAATGTTTACAAAGAACAGGTTACTTCGTTTGAAAAAGAATGGTGGGAAAAACGTATCGGCACGTTTAATCCTAAACCGGTTGGCGATAGCAAAACAATAGCCAAAGAACTGGTAAATCAATATAAATCGCGCATCCTAGGCAAATTTACAGTTCAATGAAAACAATATTCAAAATTTTATGGGTGATACTTCTGACAGGAAGTATCACCTGTGAAGTAAAAGCAGCATCCAAAGAGCAACAGGAAATAAAAGCTGCAAAAGCCTTGATAGAACGAGTAACCCCCGGATATTCCAAGCAATTCTGTTTACAAATAGTCTCATCAAAGGATAATGATGAGTTCGGTTGGAACACTCTAAATGGAAAAATTTTACTCCAAGGTAACAATACCATTGCTCTGGCTGTGGCTTATTACAATTATCTAAAAACATATTGCCAAGTAAACCTATCGTGGTGTGGAGATCGTCTGGACCTTCCTCAAAAATTACCTCTTCCACAACCTTTTAATGGAAAAATAAACGCCCGTTGGCGTGTTTACCTCAATTATTGTTCATTCAGCTATTCCGCAACCTGGTGGGATTGGAACCGTTGGCAACGTGAGTTGGACTTTATGGCCATGAACGGCATTAATATGCCACTCACTATAGTAGGACTCGAAGGAGTGTGGTATTATACTTTACTCAAAATAGGATATACGGACAAAGAAGCACGTGATTATCTTGTCGGTCCTTCTTACTTTGCCTGGCAATGGATGACAAACCTTGAAAGCTTTGCCGGTCCTTTACCTAAAAGTTGGATTGATAGCCACATCAAATTAGGCAGACAGATTATCAATCGTGAAATTGAATTGGGAATGCAACCCATACAACAAGGCTATTCGGGATGCGTACCGGTAAAATTTAAAGAGAAATACCCTAATGCCCATATAGAAATGAAAGAAGGTTGGTGTGGTTTTGCACCGGTGGCTCAACTTGATCCGACAGATCCTTTGTTCCAAGAATTCGGTCATACATTTTTAGAAGAAGAAAAACGATTATTCGGTTCTTACGGATTTTATGCCACCGATCCTTTCCATGAAGGTAAACCTATTAGTAATGATTCAACCTATTTAAATACGGTTGGAAAATCTGTGCTTAAACTCCTTAAAGACTTTGACCCTAAAGCGAAATGGGTGATGCAAGGCTGGAGTCCGCACGAGAACATCGTAAAAGCTGTCCCAAAGAAAGACTTAGTCATTCTTGATATTTCTGATGCTTACTGGAAGCAAAGTCAGGATGCTGTTAAAGAAAGTTTTTGGGGATACCCTTATGTAGTCGGTAACTTACATAATTTCGGAGGACGGATCAATCTTCATGGTGATCTACGCCTTTTAGCATCCAACCAATTCTATAAAGCTGTACAATTAGGAAAGAACATTGTTGGAAGCGGATTATTCATGGAAGGATTAGGGCAAAACCCTGTTTATTATGATTTAGCATTTGAAATGCCCATACACCAAGGTCCTATCGACATTGCTTCATGGCTGAAAGATTATGCTAAGCGCCGCTATGGTGCCGAATCATCCAATGCTTACGAAGCCCTAATGCTCTTATTAGAGAATCCATATAAACCGGGAACAAATGGAGTGGAATTGAGTTCCATTGTAGCTGCACGTCCGGCTGTCCATCCCAAGAAAAGCGGCCCAAATTCGGGATTCAAAATTCCCTATGACCCGAATTCACTAGTAAAAGCCGAAAGTCTGTTATTAAAGGATGCTAATTTACTGGGAAAATCACAAGGGTACCGCTTTGATATTGTAGATATTCAAAGACAATTGATGTCCAACTTGGGACAGTTTATTCATGCAAAAGCTGCCGAATGTTTTGAAAAGGAAGATATAGAAGGATTCAATAAACATAGCACCCGTTTCATCAACTTGCTTAATGATCTGGATCAAGTATTACTTACCCGCCCGGAATACAGTTTTGAAGAACGCGTCAACAGTGCCATTGCCTGGGGAACTAATAAAACAGAAAAAGCTCTTTATGATTACAACACTACTCTTCAAGTTACACAATGGGGCGGGCAACCGGAACCTGATGTTCTGTTTGATTACGCATGGAAAGAATGGAGTGGACTGGTCCGTGATTATTATAAACCTCGATGGGAGAAATTTTACGATATGTTGCAAAACTGTTTACTTCAGGGGCAAAGATATGATGAAGCATCTGTTCCAAAACGTTCCGGTCGTGAACAACTAAGAGGAAATACTTTTTATAATCAGTTGACAGACTGGGAAACAGCATGGATACAAAAACCTAAAAATTATGGGAAAGTAGATCATCCTGATGAAATAACTACTGTACAAAAAGCATTTTCTAAATGGAGTGCACTCTATCCCGAATACGTAAAACAATAAAAAACAGTCAACAAATTTTATACTAAAGAAAGAGGACGTCAAAATATTAAGTTTTCTCACTTCTTCCCCAAAATATATAGAAAAAAGAGAACTTTAACTTCTTAAGTTCTTATAACGTCCTCTTTTCTTTTAATCATAAACCATTCAAATCAATATTGAATGATTTCCTTTTTATAAGAACAAAAGGTTGCTAATAATAGAAAAATTATCAGTATCATTCATACCTTCTTTTCTGCAATATACACACCAGCCAGTATTAAAACAGAACCAATAAAAGAAACAACGGTAACCTCTTCATTAAGCAACGCCGATGACCCGATAAAAGTAACTAGTGGAACAAGATAAATATAATTAGTAGCACGGATTGTTCCCAAATGTTTCAATGCTAAATTCCATATAGCATAACAGATTAAAGAGGCAAGCACACCAAGGAATAATAAATTCAATAATACCGAAGTTTCAACAAGTGAAGAAAAACGAGTTCTCCACGGACTAAATATGAAAGCTGGGAGTACTGTCAGTATTCCGTAAAAGAACACTTTTCGGGTAATAAATATAGAATCATAAAAAGCAGATAATTTCTTTACTATCAAACTATAAAAAGCCCACGATAAAGCTGCCACTAAAGAAAGAAAATCTCCAACAGGAGATACTTTTAATACAAAACTACCATTGTACACAATTAAAAGTACCCCGATCAATGCCAATACAGATCCTCCCACCAAAATAGGAGTTACTTTCTCTTTTTTGTAAAAAAACAAAGAAAGAAAAGTAGTAAATAACGGAGAAGTACATACAATAAAGGAAACATTTGATGCTGTGGTAATTCCTAATGCCGTGTTTTCTGCTAAAAAATAAATGGAACCACCAGTCGCCCCTCCGGCAAGCAGCCAAAGTTCATGTTTCCAGTTATTCGCCAATAGACGATGGGGAGAAATAAACCAAATGCCTATATAAGCCATTAAAAAACGTAGTAAGAAAATCTCTTGGGGAGAAAGCCCGTTTTTGATTAATACTTTAGTGGAAATAAATGTTAATCCCCAAATTATTACGGTAAGAATGGCCAGTAAGTGATAGATGTAATTTTTATTTGTATTCATGTACAATTCCATAAACTAAGGGCAAAGATAGGTCATTTCCACTGTTTTTTCGTTAGCTACACTACAAATCTGAAAATAAACCTGTAAATTTGCACCACTTACAAATCAGGTAACTAAGTATCAACCAAAAAATAACATAAGAAAACCATCATGGAATACAATTTCAAGGAAATTGAAAAGAAATGGCAGGAACGGTGGGTGGAAAATAAGACCTATCAAGTAACGGAAAATGAAGCAAAACCTAAATATTATGTACTTAACATGTTTCCTTATCCTTCGGGTGCAGGATTACATGTAGGACATCCGTTAGGATATATTGCTTCGGATATTTATGCCCGCTACAAGCGACTACAAGGTTTCAATGTCCTGAATCCAATGGGGTATGATGCTTATGGACTTCCGGCAGAACAATATGCCATACAAACCGGACAACATCCTGAAATTACGACCGAAGCAAACATCAAACGCTACCGGGAACAATTGGATAAAATAGGCTTTTCTTTTGACTGGAGCAGAGAAATAAAGACCTGTGAACCGGAATACTATCAATGGACGCAATGGGCTTTTCAGAAG
This sequence comes from Bacteroides sp., assembly GCA_022648295.1. Classification (GTDB taxonomy): domain Bacteria; phylum Bacteroidota; class Bacteroidia; order Bacteroidales; family Bacteroidaceae; genus Bacteroides. The sequence goes on along the minus strand of JALCME010000029.1, from coordinate 4,761 downwards.
ATGTTTAACAGTTACTACTGCAATGATGAAAAACAGGCCCGCCCGATTGATGAATTAATCCAGGCTTTCGAAAGTATAGGCACTAAAGGCATGAATATTGCTTGTAGCGAAGAACTTGAATTTACAGCCAATGAATGGAAAGCAAAAACAGAGAAAGAACAACAGGAAATCCTGATGAATTATCGTATCGCCTACTTGGGTGAGACAATGGTCAACTGGTGTCCCGAATTGGGAACCGTATTGGCCAACGATGAAGTGGTGGATGGCGTTTCTGAACGTGGTGGATATCCTGTTATACAGAAAAAGATGCGCCAATGGTGCCTTCGGGTGTCTGCTTATGCACAACGCTTACTCGATGGACTGGACACGATTGACTGGACCGACTCACTGAAAGAAACCCAACGTAACTGGATTGGACGTAGTGAGGGTACGGAAGTCCGTTTTACTGTAAAAGATAGTAATATTGAATTTACCATATTTACTACGCGTGCAGATACTATGTTTGGTGTTACTTTCATGGTATTAGCGCCCGAAAGTGAATTAGTGTCACAAGTCACCACCAAAGAGCAAAAAACAGAAGTAAATGCTTATTTGGAACGAACAAAGAAGCGTACCGAACGCGAACGCATTGCCGACCGTAGTGTGAGCGGAGTATTCTCAGGAAGTTATGCTATCAATCCCTTCACAGGTGAAGCAGTACCTATCTGGATCAGTGATTATGTATTGGCAGGGTATGGTACGGGAGCTATTATGGCGGTACCTGCACACGACAGTCGTGACTATGCCTTTGCTAAACATTTCGGATTGGAAATTCGCCCGCTGGTGGAAGGTTGCGATGTTAGCGAAGAAAGTTTTGATGCCAAAGAAGGCATCGTTTGCAATTCACCAAAACCAAATGTTACTCCCTATTGCAATTTATCTTTAAACGGACTCACTATTAAAGAAGCAATTGCCGCTACTAAAAAATACGTGGAGGAAAACAAATTAGGAAGGATAAAAGTAAACTATCGTCTGCGTGACGCTATTTTCTCTCGTCAACGCTATTGGGGAGAACCATTCCCGGTATATTATAAAGAGAATATGCCTTATATGATTGACGAATCCTCCCTCCCACTCCAGTTACCGGAAGTTTCCAAATTCCTGCCTACGGAAACCGGTGAACCTCCATTGGGTAATGCAACAAAATGGGCTTGGAATACTATAAACAAATGCGTAGTCGAAAACGAAAAGATAGATCATATTACCATATTCCCACTGGAACTGAATACCATGCCGGGATTTGCCGGATCAAGCGCTTATTATCTGCGTTACATGGATCCGCGTAATCATGAAGCACTGGTTTCGGAAAAGGCAGACCGATATTGGCAAAATGTAGATCTCTACGTAGGAGGTACAGAACATGCCACCGGACACCTAATCTATTCCCGCTTTTGGAATAAATTCTTGCACGACCTTGGAGTATCGGTCAAAGAAGAACCTTTTCAGAAACTGATAAATCAAGGTATGATTCAGGGACGAAGCAATTTCGTATATCGTATTAAAGATAGCAATACCTTTGTAACTCTGAATCTGAAAGATAAATACGATACTACCCCACTCCATGTAGATGTGAATATCGTATCCAATGATATATTGGACGTCGAAGCCTTTAAAGCCTGGCGTCCCGAATATGCTACCGCCGAATTTATCCTTGAAGATGGAAAATACATCTGCGGATGGGCAGTGGAAAAGATGAGTAAATCCATGTTTAATGTGGTTAACCCGGATATGATTGTAGAAAAGTTCGGTGCCGACACATTACGCATGTATGAAATGTTCCTAGGTCCGGTAGAACAATCCAAACCCTGGGATACCAATGGTATTGACGGTGTACACAGGTTCATCAAAAAACTTTGGTCTCTATTCTACGATCGTACCAGTCAATACATTGTTACTGAAGAACCAGCCAATAAAGAGGAACTTAAATCACTACACAAATTAATAAAGAAAGTAACAAATGATATAGAACAATTTTCCTATAATACATCTGTAAGTGCCTTTATGATTTGTGTCAATGAACTGTTTGGTATGAAGTGCAGTAAAAAGGAGATATTAAACCAACTTGTTATCGTTCTGGCTCCCTTCGCTCCTCATGTTTGCGAAGAATTATGGGAAACATTAGGCAACAAAGGTTCCGTATGTGATGCTAAATGGCCTGTCTACAATGAAGAATATCTAAAAGAAGATGCTGTTAACTATACCGTTTCCTTTAATGGAAAAGCTCGTTTTAATATGGAATTTCCAATTGATGCAACTTCAGAAACCATTCAAACAGCTGTATTAGCTGATGAACGCTCTGAAAAATGGATGGAAGGAAAGTCTGTTGTTAAAGTTATTGTCGTACCCAAAAAAATTATCAATATTGTTGTTAAATAACATCTATGCAAATAGCAAAACCAACTAAAGTGGAAGTAATGAGGGAATTGAAAGATTATTTCTTCATTACTATCGGTCTTGTCTGTTATTCTTTAGGATGGGCGGCATTTCTGATACCCTACCAGATAACTACAGGAGGAACTACGGGTATTGGTGCCATTATTTATTATTCCACAGGATTTCCTATCCAATGGTCATATTTTATCATCAATGCCTTCCTGATGACATTTGCCATTAAAATACTGGGTCCCAAATTCAGTATAAAGACAACTTATGCCATCTTTATGCTTACTTTTCTCTTATGGCTTTTCCAAGTACTTATAAACGGATCAAATGAAACTCCACCTCTCATACTTGGACCGGGACAAGACTTTATGGCCTGTTTGATAGGTGCAGCAATGTGTGGTATAGGATTGGGAGTCGTATTTAATTGTAACGGAAGCACTGGTGGAACAGATATCATCGCTGCTATCATCAATAAGTACCATGATATTACTCTTGGACGCATGATTATGGCTTGTGATGTTATCATCATCAGCTCCTGTTATTTTGTATTTTATGACTGGCGACGGGTTATTTTCGGTTTTGTTACTCTGTTTGTAATAGGGTTTGTCCTTGATTATATTGTTAACAGTGCACGTCAATCCGTACAGTTCTTTATTTTTTCAAAGGAATATGAGAAAATAGCAGACCGGATTACTAAAGAGACTCACCGCGGAGTGACCGTACTTGACGGAATGGGATGGTATAGCAAACACAATGTAAAAGTATTAGTAGTATTGGCTTATAAACGTCAATCCGTAGATATATTCCGTTTAGTTAAAGATATAGACCCTAATGCTTTTATTTCCCAAAGTTCCGTAATTGGAGTTTACGGTGAAGGATTTGATAGAATAAAAATAAAATAACAAACATACAACAATAAATCATACTATCTATTATGAAGAAAAAATTTGTATTTGCTACAAACAACATCCATAAGTTAGAAGAAGTAACTGCTATTCTATGTAACAAAATAGAATTACTCAGTTTAAAAGACATCAACTGTAAGGTAGATATTCCTGAAACTGCAGACACACTGGAAGGAAATGCTTTATTGAAAGCCCGATATATCTACAAAAACTATCAATTGAATTGTTTCGGAGATGATACGGGATTGGAAGTAGATGCCCTGAATGGAGCGCCGGGAGTTTATTCAGCCCGATATGCAGGAGAAGAGCATGATTCAGAAGCAAATATGAAAAAGCTATTAAAAGCTTTAGAAGGAATAGAAAATCGTAAAGCGCAATTCAGAACTGTTTTTGCTCTTATCCTAAATGGTAAGGAACATCTCTTTGAAGGCATTATAAAAGGAGAAATTATAAAAGTAAGAAAAGGCACTTCCGGTTTTGGATACGATCCTATTTTTGTTCCTGAAGGATATACACAAACTTTTGCAGAAATGGGTAACGAAATAAAAAACAAGATAAGCCATCGCGCACAGGCTACTCATAAACTATGTAAGTTCCTCGAAAGTATATAATAATTATAAAATAAATAAGCTCTTACAATATATCTAATTTAGTAAAGGCAAAAATCAATAAGCTAAGAATATAATTAGTTATTGTAAGAGCAAAAAAGATAATGCGTTAGCATTAAACAAACTATCTATCTAACCCCAACAGATTATCTATCCTGTCTCAACACACTATCTACTTCACTTCAACTAACCATGTCTTTTATTGAATTGCCTAACGAATAAACAGTAAAGAAGCAATATAACCTGAAAAGGGTTTAGTTTAGCTATTTATCAGCTCTCTATCTCCAACGTGCAGGACATATAGATCCAACGTACGGAAGATATATGTCCCATGCGCTGATAATAGAGTATGATAACATGGAAAGTAAGGAAAATAACCCCTAAATAACAGAATTTTAAAAAACAACGGTTTTTGCTTTCAGCCTCTGTATCCCTTTGTACATCGGCATTCCAGCTGAAAGCAAGGTTTCAGGTTGCTTTCAGCTTTCAGCCAAATCCTATCCAGAGGCCCTTCTCGGCCCGTTTTTAATGAATCGAAGTGCTTTCAGCCCAAATATGGTACTTTATACCTTAAAAAATAGCTAAAGCCCTAATTTTTCAGAAATATCCAACATTCTTTTTATAGGCTTTACCGCCTTTTCTGCAATCGCAGCATCCACCTTTATCTCAGGAGATTCATCTCTTAAGCAATTATAAAGCTTTTCAAGCGTATTTAAACGCATGTAACTACATTCATTACATGCACAAGTACTATCGTTTGGAGGAGCCGGAATAAACGTCTTCTGCGGGCATTTCTTCTGCATCTCATGTAAGATACCAGATTCTGT
>JALCME010000028.1 GCA_022648295.1 Bacteroides sp. | reverse complement strand
GTAAGCGTCCAATACTCACGTGTTTGATTCATGCAAAAATTAGTAGAGCTTTGCATAGTCTTAAAAAAAACAGATTATGTATAGCAATCAGGATTTAGAAAAGTTATGGTTCTTGTATAAGTTAGAGGGTCAACCAAGAAATCTGTCTATAGAACAGTTTTGTCTTCAACAGGGTATTCCCTATTCCGTGTTTAGCAAATGGTTTGTCAGTCACAAGAAATCAATCGTTCCGGTGGAGATAGTCGGTATTCAAAAATCTCCGGAGATAAGTTCATCAGGAGCTTCCTCCACCATGTCAAAGGCTCATTGCAGTTCATCAGCCATTCAGACAGTGATGATATCCTTAGGCAGTGGGGTTCAAATTTCCAAACAGGGATTAAGCTATCTGGAACTCCGGGAACTGGTGGAAAAACTGGAGGTGCTATGTTAACAATCTCCGGCTTGAAGAATTTCTACTTTCTTCCCCATTTTCATGATATGCGTTGTGGATATGCCCGCATCATGGAAATAATTCGAATAAGTTATCATCGAAATCCGTATAAAGGTGACGTATTTTTCTTTATGTCCAAGAATGAACGTACGGTTCGGATGTTAATGTACGAAAGACATGCCTTTCATGTCCACTCCTGCACCTTTGCAAAGGGTTATCACTTCATGAAGATAAAAATAGAAGATGAAAAAAGTGTTTATCAAGTGGATTGGAAAGACCTTGTAGCGATTCTCGAGAGTCCAGTAGTGAAAGAAATCCGGATAAAAGAGTGTAACAGTTAAATGATGTTTTAATTGTTTGATAATCAAATAAATACATGTTTTAATACTATGAATTTAGACATATTATAGCTATCTTTATGTCAAATTATTAAAGCATGGAATTTGAAGAAATAGCGAATAGAAAATTTTACCGGGAACAACTGGAACAGTCTGATGAAGATCAGACCCGGCTTCCGATTTCATGCGAAGATATGAGCGATTCAGAAAAGGCTTCCTTCATCGATTTTATGGCCGGTATGGTCAAGGAAAAGAGTCTCAGGAATGCCGAATTACAAAAAACGATAGATCGACAAGGTGAGCGCTTAGATGGCTTACAGGCGTCTTTGGATACAATAGAACGAATGTTGAAGGATTCCCGCCATGAAAACAACCAGCTTAACGCCCAACTGACGGAACAGGGAAAGATTCTGACGTCATTGCGTGTCGAACTGTCCTCTAATACGAAAGCTTTGGAAAAAGCCCGTAGAGAGGTGGAGAAATATAAAAGTCTTTATGAAGTCTTGAAAACAGAGAAGTTTGGTAGTCCCAGTCAGAAGCATAAACGTCCGGACCCGGGTTGCGGTCGTGATGATGCAAAGGATGATTGGGACGGTACCCCTGATGATCCGGCTACCGGAGAAACCTCATCAGAAGAGTTGGATACGGAAGTTGATCTCTTGAGCGAGTCGTCTAAGGATAAACAGGAACGTGCCTACCGGCAGGGATTAAAATATGAAAGAATGAATGCCCGTGTTACGGTGATGCATAAGTGCGACCGTTCCCGTATTCCTGCGGGTGCTCAAATCATAAAAACGGAAATAAGGAGTACCTTTCATACAGTGAATCGTATGGAAGAACACCGGGTTGAATACATCACTTACCGGACTAAAGAGGGCAAGTGTATTACGGCCTTTTTCCCTATGAGCAAATCCGTAAGTACTACAATGGCTGAAAATTTGCCGGAAGAAGTTATAAGTGAAAGGGAAGAGGGCGATGAAGAAGAAATTCTGAAACATTTTCCGGGAACTCATGCCACGGTAGAGCTGTTAGTGGAACTGGTGTTTAATAAATATATGATGGAGACTCCGGTTTATCGTGAAATGATCCGTCTGATGGAACTGAAATTCAAAGTCTCCCGCCAAACCATCTTAAACTGGTTATCTAAAGGGGCAAAAGCCTTGAAAAAGCTCATACCGGTAATGAAAGCGCAGGCTCTGGAAAAGAATTCTATTGTAAATTGCGATGAAACCTGGTGCCGGGTGAAGATGCAGGATAAATATAAGAAAGCCTATATCTGGTGTTTAGTTAACAAAGCGGCCGGAATAGTGATCTTCTTCTATGACGAGGGGAGCCGTGGGCGTAAGGTCCTGACGGATTTCATAGGTGAGTCCGAACTTGCCGCTTTGCAGTCGGATGCTTACAATGTTTATAAATATTTGGATGATAAACTAACAAAAGTGGAGCATATCTGCTGCATGGCCCATGTGAGAGCCAAGTTTGAGAAAGCTCTGGAACAGGGAAAGGATGAGCGAGCCGAAGTTTTTGTGAAATGGATAGGTGATTTGTACAAGCTTGAAGAAAGCTATAAAGTGGAACATCTTTCGCCCGATGAAATTAAGAGACGCAGGAACAGTACACAGACCACGGAGATCATCAGTAATATCTGGCAGGAACTGACTTTTCAGCTTGACAGCCCGATGCCCAAAGGAGATTTGCTAACCAAAGCACTTAATTATCTGGAGCATGCGTGGACTCCCGTAATGGCTTACCGCAATAACGGGAGATATGACATTGATAATTCCATAGCCGAACGCTCGATCCGTCCCATGACGATTGAACGCAAAAACTCCATTGCTTTTGGTAGCCATAATGGAGCTGAAACCTCAACAATCTATCATACTTTTATTGCAACTTGTAAAATCGGAACGTTGTCTTTCCGTAGCTTTTTGAAAAAATACTTCACAGCCTATATGGATGGTCGCACGGATTATGAGCATTTAACTCCGGCATACTTGGCTGAATCAATAAAATAATTTAAATATTTATGATTCCTTTTGAGCTCTGTACATGAAAATGACTGAGAATAAGGAGTTTTATAATAATATACGTCCGAATTGGACGCTTACAGGAGTTTTATAATAATATACGTCCGAATTGGACGCTTACTTATAATAATCTATGCTAGAGTCTTTTATAGTTTATATAGGATTAATCATTCTTATGAGTTTAAATCTTTATGCTTATTCTAAGATTTCTCATACGACACAAGTGCAGTTTTTGCATCCTCTTGTTGCGTTTAGTATATTGTCATATGTACTTATTTTTGCATTTAGATATAATGTAGGAGTTGATTATCCTGCTTATTATTCAGACTATATTACTGCAAAAAAATATACCAACTTTAATAGTTTGCATTACGAGCCTTTTTTTTCTTGGTTTACTTGGTTTCTATCGAAAAATAATGTTCATTTTACTGTCTATTTTGGCTTAATAGCTTTTGTTCAGATCTTTTTCTTATGTAAAGCTTTCGAAAAAAAAAAATATCTGTTACCATATGTAATTATCTCGTTTTTTCTTTCTTTTGCATTTATTAGTTGGCAAAATGTTTTGAGACAAAATATTGTTGTCGCTATCTTTTTATATATTGTTTTGAGGAGGAGGAATCTAAATTTTGTAGCATATATATTTATTGTATTTTTTTGTTTTTTCATACATCGGTCTAGTGTCGTTTTATTATTTATATATCCCTTTATTAAAAAAAATCTTATTGAAATAAAAAAAACTTTTATCGGAATCTCTCTTCTGTGTTGCTGCGTCTTTGTTGGCATCAAGTTTGATCTATTCTCTCAAGTAATGGGCAATCCTGCTTTTGGCTCGCTTATGGTAGGGCTGGATTACGGAAGTTATGTTTTAAATGAAGAATATGGGGCTCAAGGCATGGGGAAAAGTATGGGGATTGGTTTTCTTTTAAGATTGGTAAATGAAATAATAATAGTGGGAATGAGTAGTAGAATGAGATGTTTCTATAATGATGATAAAGATTTTCGAATTTGTTATAACTTATACTTCCTTGGATTGTGTCTTCTTTATATCTTTCCGCTAAGTATGGTATTACAACGTCCAAATTTATACTTGCGTTCTTTTTCGATACCAATATATGCGTATTATATATATTATCTATTTCATGTAAAAGCTAATGCTTCCTTTGGTATAAGGGGGTTAGGAGTTATTTTTATTTTTATTTTTATATTGTTATTTCTTTATCAAATATATAACCCTATTGGTAATTTGGTGGAATATCACTTCTTTTGGGAGTCTTTTTCTGTGAAAAATAGTTTTTGATAAAATATTTGCTGTATGAATTTTTACATATTTTCCCCTTTTAAAAGGTATTTGCAAAAAAGTAGATATATACGTGTCTTGTATAATAATTTAAAAATGATTTATTTGTATTGTAGGTATTATTCTTTTTTTGGAAGGAATAATGGCAAAAGAATAATATTTAGGGTTGATGGGCGCTTACATCATGGGGGATTAGCAGATAGATTTGCTGGTATTATAACTGCTTATGCATTGAGTAAAATATATAATGTCGAATTTAAACTTGATTATAGATATCCATTTTATCTTACTGACTTTTTATCTCCGAATACATATAATTGGATTATCTCTGATGATGAAATATCTTATAATCTGTTTTTTGTTGATGTAGCCGTTAGATTAGGAGATTTGCAATATTATAAATATCTTAAAATAAAGAAAGAAACTCATTTATATGCAAATTTTAAGATATTAAATGATATAAATGTTTGGTTTGGTACAAACTATACATATAAACAATTATTTGAAGAACTTTTTAGTGTAAATTTTCAATTAAAATTAAAGATATCATTGATAAGAAAAGAGATTGAAGGGCAATATATCGGAGTTGTTTTTCGTTTTCAGCAACTTTTAGGAGATTTGAAAGAGGGTAATTATCCCATCTTAGATGATGTGGAGCAGTCAGTTTTAATTAAAAAGTGTAAAGCTGCAATATCTCAAATAATGAATATACACAAGGGGGATAGCGTTTTAGTAACTTCTGATAGTCGTAAATTTTTGGATACATTGATTGGAATTGAAAAAGTTTATACTATACCAGGGAGAATTGTTCATATGGACTTTACAAAAGATGCTGAAAACGGGATCTACGAGAAATCTTTTATTGATTTTTTTGTGTTAGGTGAGAGTATGAAGATTTATAATATTATAGGAGAAGGGTTAATAAAATCTGGTTTTCCTATGATTTCTGCGTGGGTACATGATAAACCTTTTGAGCGTATTGATATTAATTTGTTATTGAGAAATACTAAATAGCATTAGGACTGTATTGAGATTCTTATCTTATTAATGTAAATATTACTAGATCTAATTTGTGATGAGTAAAAATATATTATTATTAACTCCTATTTTCCCTGCTGACGATTTGCCTATAACGTATACAAAAGTCATTTATTATTTTGCAAAAGAATGGCGTGAAATAGGTTATACGGTAAAGATAGTGCATTGTTTATCTATTTATCCAAGATGTTATTATTTTATTGCTTCACTTGCTAATAATTTAATATCTTCTTTAACAAGTACAACTATACCAATGCGTAGATTGGATAAAGTTTTAGAATATAATTATCAAGGTTTAGATGTTTTGCGAATTCCAATTTTTAAGGTTATTCCTCATACGAGATTCAAGAAGAAAAGGATAGAAGAAGTCTGGAAATTATTAAATTGTTATTTGAAAAAATGTGATTTTGAACCTGATATAGTAATGGGACATTGGGCTAACCCTCAATTAGAATTACTGAGTTTATTTAAATATCATTGTGGGTTAAAGACTTCTTTGGTTCTGCATGAGTCGATTGGATTAGTGAAGAAGTTATATAGAGAAGATTTTGAACAATTAATTCGTAGTATCGATTTTTTAGGCTTTCGTTCATTAGCTCTTTTAAATGATTGCATTCGAAGGTATCAGCTACCATCTAAATTATTTCTTTGTCAATCTGGTATTCCTGAAGAACTTATTATAATGAGTGGTAAACGTGCATATACAGGAATTAATTCTTTTATTTTTGTTGGAATGCTAATCCATCGAAAATACCCAGATCTATTAATAAGAGTGATACCTGATTTATATGCAAAGGAACCTTTTACTATTAAATATATAGGGGAAGGTAGATTAAAGAAAAAAATGTTTTCCGTTGTGAAAAGACAAGAAAATACAGATAAAATATTTTTTTTGGGTCAACTTGCTAGGGCGGACGTTTATAAGATTTTAAAGAAATCAGATTGTCTGATTATGATTAGCAAGAATGAGGTATTTGGGCTTATTTATTTAGAAGCAATGAGTGCAGGTTGCATTGTGGTTGCAGCTAGAGGTGAAGGGGCTGATGGAATTATTGTTGATGGGAAAAATGGTTTTTTGTGTGAAGCTGGCAATGAGAAGGAGCTTAGAAAAGTTATTTTGAATATAAAGAGATTAACAAATAAGGAAATAGAACAAATTTCTGATAATGCAATAGAAACAGCATCTCATTTTACTGATAAGGAAATGGCTAGAAAGTACTTAGAATTAGTGGATATTTTATAACTATGAAAATTTCTATTATAACCGTTACTTTTAATAGTGCCCAAACCCTTACTGATACAATACTATCAGTTCTCTTACAATCTTGTATAAATATTGAATATATAATAGTTGATGGTTCATCAACAGATAATACTATAGATATTATAAGAGAATATGAATCCAAATTTGGTGGTAGGTTAAAGTGGATTACTGAAAAGGATACTGGCCTGTATGATGCGATGAACAAAGGCATTCGTATGGCTACGGGAGATATTGTGGGAATAATCAATTCTGATGATTTTTATCATAGAGATGATGTTATTGCTAAAGTAGTTGAAGCTTTTCACAATGAGGAAGTGCAGGCTGTATATGGTGATGTGCGTTTTGTGAATCCTAATAATTTGGATAAGACAGTACGCTATTATTCATCTCGAATTTTTTCTCCAAAGCTTTTTCGATTTGGTTTTATGCCTGCACATCCTACGTTTTTTACTTATCGAAAATATTTTGAAGAGTTTGGATATTATAAAACGGATTATAAAATAGCGGCAGATTTTGAGTTATTGGTTCGTTTTTTATATGTTCATCGTTTAAATACTAAATATTTACCTTTTGATTTTATGAAAATGAGGACAGGAGGGAAAAGTACTGCATCGTTTAATAGTAATTTTATATTGAATAAGGAAATAGTAAGAGCTTGCAAAGAAAATGATTTATTTACATCAATGCCTCTACTTTTTTTTAAATATATTATCAAAGTATTTGAATTAATTTTTACTAAATAGATTTTAGCATGAAAATAGCTATAGTTGGAACAGGATATGTGGGGTTAGTAACTGGTGCCTGTTTCTCTGAAATGGGAGTGGATGTGACTTGTGTAGATGTACAGGCCGATAAAATAGAGAATCTAAAGAAGGGAATTCTTCCTATTTATGAGCCTGGTTTAGAAGATATGGTTCACCGAAACTACACTGCTGGTCGCTTGAAGTTCACCACTGATCTCACGGAGTGTCTGGACGATGTGGAGGTTGTTTTTAGTGCAGTGGGTACTCCACCTGACGAGGATGGAAGTGCTGATTTGAGGTATGTCTTGGAGGTGGCACGTACGATAGGCCAAAATATGAATAAGTATGTGCTTGTGGTAACAAAGAGCACTGTTCCGGTAGGTACTGCGAAAAAAGTAAAAGCCGCTATTCAGGAAGAATTAGATAAGCGTAATGTCCAAATAGAGTTCGATGTGGCTTCAAATCCTGAATTCCTGAAGGAAGGAGATGCAGTAGATGATTTTATGAAACCTGATCGTGTAGTAGTTGGGGTGGAATCGGATAGAGCTAAAAAAATAATGGAACAGCTTTATAAGCCTTTTATGATGAACAATTATCGACTGATCTTTACAGATATTCCCAGTGCGGAAATGATAAAATACGCTGCTAATTCTATGCTTGCAACACGCATTAGTTTTATGAATGATATTGCGAATCTTTGTGAGTTGGTCGGGGCTGATGTAAATATGGTGCGTAAAGGAATTGGGGCGGATAGTCGTATTGGAAGGAAGTTCCTTTATCCCGGTTGTGGGTATGGAGGTTCTTGTTTTCCTAAAGATGTAAAAGCGTTAATCAAAACGGCAGAGAAAAATGGTTATCCGATGAAGGTATTGAAGGCGGTTGAGGAAGTCAATGAAACCCAAAAGGGTATTCTATTTGATAAACTATTAAAAGCCTTTAAGAATGATGTGAAAGGAAAGCGGATTGCAATGTGGGGATTGGCCTTTAAACCAGAAACGGATGATATGCGTGAGGCTCCGGCTTTAGTCTTGATAGATAAACTGGTGGATGCAGGAGCTACGGTGAAGGCTTATGATCCTATTGCGATGAATGAATGTAAGCGCAGAGTGGGAGATAAGATAGAATATGCCAGTGATATGTATGATGCTGTGCTTGATGCTGATGCATTACTGTTAGTTACGGAGTGGAAAGAATTTCGTATGCCGAGTTGGGGAGTGTTGAAAAAGACAATGAAGACGTCTGTTATAATTGACGGACGGAACATTTATGATAAAAAGGAGTTGGAGGGTATGGGATTTTCTTATACTTGTATTGGAAAGTAGTTTATGAATATTCTAATTACCGGAGTTCACGGTTTTGTTGGTTCTAATTTGGTTAATGCGTTAAAAGCACATCATACCCTTTATGGATTGGATATTGTAGCTCCTGAAAAAGAAGGAGTGGTGAAGACTTTCTCGTGGAAAGATTTAGAAGCTGTGTCATTCCCTATGCAGAACTTGCCTCATTTTGATGCAATCATTCATCTGGCAGGTAAGGCGCATGATACGAAGAATAGTTCGGCTGCTCAAGCGTATTTTGATATTAACACGGGGCTGACTCAGAAGATTTATGATTTCTTTATAGAATCATTGGCTACGAAGTTTATCTTTTTTAGTTCGGTGAAGGCGGCTGCGGATAGTGTGCCGGGTGAGGTTTTAACCGAGGAGGTGGTCCCTGCTCCGGTGGGGCCTTATGGTGAGAGCAAGATAAAAGCGGAAGAGTATATATTGGGGCTTTTAAGGAAATGTCCTTTGCATTCGAAGCAGGTGTACATCCTTCGTCCTTGTATGATTCATGGTCCGGGGAATAAGGGAAACCTGAACTTATTGTATAGTGTGGTGAAGAAGGGTATTCCCTGGCCATTAGGGGCTTTTGAAAACAGGCGGTCGTTTACTTCGGTGGATAACCTATGCTATGTGGTAGAGGGTTTGCTGACAAAGGATGTGCCGACGGGGATTTATCATATGGGGGATGATGAAGCATTGTCCACGAATGAGTTGATCCATGTGATGTGTGAGGCGATGGGGAAGAAAGCACGTATCTGGAAGTTGAACAAGGGTTTGATGGAGGCTGTGGCTACTGTGGGTACTTGGCTTCATCTGCCGTTGAACAAGGAGCGCCTGCGTAAGTTGACAGAGAATTATGTGGTGAGTAATGCAAAGATAAAAGCGGCGTTAGGCATTGAACACATGCCGGTACGTGCAGAAGAGGGATTGAGAAAGACGATACGTTCGTTTGAAAAATAAGATAGATGGAGAGGGCGATTATGGAACTAATTGATAACGAATTATTGGATAGTGTATCGGCAAAGGCGGCGGAGAGTCCGCGTTTGCGTATGAATTATAATTTTCATACTTCGCTGGATGCTCCTTCGCAGCGGTTACTGAACGCGATGCAACCGGGTACGGCATTGGCTATCCATCGGCACAGGTATACGGCGGAGACGTATGTGGTGTTGAGGGGGAGTCTTAGAGTGTTGTTTTATAATGACCGGGGGGAGGTGATGGAGACGGCTATATTGAATCCGCAAAATGGGGCTTATGGCGTCAACATCCCTTTAGGGCAATGGCATACCGTGGAGGTGTTGGAACCTGATACGGTGATCTTTGAAACGAAAGATGGTCCGTATGCTCCGTTAGCTGCTGAGGATGTGATGCAAAGGTCTTAAAATATGATGGTATAATGTATTATTTGATTGTAGTGGTTCTGCTGTTCGTAGCGGAACTTTTTTATTTTCGTCTGGCGGATCGGTTTGACATCATCGACCGACCGAATGAACGGAGTTCGCATAAGCGGATCACGTTGCGGGGCGGGGGAATCATCTTTTATTTCGGGGCTTTGGCTTATTTCATAGTGAGCGGTGGTGTGTACCCCTGGTTTATGTTGGGGCTGACGCTGATTTCGTTGATTAGCTTTGTGGATGATATACGTTCCACACCGCAGTGGCTCAGGTTGGTGTTGCACTTCTCTGCGATGGCGCTGATGTTTTATGAATGGGGGTTGTTCGCGCTGCCTTGGTGGACGTTTGTCATTGCGCTGGTGGTGTGCACGGGCATGATTAACATGTATAACTTCATGGATGGCATCAATGGCATCACGGGGGGGTATTCGTTGGTGTTGCTGGGCATATTGGCTTATGTGAATGCAGAGATCAGGGCGTTTGTGGAGCCGGAGATGATTTATACGATGATGTGTGCGGTGGTGGTGTTCTGCTTCTTTAACTTCCGTAAGCAGGCGAAGTGTTTTGCGGGCGATGTGGGGGCGGTGAGCATTGCCTTTGTGTTGCTGTTCTTACTGGGTAAGCTGGTTGTGGCAACGGGGGATTTCAGTTGGCTGGTACTGGTTTCGGTATATGGTGCGGACTGCATCCTGACGATTGTACACCGCATCATGCTTCACGAGAATATCGGTTTGCCGCACCGCAAGCACATGTATCAGCTTATGGCGAATGAATTGCACTTGCCGCATGTGGTGGTATCGTTGATCTATATGGTGGCACAGGTAGTGGTGATGTTGGGTTATTTCCGTTTCATGACTTATGGCTACTGGTATCTGGGGGCCATGGTGCTGGTACTGGGTTTCATCTACGTGGCTTTCATGCGGAAGTATTACCGATTGCATGAAGAGACATTGAGGAGGAAATGTTATAACTGAAAGAGACTTTACGACATAAAAATTATTAGCAATCGCGGAATTAAAGAATATATTTCTTAATTTCGCGATTGTTATTAATGCTCATCTTATGAAAAAATCGAAATCATATAAGGAAAAAGAATCGGATGCTTTATTTGCACAGGAACCTGAATCACTGTACCATCTTTCTCATGATACAAATGCAGGATTATCTCATAAAAAAGAAATCAGTAAGGTTGATTTCCCGGGACAGTTTACAGAACAGGAGAAGAAAAGCCGACTGAAAGCAGCCATAAAGTCTTTCCATGAGGGAGAGGGCATTAGTGAAGAAGAAATGGATCAATTTTTTCAAGCATTAGTTTAATGAAATGAAAACTCCGGGTGCTTATATTGTGGAAAATGATAGTTTTCCTGCTTCTGTAGTGGAGGTCGCTACTGCGATACCTGCTTTTATTGGATATACGGAGAAGGCGATGAAGGGAAGTGTTTCTTTGTTGAACAAGCCTTTCCGCATCTCGTCTATGACGGAATTTCGTATGTATTTTGGTGGTGCTCCTGCGTCTTCGTCTGCTTTGCCGCTAAAGGAAGGCGGGGTATCGTTTTCCTTGTATTTTCAAATGATGATGTTTTTTCTGAATGGCGGAGGGGCCTGCTACATTGTTTCCATAGGTGATTATACTGTGGGGGAACTAAGCGCGGATGCTTTTAAAAAGGGCATCGGGGTGCTTGTGGAAGAGCAGGAACCAACCCTGGTGCTTTGCCCGGAAGTTGTTGGGTTGAAGGACAGGGAATTATGCTTCGAAGTTCAGGTTGAAATGTTGGCGCATTGTGGCAAGATGGGTAACCGGATCGCTATTTTGGATATATACGACGGCTACAAAAGTCGGAATGATGCGGAGGGTGATGTTGTGACGGAATTTAGGGAGAAGATAGGTTGTTCGCATCTTGATTTCGGAGTGGCTTATTATCCCTGGGTTAATGTTAGCATCATGGAGGGGGGAAGAGCGACTCCTTTTGAAGCTTTATTGCCGCCATCGGCTGCTATTGCGGGCATTTACACCATGGTGGATAATAGCCGTGGTGTATGGAAGGCTCCCGCGAATGTGGGGATGAATGCTGTGGTTTCACCGGCTGTAAACATCACTTCTGAGGAGCAGGAGGATTTAAATGTTACGATGAGCGGTAAGTCGGTGAATGCCATACGGCTGTTTGCAGGTGAAGGGGTATTGGTCTGGGGTGCCCGTACATTGGATGGAAATTCACTGGACTGGCGGTATGTCAATACGCGTCGGACCATGATTATGCTTGAGGAGTCGGTGAAATATGCGGTCCGGGCTTACGCGTTTGAACCGAATGTGGCTGCTACATGGCTCAGGATAAAGAGTATGATTGAAAACTTTCTGTACGGTATATGGAAGCGTGGCGGCTTGGCTGGTGCCACTCCCGGAGATGCGTTCAGTGTCCATGTGGGGCTGGGGAATACGATGACTGCCGATGATATATTGAATGGGATATTACGGGTGACGGTGATGGTGGCTCTTATGCGTCCGGCGGAATTCCTCACTTTTTCTTTTCAACAGGAGATGCAGAAAAGCTAAATAACAGATGTATTTTTGTCGTTTGTCTGAAATTCCATAGGGATTTTTATTGTTTTTTGCTGGGAAATAGTATTTTTGTAGGAAATAATGGAGTATGATAGCAAGAAATAGTTATAAGGAAAAGATTCAATCTGCATTTAATCTAGTGCCTATTGTGGGGCTGATTGGTGCAAGGCAGGTAGGTAAGACTTCTATAATGAAGGCTTATCCTACTGAAAGTTTTCGGAACGCTTTATTTCTAAACGGGCAGGATGTGGAAGTGGCAGCCCGGTTTCAGCAATTCAGTACCATTGAGCAATATTTGAAAATATACCTTAATGAAGAATTGAACGGATTGCTGTTACTTGATGAATTTCAGTTTATACAAGGCATCTCCACCATGTTGAAATTATTGACGGATAAGTACGATAATTTGCGTATTCTTTGTTCGGGTAGTTCGAGTCTGGATATTCTTCAACATATTGAGGAATCGTTGGCTGGCCGTGTGCGTGTAATAGAGGTATTGTCTCTTTCTTTTTCGGAATATCTGCTGTTTAAGGATGAAAAGTTGTGGCGTTTGCAACAGGAATTGCAGGGCGGGAGTGATGAGGCACTGGTGGCGCCATTGAGAATGGCTTGTGAAGAGTATCTGATTTATGGTGGACTTCCACGCACAGCCCTGACTAACAATCCTCAGGAGAAAGTGGAATTGCTGAATGACATTTACCAGACTTACTTGTTGAATGATGTGCGTCATTATATTGCAAATGAGCATTTCGTAGGTTTCAATAAGTTACTCCGTTTGTTAGCCGTACAGATAGGGAATCTGGTGAATGTGAATGATTTGAGCCGTGAGAGTGGATTGCCGTATGCGCGTTGCGAGGAATATATTTATTTGCTCCAAAAAATGTATATCATAAAATTAGTGGAACCTTATTTTACGAATAAACGTAAAGTGATAGGGAAGATGAATAAGGTGTATTTTTGTGATTTGGGATTGCGCAATATCATTTATAATAGTTTTAATGAAATAGCATTCAGAACGGACAATGGTGCCTTGTTTGAAAATTACATATTACTGGAGCTCTGGAGAAAGCGGCAGGCCGCGGATACGATTTATTTTTATCGTACTCAGAGTGGTACGGAGGTGGACTTTGTATTGGATGGATCGTTACAAAAATTAGCAGTGGAGTGCAAGTATAGACGTTTCCAAAATCCGGTCAGTATACCTTCATTGAATAATTTTGCAGATGAGGAAAATATCAATTTTCGCTATATTGCCAATATTAATATGGATACGGAATATAAGGGAGTGCGCTTGATTCCGGGTATATTAGCGAATAGAATCGGAACGTGAACTATAATACTGCCAATCCTACTCGGAGATTTAAAACTTCCTATTTTAAAGATTCGTGTCTTCTGACCAGCCAGTACGGATCTTTTTGAAAAGCAGCCCAGTGACTTCTTATCTGTTCTTCACAGAGTGTCTTTATGGACAGGGCCGTTTATCCAGCTCTTCGAAACAGGAATTCTTACTAATGAATTCGGGAACCAGATCTTTCATGGCTTTCACAATTTCCATTTGATCATAGGAATAGCTGATGTTGATGAGGTTCTGGATGCGTTCTTTCACCTCATCATAGTCGTACTCGCGGACATTGGCTATCATGATCTTTTCGTGGTAGGTAGGTTTGGTCAGTTCTTTGGTGTTGAGAAGCTCTTCATAGAGTTTTTCTCCGTGGCGCAAACCGGTAAACTCAATTTTGACATCTGTACGTCCTGACAGGCTGATCATCTTTTTAGCAAGGTCGACTATTTTGACCGGTTTACCCATATCGAAGATATAGATTTCACCGCCTTTGCCCATGCCTCCAGCTTCGAGTACAAGACGGCATGCTTCGGGGATGGTCATGAAATAGCGGATGATTTCAGGGTGGGTGACGGTAACGGGACCACCACGGCGTATCTGATCACGAAAACGGGGAATGACGGAACCGTTGGAACCCAGTACGTTACCAAAGCGTGTGGTGATGAATTGAGGGTGACAACCATCTTGTTTCTCGAGTTTCTTGGCGAGGGATTGGATGTAAATTTCACAAATGCGTTTGGAGCAACCCATAACGTTGGTGGGGTTGACCGCTTTGTCAGTGGAGATCATCACAAACTTTTCCGCATTGTATTTTACCGCAAGGTCTGCCAGTGTGCGTGTACCAAAAACATTAATCTGAATAGATTCCGATACATTGTCTTCCATCATTGGCACGTGCTTGTAGGCGGCGGCATGGAAAATATATTGGGGCCTGTATTCATGGAATATGGCTTCCATACGGGTGGCATTGGAAATGTCGGCGATGATTGTTTCGGCATCAATATCGCGCCAGCGGTCCTGCAATTCCAGACGAATGTCGTGGAGCGGGGTTTCCGCCTGATCAACGAGTATCAGTTTATAAGGATTGAACGAAGCTACCTGGCGCATAATTTCACTGCCGATGGAACCCGCGGCTCCTGTGATGAGCACACGCTTGCCTTCAAGTTGGGAGGCAACTTTGTGAATATCTATACTGATAGGGTCACGTTCCAGTAAATCTTCTATCTGTATGTCTTTGAGTTGTTCACGATTTAGCGTCTGTCCGTTCCATTCGCTGAGGGGAGGGGCTGTCATCAGGCGGATATTCTCGTTTAACAGGCGGTCTGCCATATCCGATTTTTTTAATTCCGCCATTTTAGAAGGGGATACGATAACAATGTGTATGTCCCGTTCATTTAAGACGTCTATCAGATTTCCGTCATTGGCAAATGCTTCCACACCCATCATTGTTTTTCCGACCAGTTCCGGTTCATCAACTATAAAACCACGCAGACGGTAATGGTTACGCAGGTTTACTCTGAGAGCTTTGGCTATGTTGACTCCTACTTCTTTAGCTCCGTAGACAAATGCGTTGGCGCTATGACGTCCGTCAAAATGGATCTGCTCGTAAATAACTTTAACGGCTATGCGTGAACAGGACATCATGGCAAAGCTAATGATGTAGGACATAAACAGGACGCTAACAGGAGCTATGATAATGGAAAAAAAATCTGATAAGAGAATATTACCCATGATCAATAAGGCGTAGGATATGGACAGGGCTACAAAAATGCGCATGATGTCAATAAAGGAAGAGTAGCGCAATACATTTGAATAGGTACGGAAGACTTTGAAAAAAATGAGATTGATTCCGATGACCCATAAAATGGTGGTGTTGATGGAAGTTATGCCTGTAAAAATGCTTCGAAAGTCGTACCGGAGGATATATGCAAAAACACACGATAGGGAAATGGTTAATATATCAATTAGGAGAATAGTCCAAATGGGCAATACCTTTACTGATAAGTAGGGCCGGAAGAATTTTACTCTCATTTTGTTAACTGTTTGTTTTAATGCGGAGCAAATATACGCTATTTTTATCAAAACAAATAATAAATGAGGAAAAAACTATATAGCAGGATCAGGAAGGCAGCCTGAAAATGATTATAATGACCTTGACAAACTTTTATCGTTCTGTTTTTGTTTCTTCTAAAAAAGGTTTGAGATTTCTCTAAAATGAATATTTACTTAATTGAATGTTACAAAATGGAAAGAATTATCGGTTTATTAATGTATATTGTGTGTGCCACTACAGCTTTTGCACAATCCTCTCCGTCGCTATATGATTTTAAGGTGAAGGATATTGATGGTAAAGAATTTGATATGGCATCACTTAAAGGGAAAAAGGTCTTGATTGTGAACGTGGCTTCGAAATGCGGATTTACTCCCCAGTATAAGGATTTGGAGGCTTTGTATGAGAAGTATAAAGATCAGAATTTTGTGATTGTCGGCTTTCCGGCCAATAATTTTAAGGAGCAGGAGCCGGGGACAGATAGTGAGATAAAAGCATTCTGTACTTTAAATTATGGCGTGGAATTTCCTATGATGAGTAAGATTGATGTGGTGGGGGATGCTAAGGCTCCTATCTATAAATGGTTGACGGAAAAGAAGGTAAACGGGAAAATGGATGCTGAAGTGCAATGGAATTTTCAGAAGTTCATGGTGAATGAGAGGGGAGAACTTGTAGGGGTTGCCCTCCCCAAGGAAAAACCTTTCAGTGACAAAATTGTAAAGTGGATTGAAGAAAAGTAGGCTTTGAAAAAAACGGGCTCTTTACAGTTTCTTCATCCGCAATACGCGAATACCGATAGAGTGGGAGTTTTCATTTAGCATTTGGCGCAAAGCTATTTTGGAGACTTCCACTTTCTTGTCTTTGGAAGATGCATTCAGGAGGCAAAGTTTGCCTTCCACATAGAATGCAATACCCATGTGGGATACGTCCAAACCCGGGATGTTGGTGGTGATGGCAATGATGTCTCCATTCTCAATCCATGGCAGACCATTGAAAGGCAACTTCTCTTTTGGAATATAATGGATTTCTTGTCCACTTAATGATTGTTCTATCTCTTTTATTTTAGCTTTATTGTCTGATGTGCCCAACTGTCTGTAAAGATCCGGGTGGGAAGACATATAGTTAAGAGATAGTTTGCGCATGTACGGGCTGTTTGTTGCAGTGACATCTTCGAGGAATCCCTGGCGTACTCCATTGTTTACCCAATCGGCATTGTAATGCAACCGGGAGGTGTATCCATCTATTTTACCGTTGCGGTAGCGGATTTGCTGCAGGGCTTTGGCAAAATCTCCTTCGGACACCTGGCCGTCTTCCACAGGAGAAAGAGACATGGCTAGTACATACTCCACAAAAGTGGTGCAGTCCACTTCATCGCAGTTAATGACCAATTCTTCGTTATTATTCACTTCGAGCGTATGAGCGACATATGGGGTATTCAAAAACTTGATAGCATTGCTCACCATGATGTTACTTTTATTTTGCGCGGATACACCGATAGATGCTGCGCATAGGATTCCGAGTAGAAATGTTGCAGTTGTTTTCATCAGGTTATTTATTTATGTATATAAAAAGGATGTAGCAAATGTACTACATCCTTTTTATAATTACTTAATATCAGCAAGATTTTTTTATCTCTGCCCCGTCTTAGTATTGGCTAATTGCCTTTAAGTATTCTTTTTTCGAACTAAACGGAATGATGGTAAATCCATATTCTATTGCATTTGCCCGCCCGGGACGAAGTACATAGGCTTCGTGTGGAAGAGCGCCCCAACTATTATCCCCACCAAGACCCATCATGCGGTAGTCAATGAATAGATCGACCAGCTTTTGAGATTGTGGATCGGTAAGATGACGGTGGTTGGTCTTTTCCGTACGGGGTGCTCCGTTGTTGATACTATCACCACTATCGAGTGTTTCGAGCGGATAATTGGAAGCGTTCATTTCGAAAGTTGGGTTGGCTACAAAAAGAAGTCCGTTCCCTGATTTGCGGGTAAGGGTGCACCAGTATACATCTGTACGGTGATTATTTTCTTGCGGGCGTACATACGGCTCGTAAAGGTCTTTCACCGGAAGGGTGTATTGTCCGACAAATTGGGAGGTGTACCGGTCACTGTAATTCTCCAGAGGTCCACGTCCGTAATAAGTCAGTTCTGTAAGCGATACGGGGAGTTGCATACGTAATCCGATACGGGGTATCATGGGAACTTGGGTGTCTTCCGCGCAAAACTTATTAGTTACTTTGATTACTCCGTTGGCATAAACCATATAAATCATATCCCAAAGGGCATTGGTTTGCTGGAAGTTATAAGTCACTTTTACAATTGTAGCGTTTTCTTCCTGTGTTACATTGAAAGAGGTGGCCTGAGGTTCCTGATAGCTGGCTTCTTTCCATGCTTTTAACTTGATGGGGAGGTTGGCACCATAGTCATTATCGGTAGGAGCACGCCAGAAGAAAGGACGTGGTCCATAGCCATCATGGATATATTCCTGTTTGCGATATTGATATGAGGTCAATAAACCGCTCTGTTTGCTGAATATTGCCTTGAATCCATTCCCTGTGAGAGTGACTTGGGTACCGGTCTCGGAGATTTTAGCGGGAGCTCCCAAAGTTGCCGGTTGCTTGACAAAGGGATAGATCTCCGCTTGTTCGCGTGCAATTACCGTACCGACAGGCAGGAAAGGTTCGGCAGTGCGTTGTGTGGCATAGAATTCAATGCGGGCATCTCCTTCGGTTGGTGCTTCTTGCGGGATACCTGCCGGCAAGGAAATAGTGACGGTCTGTCCCGGGGTTGCATTAACCTCTTCCATCGCTCCTTTATAGATTTCTTTTCCGTTCTCTTTTACAACGTAGTGAAAGTCGTATTTATCGAGATTAGTGAATATATAATCGTTTTTCACGTCTATGGTACGGGCTTTCGGATCAAAGTTCTGGAACTTGATGTTTTGGTATACTTTACCCATTTCCACTGTCTGAGGCTTGATGCTGCGATCGGGATATACCACTCCATTGATACAGAAGTCACCGTCGGAAGGCGTACCGATTTTGCCGTAGTCACCTCCGTAAGTCCAGTATTTACGTCCGTCCGGGGTATAAGTGGCAATGCCCTGATCTACCCAGTCCCAAATGCATCCGCCTTGTAATAAGGGGTATGTTTCAATGGTGTCCCAGTATTCCTGAAAGTTACCCAGACTATTGCCCATGGAATGGGCATATTCACACATAATGAGTGGACGGTCAGCTTTTGGATTTTGGGCATACCGGGCTATATTGGCGGGAGAGGGGTACATCGGGCAGAAGACGTCTGTGTTCCATTCCAGACCTGCGCGTTCGTATTGTACCGGGCGGTTATCCAGCTTCTTCAACATCTGGTAGGTGGTGTAGAAGTTTATTCCGTTTCCGGCTTCATTGCCCAACGACCATTCTATGACGCACGGGTGGTTTTTATCCCGCTGATACATGTTGAATGTGCGGTCTACATGAGCATCTGTGAAGAGTGGATTATTACCAAGTGTGCCTCCCACGCGCAGGTCGTAACCCATGCCGTGGCTTTCTATATTGGCTTCGTCAATGACGTACATGCCGTATTGGTCGCAAAGTTCATAGAAACGTTCCTGTTGCGGATAATGGCAGGTGCGGAGGGTGTTGACATGATATTTTTTCCAGAGCTCGAAGTCTTTCATCATTAGCTCTTCGGGAACGTAATGTCCGGTGTATTCGTTATGTTCGTGGATATTGACACCTTTTACCAGGATGGCTTTGCCGTTGACTAGTAATTGTTTATTCTTCATTTCCACCGTGCGGAATCCAACCTTGCAGGATGTAGCTTCGATGAGTTTGCCGTCTTCCTGTTTCAGACTAATGAGAAGAGTATAGAGATAGGGAGTTTCTGCTGTCCAGTGTTCCGCTGCCTGAATGGTCTTTGGAGCAAAATCAACCTCATTCTTGTTGGGGTCTGCTGAAGCGGACGCCGTTGTTATTTCATCACCTTGGGCATTGAGCAGGCGATAGGCTACAATGAGCGGGGCGGACGTGTTTTCTTCCCGGGTCACTTTGACGTTTAATTTCAGAATGCCATCCTTGTAATGGTCATCAAGAGGTGATTGTACCTTGAAGTCTGCAATATGCTGATTGGGGGTGGCATAAAGGTAGATGTCCCGTTCAATGCCGCTAATACGCCAGAAGTCCTGGCATTCCAGATAATTGGCATCGGAGAAGCGGTGTACTTGTATGCCAAGAATGTTATTGCCCGGTTTCACTAGTTTTGTGATATTGAACCGGGTTGGTATTTTGGCTTGTTTGTTCATACCTACAAATTTTCCGTTGAGGTAGTAGTAGGCAGCACCACGTACACCATCGGCACTCAGGAATATATCTTTTCCATTCCAGTTGGAAGGAAGGGTGAATTCGCGACGGTAGGTTCCGGTTGGGTTCCATTCTTTGGGTACGTATGGCGGATTGGGTTCATCCCAATAGGGAGAGTATCCCGGGGAACAGAACGAATAGCCTGTATTTACATAAATGGGAGTTCCGAACCCTTGTACTTCCCAATTGCCGGGTACGCTGATTTCAGCCCATTTGGTGGCGTCGGTCTTCGTGTCGGTAAAGTTTTCAGGGCGTTCATTGAAGTTTTCCACATAATTGAACTTCCATTTTCCATTCAGGGAAAGGCGGTAAGTTCCATCGTGCCGGTTATTGATAACGGCATCCTTCTCGTTAGTATACGAAGTGAATGTACAGCGGGGAGCTTCTTTATTGATCCCTGCTAATTTGGGATTGGTAATTTGTTCGTACCGGTCTTCCTGGGCTGAAAGAACTACAGGAAGCAGAACGAGGCAAGTCAGGAGGTTTACTCTTTTCATGCTCATGGTTTCTTGTTAAAAGGTTATGTATTTTTCTCGTTTCAAAATTACGGCAAAAAAAACACTTGCAAATATACTTTTGATGTTATTTACTCTGTAAAGGGTTTAATATGGTATGACTAATGCTTATTTTAGTCCATCCCGTAACCATTTCTCCAATTCTCCGGTCCATTGACGTTTATAAGTGAAATTATCCCGGAATCCCCATCCGTGTCCGCCGATAGGATAAACATGAAGGGTGGCTGGTACATTTTGTTTGAGCAAAGCCAGAAAATAGCTTATTCCATTGATGGGAGGTACTGCCTTATCGTCAGCGGAGAGAACGATGAAGGCTTGCGGACTGCGGGCGGATACCTGACGTTCTAAGGAGTATTTCTCTTCCAATTCTTTGGACGGGCTTTTCCCTATGAGATTTTCACGGGAACCGCCGTGTGTGATGCCTGGTACCATGGATATGACAGGATATAATAGAATCTGAAAATCCGGGCGGGTTTCGTCACTGCTGAAGAGTGTGGCTAATGAAGCTGCCAGATGTCCGCCGGCGGAAGCTCCCATGATACCCGTGCGATGGGGATCTATTCCCCATTCGGTGGCGTGCTGGCGTACATAACGGATGGCTTGTTCTGCATCGGAAAGGGGAACTTCATCGTGTCCGTTAGGCATGCGGTACTTTAAGACAACGTAAGTAATGCCCTGGGTATTGAACCAAGATGCCATATCATGGCCCTCGTGGTTCATGGCCAAGTGAACATATCCGCCTCCGGGGCACATAATGATAGTCATGCCATTGGGCTTTTGCGGATGGTATACAGTGATGGTGGCTCTGTTTACATTTGATAAGCCTCCATTGGCATCTTCAATCTGGTCTCCGGTCAGACCGTTTGTGTTGGGGGCTCCGTCAGGCCATAAAGAAATTTCTGCGGGTCTCTGTGCAAAGAGTGTTACAGTCATAAGCAAGGTACTGATAAATAAAGTTGTTCTCATTGTTTTATTTGATTTTAGGTTTTCTTATTTGGTTCTCATGGATGTTCTGGCGAAGTAGATGATTAGCAGGATATATGCACCCAGAGACGCTACTTCGGACCAACTGTTGGCCAGCCAGCCTTCATTTACAAGGTTGATACCGCCGAAACGCATAGCTGCACTGACTACGCCCATTAAAGCTCCACCGGCTATAAAGCCGGAGGCGAGTAGCGTTCCTTTTTCTCCACGGGCGGTATTGAGTGCGGCATCTTTACTCCGCGTGGTGACATACCAATTAATGGCGCCGCCTACAACCAGCGGAACATTTAGTTCCAAAGGAATAAACATACCCAAAGCAAAAGCCAGTGCGGGAATTTTAAAAGCATTTAGTAGAATGGCTAGTATTGCACCAATGCCATAGAGCAGCCATGGTGCACCTACACCACTCATTAGCGGCTTGATTACCGCTGCCATTGCATTGGCTTGCGGGGCGGCTAGTTGTCCGCTGGTGAATCCGTATGTTTTATTCAGGATGATCATAACGCCTCCTACGGTAGCGGCTGAGACCAGTGTGCCGAGAAATTTCCATGTTTCTTGTTTGCGGGGAGTACTTCCCAGCCAATAGCCAATCTTTAAGTCAGTGATGAATCCGCCTGCCATAGCTAAGGCTGTACATACCACACCTCCCATTATTAAGGCTGCCACCATTCCTGAAGGACCTTTCAGACCGACCGCAACCATTACTACAGAAGCCAGTATCAGGGTCATTAAAGTCATGCCTGAAACCGGATTGGTGCCTACAATGGCAATGGCATTTGCTGCAACCGTGGTAAAAAGAAAAGCGATACCGGCTACTAACAGAATGCCGATGACTGTGTGAAGCAGATTGCCGGACATTACATTAAAATAGAAGAATAATACGATGAGCACCAGCGTGATTAGAGAACCGATGGCAATAATCTTCATGGAAAGGTCGCGTTGGGTACGTATGGTCTTGGCTTCGGCTTTGGATTTGCCACCCATCTCTTTTCCAGCCAGTTTTACTGCGCTTTTGATAATGCCCCATGATTTGATGATACCAATGATGCCTGCCATAGCTATGCCCCCAATGCCAATACTCTTGGCATAGTGGGAAAAAATTTCTTCGGGCATCATGCTGCCTACCGTAGCAGTAATAGATGGGTCCCACTGATTTAGAACCACATCTCCCCAGATCATAGACATGCCGGGAATGATGATCCACCATACAGCGAGTGAACCGGCACAGATGATTGCTGCATATTTCAGTCCTACGATATATCCCAGTCCCAGTACTGCAGCACCGGTATTTACTTTAAACACCAGCTTTGCTTTTTCCGCCAGCATATCTCCCCAGGTGCATACGCGGGTTGTGAAGTTTTCGTTCCACCAGCCAAAGGTGGCCACAATAAAATCATATAGTCCTCCGATGATGCCTGCCATTAATAATGGCTTGGCCTGATTGCCTCCTTTTTCACCGGATACGAGTACTTGTGTTGTGGCTGTGGCTTCCGGGAAGGGGTATTTGCCATGCATGTCGCTTACAAAATATTTTCGAAAAGGAATAAGGAAAAGTATTCCTAAAATACCTCCTAATAGCGAGCTGACGAATACTTGGGCAAAAGTGACGGTGATTTCTTTCGGATAGCTTTCTTGTAGAATATATAGAGCGGGTAAGGTAAAAATGGCACCTGCTACGATGACGCCGGAACTGGCTCCAATGGACTGGATAATGACATTCTCCCCCAGTGCGTTTTTTCGTTTGGCTGCGCTGGAAACTCCTACGGCGATGATGGCAATGGGAATGGCAGCTTCGAAGACTTGTCCTACTTTCAATCCTAAATAAGCTGCGGCTGCAGAAAAAAGGATGGCCATGGCTATGCCCCATAATACCGACCAGAGGTTAACTTCCGGGTATTTCTTATCTGGTTTCATTAATGGTTTGTAGGTTTCACCTGGCTTTAATTCACGGAATGCATTTTCGGGTAATCCAGTGATCTTTTCTTCTTCTTCTTTCATGTTTTCCTGTAGTTTTATATAATTGTTGTTTTGTACTTTTTGGATAAAACAGCATCAAAGAAAGCAAAAAAAAAGGAGAATTAAAAAATTCTCCTTCATTCTTAATTATTCTTAGATTAGTAGTACGAAAGCACTTTATTTTTCATCTTTGGCTTTCATGGTACCTTCAATGTAAATGCGCATCATTTCGGTCTTTGCATTAGTACGCAATGTGATGGACTTTTTGAAATAGCCCGGATATTTCCCTGTACCATTGTAAGTTACTTTGATAGTGCCTGTCTTTCCTGGCATTACAGGTTCTTGCGTATATTCCGGTACCGTACATCCACATGATGCTACTGCCTGATGAATAACCAGCGGACC
Source organism: Bacteroides sp. (assembly GCA_022648295.1). GTDB lineage: Bacteria > Bacteroidota > Bacteroidia > Bacteroidales > Bacteroidaceae > Bacteroides. The sequence goes on along the minus strand of JALCME010000028.1, from coordinate 24,397 downwards.
ATCGCCTACGTTTGTGAAAGTGAATACACAACTAACTACCGGATTGTTTTCAGAAAAAGTACCGAAGTTATGGATTGTTTTGTCAAATTTAATATCTGCCTTTGCTTGCGCGGAAACATAGCCAATACTCATAATGAGCATTAGCGTATAAAGAGTAAGTTTCTTCATGTTTAATTTCTTATTTAATTATACATTGCGCCAAAGGTAAGGCGTTTTTCTGAAAATAAATCCAATCTTGTGCGAAATAGTATTAAAATAGACCTTCTGTGGAATTGGAGGAATAGGTCATTTCTAGAACTAAACCTTATTGAAACAGAGTGAGTTCTTAATTGGAGGGTAGAGGGAATTAATGTTTTAAGCAGTTGCGTATTTCCCGAAAATTGACGAATATTGTGCTCGAATGGAAAAATTATGAAACATACGGCAAAAGATAATTATACCTCTCTAACTACGGAACCTGTGTCCCGCTTGATTATAAAATTAGCAATACCCACAATTATCAGTATGTTGGTCACTGCATTCTATAATATGGCTGATACTTATTTTGTGGGAAAGATAAATACTCAATCTACTGCAGCGGTAGGCATTGTCTTTTCAGTGATGTCTATTATTCAGGCAGTGGGATTTTTCTTCGGGCATGGATCCGGTAATTATATCTCACGTAAGTTGGGAGCGCAAGAGACCGGAAATGCCGAGAAAATGGCGGCAACCGGTTTTTATTTGGCTTTGTTTACTGGTATAGGTATTACTGTGCTCTGTTTGCTATTTCTTACTCCTATCTCCTTACTTTTAGGTTCAACTGTTACTATTCTTCCTTATACGGAGAAGTATCTGGGTATTATTTTGCTTGGTGCACCTTTTATGACTTCTTCGTTAGTATTGAATAATCAGCTTCGTTTTCAGGGCAATGCGGCATATGCCATGGTGGGCATCGTCACTGGTGCTGTTCTCAATGTGGTGCTGGACCCAATTCTTATTTTTGTGTTTGATATGGGAATTGCAGGAGCGGCTGTAGCTACTTTATTTAGCCAGATGTTTAGTTTCGCCTTATTGCTTTATATGGCAGGTCAGGGGGGAAATATTCATATTCGTTATCGGAATTTTACCCCGTCCGCTCATTTTATTAAAGAGATTATTGGTGGTGGAACTCCGTCATTGACCCGTCAGGGGTTAGCAAGCTTTTCCACTATTCTTCTGAATGTAGCTGCAGGACATTATGGTGATGCGGCTATTGCGGGTATGTCTATTGTCACTCGCATCGGCATGTTTATTAATTCTTTCCTAATTGGTTTCGGACAAGGTTTTCAGCCGGTATGTGGTTTTAATTATGGGGCGGGACTTTATGCGCGTGTCCGTCAGGGATTCTGGTTTTGTGTAAAGGGAGGTTTTATTTTCCTTTTGATTTGTGCCGTATGCGGTATGGGGTATGCTGAAGAAATAGTGGCCGTGTTCCGTAAAGGGGACCCTCTGGTTATTTCAGTGGGAGCTGCTGCGTTGCGTTGGCAGTTTATCACTTACCCATTGGGAGCATGGGTAATCATTAGCAATATGATGTTGCAGACTATTCGCAAACCAATACCGGCTACTATTCTTTCGAGCGCCCGTCAGGGGCTGTTCTTTATCCCATTGATTTTTATCTTGCCTTATTTTTTAGGATTACAGGGGGTGGAGATGTGCCAAGCTATGGCTGATCTCCTCAGCTTCTTTCTTGCCATTCCATTAACTATTCATGTGCTTCGAGAGATGAAGAGGAAAGAAAATGAATTTAACTAATTTTATTATATTCATTATTGCAGATTGAATTAATGGTGTTTTTTTTACTGCTTGAATAGTGTATATTATCTATATTGCAACGTTTTGGTTCTGTATGGTATGAATTATAATTTAATTTTTGAAGGTAAAAAAAATAACTCGAATCATAAAGACCCGAGTTATAGTTTACATACTTTGTTTGATAGTGTCAAAAAATGTGCTAAAACAAAATATTTTAAACCGATTGATTAGAAGAATATTATTCGACAATTTTAAGCCCCAAAGCAACACTTCTATGAAACGTTTGTCGTAGGGCTTTCTGTTCGTAAATATTATCAATTAGTTTTTGTGTCTAGCATTCTTTCATAACTACGTCTATTGTTCGGTTACTCCCAACTTTGATTTCTTGTGTACAATAGCCAACAAAGGAAAATACTAGTATAGCACCTGAAGCAACAGATAATCTAGCATATCCTTCTAGATCCGATATTGTGCCATTGTGTGTTCCTTTTTCTATTATACTGACTCCTAACAACGGTTCCTTATTTTCAGTTTTTACCCTAATATACCTTTCAACTTTGGGAGATTCGGCTCTTTCTTCATTTAATTTCATATTTTTTTATTTTAAGTGAGTTATTTATATTTTTATCATGCCTAGTATTTTTTTATGAATGTGTATCCATTTTATTATTGATTTGTTATAATGCTGCTGTTGCAGAGCTAGCAATACCTGAAGCAATGGCACCCGGTATGCCTTTCCATATTCCCCCTGATATTGCCCCTATTGCGTCTGAACCTATAATCTTTGTCCAATCAATTCCGTCATCCACAACATCTTCTTTCATTATTACATTTACGATTTGATAGTTAGCCGTTGTTTCAATTGTTACAAATCCTACCATAGAGAAACGTAATCTTACTGGAAGATTTATGTTGCTTATCTGGTAAATACCATTTATATTAGTAAGTGTACCAATTAGGGATCCTCTTGAGGGGTTAACTATTACGACTGAGGCGCCTATTATTGGTTCATTGTTAGCATCGGTAACTTGACCTTCGACGCTGGATGGTGCATTTCTTGTATTATTCTTATAAGATGTAACATTGATAGTGCTATTCCATGAATTTAGGTTCGTTTGCCAATAATGGAAGCTAGCTTCTGCTGTTGCAGTTCCGCATAATAAGGCATCTCTTTCCTTTTTATTTAAATTTTTGTCTGACAGAATATCTTCGTTTAAAGATTGGATTGCTTTCGTAAAGAGATTTTCGTTATTTGCCTTTTTACTTATAATTTCCATTAAAATATTACAGTACTTTATGCCTAATTTAGAAAGATTTAAGCTGTCAGTCTTATTTGATGATGATGTAGAGCGTGTTATAATAGCACTAGGTGCACATTTAAGTCCTTTTTGGTTTGCATAGGATTCTGTGGCGGTCTGACAGAGTTCTGCCATATTTAGTGTTTGAATATTATTTCTTGTAGATGTATTTTCTTTTTCTTTCTTGATATAGTTAAAAACGTAATCTAATCCTTCATTGTGTAATGTTCCTACGTATGAAAATGGGTTAGTTACAGTTGTATCATGAATTGGATTGTCATTGGTTAAGTCACTTTTGCATGAGAAGATTAATTGGAATGATATTATTAACAGTGATGCTAGTAATACAGTAAATACGTTTTTTTTCATAAATGTGATATTTTAAATTGTTTATATGTGAGATCTTTATTCCCAGATAGAATATTTCTCAAATAAAGATAAATTTTATCTAATTAACTAATAAACACAGAATATATTTACTTATTTTGACTATTTTCTGTTCTATGGAAAATCAAAAAAGTACTATAACAAAAGTGCTTTTTTAGTGAGGGGGAACTATGTTTATCATCGGATAGTTGTAATCTTAAATAGTAAACTAATTATGTGAATAGCGTAAAAAGGGATAATTTTGGGCGTTATTTCACTTTTAATTTTTCTTGGAACTTCCGGAAAATCAAATCTAACCGAATGGATATCTCCAGAGGTATTACTAATTATTGATACTGTTTTTAATCGTTAAAAGCATTCTTATTGTTACAGGGAAGAGAAGAGTCTAATTCGTATACTGGATTAGATGAATATGCTTAGGACTTTTGTCTTTTGGAGAATTTTATTGTTGATCTATGATGTACTTTGTCAATTTATCAGTGTAACAGTTAGAACGTCTACGAGAAAAGCCCCGTTGCTCGTAGAGCAAGCGTGCTTTCGTCGTAGAGGAACAGTATCTTCCTCGTAGAGATTCTGTATTATTAGTATATAGCTGATATATGACTATTTATATTTTTGTTTCTTGTCTGCTATTTTCATAGTTATAACTTCTGCCATAAAGTTAATTTCGTATTTGTTACAAGATTATGAATTATGCTTTTTAGTGGAGATATCATCTAAATTTAGAGAATCTCTTTTTAATGAACCACCAAAAAACTTTTGGAAATAATCCGCTAAACAGAATATTTCAGTAATTTTGGTGTTGGTAAATAGGGCAATAAAGTCTTATAAATCTTGTTTATAAGAAAATTTGAGAATATTAAGAGTGATATTTTTAGATGAACTTAAATAAATTAGTTATGGCTATTTTAAATTTGAATCAGATTTTATTTTCAATGTTAGATCATAAATTGATCCAACAAGGGATGATGAAGAAAGTTGAGTCCCAAATGTACAAGAGTATCGTAGAAGATAACGACAAAGATTTGGATGCCGTGAAAAAGAAGAAATACGATTGGTCGATTGCTCTATTGCACCGTGCATTGATGAATATTAATAAGGGGTACATTTCTCGTTATGTTTTAAAGAACTTAAGTAATAGTTTTCTTGGGGGAGCTTTTCATAGTGATAAAGCTGCTTATCGTTCTTTCTCTGATGAGTATAAATTAAAGTATGGAGTTAAACCTCCATCTTTCCTTGTGATTTCCCCGACCCAGCGTTGTAATTTAAAATGTTCCAATTGCTATGCATGTAGTGATGCGAAAACTACTCCACATTTGTCTTATGAAGTATTTGATAGAATTGTAGGGGATTTTAGGAATAATGCGGAAGGCCGTTTTGTAGTGATTAGCGGTGGAGAACCATTGATGTATAGAGATGGGGAAAAAACTTTAATGAATATCTTTGAGAAATACAACGATGTCTTTTTTATGTTTTATACTAACGGTACGTTGATTGACGAAGAAGTGGCCGATAGGTTGCAAAAAACAGCTAATGCAGTTCCTGCAATTTCCGTAGAAGGATATGAAAAAGAAACGGATGAAAGGCGTGGGAATGGAGTCTATAAGCATATCTTAAAGGCTTTTGATTTATTGCGTAAAAAGGGAGTGCCTTTTGTGGTTTCTGTAACTACTACGTCGGCTAATACCCCTCTTTTGTTGTCGGATGATTTCTATAAATTTTATTTTGATGAACAAGGAGCGTCTTTTATGTGGCAATTCCAACTGATGCCTATAGGGCGTGGAAAGTCAGCTTTTGAAATGGTTCCTAGTCCTGCGGACAGATTGAAACTTTATCGCAAGTGGGAGCAGATGCTTAAGAAGGATTATCCGATAGCTGATTTCTGGAATAGCGGAACTTTGGTAAATGGCTGTATTGCCTATGGACGTAGTGGAGGATATGTTTATATTGATTGGAATGGGGATGTGATGCCATGTGTTTTTGTCCCCTATACCATGGATAATGTAAATAGGCTGTATACTGAAAATAAACCTCTTCGCACGGCTTTGCAATCTTCTTTAATGGTAAATGGCCGCAATTGGCAGGATAAAACACAGCATGATGATCCCAAGCATGCTGAAAATCTGTTGATGCCCTGCTCTATTCGTGATCATTATCAAAACTTTCGTTCTAATATCTTGACTGATGAAAGTCACGGAACAGATGTTGAAGCTGATGCAATTTTAAAAGATAAAGAATATTATGATCACATGGTGATGTATGATAAAGAATTGGAAAAACTGACTAAAGAGGTCTGGCAAAATGAATTTTTAAGGTCAGAGGAGGTCGCCCCATAAATATTAAGATAATTTACGTGTATAATCTTAGTTATAAAAGCAGCAGAATTCAGTGTGTTTTTATACAGAATTCTGCTGCTTCCCATTCACACACTTAGGTTGATTTTTTCATTCTTTTTCTATTACTTCTTGAATAGAGCGATTATAATAGTCTGTTATTTGAATGTTTGTCCGATATCTTGTGGCTCCCTTATGTCTTAAATAATCAACGCAGCATACGTAGTTTAATTTCTTCTTTTACTCTAAAAATGCTTTTTTATAAAGGTTAACTAAGTGCATCGTTTTTTGTGATATTTATATATTGGTTGGAATATTTGTTGTACTTTTGCGCAAAATAAGCATTTATAATAACTCAAAGCATAACTTGTGAAAAAATTATTATTACTACTACCTTTCTTCTGTAGATATAACATGTAAAAACCCAACGGCACAAGTGGAGATAAAAAACGAAATTAATCAGGCATGGAAAATATATCATATAACAATTATAACAACTGAACCTCGGGCTGAAGTTGTTTATACCATATCTTCATTTCTGAATAAATAAACCGTTTGCTCTTTCGTTTGACTTTCGTAACAAGCTTCAATCACTTTAATTACATTCAGTATATCACGGGCATCTGTCTTTAAGGGCTCACCTAAGCGCAAGTGCTCGTATATATTTTCATAAAATCCTCCATAATTACCGGGAATACTGGGATATTTTTTGCGAACTTCAATACCGTTCATTTCTGTATGAAGCAATCCCCATTCTTTTGGTTTTTCCTCTCCCCAGTGAAGTTGGTTGGGAAGAGTACCATTCATAAGCGCAGCTTCTTGATTGTCTACTCCGTATTTGACATACGAGCCTAATGTACCGTGAAGTGTAAAGCGTGGTTCGGCTTCACGCATCAAGTAGCTGGCTTTGAGGGTGACTTTTACTTCTGGAGCAAGTAATGGACGTATAAAATGAATTAAAAAGTAATCGTCTACCTTTCCATTAGTACGAATGGTATCGATTTCTGCATAAATAGCTTCCGGCATTCCAAAGAGTTGGATAGCTTGATCTATAAGATGTGATCCTAAGTTGTAAGTCAATCCTCCCCCTGATTTACCTGTTTCTTTCCATGTATCGGGCTTAATGAAATTGCGATAACGTGCAAAAGTTGATTCGAATTCCACCAGCCTGCCCAATAGGCCTTTGGATAGAATCTCTTTTACAGTGAGATAATCGCCGTCCCATCGTCGGTTTTGGTATACGCTTAACATAAGTCCTCTGTCTTTAGCTAAAGCAATAAGTTTTTCACCCTGTTCAACAGTACTGGTAAAAGGTTTCTCTACGATTATATTTTTCCCGGCCTCTAAAGCTTGGCGGGCGTATTTGTAGTGAGTACTGTCTGGTGTATTAATGATAATCAGTTCTAATTCCGGGTCATGGACTAGCTCATCAAAGCTTCGGACAATAATGGCATTAGGATAACGTTCCTTTGATAATTCTTTGTTTCGCTCCAGTATTTTACAAAGTTTGAAATGCGGGTTAGTGCTAATAAAGGGGGCATGGAATACTTGTCCGGACATGCCGAAAGCCGTTATTCCTGTATTAATTGTTTCCATGTTTTTCTTATTTCTTTAAATAAAATGTCAGTAGATATGCAAAAATAAGGAATTTGGATTATTTTTGCTATAGATTTTGGAAAAGTAGGTGAAGGAGAGGTTGTTTATGGCGGAATGTTTTTGTAGGTATAACAAAATAAAAAGGTAATAGCTATGGATAAAGAACGAATTATTGAACTTTTCAGAGGGGAACTCTGGGAATGCCAATTGTTGGAATCCATATTAAAGGATTCTGGCATTGATTGTTTCTTGCGAAATAGTACGCGGGCTCCTTATGGTCCTATCATTGCTTCTGCACAAATGGTTCAGATTATGATTAAAGAAGAAGATAGGGAAGTTGCTGAAAAGTTGTTGGCAGAATATAAGGAGTCAATCTCATAACGTCTAATGTTTAAATGTAAGTGATTTATGGCTGATAATTATTTAGAGAAGCAGTATGAAGAGTATGAAGCTAAAAAAGCTGCGTGGGAGAAGGTTTGTAAATTAGGCAAAAGAAAAAGGACTTCTACTACTCTTTCTGATTCCAAACAACTGCATCAACCTGTATCCAAGACTAATACAAAGTAGCTTTTATTTTGATTTAATTTTGTTGTCTGTTCAGTATAGTGCATACGGCTGCATCTCCTGTTACATTCACCGAGGTACGAAGCATGTCCAGAGGGCGGTCTATGCCGAGAATCAAGGCTAATCCTTCGGCGGGGATACCAACGGATGTAAGCACCATAGCCAAGATGACATAACTTCCACCGGGGATACCCGGTGTACCAATAGATGAGAGTACGGTCATAGCTACAATGACGACTAATTGGGAAAAACTTAAATTAATACCTAATACTTGTGCAATAAAAAGTATGGCAATGGTTTGATAGCATGATGTTCCATCCATATTTATAGTAACCCCTACAGGAAGTACAAAAGAGCTGATATCTTCAGGTACTCCGAGTTTGTTTTCCACTGTTTTCAGCGTTACTGGCAAGGTAGCGGCACTACTACTTGTTGTAAATGCGAAGAGTTGGACAGGGTACATGGAACGAATAAATTTACCGGGACTGACTTTGCTGAATAGATGGATCAGCAAAGGATAGAAGAACAGTAACAAAATAAGCAAAGCAGCTATTACGGTCAGAGCGTATACTGCTAATGCACTGAAAATACTAGTATTCCCACCAAAGTCAATGATTAGACCTGCCATCAGTGCCGTTACTCCCCATGGTGCAAATGAGATGATATAATCCACCATCTTTAATATAATATCGTTTAAACTGTCAAACAAAGAGATGACTGGTTTTGTATGTTGGGATGGAACAGCTAATGTGGCTATTCCAAAGAAGATGGCAAAGAAAATGACCTGAAGCATTTTGCTATTATCAGTGGATGCTGCTATGATATTATTGGGTACAATATCGTTCAAGAAAGCTAATGGGCCTTGTTCTTTGGTTTGTTCGGCAACCTGCTTCTTTTCTTGTACGGTCTCTTGGTAGCTCTTTTGCAAATGAACCACTTCATTTCGATCGATTAATTTTCCCGGCTGGATAATGAGGCCCATGGCTAACCCCAGTAAAATAGCAACTAAGGTGGTAATGATATATATACCTATTGTTTTTCCCCCTATTTTGGATACTTTGCTAATATCCTTCAATCCGGTTATTCCTTTCACAAGTGAAATAAAAACAAGTGGTATGGCTATTAGCTGAAGTAAACGGATGAAAAGTTGTCCCCAAGGTTGTACCCAATGCTTGATAAAAAGAGTACCGTCCAATTGCAATGCTACCAGCCCGATTATAATACCGGCAATCATGCCTATCAGGATTTGTACGTATAGAGGGATGGAAGATAATTTTTTTATTAAAGCCATATGGAGAATTTCTTTTTGATGCAAATATATTAAAATATGTCTCAAAAAGGTGGCTATTTATAGAAAAATTACTCCAATATGAAGAATGTAATATCTGAATAATAAAAAAACTTTAGATAGGTTTTATAGTGCTTTATAGAATGCATCAGCTTTGGTTAGTGTTTCCGGCTTGCCGATATCGAACCAATTGTTGCTGTTTACCGGATAGCATTGAATCATGGCTTTTTGGCATATGCTTGTATAGAAGGGTATAATGGGAAATTTGCCCGTCCACGGTTTTTTCTCCATATATTGAAAAATGGAAGGGGATAGTACATGTACACAGCCGAATGCTTGTTTGAGGTAGTTCTCTCCTGTAAATTCTACACCGGGAGGAAGGACTTCTCCTGTAGATATGTTTGTCCATCCACACAGGCGGTGATTATTGTTTATTAATAAGTAGCGTGAGGTTGTACGTTCGTTGGTTAAAAGTGTGGCATCGGCACCGCTTTCTATATGATGACGATAAAATGCAGATAGGTCAAGATCCGATAAGATATCAGCATTGTGAATTAGAAATGGTTCATTGCCATCAAGAAATGGACGGGCTTTTTTAATTCCTCCTCCTGTATCAAGCAGGGCATCACGTTCGTCGCTAATATGAATGTTTACACCAAAATTGCCATGAGTGTCCAAAAAGTCAAGAATCTGTTCACCAAAGTGATGAATATTGATTGTGATATCGTCAAATCCTGCCTCTTTTAAGCGGAGTATCACCCTTTCGAGCATGGGTACACCTGCAACAGGGATAAGTGCTTTAGGTCTGTGATCGGTCAATGGACGCAAACGGGTACCGAGTCCCGCTGCAAATATCATAGCTTTCATTGATTTTCTTTTTTATTTAGAGTGAAGGGACATCTTAATTAACGGACTTAGCTCTTAGCCTTGAATGTCTGTTCGATGTTTTGTTCACGGTGCATTAAGTTAACCCGTACACCGTATTGCTTATTTAGGTGTTCAGCTAAGTGTTGTGCACAATAGACCGAACGGTGTTGCCCACCGGTGCATCCAAAACAGATCGTAAGGTTGGTAAATCCACGTTCCATGTATCGTTTGACAGAAGCATCTACCAGCGCATATACGTGCTCCAGAAAGGTGATAATTTCTCCATCGTCTTCCAAGAACCGAATTACCGGTTCATCCAGTCCGGTAAATGGCTTGTAACGTTCATATTTACCTGGATTATTTACGGCACGGCAATCGAATACAAAGCCTCCGCCATTACCTGATGGATCATCGGGAATGCCTTTCTTGTAGGCAAAACTGGTGATTTTTACCGTTAGGCGTCGTTTTTGCAAATCGTCTGTAAACTGTTTCAGTTCGGTAAGTTCCCTGAGTACCTGACAAAGGTATGGATATTCAGGATATGGTTCTTCTAACAGTTGGCGAAGGTTTTCAATGGCAAATGGTACGCTCTGAATGAAATGAGGTTTCTTTTCAAAGTAGCCACGAAAACCGTATGCTCCCAATACCTGCATGGTACGGAATAGTACGAAATGACGCAATTGAGCATAAAAATAGGCTTCGTCCACCGGTTGGTATTTGCGTAAGGAATCGATGTATGTTTGTAGAAGTTCTTTGCGTAAACTTTCCGGATAATTGGCTTTCGCTTGCCAGAGGAATGAGGCTACATCGTAATATACCGGACCTTTTCGTCCGCCTTGAAAGTCAATAAGCCAGGGTTCTCCATCCTTAATCATAACGTTTCGTGACTGAAAATCACGATACATGAATGTAGCTGAAGAGCTACGTAGTAAGACATCCGACATCTTTTGGAAATCATCTTCCAGACGATCTTCCTGAAACTCCATTCCTGTAGCCTTTAGAAAACAATATTTGAAATAGTTTAAATCCCAGAGAATGGAACGGCTATTAAATTCTGCTTGCGGATAACAATAAGAAAAATCCATCCCATCTGCTCCTGCAAACTGTATGGAGGGGAGTAACTGGATGGTTTTACGCAATAATAATTTTTCTTCTTCATCAAAGACACTGCTCTTACGTCCCTTCTCAATGGCATCAAAGAGTAGGGTATTCCCTAAATCTTCTTGTAGATAAAAAGCACTGTCTTCACTTTGGGCCACTACTTGGGGGACTGGTAATCCTTTTTCGCGGAAATGTGCATCCATATATATAAATGCACGGTTTTCTTCAAGGGAAGTACCACTAACTCCAATCAAGGTAGGTAAACCTGTCAGCCGGAAATAGCGTCGGTTGGAACCGGATGAAGGAAGTTCTTCAATACTTTCCGGTGTGTTCCCGGTCTGCTGTATATATAAATTTTTTAGAGCTTCGGTAATCATGTTATTCAATTTATTTAGGCAGCTAAGGTAAGAGTTTTGACGCATATATGCTATCTTTAACAGGAATAAATCTGCTCCTTTTCTCAACAAGTAGGCACTTGCATTTTTCGAAGATTGCAAATCGGACTCTTTCTTACCTCATTTGTTTTTCAGTTAAACTTTCATCTGTGTATTTTCCGGGATGCCTCCTCTTTTATTACCTTTGCAGCTCAATGATGAAATAAATGAAAAGTATTCTTCAATTACATCCTGTTATGTTTGCCGGTACAGGAAGCGATGTCGGTAAAAGTGTTATTGCTACTGCTTTTTGCCGCATCTTTAAGCAAGATGGATATTCCCCTTCACCGTTTAAGGCACAGAATATGGCTCTGAATTCGTATGCTACACCAGAGGGATTGGAGATCGGCCGGGCTCAGGCTGTGCAAGCAGAGGCAGCGGGAGTGCCTTGTCATACGGATATGAATCCCCTTTTGTTGAAGCCATCGTCTGATTGTATTTCGCAGGTGGTACTTAACGGTAAGCCAATAGGTAATCGCGATGCCTACGACTACTTTAACCGTGAAGGTCGTGAAGGGCTTCGAGGAGAAGTCTGTGCTGCTTATGATCGACTGGCTGTATGTTATAACCCTATTGTGATGGAAGGTGCAGGTAGCATTTCGGAGATTAATCTGCGTGATTGTGATCTGGTGAATCTTCCTATGGCTATGCATGCCAATGCCGATGTCATATTGGTTGCTGATATTGATCGTGGTGGTGTGTTTGCTAGTGTCTACGGTTCTATTATGTTACTTTCTCCCGAAGAAAGGAAACTGGTGAAAGGAATACTCATTAATAAGTTTAGAGGTGACATCAGGTTGTTTGAACCGGGCATTAAAATGCTGGAAAATCTTTGCGGCATTCCCGTAGTGGGAGTAGTACCTTATTATAAAGATATTTATATTGAAGAAGAAGACTCGGTTGCTTTATCTGGTAAATCCATACAGGCGGAACGTGGTAAGGTTAATGTGGCTGTAGTACTGCTGCGCCATCTGAGCAATTTTACTGATTTTGATGTGCTGGAGCGTGATCCCCGGGTACACTTATTTTATACGAATAATACGGATGAGTTGGCAAAAGCGGATATAATTTTACTACCTGGTTCAAAGAGTACGCTTTCCGATTTATATGAATTGCGTCGTAATGGGGTAGCTCAGGCCATTCTCTGTGCCCATTGTGAAGGAACCGCTGTCATGGGTATTTGTGGCGGTTACCAGCTTATGGGACAAGAAATTTGTGATCCGGATCATGTAGAAGGAGAGATTGAGCGTCTTCCTGGTCTAGGATTGTTGCCTGTGACTACTTATATGACCGGAAAGAAGGTGAGCCGTCAAGTGAAGTTCTGTTTTGTCACAGGTACAGTGGATACTTCCTGTACGGGATATGAGATTCATATGGGAAGAACTTCACCTGTGGAAGGAGTCTCTGCTTCTCCTTTAAATATTCTGGAAGATGGGAGCGAGGATGGTTATTTTGTGGACCACACTTGTTTGGGGACCTATATACATGGTATTCTGGATAATCCATCTTTTATTGATTTTTTGCTGGAACCTTTTATGGATAAGTTGGTTGAGGCTCCGGCATTTGATTATCGTGAGTTTAAGGAAGAACAGTACAATAAGTTGGCAGATCATGTGCGCAATCACGTGAATATGGAACTTATTTATAAAATATTGACTGATCATGATTGAAGGACATGGAGACGATTCTTATAAATATTCCCAACCGATAATAGCTAATTTCAGTTCGAATGTTTTCAATAGAGTGGACTTATCTGCTTTGCAGAAGCACTTGTGCCAATGCTTGGTACCGACTGATGCAACGAGTTGTAAATGCAGTAACTTGCTGACTTGTTATCCGGAACCGGAGCCTTTCACTCTTGAAGCGCGACTGGCGTTAAAATATCATTTACCCGCACGATCGGTGATGGTAACCAATGGAGCTACGGAGGCTATCTATTTGATTGCACAGACTTTCAGAGGGACAAATACGGCAATTCTGCAACCCACGTTCAGCGAATATTTCGATGCTTGTAGTATGCACGGTCATCGGGTGACTTCCATTTATCAATTGTCCTTTGGGGATGATATTCGTATGTTGTGGCTTTGTAATCCCAATAATCCGACAGGAGAAGTGCATGATAAACAGGCGATTACATTTCTGATTCTTGCACATCCTGAGGTTTGTTTTGTGATAGACCAGTCTTATGAATACTTTACACTGGAATCCTTATTCACTCCTGAAGAAGCTGCCGGATATCCCAATGTTTTACTGTTACACTCCATGACAAAGCGTTATGCGTTACCCGGATTGCGTTTAGGATATGTTACCGGATGTGAGGGATTGATTGATCGACTACGCACTCATCGCATGCCTTGGTCGGTGAATAGTATTGCCATTGAGGCGGGACTTTATTTGTCGGAACATGAATTATCAACGTCATTGGATCTGCCTGCCTATTTGGAAGAGGCAAAACGCTTGAGCGCTGCATTAAAACAGTTGGGAGGACTGGAGGTCTGGGATACTCGTACTCATTTTATGCTGGTACGTTTGCGTGTGGGAAAAGTCTCAGCTTTGAAAGACTATCTGGTGAGAAAGCATGGCATATTGATTCGTGATGCCTCTAATTTTGAAGGTTTGGATGAACATTTTTTCCGTATAGCTACACAAACCCCTGGAGAAAATAATCGATTGCTTACAGCAATAGCACAATGGTTTTCTGAATATTAAGGATGTTGAATAATGGAAAGTGTTTTGATTTTACTAGGGGTTGCATTCAACCTTAGTTTGCCTTTACTAACAGCTTGGATACTTGATCTTTGGTTAGGTGATCCGTCTTGGTTACCTCATCCTGTTGTTGGCTTTGGTAAGGTGATTTCTTTCATGGAACATCGGTTTAATAAAGGGGGAGGAAAAATTGTAAAGGGTATGGTTATCTCTGTTTTACTGGTTGGTGTTGTTTATATCTTGTCAGATTTATTACTCAGATGGGCTGCATCTTTTTCTCTCGGAGTGCTTTTAAGCTTTCAGATATTAGCAATATTTTATTGTCTGGCCGGAACAATGCTAGTTAAAGAGGTACGGATGGTATTTGAAGTCGTAGACCGCTCTTTGGAGGAAGGTCGGAAACAAGTGGCCCGTATTGTGGGACGTGATACCTCATCCCTTTCTGCTCAAGAAGTGCGTACCGCGGCATTGGAGACCTTGGCTGAAAATTTGAGTGACGGAGTCATAGCACCGTTGTTCTGGTATATGGTATTAGGAGTGCCTGGTATGCTGGCCTATAAAATGATAAATACGCTTGACTCAATGATTGGTTATCGTAATGAGCGTTATCGTGAATTCGGGCATTTTGCTGCCCGTATGGATGATGTTGCTAATTATATTCCGGCTCGTCTTACGACTTTCTTGATGATTGTGTCCCGTCATTCCGACTTTCTCAGGTTATTGACTTTTGTCGGAAAATATGGTAAACAACATGCCAGTCCCAATTCCGGTTATCCCGAAGCTGCATTGGCGGGCATTCTTAACTGTCGTTTCGGAGGGCCTCATTTTTATTTTGGTGAAGAGGTTTGGAAACCTTATATCGGTGAGAATGACCGCCTTCTAACTACGATGGATATGCAGCTAGCCGTACGCATTAATCGTCGGGCAGAAATAATTATGCTGATAATAGTTGTCCTGACTGCTACTGTGATGTCTTTGCTTGTTTAGTTCATTTATTGGGGAGTGGTTGACATGTGGGGCAATAATAGACTGTTCCTCCCATATAGGCTTCTTTTCTGATGCAACTTCCGCAAACAGGGCATGGTTCTTTATATGTCTTGGAGGAAAGTATTGTGTGATATTTCCCCGGATTACCAAAGAGGTCATTTTGTACATCCCGTCCTCCTTTAAGGACCATCTCCTGTAAAGTTTGTTTTATCGTTAGGTAAAGCTTTTCTTTTTCTGTAATGTCTAGTGTCAATATTTTACGCTTTGGATTCATTTTAGCCTTAAATAAAATATCTTGCAGTACACCGTTGCCTATGCCAGGTAAGCGTTGTTCCGTAGCAAGTAATGCTTTGACCGATAAATTGGGGGAGCATTGCGCTATCAGTGTGCTGAAATATTCCATGCTGAACGTTTTCTGAAGAGGTGAGAGATTCTCTTTGTTTTGTTTATGGTAAATTTCGTCAATAACGCCATCGGGATAAACTCCAATAAAACCATATAACGATATGGAGAATACGAGAAAGGAGTTATCTTCGAATCCTATTAAAAGTTGGTAACTGCCGGGTATTTTATCTCCCGGCTTTCTGTATTTCATGTTTGCTCCTTCCCCTACGCTGATGATTGTTTCATCATTAAGAACCAAGTCAATGAACATGCCATATCCTGTAGCCGATTTAATAATTTTACCGGCTAGTATTTTCTCATATTCTTTGGGATCTCCGTGAAAAAAAGCAAACCGGTGTAACTTGGTGGCATTAAATACATGCGTTATCTTTTTGCCTGTCAATGTATCGTTGATTTGTGCTGTTGTCACTATTGTTTCAGGTAATTCCATCATTGTTTTTTCTAAGATTAGTTGATGATATAATTGGTGTAATATGTTTGGCAAATCTATAAAAAAGATGGCTCAATTGTTGCTATTTTAATTAAATTGTAATCCGAATAATTCCCCCAAAAGGTGGAAGGGAAGAAAAGGCTTCTTTGATTTGAATAAGACCTGCATAAATTTGAGCACAAATAAGTACCCCTCCATGGGCAAAAACTGCAACTTGTTTATAGCTCTTTCTCTTCAGTTCATCTAAAAAATTACAAACTCTTTTATATTGCATCGAAAATGATTCCCCACCTGTAGCTTCTACATGTAAGTAGTCATTATACCAGTCTTGTAATCTAGGATCATTGATAAGCTCGAAGCGTTTCATTTCCCATTGTCCGAAGTTGATTTCCATAATCCGGTCATCCCGTTCTGCATCACTGTATCCGCAATATGAAGCTAGGCGTACGCAACGGCTCAAGGGACTGGTATATACATGGTCAAAGTCTCTGCCGTTATTCTGGCAATTCTTTAAATTGATGGCAGTAACAGCAGCTTCTTCCTGGAACGTTTCCCGTAAAGGAACATCTGTTTGACCATAGCATACCCCTAAAGGTACATCAACAGAAGTATGTCTGATAAGAATGATTTCCATTATAGTAAATGTTTGTTTTGATATATTATAAAATATTTCCGTATCGAAGATAGACATAATGCAGGATGACTGCACCTAAATAAAATGAAAGTTCGCATAGTAAGAATGTTGCTCCACAGCAGTCACCCGTGTATCCTTGTATGCGCCGCTTCAATAGTTTGTAAATCGCGATGAAGGTTAGCAAAGGAAACAGTGTGGCAGGCCATAAATTCAAAGGAAGGAGTAATATAAGGGGTAATATGCCACCTACAAAGTCTGTGGATAATTCTTTCCACGTCATGCTTTTATATACCACCTTAGCTTTGCTTTCCTCTTCTTTACGTGCGTATGGCAGGTAATTAATTAATTGTGAAGCGCAGAACTTGCTCCAGCTATCTCCGCTGACTACGAGTACGCAAACTAATTTCAGAGGTAATCCCCACATCAACATGAGTAATAATAGGAAATATCCGATTAATCCGATGACTCCGTAACTTCCTATTTGTGAGTCTTTCATAATTGCAAGAGTCCGCTCACGAGTACTACCGCCACCCATTCCGTCAAAGAAATCGGCCAGTCCATCTTCGTGCAAGCATCCTGTAAGGAGTAAACGGGATATCATAGCAAGTATCCATGCAATGTGAATTGGCAATATTTGGGCTGCTAGCCATAATACTCCGGTCATAACACCACCTGTTAACCACCCGGTGAACGACCAATATGGAACAATGCCCTTGAAATACTCCGACGGTACTTTGCTGATGCGCCAGAAGGGAAGCCGTGTGAAAAATATGAATGCTGCGAGAATTTTCATTAGTTATAGCTTAATGCGCTTTTTATAATATCATGGATAAAATTACATTTTTTTGTTTGATCTTCAAAGTTTTCTGATCTATTAAAAGTATTTGGTGATAGCAGCATGCACGAACGTATCCATTTCGTTAATCATCTTTACGGCAGATTGAATAATCGGATAGGCACAAACAGCCCCCGTCCCTTCTCCAAGACGTAACTTTAAATGTAACAGAGGGTTAGCTCCTATTGCGTTGAGGAGCAGTTTATGTCCTGCTTCATCTCCGCAATGTCCGAATATGGCATATGCCATTATTTCCGGATAAAGTTTGCTTGCGGCAAGCATACAACTTGTCATGATGAATCCATCTACGAGAATAATCATTTTTAGTTCAGCTGCCTGTAACATGGCACCAATGGCCATAACCATTTCCAAACCGCCGAAATAACGGATAATGTCCAAGGGAGACCCATCTCCTTTGTAATTATCCATTGCTTGTTTTAATATGTTGTATTTATGACAGATACCAGCACTGTCAAGTCCACTGCCAGCACCCACGCATTGTTCTAAAGGGATGCCAGTGAAATAACTACCCCATACTGATGAAGATGAAGTATTTCCAATGCCCATTTCTCCGAAGCTAATGATATTGGTCCCTTCATTGTAGCATTGGCGGACAATTTCTGCACCCCGTTCAATGCATAGTTCCAATTCTTCATTAGTCATAGCTGCTTCGTGTAGGTAGTTCCGCGTGCCTTTACGGACTTTCATATTGATAATACCTTTTTCGTATGGTAAGTCGTAATCCACTCCCGCATCCACAATCTTCAGGGTAAAACTGTGTTGGCGGCATAGAAAGTTGATTCCTGCACCACCATGTAGAAAGTTGCTTATTTGTTGCCAGGTTATTTCTTTAGGGGATAAGCTGACTCCTTCTTCCACAATGCCATGATCTGCGGCAAATATAATATTTTGCGGATGTTCCAAAGTAGGTGAGAGGCTTTGTTGTATTAATCCGATTTGTAGTGCCAATTCTTCGAGTGTACCTAAGGAGCCTTTTGGTTTGGTTAGATTGTTTATCTTGTTTATAAGAGCCTCACGGATATTTTCGTCCGGATGAGTAATCTTGAATGTTTTCATTAGCTAATCTTTAATATTGTGTCGTTAATTCTATTGATAATATACTTTATTTATTTGATTCTTAACGGTATCCCGGATACCATAAACCATACTTCGTCAGCTCGTGTGGCAATGTATTGGTTCATCCATCCCTGCATATCGGTAAATTTCCGTTGTATTTCATTGTCTGAAGTAGCTCCCATCCCTATTTCATTCGTTACGAAAATGAATGTGGCATCTTGCTCTGTAAACAGATCAAATTCTCTCTGAATTGCGGATAAGGCCTGTTGGATGTCAGCTTTTAGATCAAAGAAGAAATTAGTGCACCATAATGTTACGCAGTCTATTAGTATTATACGTCCGCTAAGTTGATGTCGGCTGAGTTGCTTATCTTCTTCAATATTGGTCCATTCCGGTCCGCGTTGTTGTTTATGGCGAATTACCCGTTGTCGAAATTCTTCGTCCCATATTCGGGCGGTAGCTAAATATACGGGATTAGGAGAGAGGGATAACGCTAATTTTTCTGCCTGACTGCTTTTGCCCGAACGGGCTCCTCCTGTGATAAGTATAATCCTTTTCATGTAAACTTTATAAGTGTAAAGTTCCGTAGTTTTTTTATTTTAATGCTAGCAAATGTACGCGATTATTTTGAATATAAAAAAACTTGCATTACATTTGCACCGCTTTTAATTAAAGTTGCGGCAGTAGCTCAGTTGGTAGAGCATCAGCTTCCCAAGCTGAGGGTCGCGAGTTCGAGCCTCGTTTGCCGCTCAAAGTCCGATGAATAAAGCGTCTACAGTATGTTGTAGACGCTTTTGTTTTATTCTTAAATCACATAAAGATTGGTTTTCTATCGTTTTCTTTGGTTTATTTTATATTTTTACGGGCAAATAGCGGGCAAAAAAATATCGTAAAATGGCATCTATAAAAATTACATTAGATAAAAGGCGCAAAAAGCAAAACGGAGAATACCCTATACGAATATCATTATCCCATCGCGGAGACCATGAAAGAATAGATTTAGGTATATCCGCCTTAGAGGATCAATACGAAAACGGGCAGTTAAACAAACAAGCGACGGCCTATCAATCCAAGAACATCAAGATCAGGAACTCTCTATCAATAGCAGAAAGGACCATCCTAGAATTAGCAGAAAGGACCAATATAAAAAACATCCCAATTAATAAGATCAAAGATAAAATAGATGAGGCTATAAACGGAAAACGATCCGGGAAAGTATTTGTAGACTACATGGATGATTTTATAGCCCTAAAAACAAAAGAAGGAACAAAGAGTGTATATGAGCAAACCAAAGTAAAGATACTAAGGTATGACCCGTATTGTACATTTGAAAGCATGGATAAAGCCTGGCTAACATCCTTCGAGAATTGGATGTCTGAAACCATGAAGATAAACGCCTATGCTATACACTTACGAAATATAAGAGCCATATTCAATTATGCCATAGATGAAGAAATAATAACCGTATATCCCTTTAGAAAATTCAAAATAAAGAAGGAAGAAACATCTAAGCGATCATTAACCAGGGAGCAACTAATAACACTACGCGATTATCCGTGTGAAGAATACCAAAGAAGATATAGAGATATATTCATGCTAATGTTTTACCTGATAGGAATAAATGCCGCCGATCTGTTTACAGCAAAAAGAATAATAAATAACCGCCTTGAATACCATAGAGCCAAAACCAATAAATTATACTCTATAAAGATAGAGCCGGAAGCAATGGAGATCATAAACAGGTACCACGGAAACGACTACTTATTAAACGTACTGGATGAATATAAAGACTATAAGGATTTTCTCCACAGAATGGGAATAGCCTTAAAACAAATAGGAGAATGTAAACGAGTAGGAAGAGGCGGAAAGAAAGTAATAACTCCTCTTTTTCCTGATATAAGTTCTTATTGGTCCCGTCATACATGGGCATCCATCGCTGCGGAACTAGACATCCCGAAAGAAACGATCGCAGCCGCTCTGGGGCATAGTCAAAACTCGGTTACAGACATCTATATCAACTTTGATAAAAAGAAGATTGATGAGGCTAATAGGTTGGTGATTGATAGTTTGAAGTGATTAGGCATATTTTATTTCAATAAATTCATTTTATTTTGTTGATCATCTATGTATTTAGTCATGGGTGCCATCTGGAAAGCATTAATAAACTCGTCTATTTGTTCTGGGGAGTTGAAAGCTATAAGTCCACCGGTACATTTTATATATTTATTCAATAAATGGCTAACCTCGCTAGTAAATAAAACAGTTTTAGATATATTATTATTGCGTGTATACCCCATGTATAAAGGGCTTGAATTGTAATATTTATTAAAAAGAATAGAAGGTATTTCTTTCTTTCCGTATTTATAAGGTATATTTTTATTAATGGTTGAAATGTTGTTTTTTACACAGATAGAGTCCCA
This sequence comes from Bacteroides sp., assembly GCA_022648295.1. Lineage (GTDB taxonomy): Bacteria > Bacteroidota > Bacteroidia > Bacteroidales > Bacteroidaceae > Bacteroides. Next base: position 3,262 of record JALCME010000028.1, on the reverse strand, counting down.
TTCTATCATTTTGTCTTTCAATAAATTAAGCATATTAATAAAGCATACATATTCCTTTTTTGTCCCTATCATAATACTAACGTCATAGGCGTCTAGGCTCTGCATGCGGATATTAATGGTTATAAAATCATTTTTATTATAATGACAGTCGGCGCGATATTCAAGGCCGCCAAAATCAAATATCTTGTATTGTGCCATAGCAGACAGGCACGATATAGATAAAACGATAATTAGTACTATCTTTTTCATTGTATTCTTATTTTAGTTTTAATATCAATTATTACGCAGTCTTATTTTTTGCTTCTTTATTTTGAAGCCCTACCATTTCTCGAAGTATTTTGTTTTCCCCTTTGAGTTGATTTAGTTCTGCTTCGAGTTCTCTTATCGTGTTTTTATATTCAATTTCAATTTCATTAGATATAGGATCGCCTGATATGTTAATAAGCATCTCTCCATCACCTGTTATCAGCCATCTAGCATTTACTTCTGGGAAAGCCTTGAGAATTTTAGTTATTACATCCCTTCCTATATTATAGCCTTCTTTAATCCAGTTGCTGGCAGTATTGCTAGCAACTCCAATTTTTTCAATAAATTGTTTATGACTACCTCTGTCATCGCCGAAAAATTTAATTTTTATTTGATTTATTCTATCATTTATTGAATTAGTCATAATATTATGATATATTTGTACCGAACTTATTTATTAATTTAAAACTTAATCATTATGGAAAAACCATTAACAGAAGATCAAAAGCTTAGAGAGCGTTGCCTTCACATGTCAATAGAAAAGGCTACTCTTGGGCCACAAGGAAGGGTTAATAGTAGCAGCCTGAGTACCCGTATATGGGTAGATGAGGCGGAGAAGTTCTACAATTACATAAAAAGCGGAACAATCCCTGAACCGGATTTTAAACCTTATACTCCACCATCAAAATCTACGGATAAGCAACCAAAATAGAGAATGAGACAGTATTAACCGCCTGATTACTATTTTTATTGTTTAACCCGGCGTTTAAAACGTTGATTTTAATGCCTCCACCTGAATCAATAGTGTCTTCTTCTGAAACGGTAAGATTAAAATCAATGCGTGAAACCTCCCTTTTATCATCTACCACTCCGATAATATAAGGGCCGCCGATATCCCTAGGATTTACTATTAATCCTGTACTCTCATTTTCCGCTTTTAATTCTATCACAGCGGATGATATTTCAGAAATAGTACTTTTAATAAAGTCTTTTAAATTCATATATTGTTTAACTTATTAATTTTAAAATCATGAAGCAAAAAATCAAGGAAATATCGTTTTATATGTTGGCAGGCGCCTTGTGCACTATCATGGTCCGTTTGGTTGATTTTATTTTCAGCCTAATAAAAAGTGCATAAGCTCGGTAACAGCATAGCCAATGGCCATGTACCATAATTTAGCGAGAGACTTCATAATCTTTCGCTTTTTTTCTTTTACATATCCCCCTTCTGAAAGAAAAGCATCTCCTTTTGTAGTCATAAGATAGACATCGCACATCTTGTTGCCTGTAATACTGATATATCCATCTGCATTTAATATTGAAGCAACATCTTTAATAAGCTTCGCGTCATACTTCTCTCTGTAGGAATAATCATCTTTTGAAATACATAAAAGTATTTCATCCTTAATCTTGGCTTTCATACTCATATTAGTTAATTAATGTTATACATCATAATATTATGACTTATATATTTTGAATTGTCATAGAGTTATGATATGTTTGCCATCGCAAAACATTTATAAAAAGGTTTTGGGTTACAAAACCAATGATACAAAAGGCAAAAATAAAAATAATCATTTAAAAACAATAAGGAAATGGCAAAAACATTAAATGTAGAAAGAGGATCAGTTGTAAAGCTGGCAAGGTTATGCAACTGTACCGAGCAAACAGTGAGAAACGCACTAAGAAGTGTAACAGTAGGGGGTGATGCTGAACGCATACGCGTTGAGGCTGTAAAGAGAGGGTATGCAATTAAAAAACGCCCTTTGACTATCGATGAGTATAACAGAAGCTATAAGGAGGAATTATGAAAACAATACACACGATAGTGAATATGAACGCCGACGGACGCGGATACGAGTTTTTTGGAATCATTAAAACTCATGAAAAAGGTACTTGAATATAAAACAATAGCCGAGGCTTACGCTAAAGCTTTAAACATAATTAGACATGAAAAGAAATACAGGAAAAGTACAGCCGGTACAAAAAGTATGGCTTTGTAAAGATGAGGCTATGGCATTTATGGGATGTTCAGCGGACTATCTAAGGAAATTAAGGGTAAATGCCCTTGTATCGTTTGCCCAGGAAGGGAATATGATTTGGTATGATGTCCGCTCACTGGAGAGGTTTATTGTCCGTAATAAAATGATATAGGAGGATGGCTATGAAAGTGATACCTGTAATGACAATTTTCACTCTATCTCTATTATTGAGTATGGCTACGATAGCAAGTTTAAGCTTTCTGTTCTGGGTGTCATTTGGTGTATTTTCTATGATATCAAGCTATATAGCTAAGAATCAAAATAGACTGCTTAGGGAATTAGAAGAATTAGAGAACTTATTAAAAGGAAAATAAAAATGGAAAATGAATCAATAAAAGGATATAAAGGTTTTGATGAAAACCTTAAATGTAGGGATTTCCAATATGAATCAGGGAAAGACTACGAGGAAAAGGGGGAAATACGTGCATGTAATAATGGATTTCATTATTGCGAAAACCCGTTTGATGTTTTAGGGTATTATCCGCCGGCTACGAAAGAAGGAGATTTAACAAGATATTGCGAGGTCCAAGGATCGGAAGTAATAGATAGGACCGAAAGTGATAAGATAGCATGTAGTAAAATACACATAGGAATCGAAATAGGACTTAGGGGGTTAATCAGCGCAGGGGTTAAATTCATCATAGACAAGGTAAATTGGGGCAATAAGGAAAAGAATACAGGCGATCAGTCCGCCGCCACCAATACAGGCGATCAGTCCGCCGCCACCAATACAGGCGATCAGTCCGCCGCCACCAATACAGGCAATTGGTCCGCCGCCACCAATACAGGCGATTGGTCCGCCGCCACCAATACAGGCGATCAGTCCGCCGCCACCAATACAGGCAATCAGTCCGCCGCCACCAATACAGGCAATCAGTCCGCCGCCACCAATACAGGCAATCGGTCCGCCGCCACCAATACAGGCGATCAGTCCGCCGCCACCAATACAGGCAATCGGTCCGCCGCCACCAATA
>JALCME010000027.1 GCA_022648295.1 Bacteroides sp. | reverse complement strand
AACCATCTTCAAGCAGATGCATATACATCAGACGGTCAGAGAAGGAATGTTTTTTATTCATAAATAAGCCCCAAAGTTTTTTGTCCAAACTTTGGGGTTCACTTCACTTTTTCAGAGTAATGGTAGGACCTTTTATTAGATTAGGACATGCCCAAATCAGACAAGAAGACTTCCACCTTCTAAAGCGGATATTCTTCAAAAGCATACAATAGCGTTGACAAATACCGCTCACCGGTATCAGGAAGAAGCACTACAATGGTCTTTCCCTCATTTTCCGGCAAGGCGGCCAGACTGGTTGCTGCACTTACAGCTGCACCAGATGAAATACCTACCAACAGGCCTTCTAAACGAGCCAGTTCCCGACTAGTACGAATAGCATCATCATTGGTTACCTGCAAAACTGCATCAACCACTCCCGCATTATAATTCTTAGGCACAAACCCGGCTCCGATACCTTGTATTTTATGAGGACCCGGAGCACCACCGGACAATACCGGAGAATCCGCAGGTTCAACTGCTACAATCTTTACCGAAGGATTATGCCCTTTCAGCGCTTTCCCTACTCCACTGACTGTTCCCCCCGTACCTACTCCGGCAACAAAGATATCCACCTTACCGTCTGTGTCCTGCCAGATTTCTTGTCCTGTAGTACGTTCATGCATATCAGGATTTGCAGGATTATCAAATTGCTGCAGGATCACACTACCGGGAGTAGTCTCTTTTAATTCCTCAGCACGGGCAATAGCTCCCTTCATTCCCGATGCACCGGGTGTCAACACCAGTTCGGCACCCAATGCTTTTAAAAGGTTTCTACGTTCCAGACTCATGGTGTCGGGCATCGTTAAGACAAGCTTATATCCTTTTGCGGCAGCCACAAAAGCCAATCCCACTCCGGTATTACCACTCGTAGGTTCTATAATTGTAGCTCCGGCTTGTAAACGACCGGAAGCTTCCGCCGCTTCAATCATCGCCAATGCTACGCGATCTTTCACACTTCCAGCCGGATTAAAGTATTCCAACTTTGCAACCAGACGGGCGTTTAACTTTTTATCTGCATTATAATTACTAAGCTCCAATAAAGGAGTATTGCCCACCAAATCGGTAAGACATTTTGCTATTTTAGCCATATCTTTAGAGTTTTAAATTAGATCTACTTTTCTTTGTTACAAAAGTAAGGGTATAATAGTTTAAACAGAATACCACATTTGTGGGATTTTCATACTATAAATGAGGGATTTTGCATAAGAATCCTTACCTTTGTACCCTAATAAATTAAGGATATCCTAATGAGTCCACTCAGTTTTACCCACATTCTGACACAGGCAGTTGATGAGCTATCGGAAAGCGAATCTTATAAAGGACTGTTTCACCAACATACGGACGGCAATCCATTGCCCTCAGGCAAAGCCTTGTATGACATCATCGAATTGTCGCGTGCCATTCTCTTCCCCGGCTATTTTGGAAACTCTACGGTTAATAGCCGCACAATGACCTACCACATAGGCGTAAATGTAGAACATCTTTTCGACTTGCTGACGGAACAGATCCTGGCAGGACTTTGCTTCGGCACAGACGATGAATGCAGCTGCTGTACCGAAAGCCAACGGGAAGAAGCAACTGCACTGGCAGCTAAGTTCATCAGCCATTTACCGGAAATGAGACGGGTACTTGCCACAGATGTGGAAGCTGCTTACAATGGAGATCCCGCAGCTCACAGTTTCGGGGAAGTGATTAGTTGCTATCCGGCCATACGGGCCATTGTCAACTATCGCCTCGCACACGATTTGCTAACTCTCGGTGTACCGCTCATCCCCCGTATCATTACGGAGATGGCACATAGCGAAACCGGCATAGATATTCACCCCGGAGCCATCATTGGAAAGCACTTCACTATTGATCATGGCACAGGCGTCGTCATTGGAGAGACCTGCGTCATTGGTGATAACGTGAAACTCTATCAGGGCGTAACCCTTGGTGCCAAGAGCTTTCCGTTGGACGAAAGCGGAACGCCGATTAAAGGTATTCCCCGCCATCCCATTCTGGAAGATAACGTTATTGTATACTCCAATGCAACCATATTGGGGCGTATAACAATTGGACAGGGAGCAACCGTCGGCGGTAATATCTGGGTAACGGAAAATGTTCCGGCTGGAGCCCGGATTGTACAAACCAAAGCAAAGAAATAGAGCCTGCCCCACGGACGGACGAATGCTATAAAAAAGAATCGTTTTTAGTCATATTAATCGTAAACAACAAAGAATCAGCATGGAGACTTTTGAGATAATCGCCAAAACATTTCAGGGTTTGGAAGAAGTATTAGCACAGGAACTTACTGTACTCGGAGCAGACAACATACAGATTGGGCGCCGCATGGTATCATTCAGTGGCGACAAGGAAATGTTATACAAGGCAAATTTCTGTCTCCGGACAGCAATCCGCATTTTAAAGCCTATCAAACAGTTTACGGCCAAAGATGCCGACGAAGTTTACGAGCAAATAAAGTCCATCCAGTGGGAGGACTATTTGGACATAGACAAAACCTTTGCCGTAGATGCAGTAGTCTTTAGCGAAGAGTTCCGCCATTCCAAGTTTGTATCTTACAAAGTAAAAGATGCCATAGTAGATTACTTCCGGGAGAAGATGGGCAAACGCCCTTCGGTACGCATCAATAAACCGGATATTTCATTGAACATCCATATTGCCCAAACAAGCTGTACCCTTTCACTTGATTCTTCCGGTGAATCACTTCACCGCCGGGGCTATCGTCAGGAAGCAGTGGAAGCACCTTTAAATGAGGTACTAGCTGCGGGTATGATCATGATGACCGGTTGGCATGGAGAGTGCGATTTAATCGATCCAATGTGCGGTTCGGGAACCATTCCTGTTGAAGCTGCACTGATTGCACGCAATATCTCCCCGGGAGTATTCCGTAAAGAGTTTGCTTTCGAGAAATGGAATGACTTTGATCAGGACTTGTTTGACTCCATCTACAACGATGACAGTCAGGAGCGTAAGTTCACCCACCACATCTACGGGTACGACAACAGCCCCAAAGCTTTTGATATAGCCACGCACAATATAAAAGCGGCAAGTGTTTCCAAAGACATCACCCTGCAACTACAACCTTTCCAGCAGTTTGAACAACCTGCGGAAAAAGCTATTATAATCACCAATCCCCCTTATGGAGAGCGCATCTCAACAAACGACTTGTTAGGTTTGTACCAAATGATCGGAGAGCGATTGAAACATGCTTTTGTGGGAAATACGGCATGGGTACTTTCCTACCGGGAAGAGTGCTTCGATCAGATTGGACTAAAGGCAACAGAGAAAGTACCTTTGTTTAACGGAGCTTTGGAATGCGAATTTCGTAAATATGAAATATTTGACGGCAAATACAGAGAATTCAGGCAGAAGGATGCCGAAGATTCGCCTCAGGAAAGAAGGAGAAAGTATCCCGACTCCAAAGAATACCACAAACCCAGAGAATTTAAGCCGCGGGGGCACTCCAGGGAATATGAAACAAAGAATGAAGGACGCCATCAAGACCGTCCCACTCAAAGATATTCCTCGCAAGGACACTCCAGACAGGAACGCACAGAAAAAGAGCGCACAGGACAGGGACATAGCAACTATGAGAGAGACTTCACGAAAAGAACTAAAAATCCAAAGCAATATGACAAGAAAAAGTAAGTGGATATACATTACTTCATTGACACTATTTACCCTTTTTGCAACGAATGCAATGGCACAAGACCTAAAACAGCCAACGTTGGACGATTTAATTCCCGGTGGAGAAACCTACCGACGGATTGAGAACAAATGGTACCAATGGTATGGAGACTTTGCTTGTCTGGAATTAGGCATCGATCAGGTAAATGGTACCCGGGTAGACCAAAAGACCAAAAAGGAATTTCCGGTTATCACGTTAGATGAAGCAAATAAGCTGCTTGCGGAGAAGGAACTCGGGAAGATACATAGTTTCTACCGTGCTCTGTTCTTGAATGACCTAGCAACTTTAAAGGGTGCTAAAGCATTAAAGGAAGACAAATACCCTACACTAATGCTGGTCAATACAAGCAAGAACAGGGTACTTATTGACTGGAAGCAGAAAACAATAGTATGGAATCAGCCCTGTCCCGAGAAAGCGGAGAACCAGGACTGGAACGAAATAAGCCGTCATTTGGCTTATACGGTAGACAACAACCTATACGTATGTACGGCAAGCGGCGATATTCAGCAAATAACAAATGAGCCTGACGGGATTGTATGTGGACAAAGTGTACACCGGAATGAGTTCGGTATAACCAAAGGTACCTTCTGGAGTCCCAAAGGAGATTTACTCGCTTTCTACCGGATGGATGAGAGCATGGTTGCCCAATACCCGTTGGTTGACATCACCGCACGTATTGGTAAAGTGGATTATATCCGTTATCCTATGGCGGGCATGACGAGCCATAAAGTCACTGTCGGCATCTACAATCCGGCAACCCAAAAGACGGTTTACCTCAAAGCAGGTGATCCCACCGACCGCTACTTCACGAATATCAGTTGGGCGCCGGATGAGAAGAACCTTTACCTTGTTGAACTAAACAGGGACCAGAATCATGCAAAGCTATGTCGGTATGACGTTGCAACCGGCGATTTGCAGGCAACTCTTCTTGAAGAGACCAGTTCTAAATATGTTGAGCCTCAACACCCCATTGTTTTCTTACCATGGGATAGTTCCAAGTTTATCTACCAAAGCCAGAAAGACGGCTTCAACCACTTGTATCTGTATGACGTCAACGGAAAGTTCATCAAGCAACTCACATCCGGCAAATGGTTGGTACAGGATATAGTAGGTTTTAACCGCACCGAGCACGAAGTGATTATCAGCAGTACCGAGGTTTCCCCTCTCCAAAGCAACATTTACGGAGTGGATTTAAGAACAGGAAAGCGACACCTCATCGGGGAAAAGAATGCCACACATTCCGGCATACAACTCTCTGCAAGTGGGAAATACCTGATTGACCGTTACGCTTCACCTAAAGATCCGAGAACCATTGCAGTATGCTCCACCGCTGGCAGGGCTGATAAAGACTTTACCTTATTTCAGGCCAAGGACCCTTATGAAGGATTCTTAATGCCTACTTTCGAAGTGGGCACCATAAAGGCTGCTGACGGAACAACCGATCTTTATTACCGCCTGACTAAACCGGCTAACTTCGACCCGAACAAGAAATATCCCGTGATTATTTATGTTTATGGCGGTCCTCATGCCCAAATGATAAACAACGGGTGGCAAAACGGTGCCCGCGGATGGGATATCTATATGGCCAATAAAGGCTACATTCTGTTTACCCTTGACAATCGCGGCAGTGAAAACAGGGGACTGGAATTTGAGAATGTCACCTTCCGCCACTTAGGCATTGAAGAATGTAAAGATCAGGTGAAAGGCGTTGACTTCCTCAAGAGCCTTCCCTATATCGATGCCAACCGCATAGGTGTTCACGGATGGAGCTTCGGAGGACACATGACCGTGGCACTGATGTTGCGCCATCCCGAAATCTTTAAAGTGGGGGTTGCCGGCGGTCCGGTTATTGACTGGAAGTACTACGAAGTGATGTACGGAGAACGCTATATGGATACTCCGCAAACCAATCCGGAAGGTTATAAGGAATGTGATCTAAAGAACCTGGCAGGCAATCTGAAAGGACATTTGCTCATTATCCACGACGACCATGATGATACTTGCGTTCCACAGCATTCACTCTCTTTCCTCAAAGCTTGCATTGATGCCCGTACCTATCCCGACTTCTTCACTTACCCCACACATAAGCACAATGTATTGGGACGTGACCGGGTACACTTACACGAAAAGATTACGCGGTACTTTGAGGATTATCTCAAATAAACGGAAGGGGTATTGAAGAACAAAAGGTGAATTAAGAACTAAAAACAATAGATCAAGATGAATATTCTTTTATTAGGCTCAGGTGGCAGGGAACATGCCATGGCATGGAAAATGGCTCAAAGTCCTAAAGTTGAACATTTATACATTGCTCCGGGCAATGCAGGGACCCGTGAAGTTGGCGAGAATGTACCTATCAAGGCAACAGATTTTGCTGCACTGAAAGAGTTTGCCCTGGCACAAAAGGTTGATATGGTTGTTGTAGGCCCTGAAGATCCCTTGGTACAAGGCATCTATGAGGAGTTTGGCAAAGACGCCGCTACCAGCCACATCGCAATCATCGGACCTACAGCCAAAGGCGCACAACTGGAAGGTAGCAAGGAGTTTGCAAAAGGATTCATGCAACGTCACCATATCCCTACGGCACGATATAAGAGTATCACCGCTGATAATCTGGAAGAGGGATTCGCTTTTCTGGAAAGTCTTGAAGCTCCTTACGTATTAAAGGCCGACGGACTTTGTGCTGGTAAAGGAGTGCTTATTCTTCCCACACTGGAAGAAGCCAAGAAGGAATTGAAAGAAATGCTTCACGGTATGTTCGGACAGGCCAGTGCAACCGTTGTCATCGAGGAATTCTTAAGCGGCATAGAATGCTCCGTTTTCGTACTCACTGACAGCGAACATTATAAAGTGCTTCCCGTAGCCAAAGACTATAAACGTGTTGGAGAAGGCGATCAAGGGTTGAATACCGGCGGAATGGGTAGTGTCACTCCGGTTCCTTTTGCTAACGAAGAGTTCATGGAGAAGGTACGCACCCGCATCATAGAGCCCACCGTAAAAGGATTGCAGGAAGAGGAAATTCTCTACAAAGGGTTTATCTTTCTAGGGCTGATTAATGTAAAAGGGGAACCGATGGTCATAGAATACAACGTACGCATGGGAGACCCTGAAACGGAAAGCGTGATGCTACGCGTAAAGAGCGATTTGGTAGACCTGTTTGAAGGAGTCCGAGACGGGAACCTGGACACCAAGTCATTGGTGATTGATCCTCGCACCGCTACATGTGTGATGCTTGTCAGCGGAGGATACCCCGGAAGTTACGAGAAAGGTTATCCGATGAGCGGTTTCGAGCAGGCAGCCGATAGCGGCAGTATCCTGTTTCATGCCGGTACAACGGTGAAAGAAGGGAATACGGTGACCAATGGCGGACGTGTCATAGCTGTGTGCTCGTACGGAAACACCAAGGAGGAAGCACTTAGCCAAAGCTACAAAGCTGCGGATATGATCCACTTTGATAAGAAGTATTTCCGCAGGGACATCGGGTTCGACCTTTAAAGAATTATATATTCACTTCGATAAAAGAAGAAAAAGATCTGCCCATATAATAAGGTATGTCGCGGAATCAATATAGATATACCCGCTGAAAAAAGAAGGATACTTATTGATAGAGAAAAAGGAGAGACCATGCCATAAGCCTTTATTTAGTAATTCCGTCCTCGTTGCAGATGTCTCCGGACGGAATGACAAAGATAAAACAAAGCTTTTGGCAACTGATTTAGATTATAGCCACAAAGATTCTTAGTTTGAAATGAGAAGCAGAAGATTGCAAAACCGGATTACAACAGGGCGGCTTACTCTGCCCGTTGCCATTCTTATCTCAGTATTCTTTTGGATACTGAGCAATGCTCTGTTGCCCGAGGTCAGTGTGGAAAGAAGCGGATACGCCCTTTGGCAGACTTTCATCGGCAACCGGATTTCATGGGGACAAAGTCTTATTAGCTTGGTATTGTACGCCACCATCGGATATTTTCTGATAGAGCTGAATAATGCCTTCGCCATTATCCGCATGCGAGCTTCGGTGCAGACCTCCATTTATTTCCTATTAATTGCCTGCTGTCCCATGATGCACGATCTGTATGCAGGAGACATTGCTTCGGCTGCTTATCTTGTTTCTCTCTTTCTGCTCTTTAAGGCATATCAACGGTCGGCTCCCATGAGCATGCTGTTTTACTCGTTTCTTTTCATTGGAATTGGCAGCCTGTTTCTTCCGCAACTGATGCTGTTCATTCCGGTTTTCTGGATAGGAGCTTATAATCTTCAGGCGCTGACCATAAGGAGCTTTTTCGCTTCGATTATAGGTTGGAGCGTGCCATACTGGTTCTTATTGGGACACTCCTATTTTTATAACGAGATGAATCTGTTTTATCAGCCCTTTATTGAGCTGTCCACTTTCCATCCCGTGAACTTGTTTCAAGACGTCCCGTTATGGGAAATAGTGACGTTCTGTTACCTGTTTGTCTTGTATTTGGTTAGCTCCATACATTGTTTAGTTAGTAGTTATGACGATAAAATACAAACCCGTGCCTATTTGCATTTTCTAATATTTGCAAACTTTTGCTTCTTTATCTATATCTTGCTGCAACCAATGTTCGCCCTTCAACTGTTCCCTATCTTGCTAATCGGAATAAGCATTTTAGTGGGACATTTATTTGTACTAACGAACAGTCGTGCATCCAATGTGTTCTTTATAAGTACACTTTTAGGATTCATCCTTTTATTTGGCTTTAATATATGGACAGTATTATCCAATTCTTGATAGATTGGGGCTACCTAGGCATGTTTTTATCGGCTGTATTGGCGGGAAGTGCAATACCTTTCAGCTCGGAAGCGGTACTTGCTGCGTTAGTCCTACCCGCCACAGGTTTAAATCCATGGCTGTGTTTGGCGGCAGCATCCACAGGTAATTTGTTGGGAAGCCTGACGTGCTACGGTATCGGACATTTAGGACGCATGGACTGGCTGGAGCGCTATTTCCACATGAAACCGGAAAAAGTAAGACGAATGCAGGTTTACTTAAACGGACGAAGTGCTTTCATGGCTTTCTTTGCTTTTCTGCCTATTGTAGGAAGCCTTATTGCCGTGGCTTTGGGCTTTTTACGAAGTAACATCTGGATTGTCTCAATCAGCATGCTGGCAGGAAAGGTGCTGAGATATACAATCGTCATTCTCATCATAAGAGGATTGTTATGAGAAGAGTGATTGAACAAACGGAAGACGGTAGTGCAACCTTATTTGTTCCCGAACTGAATGAACACTATCATTCGGTAAAAGGGGCGCAAACAGAGTCACGACATATCTTTATAGATATGGGGCTTAATGCTTCCCGGGCTGCGCAACCGCATGTCCTCGAGATTGGCTTCGGAACGGGACTGAATGCACTGCTCACGCTGGAAGAAGCGGAAAGCCAGCAACGGGAAGTGAGATACACGGGAGTTGAACGTTATCCGCTATCATGGGAAGAGGTGAATGCGTTGGGATACAGCAAGAATCCGCTATTCCGGCAACTCCACACCGTTCCATGGGAAAAGGAAGTGAAAGTATCTCCGTATTTTACGTTAAGGAAGGTATGTGCGGATGTTATTCAGCTCTTTGGAGGGGATAAGCAGCCGGGCAAAGGAGAAAATAAAGACAATGCTTCATCGGGGAATAACGAATCCCTCCCCTTATTCGACGTGGTTTACTTTGATGCCTTTGCACCCGAAAAGCAACCCGAAATGTGGGGAAAAGAAGTATTAACTTCCATATACGGCTGCATGAATGAAGGTGGTATTTTAACCACCTATTGCGCCAAAGGAGACATTCGCCGCCTGTTGCAGGCCATAGGCTTCCGGGTGGAACGTCTGCCGGGTCCTCCAAATGGAAAAAGGGAGATACTGCGTGCAACCAAATGAAACTGCACGGTTCATGAAATAGAGAGGATGAAATGTGAAATAGAGTTCTTCCGGGAACAACAACTAAGATAAATAAAACATGAAACGAATTTTTCTTCTTACTCTGATAGTCTTTTGCATCGTGGGCTGTACCAGCAAAACATCCCGCCAAAGCAAAGATCACTCCAAGCCGGTCATTACGGTTACGATAGAGCCTTTGCGCTATTTTACCGAGGCCATTGCCGGAAAAGAATTTAAAGTGGTAAGCATGGTGCCTAAGGGAAATAGCCCGGAGACTTATGACCCCAAGCCGCAACAACTGGTGGATCTGGCCCAAAGCAAAGCCTACTTCAGAATAGGTTACATCGGATTTGAACAGACCTGGATGGATAAACTGACCAGCAATGCCCCGCATCTGCAAATCTTCGATACGTCCAAAGGCATCGAACTCATTCAGGATACACTGGATCATGGTCACGAAGGAAGCGACCATAAGCAGGAGGAAGGGCATCATCATGGTAGCGTTGAACCGCATGTATGGAATTCTCCTTATAACGCTAAAATCATTGCAGCAAACATACTGAGTGCGCTATGTACTATTGACAAAGGGCATGAAGAGCAGTTTTTGGAACGTTACTGGGCATTGTGCCGTAAGATAGACCGGACGGACAGCATTATTTGCCGGACGCTGTCCTCTCCGGGAGCCGATCGTGCTTTTATGATTTACCATCCGGCACTCTCTTACTTTGCACGCGATTACGACCTGCACCAAATCCCTATTGAAGAGGGAGGCAAAGAGCCGTCGTCTACTTATTTAACCAAACTCATCGCAACCTGCAAAGCGGAGAAAGTACGGATAATCTTTGTACAGCCGGAGTTCGACCGGCGTAACGCAGAGATCATTGCAAGCCAGACAGGAACGCAGGTCGTTGCAATCAACCCGCTTTCTTATGACTGGGAAGAAGAAATGTTGAATGTGGCCAGGCATCTGGCAACGCCGGGCCAAACGAATAAATAAGGAATAAGAACTATGGCTGTCCCCATAATTGAAATCAAGAGTCTCAGTGTGGCCTACGATTCCCGTACCGTGCTGCACGATGTAGACCTCACGGTTTACGAACATGATTTTCTAGGAGTCATCGGACCCAACGGCGGGGGAAAAACAACCCTCATCAAATGCATTCTCGGCCTGTTGAAACCGGCTTCGGGAAAGATACTCTACCACTCGGCACGAAATGCGACGAGCAATTCCATCGTCATGGGATACCTGCCACAATATAACAGCATCGACCGCAAATTCCCCATCACCGTGGAAGAAGTGATACTCTCCGGTCTGGGTGGTCAACAACCGCTGACAGCCCGCTACGGAGATGCACAACGAGAAAAAGCCCGTCAGATTGTTGCCCGCATGGGTCTGGAAGGTTTAGAAGAAAGAGCCATTGGGACGTTGAGCGGAGGACAACTACAACGTACACTATTGGGACGCGCCATCATCTCCGACCCCGAAGTGGTGATACTCGATGAACCCAGCACCTACATTGATAAGCGCTTCGAAGCCCGTCTCTACGAACTGTTGTCGGAAATCAATCGGGAGTGCAGCATTATCCTCGTCAGCCATGACATCGGCACGGTGTTGCAGCAAGTCAAATCCATTGCCTGTGTCAATGAAACTTTAGATTACCATCCCGACACCGGAATAAGCACGGAATGGCTGGAACGTAACTTCCAATGCCCCATTGAACTACTGGGACACGGAGGATTGCCACACCGGATATTGGGAGAACACCACCATCACTCTCCCGGTGAAACTGAACAAAACGGATAAATAAAGCCTGTATTTACAGCGATTAATACCCGCCGGATTGGCTCTATATCTCCCGCGTGTTGGACATAGAGAGCCAACACGCGGGAGATATAGAGCCAACACGTTGGAAATAGAGAGCCAATAAACCGAAAATTAATATATATCTTTTAACCAATCCTAATAATCAGCCTAATTGTCATCTATTTAGAATTGATTCATTATCTTTGCCCCCAATTAGACAAAATGTAAACGCACATGGACACAAAGCTTTCACTTAAAGAGCTTTATGCCAATGCGCAGGCGCATGCAAAACAAAACTGAATAATAAACCAATTTCATCCGAATGAAACAGTACAAAACCGTGAACAACCTAGTAGGTTGGTTAATATTTCTCATTGCTGCGACAGTCTACTGCATGACGATTGAACCGACTGCAAGTTTTTGGGACTGTCCGGAGTTTATTACTACCGGTTATAAATTGGAAGTAGGACATCCCCCCGGGGCACCATTCTTTATGTTAATGTCCAATTTGTTCTCACAATTCGCTTCCAGTCCAAGTACTGTTGCCAAGATGGTGAACTATATGAGCGCCCTGATGAGTGGAGCTTGTATTCTTTTCCTCTTCTGGAGTATCACCCACCTGGTACGTAAGCTAGTGATAACGGATGAAAACAATATCACCAAAGGACAACTGATTACCGTTATGGGTAGTGGTGTAGTAGGTGCATTGGCATACACTTTCAGTGATACCTTCTGGTTTAGCGCTGTTGAAGGCGAAGTTTACGCCTTCTCCTCCCTATTCACCGCCATTGTATTCTGGCTCATTCTGAAATGGGAAGACGTTGCGGACCAGCCACATTCCGACCGCTGGCTAATCCTCATTGCCTACCTCACCGGACTAAGTATCGGCGTGCACTTGCTGAACCTGCTCTGTTTGCCGGCTATTGTATTGGTATATTACTACAAGAAAGTACCTCATGCCAATGCCAAGGGATCTTTATGGGCACTTTTCGGTTCCATGATTCTGGTAGCAGCCGTACTATACGGCATCGTTCCCGGCATTGTGAAAGTAGGCGGATGGTTCGAGCTACTCTTCGTCAACACGTTTAGCATGCCTTTCAACAGTGGAGTCATAGTCTACATCATCGTATTGGCAGCTTCCATCATTTGGGGCGTATACGAAAGCTATACGGAAAAAAGCAAAAAGCGGATGGCCTTCTCCTTCGTACTCACCGTAGCACTATTGGGCATTCCTTTCTACGGGCACGGTACCAGTGCAGTTCTGATAGGACTGGTTGTCATCGCCATCCTGCTGATTTACCTTAACCCGGGCACACAAGCAAAGATCAAAGAGAAATACCGGATTTCGGCACGCACCCTCAACACTTCATTGCTGTGCACCATGATGATTGTCATCGGATATTCTTCTTATTCCATCATTGTTATCCGCTCCATAGCGAACACTCCGATGGATCAGAACTCACCGGAAGACATCTTCACTTTGGGCGAATATCTGGGACGTGAACAATACGGTACCCGTCCACTATTCTACGGCCCGGCCTATTCTTCCAAAGTAACCCTTGACGTAAAGGATGGCTATTGCGAACCGCACGTTTCTTACAATGGAACAAAATACATACGTAAAGAAAAAGCTAATCCCGCAGAAAAAGACAGCTATGTTGAAATACCGGGACGCATTGATTATCAATATGCGCAAAACATGCTCTTCCCCCGTATGTACAGCAGCGCACACGTTAAGGAATACCATCAGTGGATGGATATTAAAGGTCATGACGTACCTTACGATCAGTGTGGAGAAATGGTCATGGTCAACATACCCACCCAATGGGAAAATATTAAGTTCTTCTTCTCCTATCAGTTAAACTGGATGTACTGGCGCTATTTCATGTGGAATTTCGCCGGCCGGCAAAACGACCTGCAAGGCACCGGAGAAATAGAACACGGCAACTGGATCACCGGTATTTCATTTATAGATAATTGGTTGATCGGCGATCAGAGTTTACTGCCGCAAGACCTGAAAAACAACAAAGGGCATAATGTCTTTTACTGTCTTCCCCTATTGTTGGGAATTATAGGCTTGCTATGGCAGGCATACCGTGGGCAGAAAGGCATACAGCAATTCTGGGTTGTATTCTTCCTCTTCTTTATGACAGGTATCGCCATTGTGCTCTACCTCAACCAGACGCCCGCCCAGCCGCGCGAACGGGATTATGCCTATGCCGGCTCCTTCTATGCCTTCGCCATATGGATTGGTATGGGAGTAGCAGGACTAGTCCGCTTGCTCCAGCAGTACTGCAAGATGAAAGAACTGCCCGCTGCAATCACCGTAGGCGTAATCTGCCTCTTTGTCCCCATTCAGATGGCAAGCCAGACATGGGATGATCATGACCGTAGCGACCGCTACGTATGTCGCGACTTCGGACAGAACTACCTGATGTCCCTGCCGGAAAAAGGTAATCCGGTGATCTTCACCAACGGTGATAACGACACCTTCCCCTTGTGGTACAATCAGGAAACCGAAGGCTTCCGTACCGATACCCGCACCTGTAACCTCAGCTACCTGCAGACCGATTGGTACATTGATCAAATGAAACGTCCGGCTTATGATTCACCTTCACTCCCCATCACCTGGAACCGTATGGAATATGTTGAAGGAACCAACGAATACATTCCTGTTCGCCCTGAGTACAAAAAGAGCATTGATGCCCTTTATGCCGAAGCAAAGAAACAGGAACTGGGCGGGAATACCGAAGCCATGGTCAACATAAAGAAAGAATTTGGAGACGATCCTTATGAACTACATAATATCCTGAAGTATTGGGTACGCGCAAAGAATAAAGATCTAAATGTAATTCCTACGGACAGCATTGTCTTAAAAGTAGATAAAGAAGCCGTACGTCGTAGCGGAATGATGATACCGGGAGACTCTATCCCTGACTACATGCACATTTCACTCAAAGGCAAACGCGCCCTTTACAAGAGCGAACTGATGATGTTGGAAATGCTTGCACAATCCGACTGGAAACGTCCGCTTTACATGGCCATCAGTGTGGGGACTGAGAACCATCTCAACATGGATAATCATTTCATTCAAGAGGGATTGGCCTATCGCTTCACTCCGTTTGATACAAGCAAAACAGGCGTCAAACTGGATAGCGAAAAAATGTACGATAATCTCATGCATAAGTTTAAATTCGGAGGAATCAACAAACCGGGTATATATATAGATGAAAATACCATGCGTATGTGTTATTCCCACCGTCGCATCTTCTCACAACTCGTAGACCAACTTATACGCGAAGGAAAGAAAGAAAAAGCCAAAGCAGCACTGGATTACGCAGAAAAGATGATTCCGGCAAGCAACGTGCCTTATGACTGGCAAAACGGAGCCGTACAAATGGCGGAAGGCTACTATCAATTAGCGGACAGCGCCAAAGCAGACAGCATGATGAAGGCCTTGGCCGATAAGGAAGTGGAATACCTTACCTGGTATTTGAGCCTGGATGACCAACGCTTTAGCATCTCCACCCAAGAATTTGAATATCACTGGGCTGTACTTAACGAGGAAGTAAAACTCCTGAAGAAGTATAAATCCAAATTGGCAGGCATTTACGAACCTAAGGTCGAAGAATTATATAACATATACGTAAGCCGATTGAAGAGTTGATAACACACAGACAACCGATTGAATAATGTTTATAGAACAACCTCCTGAATTTTTCCGCAAGTTATATCCTGCGGCAATCTGGAGGATGGACCCGGCTGAGAAAGCCGTTTATCTGACTTTTGATGACGGGCCCATCCCCGAAGTGACCCCGTGGGTACTTGATTTATTGGACAAACACCATATAAAAGCGACCTTCTTTATGGTTGGAGATAACATCCGCAAACATCCTGATGTATTTCAGATGGTAGTGGAGCGCGGACACCGCATTGGTAACCACACCTTCAACCATATCCGGGGTTTTGAGTACCGGTCGGACAACTACCTTGCAAACACGGACAAAGCGAACGAATGGATGAAAACGAATCTATTCCGTCCTCCTCATGGACACATGCGATGGATACAATACAGAGCATTAAAACGCCGTTACAAAATAGTGATGTGGGATTTGGTCACTCGTGATTATAGTAAGAAACTACGTGGCCCGCAAGTGCTTGCCAACGTCATGCGTTATGCGCGCAACGGTTCCATCATTACTTTCCACGACTCATTGAAGTCCTGGAATAACGGAAACTTGCAATATGCCTTACCCCGGGCAATCGATTTCCTGAAAGAAGAAGGGTATGAATTTAAATTGCTGTAATGAATAAGGAGTGCAATACTACGGGCAGGCTGCCGCTAGCACGGTATGAATTTAAATTATTGTAATGAACCTCCGTAAGCAGGTTCTACCATTCTAGGGCTATAAGCAAAACAGGGTCTCGCTCCTTTCCTAACGCATTTCCTATCATTAAGAGGGCATTTCCCTTAATATTATTTCAAAAAGATATATTGTGTGCGAGAACAGTGAAATAGAGTGAAATAATTATAAAAGACTCTTTAAAAAGGTATTCTTATTTGGAAGAAAACCCATTAAACGATAGCTTTGCAGAGTGATTTTTTTCATAGTATTAGATTTAAGGTTAACAAAAGGTTGGAGTACAGCGGTACTCCTTTTTTTATTTTATGCCAAGCGCAACGGCTTTACCGATCCTTTTAAGTTCAGCACCGGTCTTCTTTAAAAAGCAACTGCTAAGACTTCTTCCCAGAGAGCAAACGACGTGTAAAATAACGTACGGGATACCATACCGACAGAAAGCCTACTGCTATTACCGTAGCAAATACCAAAAGCACATCGGTCACATGTACGCTTACAGGATAAGCATCCACCACAAAATTGCCATTACCGCCCCCCAGGGAAATAAGTCCGAAACGTTGCTGAATAAAGCAAAGCAACAACCCTAAGAGGATGCCACCAATAGCACCAAACACAGAAATCAAACGCCCTTCAAACAAGAAGATACGTCCAATAAGCCGATCATCGGCTCCAAGATTACGCAAAGTCATCACATCCTCCCGCTTATCAAGAATAAGCATTGAGAGCGAACCAATGACATTGAAACAGGCAATAGCAAGAATAAAAGTCAGAAAAAGATAAGATATGAATTTCTCTATTTCCATAATGCGGAATACATCAGCCTGTTGCTCATAGCGGTTTTGTACAATAAAGCGGTCTCCCAGTATGCGGGAGATCTTACTTTGTACAGCGGCAAGATTAACGTCAGGCTTCATCTTTAACTCAATGGCGGAAACCTCGGTATCGTAATTAAATAAACGCCGGGCAAAACTAAGGGAAGTCAAAATATAACGGGCATCATACTTCTGCTGGTTCACAACGAAAACAGCCCCCGGAGAAAATAAATAATCCCGGTTAAAGGAAGCGGAAGGATTTGCCATATTGATCCTTACATTCCGTTTGGGAGCATAAACCAACAACGGATCTACAAACTGGATGCCAGTACCCAACTCGGAAATAAGTTCCACTCCAAGAACACCATAATCAACAAGCGAATCATGCAAGATGAACTTTCCGGTTCCATACAGCAAACTATCGATGGAAGTAAGCTGCTCAAAGCTATCATCCACCCCTTTAATCACTGCCATAGCCTGACGGTCTTTATACTGCACCATTGCATTCTCCTCCAAAGTCTCAGTCCACACGGCAATTTCAGACAATGCACGAACTTTCTGGATACGGGATTCACGTGGGTCGAATACCTTTCCTTCGCGAATAACGATTTTCAGTTCAGGATCAAACGAAGTAAAAAAACCCGCAACCATATCCTGAAAACCATTGAAAACAGAAAGCGTGCACACCAAAGCCATTGTAGCCAAGGCCACCCCGCAGACCGAAACGCCGGAGATGATATTAATGGCATTATGCTTCTTCTTGGAAAAGAGATAACGCCGGGCTATGTAAAAAGGGAAGTTCACTTTAACAATTCATCTATTCTTTCAAGATAATCCAAAGAATCATCAATGAAGAATCTCAATTCAGGAATGATTCGCAGCTGATGCCGTACACGAGTTCCCAACTCATAACGAATAGATCTCATGTTTCCATTGATATCCTTTATCAATTCTTTGCCTTTCTCCGATGGAAATATGCTTAAATAAGCACTCGCCACACTCAAATCAGGGCTGATACGAACGGCACTGACCGAAATCAAGATACCGGGCATCGCTTTCGTTTGCAATAAGAATATAGTACTCAATTCTTTTTGGAGCAAACGAGCTATTTTATTCTGTCTGGTTGTTTCCATTTTACCATTTACAATTTAATCATCGTACGTTTGTACGCAGTTAATAAATAAAATAATCATCTCACTATATAAGCTGAACAAAGACCATTCCGGTTTACGCCTCCTTCCCTTTCTTCCGAATAATGGTCAGTCCATCCCGAAGAGGCAAAATTACTTTTTCTACCCGAACATCTTGTGCTATATAATCATTAAAAGTTTTTATTGAGACGGTCTGCGCATCTGCATGTCGGGGAACGTCTTCCAATACGTGTCCGTCCCACAAAGTGTTATCCGCCAGTATGTATCCTCCATCCGACAAGCATTCCATCGCCATTTCGTAGTAATCAATATATTTACGCTTATCCCCGTCAATAAAAGCCATATCAAAGGTAACACCAAGCTTTGGTACTAAATCGAGTGCATCACCTATATAGAACTTGATTTTGTCGGAATATCCGGAACCTTGCAACCAAGGACGGGTAAAGTCCTCCTGTTCATCATTAATTTCAAAGGTATATAACATTCCCCCATCACCCAGACCTTCGGCCATGCAGAGAGCTGAATATCCGCTATAAGTCCCGATTTCCAATATCCGTTGCGGACGTATCATTTGAGTAAACATCTTAAGCATACGTCCTTGCAGGTGTCCCGATGCCATACGGGGATACAACAACTTTACATAGGTAGCCCGATAGAGAGCTTTTAAATAATCGCCCTCATCATCAATATGCTGCAAGATATATTCATCCAAAGTCATCACGAGCGGCAAATTACACGAAGAAATAGAATTTATAATGGATAAGCATAAGAAAACTAATAATCATGACCTCCATCATCGGGATCATGATTATTAGTCAATATATACTATAGATAACGATTCTTGTTAGGCAGAACGCTTTCTTCTGCATACTTCAAAGCATCTTCCACCACATTGATTTCAAGGAAAGAGGTCTGCGTACCGGCCTTACCGCTACTCAAATACCCTATCATATCCGTAGGATGCAGGCGCCCTTCTTTCAGTAACCGACGCAAAGCGGCAAAGTAATATTCTTGCCCGTTGGCAAGTTCCGGCATATAAATCGCTTCCACTCCATAAGACAAAGCCAAATGACGCATCGTTTTCTCTTTATAACAGATGGCAAGTACGGGATATTTGCCACGGAATGCAGCCAGATTCCTGGCAGTACGTCCACTGTAACTATCTGTAATAATAGCCCTGATTTTCAGTTTTGTAGTAGCCTTTACCGCTTGTTTTGCCAAGAAAGCAGTTACATCATTGCTGTTTTCATCCAGTGGAATACGAATGTTATTCTCTTCCATCTTATCCCTTTCAGCTTGTGCGGCAACCTTTGCCATCGTTTTAACGGCCTCTACCGGATATTTCCCGTAAGCCGTTTCACCACTAAGCATCAAAGCATCGGTACGATAATAAATAGCATTTGCTATGTCCGTCACCTCGGCACGTGTAGGACGTGGATTGGTAATCATTGTATGCAACATTTGCGTAGCTACAATAACCGGCTTCTTAGCCAAAATACATTTACGGATCAGCACCCGCTGAATGCCAGGAATACGTTCTTGCGGTACTTCTATACCAAGATCACCACGAGCTACCATCACGCCGTCAGCAACTTCCAATATTTCATCAATGTTATCAACTCCCTCCTGATTCTCAATCTTGGCTACTATCTTTATATCACTATTATGAGCATCCAGAATCTCCTTTATATCAAGCACATCTTGCTTATTGCGCACGAAAGAATGGGCAATGAAATCAATATCTTTTTTAATCCCATAAAGGATATTATTACGGTCTTTTTCTGTTAAAGAAGGAAGATTAATGCGTACCCCCGGAACATTTACACTCTTACGACTCCCCAGTATAGCATCATTTTGTACTTCGCATTCCAAGAAGTCAGCCTGCTTATCCACAACAACCATTTCCAGGTCTCCATCATCGAAAAGGACATGCACCCCCACATTCACATCATGTACAAAAAGAGGATAAGAGACAGCTATACACTCCCGTGTCGTCTCCATGTCAGGCTTTCCCATAATCCTTACCCGATCACCTGTTTTATAAGAGATTGGTTCGGAAGCAATTGTAGTACGAACTTCCGGACCTTTTGTATCCATTAAAATGCCAATGCGATTGGAAACAGTACGAACATTTGCAATCAGTGTTTCGAACCCCTCTTGTGTAGCATGAGCTGTATTCATACGTACCACATTCATCCCCGAGTCGAACAACTCCTTTATAAAATCTACATCGCAACGTTTATCCGAGATTGTAGCGACGATTTTGGTTTGTTTTAATAACATAATCTTGTTCCAAATTAATTAGTTGTTGTTTTACTTACTCAACATAGCCTCCAGAGCCAAGCGGTATGAGTCCAAGCCAAAACCGCAAATAACTCCCTTGCAGGCACAAGCTATCATAGATACATGCCGGAAAGCCTCACGGGCGTGCACATTAGAGATATGTACTTCTATGACAGGAGCTGTAATTGAGCGTATTGCATCTTGTAAAGCGATAGAGGTATGGGTATAGGCCCCTGCATTAAGTATAATTCCGTCAATATCAAACCCTGTTTGTTGTATTTTATCTATTAGTTCCCCCTCCACATTCGACTGAAAATAATCAATCTGTACCTCTTTGTACTTTCCGCGAAGTTCACTAAGATAATCATCAAAAGTAACGCTACCGTAAATAGAAGGTTCACGTTTACCTAACAGATTAATATTCGGACCGTTAATTATTTGTATTCTCATAACACATTTTTTTATACCTTTGCTTACCAAAGCAACAATTTCTGAAGCTGCAAAGTTAGAAAAAAGAAATGAGATTAGACGAGAAAACCCAAAATAAGGAGCAGGAAGCACTGATAATCAGAAAATACCAACAATATCTGAAACTGGAAAAGGCGCTTTCGTCAAATACACTTGATGCTTATTTGACAGACTTAAGTAAACTATTAAACTTCTTAAAAACGGAAAATATCGATATACTAAAAGTTACTTTAGATGACTTACAAAATTTCTCTGCAGGTTTGCACGATATTGGTATCCATCCCCGTTCCCAAGCCCGTATCATCTCCGGTATAAAATCGTTCTTCCACTTTCTTATTATGGCCGATTATATAGAAGCAGACCCCAGTGAATTGCTCGAAGGACCTAAAATAGGCTTTAAAATTCCGGAAGTACTTACTGTAGAAGAGATAGATGCAATTATTGCGGCTGTAGATATGACCCAGAAAGAAGGACAGCGGAATCGTGCAATTTTAGAAACGCTATACAGCTGCGGACTCCGGGTTTCCGAATTGTGTAATCTCAAATTATCCGATTTATATTTCGATGAGGGATTTATTAAAGTCGATGGAAAGGGAGGAAAACAGCGTTTGGTTCCTATCTCGCCACGAGCCATTAAAGAAATCAAATATTGGCTATTAGATCGAAATATAGGAAAAATCAAAAAAGGATTTGAAGACTATGTATTTCTTGCCCGGTGGGGGAATAACATATCCCGTATCATGATATTCCATTTAATTAAGGAACTGGCAAAGACAGCCAACATCACCAAAAATATCAGCCCGCATACCTTTCGGCATTCTTTTGCAACCCACCTGCTGGAAGGAGGCGCAAATTTGCGTGCCATACAATGCATGCTGGGACACGAATCTATCGCCACAACTGAAATATACACACACATTGACCGTAATATGTTGCGAAAAGAAATCATAGAGCACCATCCACGCAATATTAAATACCGGGGAACATAAGAATTTCATTAAATTATGATAAAATTATGGAGACATTTCACACTCTAGCAAGAGATTTTAATATCTTTGTGAATCTATGTATTTCACAATAGATGACGAAATAAGGAATAGACAAAATTCAATTACAAACAATTAATTTATACCTAAAATGACTAAGAAATTGTATTTGCCTTTTTTAATGGCATTGATTGTTGCTCTTTCATCATGTAGCAGCAAAATGGGTGAATTATCTTCCGACTACTTCACCGTAACTCCCCAAGTTCTTGAAGCCGTAGGTGGAAAAGTTCCTGCTACAATTAACGGGAAATTCCCCGAAAAGTACTTTAATAAAAAAGCCGTAGTAGAAGTTACTCCCGTTTTAAAATGGAATGGCGGAGAAGCTAAGGGACAACCTGCTACATTCCAGGGAGAGAAAGTTGAAGGTAACGATCAAACCATCTCTTACAAGATGGGTGGTAGCTACACTATGAAAACTTCCTTCGATTATGTACCGGAAATGGCAAAATCAGAGTTGTACCTGGAATTTAAAGCTACTATCGGTAATAAAACAGTTACAATCCCTTCCGTAAAGGTTGCAGATGGTGTAATCTCTACTTCTGAGATGGTTCAACAGACTTTGGGTACTGCCAATCCAGCCGAAAGCGAAGACGCATTCCAACGTATCATCAAAGAAAAACATGATGCTAACATTATGTTCTTAATTCAGCAAGCAAACATTCGTGCTAGTGAATTGAAAACAGCAAAAGAGTTCAACACTGAAGTTAAAGACGTTAATGATGCAGTAAATAAGAAAATCAGCAACGTAGAAATTTCTGCTTATGCTTCACCTGATGGTGGCGTGAGCCTCAATACTAAATTGGCAGAAAATCGTCAAGACAACACAGCTAAAGTAATCAACAAGAATTTGAAGAAATCAAAAATTGATGCTGCTGTTGATACCAAGTATACTGCTCAAGACTGGGACGGATTCCAAGAATTGGTTTCAAAATCCAATATTCAAGATAAAGATTTAATCTTGCGTGTTTTGTCTATGTACTCTGATCCTCAGCAAAGAGAACAAGAAATCAAGAACATTTCTTCTGTTTACAAAACTTTAGCTGAAGACGTTCTTCCTCAACTGCGTCGTTCACGTTTGACTTTGAATTACGAGGTTATCGGTAAGTCTGATGAGGAAATCTCCAAATTGGCAGCTAGCGATGCAAAGCAATTGAACATCGAAGAATTATTGTATGCAGCTACATTAACTAATGATCCTGCAGAACAAGAAGCTATTTATACTAAAGCAACTCAACTTTATCCTAACGATTTCCGTGCATATAACAACATTGGTAAATTGGCTTATCAAGCAGGAAACTTGGACAAAGCAGAAAGCTACTTGAAGAAAGCTGCTTCTATTCAAGATTCTCCTGAAACAAACATGAACTTAGGTTTGGTTGCTCTGTCTAAAGGTGATGCAAATGCAGCTGAAACTTATTTAGGAAAAGCAGCCGGTGCTAAAGAATTGAATGAAGCACTTGGAAACTTATACATCTCCAAAGGAGAATATGACAAAGCAGTCAGTGCATTTGGTGATACAAAAACCAATAGTGCAGCTTTAGCTCAAATTCTTGCCAAAGATTACAATAAAGCTAAGAGCACATTGTCTGGTGTAGAGAAAGCTGATGCATATACTGATTATCTGGCAGCTGTGTTGGGAGCAAGAACAAACAATGCATCTATGACAATCAGCAGCTTAAAGAGCGCAATTGCTAAAGAACCGTCATTGGCTAAGAAAGCAGCTTCTGATTTAGAGTTCTCTAAATATTTCACTAATGCAGACTTCATGGGTCTTTTGAAATAAGAGGCTTAAAGCTAGAAGTTAAATGATAATTATAAAAGAAGGCATCCCCAAAAGATGCCTTCTTTTGTATATAGAATGGCCAAAAGCAAACGTTCTATCTACTTTTACTCAACAAGACATTAGAATTGTAAAGCTTTTCTTTTTTATTATTTGTAAAAAATGTACTTTCGCAGAAAGTATTCAGAAATGAAAAAGAACTATTTACTATACTGCCTATTAATAGCTTTGAGTGCTTGTGGAAAGCAAGCATCCGAAGAAATTAGTCTTACCGGTAAGATTGAAGGATTAGGTAATGATACCATTTATTTATTTGGAGCAGATAGGCTATATGAGCATATAGATACTTTAGTTGTGAAGAAGGACAATTTTTCCGCAACTCTTCACTCTGATACTTTAGTCACAGGGTTACTATTGTTTAGCAATGGAACTGAATATCCCCTCTTTTTAAACAAGGGCAATAAAATAACAATTAAAGGTTCTGCAAATACACTGTCATCCCTTCAAATTAGTGGAAATACCTCTAATGAAGAATTGACCAACTTTAATGCAAAACTAAAAACAACAAAGACTCCAATAGAGAAGCAGGCCGAAGAATTTATAATCAAACACCCCTCTTCATTAGTCGGCATTTATCTATTAGACAAATATTTTGTTCAAAAGGCTCATCCTGATTTTGCACAAATCAAAAAAATCACTTCCCATATGGCAGGCGAATTGAAGGACCGTCCTTATATGGATGAGTTATTAGACTACATTGAAGAAGAAGAAAAAACAGCTACAGGCCAGCTTATTCCGTATTTTCACTTAAAGAATACGAAAGGGAAAGACATCAACCGCACAAATTTTAGAGATCAATGCCTCCTGATACACTTTTGGGCATCATGGGACAGCATTAGCCGGAAAGCGAATGGAATGTATCGCCGCATCTATAAAAAGGAGCAGAAAAATAAAGACGTGGCATTGCTTGGAATATCCCTTGATATAAATAAGGAGGAATGGGAAAAAGCAATAAAGAACGATACCTTGAAATGGGAACAAGTCTGTGACTTTTCGGGATGGAACGCTGATATTGTGAAACAATTGGCCATACAGACACTCCCTGCCAATATATTGGTTTCTCCTTCAGGAAGAGTAGAAGGAAAAGACTTAGACGAAAAAGCTATTGAAGAAAAACTAAAAGAAATAAAGCAAAAAGAGAAGAACAACAAAACACAAGTCAGCAAATCAAAAATAAAGCATTAAATACTCTGCTTGACAGGCTATTTTCCCTTTTTACTCATAACTTTTTAATATTTATCATTGTGCTGATCAAAGTTTTTGGAGCGGCAGTGCAAGGCATTGACGCAACCCTTATTACTATCGAAGTGAATAGCTCAAGAGGCTGTATGTTTTATCTTGTCGGCCTGCCGGACTCGGCTGTCAAAGAAAGCCATCAGCGTATTATTTCCGCATTACAAGTCAATGGTTATCGAATGCCTACCAGCAATGTCATTATAAATATGGCACCGGCGGATATACGTAAAGAAGGGTCCGCATACGACCTTCCGCTAGCTATAGGCATGCTTGCTGCAGGAGAAATTATCCAACCGGATAAATTGAACCGCTATCTTATGATGGGTGAGCTCAGCCTGGATGGTAGCTTGCAACCCATTAAAGGAGCACTTCCCATTGCGATCAAAGCACGCGAGCTGGGATTTGAAGGCATAATTGTCCCTCGCCAGAATGCCCGTGAGACAGCTGTTGTTAATCAGCTAAACGTATATGGGGTGGAAAACATAAAGGAGGTCATCGAATTTTTCAATAGTAAACGGGAACTCACTCCAACAATAGTCAACACCCGCGAAGAGTTTTATGCGGAACAAGGTCATTTCGACCTTGACTTTGCAGAAGTAAAAGGACAAGAGAACGTAAAACGAGCATTGGAAGTTGCGGCAGCCGGTGGACACAACATACTACTTATTGGAGCACCCGGAAGCGGAAAATCAATGTTAGCAAAACGTCTCCCTTCCATCTTACCTCCCTTATCTCTGGGCGAAAGCCTTGAAACAACCAAAATACATTCCGTTGCCGGCAAACTGGAGGCAGGAGCGGGACTCATTTCAAAACGTCCTTTCCGTGACCCTCATCACACTATTTCGGCAGTGGCCATGACCGGAGGAGGAAGTTTTCCCCAACCGGGAGAAATCAGCCTTGCCCATAACGGAGTGCTTTTTCTGGATGAACTTCCTGAATTCAACAGGAGCGTATTGGAAGTTCTCCGACAGCCTTTAGAAGATCGAAAAATAACCATTTCCCGGGTAAAGGGAAACGTAGAATATCCCGCCAGTTTCATGCTTGTAGCTTCGATGAATCCATGCCCTTGCGGCTATTACAACCACCCTACCAAGGCATGTGTCTGTACCCCCGGACAAGTACAGAAGTATTTAAATAGGATTTCCGGTCCGCTTTTAGATCGTATAGATCTTCAGATTGAAGTCATTCCCGTCCCATTTGAAAAGATGTCCGACAATCATCCGAGCGAATCGAGTGCCGCCATTCGTGAAAGAGTGATTTACGCCCGCCAAGTTCAGGAAAAAAGATACGCCAACAGTACCGGCATTTATTGTAATGCCCAAATGAACAGTAAGCTATTGAACTTATATGCACGACCGGACGAACAAGGGCTCAGCTTGCTGAAGAATGCCATGCAACGCCTTAATCTATCGGCAAGAGCCTACGACCGAATCCTCAAAGTGGCACGTACAATAGCCGATTTGGAAGGATGTGAACAGATACAATCCCCTCATTTGGCAGAAGCTATCGGCTACAGAAACCTGGACCGGGAAGATTGGGCGGGATGATTCCATCATTATCTAACTAGGATATAAAGTGCTTAACATATAGGAAAAAGAGACAGACGTACGGTTACTTTTATCTGCGAAGTACAAGATTCAAAAAAAGAACTATTGGTCAGAAGCCGATATTTATTATTTAAGTCATCCGAAAAATGGACTCTTGCACAGAAACACAGAGCTAAAATCCTTTTTAAAGAATACCCTGAATTAGAACAGGCATATAGCTTATGTCATTCACTTAGAATGATTCTGGCTAAGAATACAATCAAGAATGCTGCAAGGCTGAGTATGGCTAAATGGTACAATAAAGTAGAAAAAGCCGGATTTCATTCTTTCAATGTGATTGCTGCAACATTTTATGAACATTATGATGATATCTTAAATTTCTATAATAAGAGATCATCAAATGCAGCTGCTGAATCATTCAATGCTAAGATAAAACAGTTCAGAACGGCATTAAGAGGAGTGGTAGATGAAAAATTCTTTCTATTCAGACTGGCAAAGATTTATGCATACCCCCACTAAATATCGGGTGAGCCTAGAACACGCCCAACTCACCCAGGTAGAAGGAGATAAAATATAACAATTATTTCTCAAACGAGAGCAGAAAACTATTCAGAACTATTTAACGTGAATTTTAAGATTTGTGCATAAATCTTAGAGTCCACGTTAAAATAAATAGCTATTGCAAGTTACCCTTTCTCCACCCTGATGCGGGCATCCACTGCAACGACGTACTCCTTCGTTCCCAATAGCGGATTAATATCCATTTCTTTTATCTCGGTAGCAAACCGCAACAAAGTGGAAAGCCGGACAATGATTTCAGCAAACTTATCTTCATTAACTCCCTCTTGTCCACGGGTACCTTTTATAATCTTATAAGCCCGGAGAGAATGAATCATGGAATAGGCTTCGGCATAAGAAAGCGGTGCCAAACCAGAAGAGATGTCCTGAAGTACTTCCACAAATATGCCGCCCAAGCCACACAATACCACATGCCCAAACTTTTGCTCATACTTCGCCCCGATAAAGAGTTCCGTTCCTTTCAGCATGGGCTGTATCAGAATGGCAGTTACCTCGGGGATCTTCATCATACGGTCGAACTCCAACGCCAGATGTTCCTCACTTTTAATGTTCAAGACGACTCCCCCGACATCCGACTTATGCAGTGGTCCCACCACTTTTGCCACAATAGGGAAACCTACACGACGGGCAAAAGCAAGCACTTCTTTCCGGTTAGCTGATACAAATTCATCTACAACCGGAATGCCTGCCGCACGTAACAAGGCCTGTACATCGTGAGGCTGAATGTAACCATTCTCCGGAATGGCATCAATGAGACGACGAATCTGCGGAATATCCACCCCAAAGAGTTCTATTTGATTTGCTGCCGGCTTTGGTGCATTGACAATGCGCGAAAGAGCTGTACCCAAAGTCACTTCATCGGCAAAGTTCACATGTCCTTTGGCAAGAAAAGCCGCAACCTCTGCCCCGGCTGTATTGATGGAAGGTAAAATAGGGAATATGGGCTTACGGCAGGTCTGCATCTTCTCATGCAACACATCGTACATCTCGAACATAGTTACCAATCCCGGAGTGCCGAAGATAGCCATCACCGCATCAATATTATCAAACTTCTCTTCGCAATATTCCAAACAAAGACGCAAATGCTCCGGCGTACCGGTAGCCAATATATCTATAGGATTTCCTACGGCAGCTCCAGGAAATAGCTGCAGCTTCAATTCATCAGCCAAAGGACCTTCCAGCCTCGGGACATTCAACCCTCCCTTACTCAAAGCATCGGTCAGCATCACCCCCGGTCCACCGGCATGAGTGATGATAGCAAAGTTCTTCCCCTTCAAATCCGGTAGCGTAAAAATACAACCAACCGTTGTCAATTCTTCCCGGGAATAACAGCGAACAATACCTGCTTTCCGAAATAATGCCTCAACGGCAGAGTCGGAACTGGCAATAGCACCAGTGTGTGAAGACGCAGCACGACTGCCACTTTCACTGCTTCCCGCTTTAATCGCCGCAATCTTGCATCCTTTCCTAATCAAAGAAGAGGCATGATACAGCAGGCGATCAGGATCGGTAATACTTTCAATATAAAGCAACTTGATTCTGGAATCCTTATCCAGATGAAAGTTCTCATCCATATATTGCAATACATCTTCCACTCCAATTTGCTTGGCATTTCCCACCGACCACACCGAGTTGAACTGCAATCCTTTGGTTACGGCACTTTCCAAGATAAAAACAGCTGTAGCCCCGGAACTGGAAATCAAATCCACTCCTTGCGGATGCAAATGTGGAATGGGCTGACTGAACACACTATGATGCCACGTATTCATCAACCCGATACAGTTTGGACCAATCAACGAAGCACCATAACGGTTTACCGTATTCAATATGCGATCTTCGAGCAAAGCACCTTCATGAGTTTCTTCACCAAACCCAGCCGATAGAATAATAAAGGCACGTACATGTTTTCCGGCTGCAAGTACTTCTACCGCATCCGGACACATGGATGCAGGAATAGCAAGTATGGCCAAATCCGTATCCGGTATATCCGTTACATCGTGATACGCCTTTACCCCTTGAACTTCCGCTTCCTTAGGATTCACCGCCCTTAACTCACCACAGTAACCGCCACTGATCAGATTACGCAAAATAGCCCCACCGGGTTTATGTATGTTATTGGATGCCCCCACTACCACAATACTTGAGGGATGAAGAAGTTGGTTTGTGATCATAGTTTATCTTTATCTGTTACTTAATAAGCACACAAATATACAATAAAAACTTATTCATCAAACGGTATATGAAATGAATAATTATACCAGTCCATATAACCGGATAGAAAAACAAAAGCGCGTAATGCAAACTTGACCTGCATTGCTCGGTTTAAATAAAAAGAGTAAGTAAAAGACAAAAGCAAAATAAGAATTTGTATTACACGCTATTGCAATGTTATAAAGATATGCAAAAACTCAGCCTTAGGAAAAAGCTACTTTTAAGCTGAAAGCTATTATCCTTATCAGCAAAGAGAAGAACCCTATCATTACTCGGAAAGAGAGTTTGATAAGGTTCTTTTATACCTATTAGTTACAGCCCGTAACTTTTTAGAGTAGTAAATTTTGAAGCAAACTCCTAAAATCAGACAAAAAGCTTCAGGAGCTTAATGATGCCTTGGCATCATACATTAAAAAAAGAATATTCCGCTAAACAGCTTTTCCCTTCAATGTGGCTGAACTGGATTCAGTGATCTTAACCTTAACAAAGTCACCGATATGATGTGTTCCACGATCGAAAACCACCACCCTGTTTTGCTCCGTACGTCCTACAAGTTGCTCACGGGAACGTTTTGAAAAACCTTCCACCAAGACTTCGTGTATCTGCCCTATACAACGAGCATTCGACTCTGCGGAAAGACGGTTTTGCAAAGCTATGATTTCGTTCAGACGACGTATCTTCACTTCCTCCGGAATATCATCTGCTAAATGCTTAGATGCGTACGTACCCGGACGTTCGGAATACTTAAACATAAATGCGGCGTCGTATTTGCACTCTTCCATTAACGAAAGTGACAACTGATGATCTTCTTCCGTCTCTGAATGGAAACCACAAAAGATATCAGTAGATAAACCGCAATTGGGAATAATACGCCGAATGGCAGCTACCCGTTCCAAATACCATTCACGGGTGTATTTACGGTTCATCAGCTTTAGGATACGTGAACTTCCGCTCTGTACCGGCAGATGGACATGTTTACAGATATTAGGCATTTGAGCTATAACTTCCAACGTTTCATCGCTCATATCCTTTGGATGAGAAGTTGTAAAACGAATACGTGCGTGAGGTGCAGCCTCAGCCACAATACGAAGTAACTTCGGGAAAGAAATAGTCTCTTCCCCTTCTTTTTTAAAGCAATAGGAATCAACGTTCTGGCCTATAAGCGTAATCTCTTTATAGCCCTTTGCCACCAAGTCGGCCACTTCATTTAAAATGCTCTCCACATCCCTGCTACGCTCTCGTCCACGGGTATAAGGCACAATGCAATAAGTGCAGAAGTTGTTGCACCCGCGCGTGATGGATACAAAGCCCGAAATGTGATTACCGCAAATGCGTGAAGGGATCACGTCCCGGTAAGTTTCCGTTGTGGACAGTTCCACATTAATGGCTTTCTCACCGGCTTCCACTGCTGCTATTTGCTCGGGTAAGGTGAGATATGCATCGGGACCTACCACTAAATCCACATGATGGTTTGTGATCAGGTCATCTTTCACCCGCTCGGCCATACAACCCAGCACTCCTACAATCAAATTATGCTTCTTCCGCTTGAGTGAATGAAAGAACTCAAGCCGGCGAAAGATCTTTTGCTCCGCATTATCACGAATAGAACATGTATTCATAAATACGGCATCTGCTTCCTCCACTGTTTCGGCAACCGAATACCCTGCCATCTGCATCACAGAGGCTACTACTTCACTATCCGCCACATTCATCTGGCAGCCATAAGTCTCGATGAATAACTTCTTGTTATCATCCGCAGTTGCAGATTTTAAGTCTGCTCCCGTTTCTCTTTCCATAAGTATTTTTTATTTATTATGCTGAAAATCCAGCGGACAAAGATACGGCTTCGGGAACAATGTAAAGAGTAAAACGGCAAAAAATAACGTTTATAAGTAGAATCAGAA
The DNA here is from genome assembly GCA_022648295.1 of Bacteroides sp. Taxonomy (GTDB): domain Bacteria; phylum Bacteroidota; class Bacteroidia; order Bacteroidales; family Bacteroidaceae; genus Bacteroides. The sequence continues at coordinate 24,701 of JALCME010000027.1, read as the reverse complement.
TGACTTATAATAATAAATGTTAATCAAGGAAGTGTTTTTCTGGAAGTTACTTGGCACATTTAGAACAATTTTACACATTTGTATAATGAAAGAAACATTAGATTTTTTCATAGTTAAGGTTTAGGTTAAAAAAATTAGGGGAGCTGTGAAGCTGCCCTTTTTTCATATAGAAATATTGGTCCTTTTTCGGATTTATTAATTACCTTTGGCGTGAAAAATGAGAAAGTTATGGATGGAATCGTACAATTTTTAATAATTGCTGGAGTAATTGTCATCGGGATTGTCAAGCACTTAAAAAAAGAAGCAGACAAAAGTGTCGAAAAAAAGCCCGATATATTGGCAAAGAGAGAAACCAGTGCTCAGAAAGTTTTCATACCCAATTATGAAAAAAAATACGGAGGATACATTCCTGAAGACACCATATTTGAGCCTAAGGCTACTGTTGCTTCTAAAAATAAATCAAAACAAGAGAAGAATAAAACTTCTTCCTCCTACCATAATACGACCGTATCTCCTCCTAAGAATACATCTTCGTCAGAATCAATTGCTTCACAAGCGCCTGAAGCAACTCCCGATTTTAATTTCCATTCTATAGAAGAGATACGAAAGGCAGTTATCTGGTCGGAAATACTTCAGAGGAAATATTAAAGAACGGCAAACATCTCAAGGGATTTACACGAAAAAATAACTAAATATAATTATGGCATTCAATTACATCTCGGCAGCGGAAGCTGCAAGCCTCATCAAGCATGGCTACAACGTTGGTTTAAGCGGGTTTACCCCCGCCGGAACGGCAAAGGCTGTTACGGCGGAATTAGCAAAAATAGCAGAAGAAGAACACGCAAAAGGGAACCCTTTTCAGGTCGGTATCTTTACCGGTGCTTCAACAGGAGACTCCTGCGATGGTATTCTTTCACGCGCCAAGGCAATCCGTTACCGTGCCCCTTACACCACAAACAAAGATTTCCGCACGGCAGTCAACCATGGAGAAATTGCTTACAATGACATCCATTTATCACAAATGGCGCAAGAAGTCCGCTATGGCTTTATGGGCAAAGTAAATGTCGCTATCATTGAGGCTTGCGAATTAACTCCCGATGGAAAGATATATTTAACCGCCGCCGGTGGTATTGCACCGACCATTTGTCGCCTGGCAGACCAGATTATTGTTGAATTAAACAGCGCCCATAGCAAAAATGCAATGGGATTGCACGATGTATACGAGCCTCTTGATCCACCTTACAGACGGGAGATCCCCATCTACAAACCGAGTGACCGCATTGGTAAAACGTATATTCAGGTAGACCCTAAAAAGATTGTAGGGGTGGTAGAGACAAACTGGCCCGACGAAGCACGCTCTTTTGCTGCCGCCGATCCGTTAACCGACAAGATAGGTCAAAACGTAGCCGACTTTCTGGCTGCCGATATGAAACGTGGCATCATACCTTCCACTTTCCTTCCGTTACAATCGGGAGTGGGAAATATTGCCAATGCGGTATTAGGAGCTTTGGGACGTGACAAAACAATCCCGGCATTCGAAATGTATACCGAAGTTATTCAAAACTCGGTTATCGGGTTGATTCGCGACGGACGTGTTAAATTCGGCAGTGCATGTTCACTGACCGTAACAAACGATTGCCTAAAGAGCGTATACGATGATATGGACTTCTTCCGTGACAAACTGGTACTTCGCCAATCTGAAATATCAAACAATCCGGAAGTCATCCGCCGCTTAGGGGTGATCTCAATCAACACTGCTATTGAAACCGACCTGTACGGGAATGTAAACTCAACCCACATCGGCGGGACGAAGATGATGAACGGCATCGGTGGTTCGGGAGACTTCACGCGCAATGCCTACATTTCGATCTTTACCTGCCCGTCTATAACGAAAGAAGGTAAGATCAGTGCTATTGTTCCCATGGTATCACATGTTGACCATAGCGAACATGACGTTAACATCATTGTTACCGAACAAGGTGTCGCCGACCTGCGTGGCAAGAGTCCTAAAGAACGCGCACAAGCCATCATTGAGAATTGTGTACATCCCGATTACAAGAATATTCTTTGGGATTACCTGAAGCTAACCGATGGTAAAGCACAAACTCCGCACGCTGTCCGTGCCGCCTTAGGTATGCATGCCGAACTGGCAAAAAGCGGCGATATGAAGAATATCGACTGGGCGCAATATAAATAACATCCCCTTATATAATAAGCTTCCGTTGGGCATATATATCCAGTCTGCTGGATCTCTATGTCCAACGCGTTGCATATAGAGCTCCAGCACGTTGGAGCCCTATATGCAACAAACAGCCCCTACGTCTCTATTTCGTTTATAAATAATCCCGGCAAATTCACCCTGATTTACTTCACTCTTCCCTTTATGTAAAAAGAAAAATCATCTTTCTACCTACAGCGTTTTAGCCTTCTTGCAAAGATCAAGTGGTAACATACTATTTCGTATAAAATAGATCAAAAATAGCATATTCTTCCTTATAAACTTTGTCGTTTAATTCATTTTCCATAAATTTAGACAATCTATAAGTTAAGATAGTTGGATATTTTGCTACATAAAGTAATCGCTATGTCCAATTACAAACACCAAATTCAATAAAATATAATAAACCTTAAATAGAAACATGATAAAAGCCCCAAAAGATATTCTAAAAATCTTACCAGTTACATTTCTATTTGCAATAAACTGTATGGTAAGCGCTCAAACTGTCACACAGATTAAAGAGCCAAATCTAACGGAACAAGAATGCAAAGAGCTAATTTCCACAGCCAAAAGCACATTAAACAAGGAAGGGCCAAATCTCTGTAAATACATAGATGAAAGCCAAACACCAACAATAACGAAATATATACTGCATATAACAGTAAAAGAAAATAAAGCACTACCCTCTTACGATAAGTTCTTTGGAACTAAAGATGGCAGTACTTTTTATAAAGTGCTACTGCCATGCAGTACAAAAACATACAAAGAAAAGAATTTTGAATATCCATATGTAGCTATTATTTATATTTGGGATAATTCACATCGTCCATTTTACATAATGTGTGGTTATAGTGGCATCTTTTGGAAAATTTAATAATGACTATAAAAAGGCGTGGATTATGCGAAAAGTACAGATATAAACAATCATAATCCATACAACCCGCGTAATTCACGCCTAAATGAAAGTAAAGAAGAAAGAAACTTTTAGTGTGTCTTCATCCCCTTAAAGAATTGTTTGGAAATTAATATCATTTCCTTCCTCCTCCCAGGGCTTGGTAAAGATTAATAATACTCTGTATTGCAGTGAAACGATTTGCTGTCTGTGAGAGCTGTGCACTTAGCAATGTCTGACGGGCGGTAAGCACTTCCAAATAAGTGGTATTACCATGTTCCATCAATAAAGAAGTACTACGTAAAGCTGTTTGCAGAGAAGCCACTTGCTTATCCAGCAAAACAGTCTTTGCTTTACTGGTCTGGCAAGCAGTGAGCGCATCGTTCACCTCACTACCGGCATTCAACAAAGTTTGTTGAAAAGTAAGCGAAGCTTCCTCTTGCCGGGCACGGGCTATACGATACTGTGCAATAACCTGTCCACGCGCAAAAAGTGGCTGCGTCAACGAGCCCACAGCAGATGCCAGAAACTTACCGGGATTGACAATCATTGATCCTGCTGAATTGGTCCATCCTGCACTGCCACTCAACGTAATGGAGGGATAGAAAGCGGAACGCGCCTGATTAGTTCCATAAAAAGCCGCTTCCAACGAACGCTCTGCACTACGTACATCCGAACGACTGGAAAGCATTTGCACCGGGACGCCAATAGAAAAATCAGCAGCAAATTGCTGTCCTTCCAATTTGCCACGTTCATAATGCCGAGGCGTCTCACCTAATAAAAGGGCCAGACTGTTCTCCGCCTTATTGATTTGTTCCTTCAAATCGAGTACGGACCCCTGTACCTGATAATAAGTACCTTCCATTTGCGATACAGCAGACTCATTGGCCATACCAGCATTCATCAAGGCACGTGTGGAAGCAACCATTTCCTTCCAAGCCTCTTCCGTCTGCTCAGAAATGGCAAGTTGCTCATCCAACATCAACAAGGTATAGTAAGTATTGGCAATTCCAGCAATCAGTTGAGTACGTACCGCCTGACGATAGTCCTGACTCTGCGCATAAAGAGCTTTAGCCTGTTTTTTGGCATTGCGCATACGCCCAAAGACATCCAGTTCCCAACTGGCAGTGACAGGCAACGAATAGGTTTGTATAGCTTTCTGACTGTCAAAGCTGCTAACGGTACCCTGTGGTGCGAGGGCAAAGCCAGGCAGGAAAGCCAGTTTTGCAGACAACAATGTCGCCTGTGCTTCTTTCACACGAAGTTGGGCGGATTGATAATCTGTGTTCGTCTGCAACCCCTGCTCAACGAGCTGTTGCAAATACGGATCAGTAAAAAGCTCGTGCCAATCCATAAAGCCCAGACTGACCGTATCTTCCGAAGCTTGCACCCCTTCCCCATAAAGATTATCGGGAACGGAAGCAGCAGGCTTATATTTGGTATAGATGCCGCAACTGCTGAATAATAAGCTGGCGACAGCTAATGTAACAATCTGTTTTTTCATTCTTCAGTTTCTTTTATATGTTTCTTAGAATCGATGTTATCCTCAATATGCACCAGAAACCAAGCGATGCAAAAAGCCACCGCATGCTCCAGTACAAATATAAGATTTTGAGACATTACTATATTATTATAAAAGTTTATCACTAAGTTGAATACTTCCTATTTCTCCTTTTCAACCTCACTTCTCTCCTTTTCTAAAAGTACCTGCACATCAGCCTCTTCTTGCATCGGCTTACGAATTTTCTCCTGCAAGTATTCGAAAATGATATAGAAGACCGGGACGACAAAGAGCAAAGCCAATGTTCCGACAGCCATACCACCAATAACGCCAGTACTCAATGAACCGTTGCCATTGGCGCCCGCACCAGTGGAAAACATCAACGGAAGCATACCGAAAATCATCGTAAGCACTGTCATCAAGATAGGACGGAAACGGGCCTGAGCTGCAGAATAAGCGGACTCTATGATACTCATACCCATACGGCGACGCTCTATGGCATACTCTGTAATCAGGATAGCCGTTTTTGATAACAAACCAATCAACATAATCACACCCGTTTGCAGATAGATATTATTCTCCAATCCAAATAGTCTGGCAAAAAGGAATGACCCCATTAATCCAAACGGTACAGAGAAAATGACGGCAAATGGTACCAGAAAACTCTCATAAAGGCAAGAAAGAATCAAGAAAATAAGTACAATGCAAATACCATAAATAAAGATTGTTTGTCCACCTCCACTGTTAGCTTCTTCACGCGCCATACCACCATATTCGTAACTATATCCCGAAGGCAAAGTTTGAGCAACCACTTCCTTAATAGCTTTCTGTACCTCACCACTGGAATAACCATTAGCCGGGTTTACATTAGCAGCAATGGAACTATATAGATTGAACCGATTGGCAACTTCCGGACCGAGTACTTTCTTCAATGTGACAAACTGGCTGATAGGAGCCATTTCCGTCCCATTACGCACAAACATATTGTCCAAAGCATGTTCATCCAGACGAAACTCAGGAGATGCTTGCATCATAACACGATACACCTTACCGAACTTATTATAATTGGAAATATAAGAACCACCACAATAACTACCTAGTACATCAAGCACGGTAGCCGGTGAAATTCCTGCCCGTTTGCATTTGGCAGCATCAACATCAACAGAAATTTGCGGAAAGTTCATAGCATAAGAGGTATAAGCCATAGCTACTTCGGGTCGCTGATTCAATGCACCAAGGAATCGCATTACAGACTGGTAAAATGTTTGCATATCGCCACCCGTCTTATCTTGTAAGTTCAATTCAATGGAATTTCCCATACCATAACCCGGAATCATACCCGGCTGGAAACAGAATATTTGTGCCTCCTTTATGCCATAGAAGCGAGCATTGAGGCGTGCCATCACAGCATCTGCAGAATGTTCCTTCCCTTTTCGTTCACTCCAATCCTTTAAACGGACAATCATTGTACCGTAAGAAGTACCTTGCCCGGAAAGCAGACCATAACCTGTAACTTTTGCATAGTGCTGTATTTCGGGAACATCCTTCAATACAGCTTCCACCTTCTGCATCACCTTTCCGGTTTCTTCCAACGTACTACCAGGCGAAGTACTGATATTGACCATCATCACACCCTGATCTTCCTGTGGGACAAGCCCCGTTCTGGTAGTAGCCATCATCCAGGCCAGCAATACCAGAGCAACGCCCAATGAAGTCCATACCATCCAGCGATGGTGAATGGTAAACATTATTCCTTTTTTATACTTACCCAGTAAGGCATTATATGAAGCATTATAAGCTGCACGTACCCGTCCGTTAATGCTCTTGGCGCTTTTAGTCCCATCTGAAGGACGCATCATTATGGCGCACAAAGCAGGACAAAGCGTTAAGGCCGAAACCATGGAAATACCTACGGAAGTAGCCATGGTTATACCAAACTGTGTATAGAAGATACCGGAAGTACCACCCATAAACGTTACGGGAATGAACACCGCCATAAACACACAGGTACAGGAAACGATGGCCATAGTCACATCTCCCATAGCATCCTTTGTCGCATGATAAGACGATTTGTAACCGGCATCAAACTTGGATTGCACGGCTTCCACCACCACAATGGCATCATCCACCACCGTTCCAATAGCCAACACCAAGGCAAACATGGTCAGAATATTGATACTGAACCCAGCTGCCGTCAGACAGGCAAAAGTCCCCACCAGCGAAACAATAATGGAAAGAGAAGGAATAAGTGTACTCTTGAAATCCTGCAAGAAGAAATATACCACCAAAATCACCAATATGATAGCAATAATCAAGGTCTCAACCACATTATGAATGGAAGCAAAAAGAAAATCGTTTGAACTCATTAAAGTAATGAACTCAGTTCCTTTAGGCAAGTCTTTCTTCATTCCATCCAACAATGCGGAAATATCTTTATTTACCGAAGTAGCATTTGCTCCAGCCACCTGGAAAGTCATAAACGTCACACCCGGATGACCATCTGTTTCCGCATGGAAGCTATAGAATAATGCACCTAACTCCACATCAGCCACATCTTTCAATCGTAGTACCGAACCATCAGCTTGTGCACGGATAACTGTGTTTTTAAATTCTTCCGTACTCTTTAAACGACCACGGTATTTCAGGGTAAACTGGAATACATTCTTCGAATTAGCCCCTAATGCTCCGGTGGGCGCTTCAATATTCTGCTCGCCCAACACAGCAGTTACATCGGAAGGTACCAAACCGTATTGCGCCATCCGTTCCGGCTTCAGCCAGACCCGCATACTATAGGTATCACCCAGTTCCAGCACATCACCCACACCTTCCACACGTTTTACGGCAGGTATGATATTAATGTCCAAGTAGTTGGCAAGGAATGTTTCGTCATACGTTCCATCGGTACTTACCAACGAATTAATCTGCAAGAAACTGGTTTGCCGCTTTTGCGTAGTCACACCTATTCTTGTCACTTCAGCAGGGAGCAACCCCTGTGCCTTCGACACACGGTTCTGCACATTCACCGCTGCCATATCCGGATCTGTCCCCTGTTTAAAATAAACTTGTATCGTAGCCGATCCCGCATTTGTAGCAGTAGAGGTAATATACATCATATTCTCCACTCCGTTTATGCTTTCCTCCAATGGCATAATAACACTATTCATCACCGCCTCGGCATCAGCTCCTGTATAACTTGCAGTCACATATACCGTAGGAGGAGCAATATCAGGATACTGCTCCACCGGCAAAGTAAACAGCGCAATAAATCCGACTATTAGAATCAGCACTGAAATGGACATTGCCATAACAGGCCGTTTTATAAATATGTTTCCTTTCATAAGCTTTCTCTTTATTTAACCGGTGTCCCTTCTCTCACGAGCCCGGCTCCTTCAGACACAATCTCATCGCCAACCTTCAAGCCGTCAAGTACCACATATTCATGCCCGTCGTTTACCGGGGCTACGGTAATAAGTGTAGAAACGGTTTTGCCATCCACCACTTTATATACAATAGTTTTGTCCTGCAGTTGCACGGTAGCTCCCTGTGGAATAACTATACACTGTTTATAGGTATTTGGTACAATTACATTCCCCGACGATCCGCTATGCAATAAACGGGATGCATTCGGAAACACAGCACGTGCTACGACTGTACCAGTCTGCCGATCGATAACACCACTAATCGATTCTATCTTTCCCTTGATGTCGTACACAGACCCATCGTTCAATTGTAACTGTACTTCAGGCATGTTCTTTATAGCTTCATCCATTGTACCATACTGACGAGTCAGGGAGAGTAACTGATTCTCTGTCATTGAAAAATAGACATACATATCTGAATTATCGCTAACCGTAGTCAACGCTTGTCGTATGCTTGGACCAACCAATGCACCGGCACGATAAGGCAAAGCTCCGACTACACCGTCACAAGGGCTTTTCACCTCGGTGTAAGAGAAATTATTACGTGCACTTATCTCTTGTGCTTCAGCCTGTGATAATTGTGCTTTGGCTGTGAGATAAGAATTTTCTGTCGTCTTAAGGCTAAATGCAGAAACCACTTTCTGTGCATACAATTCCTTGTTACTGTTATAAGTCAGTTTAGCGGTAGCAAGGGAAGCTTTTGCTGCTTCCACATTGGCGGTAGCAGTATTCAATGCTGCACGGTAAGGAACCTGATCAATTATAAAAAGTAATTGTCCCCGACGCACTTTCTCCCCTTCGTTCACGCACAACTTTACAATAGTACCTGAAACCTGGGGATAAATATCAATATCCTGCCGCCCACGTATCGTTGCCGAATAGGAGGTTGAAAGCTCTTTATCGGCTGCAGCCACTTTCATTGTCGCATACGAAGGTTTCACTTGAACATCTTGTGCTTTTTTGCAAGATGCTAACAACATTATACATCCGATGACCATCACCAGTTGTATCCATTTTCTTTCTACTTTATTCATACTGTTATCATTAAAAACTGTGACAAAGATAACGGAATAGAACATCACACAGCTTATCCACAGTTCGGTTAAAATGTTCTATTTATCTTATTCTTTTCTTCGAAAAGATCTCATTATTAATAAATAAGAACCAGAGGATATTATTTAAGAAGAATAGAACACTTTTATCTATTAATAATTATCCATATTTGCAATATAAAAAAATAGCGATATGGAAAATGGAGCAATAAAGACGATTGATATAAAAGATTTTAAGCTGCTCGGTAGTCAGTTAAACTACATAGATGACGACTTCATAGTAACAGAAGATCTAACAAACCTTCCTTATAGCATGGATGCCGTAAGAACAAAATTCCTTTTCATTATATTCTGTGTAGAAGGGCATGCACAACTTGATATTAACGGAAAAACTTATTTACTGCAATCCCATGACTACATCATTTGTCTGCCTACCATGATCCTAAGCCAAATTATGCTTAGCCCCAGATATAAACTGAGAATGATAGGCTTTTCTACACAATTCCTTAATCGCATAATCAAAAAGGAAAAAGGAACAGACAATATGTTCTATTACATCTATAAAAATCCGGTCCAACACATCAAAGAAGAAGAAAAAGGTCCATTGGGGAAATACTATGAGGCACTTATTATGGCTAAGATAAATAACACGACCCATCATTATCGGAAAGACATCCTGCATTACTTATTTTCCGCAATATTCTGTGAAATAATGGCTATTATTCATCAATATAGCTGCAATGACCTCGAAATAGAACCGGAGAAGGAGATGAAACAAGGAAATCTGCTTTGCCATCGTTTTATGGAGGAAGTTTCCAAGGATAATGGGATGCATCGTACTGTAAACTATTACGCAGATATTCTATGTTATTCACCTAAATATATGTCCAGTGTAGTCAAACAAGTAAGCGGACGAACAGCACTCGACTGGATAAATGAATATGCCATAGAGCAAATAAAGGTGAAGCTAAAGCATTCTGACAAATCAATCAAAGAAATTGCAGAAAGTTTTAACTTTCCTAATCAATCATTCTTTGGGAAGTATGTAAAAGCGCATCTAGGAATGTCTCCGGCACGCTATCGACATAGCAAAGAGGAATAAATTTCATCACACACGGCATCCTGAAAAGCCCGTGCAACAGCACCGGAAAGAATATTCTGATTCATAATGGCAAAAGCTATTTCGTGTCCGTTCTTTATTTGCAAATATCCGGCAAGACAGTTTATGGCAGTATAGGATCCTGTTTTTGCATGAACTTTCTTATAAGAAAGAGTACCTCGCTTCATACGGTTTTTCAATGTCCCATCCACTCCACCAATAGGCAAAGCTTTATATAACTTTTGAAAAACATCGGTTCGGGAATATGCATACCGCAAAAAAGAAACAAGCAATTCGGGAGAAATATAATCGTAGTTAGATAAACCGCAACCATCAGCCAAATTATAACGGTCAGGATTCTCTCCAAATTCTTTTATCAGCCGACGAATAGCTGACAATCCGTCTTCATCAGAAATATGTTTCTTACCGGTAGATTGTGCTCCCAACCGACAAAGCATAGCTTGCGCATTCAGATTATCACTTTCCTTTAAGAGCTGATTAACAACAGATTGCACAGGAGTTTCATGCAAAGCCATTTGCACAGAAAGGCTATCTTTTTGAAACTCGTGAAAGGCATAGCTTGAAACAGCATGAATACCTTTTTTCTGGAGGCGATCCATAAAAGTGGACATGAAAAAGTCTGGAGAAGAATAAACATTAACAGTACCGGCACACCTTCTTACCACATTACCGGTAACAACCAAATGATTCCCGTTGATCATCCAGTCACGGGAAACAGTAAAACGTCCTGCGGATGGTATTTTTGTACGGGTCTCATTTTTTACCGTATAATAAGGAGAAGAAGGAGTACACTCCAAACGGGCTGTATCACCTTTCACACCGGGAAAAGCTGTTACAGTGACCACCCCCTTATTCAGCATTAACGGAGAAAGATAGGGTTGATACTCATACGGATTATCATCCCACATCCAACCACTACCCCAATACAATGAATCTTTCATGGAAACATCACCATATACCCTCCCAGTAATAACAGAAAAAGGATAACGAGCCACATCACTAACCAAAGAATCCAAATCGACTTCCGTAAATTCAGGATCATACCCACCGATGATATACAAATCACCATACAAAGTATCCTGTCGGATAGTGCCCTGACACCACACTTCCGTTCGGAAAGGTTCATCCGCCTCGGGACGGGAAAGAGCTGTAATTGTAGTCAGTAACTTCATAGTGGAAGCTGGACGGGAAAGCTTATCAGCCTGATAAGTATAAAGAGACTTCCCTTCAGACAAATCATAAATAGATATACCAACATTAGAACCGGCAGGAAGTCGATGCTTTATTAATGTATCAAGATTTGAAGAAAGAAGCTCCTTTTTTATTTCTTGCGCAAATGATGACAATACACAAACTGATAAAAGAAAATACAGCGCTATTCTTTTCATTGTTTTTTATCTAAATTTTCTTGTACCTTTCCCCCGGTTACAATCTTTACATAATCGAAATGCCCTTTTATCTACTAACTTGTAGTAAGTGATATACAGCCACCCTCCAGTTATTCTGACTGTTCCCCTTTATTAAGCTCTGCTACTGGTTTTTCGAAATGAGCACCACACTTATTGCAGATATACTCCCAATGATTGGAACCGGGAGGAGTGGCAGCCAGCATAGAAGCAATAGAAGCTAAAACAGCCCGTAAACGGTGCTTCTTCTTCAACACGAATTTAATATCTGCCGAACCACAGCAAGGACAATATTTCAACTGTTCCGGAATCATTTGATTTTCTTCCAATAGATGGATAGCCGCATCATAATCTGACTCGTTTACTAAAATATCTACACCAGCAATATCATTAACATATCCCCGTAACAAGGTAGACATGTTTTCATTGTGCAATAAGGAAGAAATTCCTTCATTTTCCAAAGCCCCCTGAACGATGTGCGCCTGAGCTGCATCATCGCATGTCATTAACTTGACTGTTTTCATCGCCTTATTATTTTTATAATGCTTCTTTAAAAATTTCTCCTACCGTAGGATGTGGAAAGATAATTCTCTTCCACTCTGTAGCCGTTAATCTCAGTTCAATAGCCATACCAGCCAGAGTGATAATCTCGGAAGCAGGATTTCCCAATACATGAGCACCTAATATGGTATTATCTTCAGCCAGTAACAACTTGCAGATGCCATTTACTCCTTCATTCTCAGCCACAAAACGACCGGAATAAGCCATCGGTAATTTCACAATCCGGCAAGTAATGCCTTTCTTTTCTAAAGTTTCCTCTGTCTCCCCCACTCCTGCAATCTCCGGATTAGTATAGACTACTCCTGGTACAGCCCGATAACTCATTTTATCCTTTTCGCCCACAATAGCATGTATAGCCACTTCGGCCTCACGCACGGCTGTATGTGCCAACAAAGAAAAGCCTGTCAAATCGCCACAGACATATACGCCCGGTACAGAAGTCTGCATTTGTTCATCCACAAAAATATTACCACGCTCTGTTTTTACCAAATTCAGATTCTCCAATCCAAAACCTTTTATCACCGGACGACGCCCTACGCTCATTAACAATTTTTCAGCAACAAGAGACTCCGTACTTCCATCTGCATTCTCATAAGTAACTTGTGCCAATGCCATTTTAGGCTGTACTTCTCCATTACCCTGAACCTTTGGAAGATTTTCTCTCTCACCCTCTGAAAGAGAAGGAGCGTCAGTTTCAACAGAGTTCACAAGATAATTGGACACAGAGACAACTTTGGTACCGAGCATAAACTTGATTCCGCGTTTAGCATACTCATTACGAAGCAAAGCAGACAATTCCTTGTCCATACCGCCTAAAATTTCATTCATCATCTCAATAACAGTAACTTGTACTCCTAAACTATTAAAGAAAGAGGCGAACTCCATTCCGATAACTCCGCCTCCGATAATAGCAAGTGATTGCGGAAGCGCCTTATTTTCCAGCGCTTCACGATGCGTCCAATAAGGCACGGTATCTACTCCCGGAATAGGAGGGACAAAAGTCTCAGACCCTGTACATAATAACAAATTATCACATTCATATATTTCTTCACCACATTGTACACGATTCTTATCTATCACCATTGCCTCACCATTTACCATTACGACACCATGAGCCGTAAGTTTCCCTTTAACACCCAATACTAACTTACGGACAACTTTCTGTTTGCGGGCAATAATCTTAGGCAAATCAAACGAAATATCAGAAGCTGTAACAGCATATTTTGATGCATGTCGTGCCGCATCGTAAGTTTTTGCCGAATACAATAAAGTTTTAGTAGGAATGCATCCTTCATTCAGGCATACTCCGCCCAATGCTTGTTTCTCAAACAGAATAACACTAAATCCGGCTTTTCCGGCAGTCTCGGCAGCAGTATATCCCGCAGGTCCTCCACCAATAATCGCAACTTGGTATTTCATTATCTCTTATTATTAACAGGTATTTCAACATTAATGATCTCAATATCAGGAATCTTTTTCCTAAGTAACGCAAGTAGTTCTTTAGGATTGTCAGGTGTTATCGAAAAAAATCCTTTTTTATGAGTAATAATCATCTGTCGGGTACGCCAATTCCATCCTTTAGCATTAGGATCATAGAGAATACGATATATCCCTGTTGCTTTTTGGCGAACTCCCAGCATACTCCTCACCCATAAATCACCATTATCTTTAACAATATATTTTTTAGAATATTCATTGATGGATAAAAATAAAGAAGGAAATGCTACAATAAGAACAGAACAGCTTTTCAGAAATGCAAATATAAGTAATATAACGACAATAGCAATTATAATGCAACCATCCCAACTCGTAAATCCTTTCGTCTTAAATACGTCTTCCATAAAAGAAATTCCATTTTGTGCGCAAGTTAATAAAACCTATTCTATTCACCAATAGAATTATTACACATATATAATATGCTTCTTGAACAAACAAATAAAAAAGGAGCAGAATAGAAATCCAAATTCAAAAACCAGCTCTCAAGAGAGCAACTCAAAAAGAGAATGATTCAAAGAAAATGAATTTTTATTATACTCCTCCAAATGAATGAACCGATTTTCAGTATATCAGCCTTTAATCCAGCTGATGCATTCCGCTTTATTTGAAACCAGTCAAATAAAACGCCACTATTTCACCGCACTCATAAACCAGTCTATTGTTTTTTGATCTAACTTTTGCTCTTTTAAAACATCAGGCAAATTGGTGTAATTTTTACGGAATATCTCTATTCCCTTCACAAATTGATCGGGGTAATAAGTAATAGCACGTCCTGTGGATTCCATCGTTCCAAGCCTTTCTGTAAGAACAATCCCTGCCTGTCTTTTCTTTAAATCCAAAATAGTTTGTTGGACATGACGGAGTTTTGCATAAAGCCCGTCAGCAACATCCGGCGCATCAGCAGCATAAGTAATTTCAACTACTTTCCCTACGCTACAATTTGTTTCCGGTATTTCAACCGCAAGGATCAAGTTGTTGCCATCATACGAAAAATCAGCCTGCTTACCATTGACAGAAACATTCTCCGGTACAGTCGAAGCGATCACATTAACTTTAAAAGAACGATTTGCAGGCATACCGGAATACCCCCCTTTACGAGGCGCTATTCTCACTGTTAATATATTATCACGCTTTTCAGAAGTCAACAAAGTTGTCGCATACTGAGTTGCATAATCCTTATCATTTCCATTGTCTTCATACAGAGTAAATGTCCCTTTTGAGCCAGGAAAGACAGTTACCACAATTGGTTCATCCCTATTTCTCAAATTCTTAACATGCTCATCATAGAAAGGTAGTACGGATCCTGCTTTAACATAAATGGGATATTCATCAAGATGGAAGATACGATCTATGGTTTGCCCTCCTTGAAGCAATGTTCCCGTATGCCATTCGTACCAATCATTTCCTGCAGGTAACCAAATTCTGACAACAGATTTTCCATCCTTCATTGGAGCAGTAATCGGGCAAACTAGAATGTTATCGCCAAACATATACTCATTCTTATAATCATAAGCCTCTTTAGCCTCAGGATAGTCATAATACATTGGACGGCACAGAGATAAAGCTTCATCATAAGTTTTACGAGCCATCGTATACACATAAGGAGCAATTTTGTAGCGCTCCAAGATTGTGCTACGGATAATCTTAAAATATTCGGGACTGAAGATCCACGGCTCTTTATTTAAGTTCGAATTTTTAGTAGAATGGGTACGTAAGATGGGGCTTAAGGCTCCAAATTGCAACCACCGTACATAAAGCTCCGGATTAATACTATTAGCCCCCATGTGCCCACCAATATCATGGCTCCAATAACCATAAAGCACATTGGAAGCTGTTGAGTTAAAGTAAGGCTGGAAATTAAGGGAAGCCCAGGATATATGAGTATCTCCCGAAAATCCAATTTGATAACGATGATTACCTAATCCTCCCCAGCGGTGATAGAGTAAGGGACGGGTATCACGATTACGTGCCATATCGGAAAAAACGACATAGTTGATCCACCAGGTATTACTTAAGTTTTTAAATTTCTCATCGTTCAGTCGTTGTTGCCAATCAAGCCACCAAAAGTCAACACCTTTCTTCTCCATCGGACGAAGAATCGTATTTAACCATCCGCTCATAAATTGTTTATTCGATCCTTCATAAGGAATCAATTTTGTTGAATTGGTATTCAACCCCATCCACTTCGCCATTGCCGGAAAGTTTGTTTCATACGAAGCAATCCCATCAGCTGGATGCAAATTTAATGTGACCTGAAGATTGTTTTTCTTTAAATATTTTAAGAAGCCATCAGGATCAGGGAATAAACGCTTATTCCAGGTATATCCGGTCCAGCCTCCTTTCCCAGGTTCCGTATAATGCCAATCCATATCAATAACCAGCACATCAAGTGGGATATCATAAGTATCGAAATCATCTACTAAAGTACGTAATTCATTATCAGAATAACTCCAATAACGCGACCACCAGTAACCAAAAGCATAACGTGGGGGTAATGGAACTTTTCCCGCAAATACGGTAAAGTCTTTCAAGGCTTTTTTATAATCATGCCCATAAGCCATAAAGTACCAATCCTGACCATTTTTATTAGGACGTTCCATCACCCATGGCCAATCTGAATGATCAAACAGATAATTATTCGAATCATCGATAAGCGTCCATCCATCAGTGGAGAGTAAGCCGTCTTCAAGAACCATCATTTTGTTATTGCCCCTATGCAAAGGGCCATCGTATCCATCAAGTGTACGATAAGTACCTTTCAAGTTTCCGTTATTTACACTCCCCGGTGACCATTTAAAAGGCATCATGCCCTTTGCAGATACAATGCTTAAATTATCTGTCGAAAACGAACCTTTATTCTTAATATACTTCAAGACTATTTTCGCTGTGCGAATTTCAACCTTCTTTTTGCCGTCGCTAATTCTATAATTAACCGGCTGATATTCCCGGTTTACCGCCACAAACGAAGCATTATCAATAAAGCGTCCATCAGGTTCCCATTCCAAGCGAACCGTACCATCAGTAATCAAAGTAATACGCACATTATTGTCCTGATAAACAACATTAGATGCCTTTTCTTGTCCCCAGATATCAGAAAGATTAAAGAACGCCAGTAAGAATAAAGATAGAAGTTTAACAAAAGAATTTGATTTCATAAGATTATAATATTAATAAAACATTATTAGTTATCAGTCGATTATATATTTCTATGAACACACACAAATGTAGTAAATACCCAAATTACTCATTTATAAACTAACAGGTATTTTAATTGTCGCCTTTCTACTTTACTATTTCAAGAAGACACTATTACAGAACAAATAAAGATATCAAACTATAATACAATATTAGTTCAATACTCATAAAAAGGACGCAACAATTACGTCAAATTATGCAATAATATATTCAAAATGATATTATATAAGCTCAAATCCCCCAGCGGTAAGCAAGAAATCAGAAAAAGAGAAAAGGATAAATTAACTTCATAACAAAAGACATATTAAGAAAAACAGCGGCAAAAGATAAAAACATAAATAACTGTATATCAGCGATTATAATAGTAGTACAAAAGCACTACGAGAAAGGGGTCGTTTCTCTACGAGCAAGACATGGTTGGTCTACGACAAACGGGGCTTTCCTCGTAGACCAACCATGTCTTAAGCTGATAAGCTGACAAAATAGAACTTAGGCAAGAATAATAAATACATTTGTTGAAAACAATCTTTATTATTCTTGCCTCAAAAAAGAACCTCTTATTTTGTTTTCGGAACAAAAATCCCTAAAGAATCAAGTTCATTTTTAGTCACACTAGGAGGTGTTTTTTGAACTAATTTGCGACAAACGATATTAGCAACCTTCAAAGCATCTTCTTCCGTGCCAAAAGTAACCTTCTTACCAATAGCCGGTATATAAGGCTGATAAATTAAAGTATCTTTTCCATAGAGGACAACATACCCATAACCTTTTTCTAACAGCACCGCTTCACAATGAAGCTTTTTTCTATTGCCGTACCAACAAAAGCATGCTACTGAAATAATCAGTAACATGCCTAGAATTATAAATAATAAACTTATTGAGAATTTAATTTGTATCTTGTTTTTCATAGGGCAAAAGTTCCCACATATCTTCAAAATATAAGCCATTAGTCCCCGTCAAAACAAAGCCACGTGTTCCGGTAGAAAATGAAACAGCAAATTCACGAGATGTCCCTTTAAAAGCTGTAAAATCATCATCACTATCTCCATACCACAAATCAACACTCGGATCATATACCCAATAATCAGTACGTAAGCTACCTGATGTCCCGGTAGTAATGTAACCTTTTCCATCAATAACAAATGCCACTGCATGCTTCCTTACTATACTATAGTCGTCATTTGTATCATCATCATAAGTGGTATCACTATCCCCATCATCTTGTATATCACGTAGCCGGGTCCATGTAGTACCATCAAATTTCCAAAAATCACCAGGATAACCACCATTATTTTCTCCACAACAAATGTAAGCAACATCATCAATCACAAATACATTACCATAAATACGTTTCTCTCCACCATATCCATTTACTATTTCCCACTGATGCCCCGATTCTGCAGTCGGATCAAACCGATAAATATCTTTCAGATAATTATCATCATACCCTGTACCAACATACCCATAAGAACCAATGGAAAAAGCAATGGCACCATAACGTTTGCCTCCAGCAAAATCATCTTTCTGCATCCAGGAATCTGCAGTCGGATCATATTCCCAGGTATCAGCCAAATAATAAGGATCATCTCTAATGGCTCCTGTAGTAATATAACCTTTCCCATTAAGGGCAAATCCTGCTGCATCAATGCGC
The DNA here is from genome assembly GCA_022648295.1 of Bacteroides sp. Lineage (GTDB taxonomy): Bacteria > Bacteroidota > Bacteroidia > Bacteroidales > Bacteroidaceae > Bacteroides. The sequence goes on along the minus strand of JALCME010000027.1, from coordinate 6,189 downwards.
GCAGCTGCTCCATCGGGGAGAGAAGCACATTGTGTCCAATAATTATCTTCAATATTGTACTTCCAAACATCTTTTTGTAACGTAGTCTTTCCTGTAGTTCCGCAACAAATATATCCGTAATTACCAATTGTAAAACTACATGCCTGAGCACGTGCCACTCCATTTAAATCCGATTTTCTAATCCACACTCCTTGCGTGTAGTCCTCTTCTTCCGTACAACTGCAAAACACGCATAAAGACAGGAATAAAAACCCTAAAAGCTGCTTATTCATTTTCATATTTAATCTCATTTTTGCACGAAAATAAAGGGGTAAAATGAAGGACACAAAAACTACCGACGAATAAGGTGAATTTATCGGCTAACGCCTTCATCGATAAAAAGAGCGAGATTAGCGATTTCAAAGAGAAAAGTCTAATGCTTTATTTTCCTTTGCGCTATTAAAACCAACGCATAAAATGAGAAAATCTATAATATTAATATTAATAATAGGAATAACCTACTCTTGCCAAGATGAAAATTCATCATTAGGCAAAAGTCTAGTAAATAGCTCGTTCAGAAATATAATCACTGATACTTGTACGGTAAGTATGAGTACATTATATGTTGACTCTATAGAAACATTAGGCGATAGTATTTGCCAAATAGGACATTACGAGGACAGCATATGGGGGAAAATAACTTCATCATACTATACGGAATATTCTCTAGCAAGTTTTAATACAGAGGAAGATCATTCTTACAAATTCGACTCTATTACATTAAAATTAGTTCATTCGGGAAATTATTGGGGAGACACATTAACTCAGCAACGCATATATGTTTATCCTATCAAATATGCCATATCATTTTCCAACGACGAAACAATGTATAACACTTCAAAAATTCAAACATCAAATACTCCACTCTTCAGTTTTCTCTTTTCACCACGGCCTGGAAGAAAAAAAGAATTGGAAATTCGTATGCCAGACAGTTTCGGACAGAAGATACTTGATGATATTATATCAGAAAAAGAAGCTTTTGACAGCCAAGATAAATTCAAAGCTTATTTTCACGGCTTAGCTTTTGTACCAGAGAATTCGGATAAATGCATCACCGGATTCCAAGTGAATGATACATCTATGGCTATTAAATTGTACTATGAAGATATTTACTCACAAAAAGTAGAAAAGAAATTAACTTTCAGCCCAAACATGGATTATGCCTATACCAGAGTAGATCACGACCGTACAAATACTCCCATAGCAGCTTTAAAAAGTGGAAATGTGAATGCAGTACCCTCCTCAAAACTTAATTACCGTGCATATTTGCAGGGATTGACAGGAATATATGACCAAATAGAGATCCCTTACTTAAATAATTTGATGAAATATGGCGATATCACTTCAATTGAAAGTGCTACCCTCTACTTATATCCCTTAGCCAACAGTTACAATAAAATTAGTCAGCTACCATCAGAATTACGACTTTATGTAGCCAATGATGATAATGTTTTAGAAGACCAAATTTACGAAAGTTCAGGAACGACAGTGCAAAATGGTAATCTGGTAACAGATAAAACCTTCAGCCGTGATACCTATTATTCATTTGATATAACTTCTTTCTTGCAAAGCAATCTTGGAACCATGGGCATGTATCGCAAAAAACTATTATTAAATATGACTGATAATGATTTTAAAAGCACTTTCAAACAAGTCATATTTACAAACCAAAAAAACGAAGACAGGCAAGTCAAGCTGGAAGTTAGATTTAAAGTATATACAGAACAATGAAACAGCTATTTTTATCAGCATTTTCCCTTATTATATTCACAACGTCAATATTCGCGCAAAATACGACGAATCTTCCAACCTCCATGTATGGAATAGGAGAACTTAGTGCAAGTGACGGAGGACATTATGCCGGCATGGGAAATATAGGCATAGCCTTAAATAGACTCGGTTTTCAAAACACTCAAAATCCGGCAGCAATAACCCATATGGACACGGCATGCTTTAACTTTGATGTAGGAATGACGATATCGTATGCGCGCTATTCTTTTTTGGGGAATCACAGCTCCAATAGTATGGGAAATCCCAACCGAATAAATATAGGCTTTCGCTTATTTCCCCATTGGTATGGAATGATAGGACTCGCTCCATATAGCAGCGTAGGATATATCATTCAGTCGGAAGATGAAGTGGAAGGCACAAATGGAGGTGCATTATATTCTCTATTCGAAGGTACCGGAGGATTATATCGTTTCTATGTGACAAATGCCATTGCTCTGTCCAAGAACTTATCCATAGGAGCCAATATAGGCTTTGTATCCGGTACCATTAATCAAGAAGAAACACAAGAAAGTTCCGTAATTAAATACGAATCAAAGAAAAAGGCATTATACTCAGACCTTGGCATATACTACAATCTGAATTCCTCTTCAAAGCAACATTGGTCTGTCGGATTAGTCTATGCTTTTCCCAACATCATGCATCAAACCAACAATTTAACCTACAGTAGTTCATCCACAGATGAAGATTTGGACGTTTCCTTTCATAAAACAAAGCAATATTTACCAGAACGTATAGGAGCAGGAACTGCTTTAACCACTGAACGCTGGGTGCTGACAGCCGATTACAACTGGCTGAATTGGAGCCGTAATTCTTCGTCAAGCACATTGGTTGAATATCAAAATCAGCACAAGATAAATGTAGGAGGTATATACATATTGCACCCTCGAAATTCCCGTTCCGCTGAATTAATGGGAGGTATAGGCTTTAACAACTCATACATAACATTAAAGAATGGGAAAATGACTAATTTGGAAATTAGTACAGGAATTAGCTTTCCTATTCGTTATTCCTATTTATCATTAGGAGCTACCTGGAGAAAGCAAATGAACAATCACAAGAATTTAATGCAGGAAAATCGCATTAGCATAAACCTTAGCCTGACATTTGGAGAAAAAATATCTCGATTTAAATTGAAATAAGAAGAAAACCCCTCATAACACAAGAAAACTGGAAATATAATTTTTTAAGTTTTTTCGATAAACGTCACCCACAGGAATATCTTTCCTATCTAATGTAATCCTATTATTTGCTACAGTACGAATGCAATCTTTACGAATAATAAAAGAACGATGTACCCGAATAAACTCATCAGAAGGTAATTTTTCCTCCATATATTTCATACTACAGAGACAAAGGATGGGCTTAGGTTGATCTTTACTATAAATTTTCACATAATCCCCCAAACCTTCTATATAGGAAATCTGTGGTAAATCTAACCGGATAATACGACTATCAGATTTTACATAAACCATTTTAGGATACTGCATTTCTTTCTGCTTCGAGAGAGAAGCAGTTGAGCTTTGCAAAGAAAACCAACGAGAAGCTTTATTTACCGCCTCGAAAAAAACAAGAAAATCAATATCAGAAATCAAATAATCCAAAGCATCCAAACGAAAACATTCAGCGGCATACTGATCCGTATCAGCGATAAAAATAACTCGCGTCGGAGGAGATAATAACTGGCTAAACTCCATTCCATCAATTCCATTAGTATCATCACCCTTTATACCAATGAAATAGAGTTGTACTTTATTCTCATAATAATCTTTCAAAGCTTCAACAGGATTACCATATTTTCCTGCCAAAGTAAGATATGGAATCTTAGCAATAAACGCCTCTAGTTGTTCGCGATTTTTCTTATCCGTATGTAAAATAGCACAATTCAAAACCATTGTTCTCTGTTTTATAAAACAGACGAAAAAAGGGATTAAAAGACTGCAAACAAAGAATCATAATTAATATTTATTCACCGGATGGCGAATCTGTTAACATAGTAAATTAAAGATAAATCTCCGAGTAAATAAAGCAAAGTTTCATGAATTAACAGCTACATTCTAAAACCTTTTCTGAGAATACTCATTGAAGGTACTGATAAATAAGTCCTCTTTTACCGGAAACAATGCAACAAATTTACCCCTTTCACCATATTTCAAAAGCAAATAACGCAATAAAGCAAATCTACCTATTTGCATACTGGAAGTACGTTCTATTGAGACAATATCACTCAATAAAATTTCCTTTGGACGGGAAAAACGACCATAGAATAATATTAGCTTTCCGTCAGTCGTCAAAGTATATGTAGTATGGATCAGACGTTCAATTACTATAACCAGCAATACCATAAAAATAATAGCCATCAAAGCATGTTTCACCCACATTTCATGCACAACGACTATAGTCACCAGTAACAGAAATAAATATTGCCCAATAGTAACACGGGCATGAAAAGTTCGATTCATATTCATAGTTGCATCTTTGAATTAGGCAAATTTAGGAATAAATACCTGCGAAAAGCACAACTAAAATACATATTTTGTAGCTTTGCACAACTAAAATACAGAAAATATGATCAAAGAGTTTGACTTTTTAGTAATCGGTTCAGGAATTGCCGGCATGAGTTTTGCCCTAAAAGTAGCCCATAAAGGAAAAGTTGCACTTATCTGCAAAACAGAATTAGAAGAGGCGAATACTTTTTTCGCACAGGGAGGCATTGCATCTGTAACCAATACATTAGTAGACAACTTCGATAAACATATTGAAGATACTATGATTGCAGGTGACTGGATAAGTGATCGTGCAGCTGTAGAAAAGGTAGTACGCGAGGCACCGAAACAGATACAGCAACTGATAAATTGGGGAGTTGAATTCGATAAAAATGAAAAAGGAGGATTTGATTTACATAAGGAAGGCGGACATTCTGAGTTTCGCATTCTTCACCATAAAGATAATACAGGTGCCGAAATACAAGATAGTCTTATTAAAGCAATTAAGGCAAATCCAAATATAGAAGTGTTCAATCATCATTTTGCAGTAGAAATCATCACCCAGCACCACATGGGAATAATTGTAACCCGACATACTCCCGGTATAAAATGCTATGGAGCTTATATATTAAACGAAGATACCGGAGAAGTAGATACATTTCTTTCTAAAGTTACCTTGATGGCAACTGGAGGTGTAGGCGCTGTATACCGTAATACAACCAATCCATTAGTTGCAACCGGAGACGGAATTGCTATGGTCTACCGTGCTAAAGGGATGGTTAAAGACATGGAATTTATTCAATTTCATCCTACTGCACTCTACCATCCGGGTGATCGACCTTGCTTTTTGATAACAGAGGCTATGCGCGGATATGGTGCCGTATTGCGTAATATGGGTGGCGAAGAATTCATGCAAAAATACGACCCCCGTTTATCTTTAGCCCCCAGAGACATTGTAGCTCGTGCTATTGATAATGAAATGAAACAACGTGGAGATGATCATGTTTATTTGGATGTAACTCATAAAAACCCTGAAGAAACGAAGAAACATTTCCCGAATATTTATGAAAAATGTCTCAGCCTAGGCATTGATATTACAAAAGACTACATTCCGGTTGCTCCGGCTGCCCACTATCTATGCGGAGGAATTAAGGTTAATTTAAATGCAGAATCCTCCATTAACCGCCTGTATGCCGTAGGCGAATGTTCCTGTACAGGTTTGCATGGTGGAAATCGACTTGCTTCCAACTCTCTTATTGAAGCGGTTGTATATGCCGACGCAGCAGCCAAACATGCGTTGAGTGTGCTGGATCGTTATGAATTTAATCATGAAATTCCCGAATGGAACGCAGAAGGAACCGTGACGAACGAAGAAATGGTACTCATTACCCAAAGTATGAAAGAAGTCAATCAAATCATGGGCTCGTATGTAGGTATAGTGCGTAGCAACTTAAGACTAAAACGCGCATGGGTACGCCTGGATATCTTATATGAAGAGACAGAAGATCTTTTCAAGCGTAGTAAAGCCTCCAGAGCCATTTGTGAATTACGAAATATGATAAATGTAGGATACTTAATTACACGCCAAGCCATAGAACGCAAAGAGAGCAGAGGATTGCACTACACTATTGATTATCCACATGCAAAAAAATAACAGAGAACAATATTTATTTATCACTTAAAAAATATATCATTTCACTTATCCCTTTAAAGAGTAGATAAGCTAATAAAAAAGCCCGGAACAAAAAGTGATCTGACCCCAAAAAGTTGGACTGATTAATAAAGATTTTAAGTGTATAGAGTTCGGTATTGTAGCGGACTCTTTCCTTTTAATTTAAGTTTAATTCTATCGTTATTATAGTATTCAATATAATCT
>JALCME010000026.1 GCA_022648295.1 Bacteroides sp. | reverse complement strand
GGCTTATTTCGCCCTCGAGAAGCACGGAATGATTCAACAACTTGAAGCCGCTTCAGGGCTTCATTTTTACGTTGTTGAGAAGCATCACTTCCTGCACGGTGACGAAGTTCATATGACAAAGCATCCAGATCCAGACGAGATAATAAATCATAAATTGCCTCCGCTCCCATCTTTGCAATAAACTTATTAGGGTCTGAGTCCTCCAAAAATTGATTATCCTTTGGCAATTTATCTATGATGTCTAAATATTCCTCTTCAGATAATAAGTCATACTCAGCAACCTCACCTGACATAATGCCCGATTGGATTACAACATAGCGTTCATAATAAATAATAGAATCCAACTTTTTTGTAGGCAGGCCCAACAAGTAACCTATTTTATTAGGAAGTGAACGAAAATACCAAATATGTGCAACAGGCACAACCAATTGGATATGTCCCATACGCTCACGACGGACTTTCTTTTCTGTAACTTCAACCCCACACCGATCACATACAATACCTTTATAACGGATACGTTTATACTTTCCACAGTGGCACTCATAATCCTTAATCGGACCAAAGATGCGTTCACAGAACAAACCGTCACGCTCAGGTTTATAAGTTCGATAATTAATGGTTTCAGGCTTTAAAACTTCACCACTCGAATTTTCAAGAATTTCTTCTGGAGAAGCTAGTCCTATTGAAATCTTCGAGAAATTACTTTTTATCTTATTATCTTTTCTAAAAGCCATACTTTTATATATAAAAATTGATAATCGACAATATAATCATTATTCTAAATTAATGCTAAGTCCCAAACCTCTTAATTCATGCAATAAAACATTCAGAGACTCAGGAATACCAGGTTGTGGCATAGGTTCACCTTTCACAATTGCTTCATAAGCTTTCGAACGACCAACAACATCATCAGATTTAATAGTCAAAATTTCCTGCAATATATGCGCAGCGCCAAACGCCTCCAAAGCCCAAACCTCCATCTCTCCAAAACGTTGTCCTCCAAACTGAGCTTTACCTCCTAATGGTTGTTGAGTAATTAAAGAGTATGGACCAATAGAGCGTGCATGCATTTTATCTTCCACCATATGTCCCAATTTCAACATATAAGTAACGCCTACCGTAGCCTGTTGATCGAATGGCTCACCGGTGCCGCCATCATATAATGAAGTTTTTCCATATCGAGGAAGCTCAGCTTTATCAGTCCACTCATTCAAATTATCCAAAGTAGCCCCATCAAAAATCGGAGTTGCAAACTTTACACCTAATTTTTTCCCAGCACTACCCAAAACAGCCTCAAAAATCTGACCAATATTCATACGAGAAGGTACCCCTAATGGGTTTAAGACAATATCAACCGGTGTACCATCTGCAAGAAATGGCATATCTTCCTGACGTACTATACGGGAAACAATTCCTTTATTACCATGACGTCCTGCCATTTTATCCCCTACACCAATCTTACGCTTCTTTGCAATATAAACCTTAGCCATTTGAATAATGCCTGCAGGAAGCTCATCACCAATCGTAATAGCAAACTTTTTACGTTTCAATTCAGCGTCCAACTCTTTGTATTTCTTAATAAAGTTCGTTATCAAGTCACGAACCATACCATTAATATGTTGATCACTAGTCCAATTGCTCAATTGAATTGACGTAAAATCTAAATCACTAAAATCAGATGCAGAAAAAGTAGCTCCCTTAGCTATAACATCAGCCCCCATGTAATCTTTCACACCTTCTGATACCCGATTCGCTGTCAACTTCAACAATTTCTTGATCAAAACAGACTTTAAATCAGCAACTTTTGCATCAAATTCATCGTCTATCTTCGGCAACAAAGCTTTATCAGCTAATTTTGAACTACGAGTTTTAATTACACGAGAAAATAAGCGCTTATTAATAACAACGCCTTTTAAAGATGGTGAAGCTTTCAAAGAAGCATCTTTCACATCCCCTGCCTTATCACCAAATATAGCACGAAGTAATTTTTCCTCAGGAGAAGGATCTGACTCACCCTTAGGAGTTATTTTTCCTATCAAAATATCCCCTGGCTGAATCCGAGCTCCAACACGAACTATTCCATTTTCATCTAAATCCTTCGTGGCTTCTTCACTCACATTCGGGATATCAGAAGTCAATTCTTCCATTCCCCTCTTAGTCTCACGAACTTCTAATGAGTATTCCTCTACATGGACAGAAGTCAAAATATCTTCACGAACAACGCGTTCATTAAGCACAATAGCATCTTCATAATTGTAGCCCTGCCAAGGCATATATGCAACCAACAAATTTTTTCCTAAAGCTAATTCTCCATTTTCCGTAGAATATCCTTCAGTTAAGATCTGTCCTTTAGTAACCCGTTGTCCTTTTTCACAGATAGGACGAAGGTCTATTGTCATATTTTGATTAGTACGACGCCATTTAGGAATAGAATATTCTTTCAAAGCAGATTCAAAACTAACAAACTCCTCATCGTCTGTACGATCATATAATATTCTAATAGTTGTTGCATCCACAAAATCAATTACCCCATCTCCTTCTGCAGTTATTTGAGTCCGAGAGTCTCTAACCAACTGACCTTCAATGCCAGTTCCCACAATAGGGGCCTCATTTCTCAACAAAGGAACAGCCTGACGCATCATGTTTGATCCCATTAAAGCACGATTCGCATCATCATGTTCCAAGAAAGGAATCAAAGACGCCGCAATAGATGCTATTTGCTGCGGAGAAACATCCATAAGCTCTACTTCTTCGGGAGAGACTACGGGATAATCAGCATCCTGTCGGGCTTTTATCTTATCACGTGCAAAAGTTCCATCATCTTCAAGTGGAGCATTCCCCTGAGCTATTATCTTAGATTCTTCTTCTTCAGCAGTCAAATAAACCAAACCATCGTTTGTAATATCTACTTTCCCATTCTCAACCTTACGATAAGGGGTTTCAATAAAGCCAAGATCATTAATCTTTGCAAAAACACATAAAGACGAAATCAAACCAATATTAGGCCCCTCAGGAGTTTCAATAGGACAAAGACGACCATAATGAGTATAATGAACATCTCGCACCTCAAAACCAGCACGTTCACGTGACAATCCCCCAGGACCTAAAGCAGACATACGACGCTTATGTGTAATCTCGGCCAACGGGTTAGTTTGATCCATAAATTGAGATAAGGCATTTGTCCCAAAGAATGAATTAATTACAGAAGATATGGTTTTTGCATTAATTAAGTCTATTGGAGTAAACACCTCATTATCCCGAACATTCATACGCTCGCGAATTGTTCGGGACATCCGAGCCAAACCAATTGCAAACTGATTAGAAAGCTGTTCACCTACAGTACGCACACGACGATTACTTAAATGATCTATATCATCCACATCTGCTTTTGAATTAATCAATTCTATCAAATATTTGATTATTTCAATAATATCCTCTTTAGTAAGAACGCGCACATCCATATCAGTCGCCAGATTCAATTTTTTATTGATTCTGTAGCGCCCAACCTCTCCTAAATCATATCTTTTTTCCGAGAAGAACAAATTATTAATTACCTCCCGCGCACTAGCATCATCCGCAGGGTCCGCATTTCTCAACTGACGATAAATATACAGTACAGCTTCTTTTTCTGAATTGCTAGGATCTTTCTGTAATGTATTGTAAATAATGGAATAGTCAGACTGATTAGGTTCTTCTTTATGAACAAGAATATTTTGAACACCTGATTCTAATATCACATCAATATGCTCTGGTTCAATCACCGTTTCTCTATCAATGACAACCTCATTACGCTCAATAGAAACAACCTCACCTGTATCTTCATCCACAAAGTCCTCAATCCAAGTCTTCAATACACGAGCTGCAAGCTTATGCCCTAAAACCTTTTTAAGATTTGTTTTAGTAACTTTTATTTCCTCAGCTAAATTAAATATCTCAAGAATATCTTTATCATTTTCAAAGCCTATTGCACGCAATAAAGTCGTAACAGGTAGTTTTTTCTTACGATCAATATAAGCATACATAACATTATTAATGTCGGTTGCAAATTCAATCCAAGAACCTTTAAATGGAATAATACGTGCAGAATAGAGCTTCGTTCCATTTGCATGCAAGCTCTGACCAAAAAATACACCCGGAGAACGATGAAGTTGAGAAACAACAACACGCTCTGCCCCATTAATGACAAAAGTCGCCTTTTCAGTCATATAAGGAATAGGACCCAAAAAGACATCCTGAATGACTGTATCAAAATCCTCATGATCAGGATCAGTGCAATATAACTTCAGTTTTGCTTTTAAAGGCACACTATAAGTGAGCCCACGCTCTATACAATCTTCAATGGTATAACGCGGCGGATCAATATAATAGTCCAAAAATTCAAGAACAAAGTTGTTTCTTGTATCGGCAATAGGGAAGTTTTCAGCAAATACTTTATACAATCCCTCATTTTTACGCTTCTCAGGTGGGGTATCCAGTTGTAAAAAGTCTTTGAATGACTTTAATTGTACTTCCAAAAAATCCGGATATTCAAGTGGATTCTTTGCAGAAGCAAAATTAATTCTTTGATTTACAGTATTTGAAGACATCTGTTAACGGATTTGTAGAACTTAATTTTAATTATATACACAAAAAGGTTAAGAACCCTTTAAAAGAAGGATTCTTAACCGAATTACCTGATTTACAGGTGAATACTATTTAAGTTCAACTTCAGCTCCAGCTTCTTCCAATGTTTTCTTCAATGATTCCGCTTCGTCCTTAGCTAAACCTTCTTTCACTACATTAGGAGCACCATCTACCAAATCCTTTGCTTCCTTCAAGCCAAGGCCGCAAGCTTCCTTAACAGCTTTAACAACTTGAAGTTTAGCTGCACCGGCACTCTTCAAAACTACGTCAAAAGAAGTTTTCTCTTCTGCGGCTGCCGAACTTCCTGCTGCAGCACCAGCTGCAACAGCAACAGCAGCTGCTGCAGGTTCAATACCATATTCTTCTTTAAGGATAGTCGCAAGTTCATTAACTTCTTTTACTGTCAAGTTAACTAATTGTTCTGCAAAAGCTTTCAAATCTGCCATTTTTGTATGATTTAAATTATTTAATTACTATTTTTTATTATAAAACTATTCTCCTCTTTCACCAAGAGCTTTTAACACTCCATGAAGAGTATTGCCGCCTGATTGAAGAGCAGAAATAACATTTTTGGCTGGCGATTGTAGCAAAGCCACAATTTCAGCAATAACCTCATTTTTACTCTTAATGCCTACAAGAGCATCCAATTGATCGGCGCCAATATAAAAACTGTCCTCTGCATATGCAGCTTTTAATCCGGGAATACCATCTTTAGCTTTATCCTTAATAAGCTTAGCCGGAACGTTTGCAACATTACAAAACATTACAGCAGTTGTTCCCTTAAGGCATCCGTATAGCTGGGAAAAATCCTCATCCAAAGTTTCTAAAGCTTTGTGAAGAAGAGTATTCTTAACTACCATCAGCTTGATATCAGCCTTAAAGCATTCCCTTCTCAATGCACTTGTAGAAGCAGCATTCATAGCCGTTGTATCTACTAAATAGAAATGCCCGTACTCTTTAACCGTAGCAGCAATATGCTCTATAATCGCACTTTTATCTTCCTTTCTCATTATTCATTCCATTTTATTAGATTTCTTCCACTGATTTCGGATCAATTTTAACACCCGCACTCATTGTACTAGAAAGATAAATACTCTTAATATATGCACCTTTAGCTGCAGTCGGTTTTAATTTATTTAAAGTAGCGATAAATTCTCGCGCATTATCGCGAATTTGTTCAGTACTAAATGAAATTTTACCAATAGAAGTATGAACAATACCACTTTTATCTACCTTAAAATCAATTTTACCTTGTTTTACTTCTTTTACAGCTTTAGCAACATCCATAGTAACGGTACCACTCTTTGGATTAGGCATTAATCCACGAGGTCCAAGCACACGGCCTAAGGCACCTATTTTTCCCATAATAGATGGCATCGTGATAATTACATCCACATCAGTCCATCCACCTTTGATCTTTTCAATATAATCATCAAGACCAACATAGTCAGCTCCAGCTTCTTTTGCAGCAGCTTCAAGATCTGGTGTACACAGCACCAACACACGGGTCACTTTACCAGTCCCATGAGGAAGCGAAACGACACCTCTCACCATTTGATTTGCTTTACGCGGATCAACACCCAAACGCACATCAATATCCAAAGAGGCATCAAATTTGGTGAAAGAAATTTCTTTTACCAAAGATGCAGCTTCCTTTAGTGAATATGCCTTCCCAGCTTCAATCTTTTCTGCAGCTAACTTTTGATTTTTTGTCAGTTTACCCATTCTAATTGAAGTTTATTAATTATTAACCGGGAATTCTCCTTTTACAGTAATGCCCATACTTCTTGCTGTACCGGCAACCATTCTCATCGCTGCTTCTACAGTAAAACAGTTTAAATCCACGATTTTATCCTGAGCAATCGTCTTAATCTGTTCCCAACTAACTTCAGCAACTTTTTTACGATTCGGTTCAGCGGACCCACCCTTAATCTTTGCTATTTCAAGCAATTGAATAGCAACAGGAGGAGTTTTAATTACAAAATCAAAAGACTTATCTGAATAATAAGTAATAATCACAGGCAGGATTTTACCAGCTTTGTCTTGGGTTCTGGCATTAAATTGCTTGCAAAACTCCATAATATTAATACCCTTCGAACCAAGTGCAGGTCCCACGGGAGGTGATGGATTTGCTGCGCCTCCTTTAATCTGTAATTTGATTATTCCAGCAACTTCTTTAGCCATTTTCTTAGTTTTATTATAAACAATAATTAAGAATACTATAGCGTAACATCTACACTATTCTTTTTCTACTTGCATAAAGCCTAATTCAAGCGGAGTCTTCCGCCCAAATATCTTTACCATGACCTTTAACTTTTTCTTCTCGGTATTCACTTCTTCTATAATACCGCTAAATCCGCTAAAAGGACCAAAAGTCACTTTTACCGTCTCGCCTACAACATACGGAATATTTAATTCTTCACCTGCATCTTGTAGTTCATCCACCGTACCAAGTATACGATTTACTTCAGATTGTCTTAAAGGAACAGGCTTATCCGTCCCTCCTAAAAATCCAATCACGTTAGGCGTATTTCTCAAATGATGAGCAACCTCACCAACCAAGGCAGCTTCTACCAAAACATAACCAGGGAGGTAACTTCTTTCTTTGACAATCTTCTTGCCATTACGAACCTGATAAACTTTTTCGGTAGGAATCAAAACCTGAGATACGTAATCACCAAGATCGCTGTTTTTTATATCAGCTTCAAGATACTCTTTAACCTTGGCTTCTTTCCCACTAATAGCACGCAAAACGTACCATTTCTTTTCAATCTCAGACATTTTCTCCTTGTTTTTAATGTGGATAAATAAAACTTTCCATCAGCGTTTGGAAGCAGAAGTCCATCACAAATACTATCAGTGCAATAATCAGGGAAGCATATAAAACAGCTACTGCACTACTAGTAAGCTCAGAATACGTAGGCCACGATACTTTATGGACAAGTTCGTCGTAAGTTTCTTTAATATAAGCTATTATCTTCTTCATTTCAATAATATTAGCACGGGAGGAGAGGCTCGAACTCCCGACACCCGGTTTTGGAGACCGGTGCTCTACCAACTGAGCTACTCCCGTGTGAATAAATCAGTTCTTACTTTATGTAAGAACTGATTCAAAGTCTTATATTAGTCTAAAATTTCAGTAATCTGTCCTGAACCAACGGTACGTCCACCTTCACGAATAGCGAAACGAAGACCTACATTTAATGCAACTGGATAGATCAACTCAACATTTATTGCTACGTTATCTCCTGGCATAACCATCTCTGTTCCTTCAGGAAGAGAAATTTCACCAGTACAATCCATTGTACGAAGATAGAACTGAGGACGATATTTATTGTGGAATGGAGTGTGACGGCCACCTTCTTCTTTCTTCAAAACATAAATAGATGCTTTAAATTTAGAATGAGGTTTAATCTGACCCGGTTTACAAAGAACCATTCCACGCTTAATTTCATTTTTATCAACACCGCGAAGCAACAAACCTACATTGTCACCAGCTTCACCTTCATCCAATAACTTACGGAACATCTCAACGCCTGTAACAACAGATTTCTTATCTTCGCCCAAGCCAAGAATTTCAATTTCATCGCCAACTTTAACAATACCAGCCTCAATACGACCAGTTGCTACAGTTCCACGACCTGTAATTGAAAATACATCTTCAACAGGCATCAAGAAAGGTTTATCTACATCACGCGGAGGCAGTGGAATCCAAGAATCAACAGCATCCATCAATTCCATTACTTTCTCCTCCCACTTTTCAACACCATTTAACGCACCTAAAGCAGAACCACGAATAACCGGAGTATTATCACCGTCAAAATCATAAGCAGAGAGTAACTCTCTCATTTCCATTTCAACAAGCTCTAACATCTCTTCATCGTCAACCATATCGCACTTATTCATAAATACAACAAGTCTTGGTACATTTACCTGACGAGCCAAAAGAATATGCTCACGAGTTTGAGGCATCGGACCATCAGTTGCAGCAACTACAATGATAGCACCATCCATCTGAGCAGCACCTGTAACCATATTTTTTACATAATCGGCATGTCCCGGACAGTCTACATGAGCATAGTGACGAGCAGCAGTTTCATACTCTACGTGAGAAGTATTAATTGTAATACCTCTTTCTTTTTCCTCAGGAGCATTATCAATCTGGTCAAATGATTTAACCTCAGAAAGACCTTTCTTCGCCAACACAGTTGTGATAGCAGCAGTCAAAGTTGTTTTACCGTGGTCTACATGACCAATTGTACCAATATTTACATGCGGTTTGGTACGTGCGAATTTCTCTTTAGCCATAGCTTTACTTGTTATTTATTTGATTAATAATCAGCATTTATATTCATTCATGAGCTGTTACCGGGACTTGAACCCGGGACCTCTTCCTTACCAAGGAAGTGCTCTACCACTGAGCTATAACAGCAAGAGAAAAATCGTGGGCAAAGATGGATTCGAACCACCGAAGGCGTAAGCCAGCAGATTTACAGTCTGCCCCATTTGGCCACTCTGGTATTTGCCCCCACACCTTTATACAAAGTTTCCCTTTGAGCCTCTTGTCGGATTCGAACCAACGACCCCGAGATTACAAATCACGTGCTCTGGCCAGCTGAGCTAAAGAGGCAATACTCAAAAAAAGCAACCGTAACGTTCCATCGCGAGCGAAACGGCTGCAAATTTAGACATTTATTTCTATCCCGCAAAATTTTAGCGATTTTTATTTATTGCGTTGTTTCTCTTTGTACTTTACCAACTGCTTCTCCAAAGCCTCTAAACTCAAATCAACAGCCTCTTCAAATGTATCGCAAACCTTACTAGCATAAAGTTCCCCATTAGGGATTATCACTTTTACTCCCGCCTCCTTGTTTGTTGCAGTCTCCGGCTTCACCACTTTTAACGAAACATCCACTTTCTTTATATCATCGTAAAACTTTTCTAACTTGACAGCCTTTTTTTGAATAAAAGACTGTAATTGCTCTGATGCATCAAAATGAATTGATTGAATTCTTACTTCCATAAAATTGCCTCCATCATTTAGGCTCGAGGATGAGCCGAGTTATACACTTTTTTAAGTTCTTCAAAAGTCGTATGTGTGTAGACTTCTGTAGTCGTTAAACTTTCATGCCCCAATAGCTCTTTAATAGCCCCAAGGGTTGCGTCATGATTCAACATTGTCGTAGCAAAAGTATGTCTCAACACATGAGGAGAACGTTTTTTTAAAGTTACAACCTTCGATAAGTGCCGTTTTACAAGTCTTTCCACAATAATACGCGAAAGCCGCTCACCTGTTTCACGAACAAAGAAAGCAGAAGACTGCATCAAAATTTCTTTATTTCGCAATTCACGATACTCCATCATCACATTTTTAAGTTCTTCTCCAAATGGAATTAAACGCTGCTTATTCCGTTTTCCCGTAACCTTAATAAGTGAAACAGAAAAGTCAACATCTTCATCATTCAGTCCGATCAATTCAGAAAGCCGCATACCCGTAGCATAGAACACACTAATAATCACACGGTCACGACATCCTTTAAAACCTTCACCAAAATATGTTTCATCCAATAGTTTATCCATTTCATTTTCTCTCAAAAACGAAGGCAACTTTTTTTTATTCTTGGGAGGTATGATCTTTCGTAAAGGATCTACATCAACTTCTCCTTTTCGCAAAAGATACTTATAGAAAGATCTAAGAGAACTTAATTTCCGATTAATAGAGGTGGAAGTATAGCCTTTCTCCATAAGGGAAACAATCCACTCCCGAATTAAATCCGTCGAAACATCAGACAAAGCCAATTCTCCTCCTTCCTCTTTGGAAAAGAGTTCAAACTGACAAATATCATTCCGATAAGCTTTTATCGTTTCTTCGGAATAATTCCGCTCATATCGAAGATAATCGAGAAAAGAATCTGTTAACCACATACCGCTACATCAATAAGATTCGTGCAACGAATATATGAAAAAGAATTCAATAACTCAAAGGAATTTACGAATAATTAATCTTCTACTTGCTGAAGTTTTTGAACGTAAACGGCATGTTCTCTTTTAAGTCTTTTAACCACAGATGGTTTATCAAACTGTTGTCTACTCCTTAACTCTTTAACGATACCTGTCTTTTCAAATTTTCTTTTAAATTTCTTCAGCGCTTTTTCAATGTTTTCGCCTTCTTTTACTGGTACTACAATCATTTTGTTTTTAATTAAATATTAATGGTTTTAAAATATTCATCAAATTGAGCCGCAAAATTACACATACTTTCTTTATTCACAAAACTTTTAATAAAAAAACGACATCACACAAATACATGCAATAAAGTTCGCAGGGGACAAATACTTCCGCAAACGGCGATATTAGAAAAAAGTGAGTATCTTTGAAAACCAAATAAAATCATATCAAATGGAACAAAGTATAAACGAACGCGTCGAAACGCTACAAGCTTTATTAAAGAGAAAAGCAATACACGCTTTTATTATTCCAAGTTCAGATCCTCACTTAAGCGAATATGTAGCTCCCCATTGGAAATCCAGAGAATGGATATCTGGCTTCACCGGATCTGCAGGAACGACAGTGATTACTTTAATCCAAGCCGGACTCTGGACAGATTCCCGATATTTTCTACAAGCCGAACAGCAATTGAGAAATACAAAAATCAAACTCTATAAAGAAATGCTTCCAGAGACTCCAACTATCTCAGAATTCTTACGAACTTCCCTTAGCGCAAACGACATAGTAGGGATTGATGGCAAGATGTTTTCTGCAGAGCATTTTCACAGATTGCAAGCAGACTTAAAGCATTATGGCATACGCCTTAAAGATGTATCTGATCTCATTAATGAAGTTTGGAAAAACAGACCTCCAATCCCTGAAGATCCAGCTTTTGCATATGATTTAAAGTATGCAGGAAAAAGTTGTACTGAAAAGATCCAAGAGATACGCAGCGAATTAGAAAAGAGCGGCAGCAAAGCGGTTCTAATATCATCTCTGGACGAAATAGCATGGACGCTCAATCTAAGGGGAAATGACGTACACTGCAATCCTGTAATTATCAGTTATCTTATTATACTGGAAAAAGACGTCCACTACTTTATCACACCTTCGAAAGTAACCCCAGACATCACAAATTATCTAGAAAAAACAAAAATTATTATACATAAATATAACGAAATTGAGCCTTTTCTACAGCAGATGGAAACAAAAAGCATTCTAATAGATACCTCAAAGACAAACTATTCCATTTACTCGAGTATTAATCCCAACTGCCGGATCATTCAACAAAGTTCTCCTGTAGCTTTGCTAAAAGCGATTCGCAATAAACAAGAAATAGGAGGAATACACCACGCGATGAAGCGGGACGGTGTTGCATTGGTCAAATTTTTAAAATGGCTAGAGGAAGTTGTACCTAGCGGAACAGAGACAGAAATGAGTATAGACAAAAAATTGCATGCTCTCCGTTCAGAACAAGCGTTATACAAAGGTGAAAGTTTTGATACAATAGCAGGCTACAAAGCACATGGAGCCATTGTACACTACGAAGCAACTCCAGAAACGGATGCCAGACTAAAAGCTGAAGGATTCTTATTGTTAGATTCCGGAGCACAATATTTGGATGGGACCACCGATATCACACGTACTATCGCCTTAGGAAAGCTAACCCAGGAAGAAAAGACAGACTACACCCTCATCTTAAAAGGACATATAGCATTAGCTATGGCGAAATTCCCTGCCGGCACTCGTGGCACACAATTGGATGTCCTAGCCCGTATGCCGATTTGGCAACACAAAATGAACTTTTTGCATGGAACAGGGCACGGAGTAGGGCACTTTTTAAATGTTCACGAAGGCCCCCAAAGCATACGTATGAATGAAAATCCTATCGCCCTGCAGCCAGGCATGGTAACTTCTAATGAACCGGGAGTTTATAAAGCCGGAAGTCATGGGATACGCATAGAGAATCTAACTTTAGTTGTTCCTGCCGGTGAAGGTATGTTCGGCAGCTATTTAAAGTTTGAGACACTAACCCTTTGTCCAATTTGCAAAAAAGGCATTATTAAAGACTTACTAACAGAAGAAGAAGTCAACTGGTTTAACGATTACCACCAAATGGTATACAAGGAGCTATCACCAGTATTAAATAAAGAAGAAAAAACTTGGCTGAAAGAAGCAACAGCCAATATATAGAAAGAAGCAGATTCTGATCATAAAAAATCTATAGTACAACAAATTAATTAATAAATAAGAATAAGCATATGGCACTAATAAAATCAGTGAGAGGATTTACACCCGAATTTGGCGAGAATTGTTTTTTAGCTGATAATGCAACAATTATCGGCGATGTAAAAATCGGACGTGATTGCAGCATATGGTTCAATACCGTAGTACGTGGAGATGTGAACTCAATTTGCATAGGAAACGGAGTAAACATACAAGATGGCAGCGTATTACACACTCTTTACGAAAAGTCAACCATTGAAATCGGTAATCATGTCTCCGTAGGACACAATGTGACTATTCACGGAGCCAAGATCAAAGACTACGCTTTAATAGGAATGGGAGCAACAGTTCTCGATCATGCAATTGTAGGTGAAGGTGCCATTGTAGCAGCCGGATCATTAGTATTGAGCAATACAACCATCGAACCAGGGAGTATCTGGGGAGGGGTCCCCGCTAAATTCATTAAGAAAGTGGACCCCGAACAAGCTAAGGAACTTAATCAGAAAATAGCACGTAATTACTTAATGTATTCCCAATGGTATAAGGAAGAACATTAGAAATTAATCATATTCAACACTTTATCAGTAGCCCCGGCATTGCTGGTAACATAGTAACCAGCATTTGTTCCGGCTTCTCGCAAGAAGAGTTCATCAGTAAACATCCTATCCAGTAAGGTATGTAGTTCCTCTTTATCTTTTATAGAGAACGCTCCTTTTGCCTCTATTAACTGAACGGCTTCCATAAATTTCTGATACTTGGGACCAAAGATAACCGGAATTCCATAAACCGCGGCTTCCAAGGTATTATGAATACCTACACCAAATCCCCCTCCTATATAAGCAATCTCACCATAACGGTAAATAGAAGAGAGTAATCCAAAACAATCTATAATCAAACAATCAGCTTTACATACATTTTTCTCATCAGCACGGGTATAACGTACATATGGACGCTTCAGTTTACGAATGATCTCCACCAAATGGTTTTCATCAATCACATGTGGTGCTATAATCAACTTCATCTCCGGATGATTATTAAAATAATCAATGAAAAGGTCTTCATCCGGCTGCCACGAACTCCCGGCAATTAAAGTCATAGTCGTTCCTTTAAAAAGACTCACCAAAGGCAAAGTTTTAGCTTCTTCACGAATTTGCAAAACACGATCAAACCGCGTATCCCCTACTACGGTAGCCCTATTAATGCCTATTTTCGACAAATATCTTTTGGAACGCTCATTTTGGACAAACAGATGATCAAAATCGCGCAATACATTTCTGTAAGCCCCACCATACCATTTAAAGAATATTTGCCCCCTACGAAAGATTGACGAAACGCTATAAACCGGGATACGACGCTTATGAAGCTCATCCAAATAGTTTTTCCAGAACTCATACTTTATAAAGAAGGCCATACAAGGATTTACAATATCCAAGAACTTCTTTACATTACGAATTTTATCGAAAGGCAGGTAACAAACAACATCAGCTCCCCTATAATTCTTCCTCACTTCATACCCAGATGGGGAGAAAAAAGTCAATAAAATCCCATAATCCGGATACTTTGCCCGAATTTTCTCAATTAAAGGACGCCCTTGTTCAAATTCCCCTAACGAAGCGGCATGGAACCAAATATATCGTTTTCCCTTTTCCAATTGCTGACGGAGTAATTCGTATACTACCCAATGTCCTTTCATCATCTTGCGAGGTTTACGACTAAAAGGTGCAGCCAAGTGCACCAAAAGATCATAAATACCTATCGCTAAATCATAAAGCATACCTTCTTCGTATAAGATTCAACTTACTTTAAAACGTCAATCGCCCGTTTCACACGTGCCAAAGTCTCTTCTTTCCCAAGTACCCATGAGATATCAAACATATGCGGTCCTTTACCTTCACCTACTAAAGCGAGTCGGAAAGCATTCATTATATTACCCGTGTGATAGCCTTTCGCTGCAATCCAATCCATCACAACTTTCTCCTGATTCTCTATGCTAAAGTCACTTATATCTTCCAGCACTTCCATCAGTTCGGCCATGCAACTGGCAGAATCTTCTTTCCAACGCTTCTTTACGGTTTTTTCATCATACTCCGTTGGAGCTATAAAAAAGAAACTACATGCATCCCATAATTCATAGACAAAGCTTACACGATTTTTCATCATGCCAACCACTGTCACAACTTTATCAAAAGGGGCCTCCACACCGTGTTCTCCAAGAATGGGCAGGAACAATTTCGCAATTTCTTCATCCGGCTTCATCATAATATACTCATGATTGAACCAGATTCCTTTTTTATAGTCAAATTTTGCACCCGATTTACTGCAATGTGCTAAACTAAATAACTTAATCAGCTCATCCATTGACATGATTTCCTGATCATTTCCCGGGTTCCACCCTAAAAGGGCCAAAAAGTTTATCACAGCCTCAGGCAAATAACCGGCTTCACGATACCCTGAAGATACCTCTCCCGTTTTCGGATCATGCCATTCCAAGGGAAATACAGGAAAGCCTAAACGATCACCATCCCGTTTACTAAGCTTCCCATTCCCCTCCGGTTTCAACAACAAAGGCAAGTGGGCAAAAGCCGGCATTGAATCTTCCCAACCGAAAGCGCGGTATAGCAATACATGCAAAGGAGCCGAAGGCAACCACTCTTCTCCACGAATCACATGGGATATCTCCATTAAATGATCATCTACAATATTGGCCAAATGATAAGTAGGCAGTTCGTCAGCAGATTTATATAAAACCTTATCGTCCAAAATGGAAGAATTGATTACGACTTCTCCTCTGATCAAATCATTGACATGAATATCCTCATTCGGCTCTATTTTAAAACGGACAACATATTGTTTACCTTCAGCCAGTAAGCCATCAACTTCTTTAGGAGATAAAGAAAGTGAATTGCGCATCTGCATACGAGTAGAAGCATCATACTGAAAGTTGGAAACTTCCTCACGTTTCGCGTTCAGCTCATCAGGCGTATCAAAAGCAATATAAGCCTTACCTGATTTCAACAAACCCCCTACATACTTCTTGTATATTTCACGACGTTCCGACTGCCGGTAAGGACCATATTCACCGCCGAAACTGACTCCCTCGTCAAATTCTATTCCCAACCACTTAAATGATTCTAGTATATATTCTTCCGCTCCCGGAACAAAACGATTAGAATCTGTATCTTCAATACGAAAAATTAAGTCACCGCCATGCTGACGGGCAAATAAATAATTGTATAAGGCTGTACGTACTCCACCAATATGCAACGCTCCCGTAGGACTCGGAGCAAAACGTACTCTGACCTTTCTTTCTGCCATATTTTGCATTACTTATGAGATAATTAGACGGCAAAATTAAACCTTTTTTTCCATACTAATGTTTTTTTTTGTACTTTTCGCAAAAAATTAGAAGAACATGGGTATTTCCAGAACAAAAAAGGCTTTTTCATATAGAAACTTACTCTACAAAGCTCTTATTTTTATAGGAACTGTCACAGTTATTGTCTATTTTCTACCACGTGAAGGCAAGTTCAACTATCAATTTGATATTAATAAACCCTGGAAATACGGACAACTTATTGCCACTTTCGACTTTCCCATTTATAAAAGCGACAAAGTTGTAAAACACGAACAAGACAGCATACTTTCATCCTTCAAACCTTTCTATGATTTAAACAAAGATGTTGTTTTCAAAGCTCATGAAAAATTAAAAGCCGACTATCAAGCTTCTCTTCATAATATTCTTCCTATAGCTTACCTTCATCATATTCAGGAAAAATTAACTGAAATTTATCAAGCTGGAATAGTTGCTACAGAAGATATTAACCGATTAAAGCAAGATAGTACTACCGCTATTATGCTTGTAGATGAAAAGATTGTTCACCAAAGAAATGCCGATCTACTCTTTTCCATTAAAAGAGCTTATACTTTTCTACTCACGGCGGATACAGTCCATTTTTCCCAAAATATACTTCGCCAATGTTCTCTCAATGAATACCTGTCCCCTAACCTGACGTACGATAAGCAGCGTACAGAAACATCCAAAAAAGAAGCACTCGATAATTATTCATGGGCAAACGGCATTGTGTTGAGTGGACAGAAGATCATTGACCGCGGTGAAATAGTCAATCAGGAAACTTATAATATCCTTTCCAGCCTACGAAAGGAATCTATTCAACGTAGTGAATCCATGGGACAAAAACGTTTAATATTAGCGGGACAAATCTTATTCGTGGGCATCATCATGCTATGCTTTATGCTCTATATTGAACTGTTCCGCAAAGATTACTATGAACGCACAGGAAGCATCGCACTGTTATTTTCGCTCATTATGTTCTTTTGTGTAGTGACGGCTATCATGGTGACAAATAATATTTTCAACATTTACATTGTCCCATACGCCATGCTTCCTATTATTATCCAGATATTCCTTGATTCACGTACGGCATTCATAACTCAGGTAATCACCATTTTGATTTGTTCCATATGCCTACGTTATCCCCATGAATTTATTCTATTACAACTCTCTGCCGGTTTAGTTGCAATTTTCAGCTTGCGTGAGCTTTCACAACGCTCCCAACTATTCCAAACGGCTATATTGGTCATTTTAACCTATGCCGCCGTATATTTTGCCTTTGAACTGATCACGGAAAATGATCTTTCAAAGTTAAATGGGAGCATGTACATTTACTTCACAATCAATGGTATATTCTTATTATTCGCTTACCCATTGCTTTTCTTATTGGAAAAGACTTTCGGATTTACGTCAAACGTAACACTTGTAGAGCTCTCCAATATAAACAATCCATTGCTCCGCCGGTTATCAGAGACTGTTCCGGGAACTTTCCAACACTCCATGCAAGTAGCAAATCTTGCAGCAGAAGCAGCGATACGCATTGGTGCCAATAGCCAGCTCGTACGTACGGGAGCTCTATATCACGATATTGGCAAGATGAAAAATCCGGTATTCTTTACAGAGAACCAAACAGGTGGTCTTAATCCACATAAGAATCTCAGTTACGAACAAAGTTCACAAGTCATCATCAGCCATGTGACTGACGGAGTAGAACTTGCCGAAAAGAACAATTTACCAAAAGTCATCAAAGAATTTATCACTACGCATCACGGGCGTGGAAAAACAAAGTTCTTCTACATATCATGGAAAAACGAACATCCTGGTGAAGAACCGAATGAAGAATTATTCACTTACCCCGGACCCAATCCGTTTACACGAGAAACAGCTATTCTAATGATGGCCGATGGCGTGGAGGCAACCTCACGCAGCTTAACGGAATATACGGAAGAAAGCATTAACAATATAGTAGACAAAATCATAGATTCACAAGTAGAAGAAGGGTATTTTAGAGAATGCCCCATTACCTTTAAAGACATTGCTACCGTAAAATCTGTGTTTAAGGAAAAGCTAAAGACTATTTATCATACCCGCATTAGTTATCCGGAGCTGAAAAAGTGAGAATTATGAAGATTAGTAATAAAGACATCCAGACTGCAAAGAGCTTCTTTAAGAAGAAGAGAATTAATCCAGAGGATATTGTGTGCTTTAGTTTTATGAAGAGATACCACCAGCCTCACGAAAAAGACTCACATCATAAAGATAAGTTTGGACCGAGGATTATCACTATCCAATTGAAACAGAGCAACAAGAAAGCTTTTTACCTAAGTCCTTTCATCAATGCCAGTGCAATTGTGAAATACCTCTTATCACAAAACATTCCTTTTGAAAACTATCAATCCCCAGAAGTAACCGCTATAGATATTGAGCCAAAAACTTACCGGCGGTTTTCGCTTCTCCTTCCTTACTATATAATGAATATTCTCATTGTATGGTGGATTGCCTGTAAATTGGCAGCATACGGCATTTGGTGGACTATAATACCGGGAATAGCAGCCCTTACAATCAGTCTTTTTCTTATCTACAGTCTCCTGAAACGCTTTTGTTATTTAAAGACAGACCAAAATGGCATCTCTGTTCAACGGTTAGTACAAAGCAGAACTTTCCGTTATGATGAATTGAGAAAAGTAAACTTTGATTTCGCCCGCGAGCAGATCTTCACTCTTATCATGGAAGTACTTGATGAGGATTATAATTATCACCTCTATTATATTGGTCGTGTACCACGTATGAAACTAAATGAAATAACCGAAACATTGCGGCAAAAAGGAGTAGATGCAACGTGCAGCCTCGACAAATGGAAACGATATTACGGTGATCGTTACGATAACCCGTAATATAAATGCTCAAAGGAAGGAACGGGATTTATCAACGAATCTGCTCAAGTAATCCGGCACAGGCATCTTCCAGCAAATCAAGGACATGCTCAAAACCCTCGGCTCCTCCATAATAAGGATCGGGTACATGATCGGCATACGTAAATTTGGTACAGAAGTTCGTCATCCGATGAATTTTGTTCCACTCATCGGAAGAAGGCGCACGCTCTTTCAGATCATCAATGTTGCGATCGTCCATTCCTATTACAAGATCAAATTTATAGAAATCTTCTGCTTCCACCGGACGTGAACGGTGTACCAGTTGGTATCCCCTACGACTGGCATGGGCACGCATCCGGGCATCGGGTAACTCTCCCCGGTGGTACGAAAGAATACCTGCGGAATCTATGATAAACTCATCACCCAGTCCGGCCTCTTTCACCAAATGCTTCATCACTCCCTCCGCCGATGAAGAACGGCAGATATTACCTAAACAAACAAACAGAATTTTACGGGGCTTACTCATTATTAATATACTCTTGATTATTATTGATCCGGGTTACATTGGATCAACATCATAATAAACAATCAACGATTTAAAACGATCCTCGGCAAGCATCTCTTTCTGCACTTGCACCAATAGCTCACGCACTCTTGCCATAGGAGCCTGATATTCGATCTTAACTACAATCTTACGGATAAACAAAGTCTGTATACGGGCCACGGGAGGTTTATCCGGCCCAAGAATGCGTTGTCCGAAGATAGCTTGTAGCTTCTGTGCCATTGTCCGTGCCATCAACTCGAGCAACGACTCATTCCGATTCTTAAGATAAACATAAATCAACCGATAATAAGGAGGATAATGGAATAGTTGACGTTCGGCCAACTGAGTCTCAACCATCCCCTCAAAATCATTATGCATCACTTGTGCTATAATAGGATGATCCATACTCTTCGTTTGCAACACGACTCTCCCCTGCTTATTCTTCCGTCCTGCACGCCCCGCCACTTGTGCCATAAGTTGGAAAGCACGCTCATACGAACGAAAATCAGGATAATTGAGCATTGTGTCCGCATTCAGTATCCCTACCACACTGACATGGTCAAAGTCCAAACCTTTAGAAACCATCTGGGTGCCGACCAGAATGTTCGTCTTTCCCTGCTCAAAGTCGGCAATAATCCTTTCGTACGAACTCCGCGTGCGTGTCGTATCTAAATCCATCCTTGCAACAGAGGCTTCCGGAAAGAGTATTTTTATTTCATCTTCAATCTTTTCAGTACCGACTCCCCGGTTACGCAAATCGGTGCCTTCACATGCCGGACATTTGCGGGGTAGCTGATAGGTATAACCGCAATAGTGACATGTCAGTTGATTGAGTCCTTTATGAAAGGTGAGACTAACATCACAATTCTTACACTTCGGCACCCATCCGCACGTATGACATTCAATCATCGGAGCAAAGCCGCGACGATTCTGAAACAATATCACTTGTTCCTTTTGTTCCAGCGCTTCACGAACATACTGTAACAATAAGGGAGAGAAAGGACCATTCATCCGTTTCTTACGATGCAATTCTTTAATGTCTACGGGAATAATCTCAGGCATTCTGATCTCTTTATACCTTTCCTTCAACTCCACCAATCCATACTTGCCTGAAGTTGCATTAGTCCATGTCTCAATGGAAGGTGTCGCCGTACCTAGCAATGCTTTTGCTCCGCACCTGGCTGCCAGCATAATGGCGGCATTACGAGCGTGATAACGGGGAGCAGGATCTTGCTGTTTGTAGGTATTCTCATGCTCTTCATCCACAATAATCAGTCCTAAATCCCTGAAAGGTAAAAAGATAGAAGAACGCACTCCCAATATAATATCATACCTGTTCTCCGTCAACTGCTTCTGCCAAACTTCCACTCGCTCGGCATCAGGAAACTTGGAATGATAAATACCCAACCGGGCACCAAAAACCTTCTGCAACCGTTCCGTAATCTGCGTGGTCAAGGCTATTTCGGGCAACAAATACAGCACTTGCTTCCCGGCTTTGATCATTTGATCTATTAAATGAATATAAATCTCAGTTTTTCCACTGGAAGTGACACCATGTAGCAGACATACCTCTTTTGATCTAAAACAATCCGCTATTTCATCATACGCCTGCTGCTGATGGGCATTCAGCGGGTTCAAGGGAAGTAATGAACGAACTACCGCATTTAAACGCCCGATATCCTGCTGATAAACTTCAAAGATATGCTTTTCTACCAGTCCATTAAACACCGCCGGAGAAACTGAGGCACGCTGAAGCAGTTCCTTCTTCGATACTTCTTTAGGCACAGACTTTAAACCTTCATTCTCCAAGATGTCTGATAATTCAATATACCTCATCAATAAATCCAATTGCTTGGGTGCCCGTCCTAACTCATCAAAAAGCTCTTTAATACGTTGCGTACTACGTACTGCATCTACCAGCCGAACGCGGGTTTCAGTCTTTGGTTTATAAGTCCGACGTAACTCCTCCTTGACAAAAATGGCCTCTTTATCCAGCAAAGATTTGATAACAGAAAGTATATTCTTTACCCCTGTGCTTTTTTCTAACTTCGTCACCGCTTGTTCAGGTTCAGCTTGCAACAAATCAAGTATCCGCTGTTCCTTCTCCGAAAGCCGGGAATCCGCCTCAAAATCAGGATTATACTCAACGATAGTTTCACTTTCCAATTTTAAACCGGAAGGCAATGCAGCTTTATACACATCTCCCACCGTACAGAGATAATAATCGGCCACCCATTCCCAAAATTCAAATTGACCGGGTAATAGAACAGGATGTGCATCCAACAATGCAATCGCTTCCTTCACTTCATACTCTGTCGGCTTAAAATAATGAATGTTGCGCACAATACCAGTGTAATACTTCTTTCGCCCAAAAGGCACAACTACACGGCATCCCGTCTCCACCTCGTCCTGCCACTCACCGGGCAGAGAATAAGTAAAACAACGTGGCAAGGGCAAAGGCAATATGACATCTATAAATTTTTCCATTCGTGACAGCAAAGATACAAAGAAGTAGCTAATCTCACGCCAACACCTAAGATTTTGATTATAACCTTCTATAACCAATTAGAGATAAAAAGCGATACTAAACAAAGGAATAGACGGTTAGGTTTTCTTAATCATATTGTCTCTTGGGATTTTGCAATTATCAGAGTATACAAGAACAAAATAAAAGACCGTTCACATAGTAGCGAAATACAAAATAAGGAGCTTCTTTTTCCGGAGCTCCTTTCTATTAGACACTAAATTCTCTTTTCACATAACTATTTGAGAAAGAGAAGTTCTACACTTTATTTTAAAAGATGTATGCAGCCGAGATCTGCCAAATCTTTGTTTTGGCACTGCCGCTATTGGTAGCTGCATCAACCGCATTCTTCAGAGTAAAGCTATCCCCCATCGGAATTTGGTAATTGACTCCAACTTGCAAATGCTTCACTAGCTTCAAGCCTAATCCCAAGTTTAAGGCCACCTGAGCTTTCTTCTTGTCAATGTTGATATCATTCAATGTCTTATCTCCTGAAAAATCAAAGAAGAAATCAGGACCAGCAGCAAAATAAAGCCCCAGTATGCTACCCATACCTATAGTATACTTTAAATTCACAGGTATTTCCAAACCAGTTTGTTTAACCTTATCTCCATCAAGTTTTACTTGCTTTTGCGAAAAAAGTAACGAACCGTCTACCCCTAGCCCTATAAGGGGAACAGTGAACTCAGCCATAGGACCGATAAAAAATCCGGTTGCATTATCTTTATTTACAGTATATCCACCACTAAGGTCCAAATTCGACATATTCACACCACCTTTTACACCCCATTTAATGAGCTGTGCCTGAGCAGGTATAGCCATAGCAAAACAGCATACAGCCACCAAGAAAATACTAAAGATCTTTTTCATAAATGTTTCTTTTTGGGTTTCTCGGGACAAATATATGAATTTAGTTCCAAAAAGAAACATTTACAAACTCTTTTTTACAGGTCACGGACACCGTACACATTACAAACGTAGTGAGAATAGTAGTTAAATACGCTTCCATCGCCCCTTCAAAAAGCTTTCAGAAATCCTGTTTCTTCTCCCACAAAGCACTAACCAGATATTCACTTTATCTTAACTTGCTGTAAAGCTACTAAACTAACAGCACAAAAAAATAAAAGCGAATAGCGCAAAAAGAAATAAAAGACATTACCTTTGCACTACAAAAGCAAAAGACCTATCCTTTTTGCTCCAAATGATGATTTGAAAAAAGGAAAGATGCCGGAGTGGTCGATCGGGCCGCACTCGAAATGCGGTGAACGGGTAACTGTTCCCAGGGTTCGAATCCCTGTCTTTCCGCTAAAAGTCTAAGACAAAAGGCTAAAATATAAGTCAAAGTTCACAAAATCAATATTTTACAATTTTCTATTTCCCTACTGACTCTGTTTATTAGGTAACGGCATTCATACTGAAATCTTTTATTATAATACTACGCCCATATGCAATTCTTGAGCTCAGTCTCAAATCGTGTCCCAGTTTTTCCATTTGGAAAAACAACTTTATTCCCTTGATGCACAAGCCGATTATAGCTTAACTTCATTCATCTTTCATAAAACTCTTCCTTAGTTAAACCAACCCCCATTATCTTTAAATCGTAAGTAACTCCCCCTGCCTGTCAGGGATAAATATTCCCACACGAGTAGCACCAGCATTCCATACTATTTAAAGCCTATTTGTTTGAAACTAAGAACTTCTCCATTAGACGTTTTCATATCCTTCTCTCCGTTATATATGGCAAAACATTGTTCTGGAGTTGCGCCAGACAATTTTGCCCATTTGGAGATTCCTTTGAAGAAATCCGGGGAGAATGTCGCTCCTGATTTTATTTCATAAGCATTCTGTTTACCATTGACATATTGAAGAAGATCAACCTCATTGCCTGTGCTATCTCTCCAGAATGTAATATCCGGATTTCCACCTTTATTATAAGCTTCTTTTACAAACTCATTTATAACAAGATTCTCGAAAAGTCCACCTCTCAGAAAGTGTGTAGCTACCTGATCTGCGCTCTTAATGTCCAACAATGAACACGCTAATCCCGTGTCATAGAAATAAAGTTTTGGCGATTTAACCAATCGTTTTGCATAATTGTTGTAGTCAGGTTTTAGTAGATAGCAAATGTAGCTTGCCTCTAAAACCGAAATCCAAACAGAAACCGTTGAAACAGCGACACCACACTCATTGGCTAATGATGAGAGATTAAGCAATTGGCCTATTCTCCCAGCACAAAGCTTGATAAATTTTATAAACTTACTCAAGTCTCCAATATTTTTCAGCAATCTTAAATCCCGCTCTACATAAGTTTGAATGTAGAAAGGGTAATAATCTGTTGCAGCAATGTCTTTATCATAAATACGAGGGTAAGCACCTTTAAATATTTCTTCGTCAACATTTTTAGGAAGTATTCCACCTGCTTCCATTTCACGATGAGAAAATGGCAATAACTTGAGAATGGCAGTCCTTCCAGCTAAGGATTGATTTACACTTTCCATTAAAAGGAAGTTATGAGAACCGGCAAGTAGATACATACCTTCCCTGTTCTCTTTATCTGTATAAGTTTGAATATACGAGAATAGAGTTGGAACTCGTTGTACTTCATCAATAATGGCCTTATCTGAATATGTAGCCAAAAAACCTCTTGGATCATCTACTGCAAATAGCCGCATATCCGGGTCCTCCAAGGAGACGTATTTATAATCAGGGAAGGAGTTTTTCAGCAAAGTGGATTTTCCAGATTGTCGTGGACCTGTCACGGTTACAATCGGGTACTTCTTCGCTAATTCCAATAACTTAATCTTTAATATTCTTTCTATCATAGAGGTGTCATTTCTTGCAAACTTACGATTAAAAAATAAAATTGCAAACAATAAGCTAAATAATCTGCATTCCAAAGGCCCTCCTTTATCTTTACCTATTTAAAATTTAACGAGCAGATATGTAGTAGTCAATGCAAGACTATGACAGACAAAGCATCGTTACAGAAACGTTACAGACATTAATTGACGTTTGATTAATGTATTGATTATTAGGAGATAAAGCGGTAGAGATTCATATCCCTTCTTTCCGCTAAAAAAGCCCGGAATAAAAGCAGTCCATCCTATAAGATTAAAATTAGCCCTTACCAAATAGACGATATGGCAAGAGCTAAAATTAGTAAGCCAAGAACATAATTAGTTATTGTAAGAGCAAAAAAGACGATGCATTGATGTTGAACAGACCATCTACCTGACGTCAACAGACTATCTATCCCGTCTCAACACACCATCTATTTCACTTCAACTGACCATGTCTTTTATTGAGTTACCCAACGGATAAACAGTAAAAGAGCAATATAACCCGAAAAGGGTTTAGTTTAGATGTTTATGGGTTCTCTATCTCCAACATGCAGGACATATATCTCCCGTACGTTGGATCTATATTTCCCGTGCGCTGGAAATAGAAGGTCAACAATATAGAGCATTAATCGTAACAGTTCAATAATATTTTTTCTTAGCTCAAAGTTATTTTCTTCACAAACCAGGGCTACTTTCATCACAAACCAGGGCTATTTACTTCGCAGCCCAGGGGTATCTGCTTAATAGCCCAGGGCTATCTTCCTCACATCCCAGGGCTACGAAGTCTTCCGCCCTAAACTGCACTTTAAACCTGGATGCATTGGGTGGTCATAACATAGCTATCACTAAACATAATGATGTAGTATAAAGGTAGGAAATTTAGCAAAAACACCCCCTAAATGACGGAATTTTAAAAAACATCGGTTTTTGCTTTCAGCTTCTGCATCCCTTTGTACATCGGCATTCCGGCTGAAAGCAAGGTTTCAGGTTGCTTTCAGCTTTCAGCCAAATCCCCGCCAGAGACCCTTCTCGGCCCGTTTTTAATGAATCAAAGTGGTTTCAGCCCGAATGCGGTACTTGACGGGCATTGATGATCTTGTAATTTGTAAATAGAAATCTTCTACGCTTCTCCGTACTTCGCTTTCAATTCATCTACACCCGTACCCGTAAAGTAATCCTCTATAAAGTTCCAACGCTCTTCATCCGACATGCTGCTATTACCAAAGAAAAGTGTAAATAGTTCTATTTGCTCTTGGAAGATTCGCTCATTATTTTCAAGAATCAAGTTATGATACTCATAGGAAGACGCAATCTCCTTCAAGCGCTCTGCGTCATTAAAATGAATAAGCACACAGGGAGTTCCTCCACCTTCCACACTAAACGAAAGGCAATTGAGCATGGAAAGTAAGTTAAGCAAAACATTCAAGTCAGAGAAAGGCGTACAATAAAAGCATAATCTATCCCCCTTACGACCAACAATACGTTGAGTAAAAAGTTTCTGATACCGGGAAAGAAGCAAATCAAACCCACGTGTTATCGTAAAAGATAATGAGTTTTCATCTTTCTTCTTCACACTGCTGATGTAACTGATGCTACGGCCTTCTTCCGTCCTTGATTCAAGCAGCGAACCGATAAACCGTTTGGCTGACGGCACGTCCATATCATGTTCGGCAAAGACAGCCCGCAACTCTTCTTCGTCAAAGCGTCCCTTCGTCTTTTTTAATTTATCAGAGAACAAAGTCTTCAAACTACTGAATAAAGCATTCATTCGCTGACCGATAACTTCCGCATCCTCCTTAAGCAGCACTTCGTGCTTACCAACGGAAACAGCCCGGGAACCTTCCCACAACGTACCATTATTGAGTTTATGTTTAAAGTCCCTGTAACCCAGCTCAGCAAAACGTTCTTCCCAAAGTTTATCCAAATAGGCTTTATACACATTTTCCGTACCTTCCACCTTCTCCAAATAAGGGGCAAACTCCCGGATAAAAACATCACCCGACTTATCCTGAATGTATCCCTCTGTTAACAGGTTTTGTGGAGTGACCACCAGCAAATCCTTCCCGTAACGTTTATTCAAATCTTCTTCAAGCCACAACAAAGCGGTTTTTATCAATTGCCCCAGCTCCGCTTCATACTCCAGCTTACTCTTTAAACGGGGTAGTTTTACCACAAATTCAAAGTCGGATAATGAGACCAGAATCTCGGCTTTCTCCCCCTTCATCCGGTAAACTTCCATCAACTTCTTTAAGATCAACACTAACTGTTCCTGAGCAATATTGCCCAGCATGTGCAAGCGTTTCATATAATAAAAATCACGTTCATGGAAGTCCGTAACAGAAACGCCCTGCATACCTGCTTCACGCGCCGAACGCCCTATCTCCTGTACATAATCAACAAAAGTGCTGGACGGAGCTACATGATAAATCCGGTCAATATCGCTGATATCCACCCCCATGCCAAACGCCTTCGTTGCTACAATCAACCGTTTGGTACCTTCTTTGAACTCCTGCACAATAGCAGCCTTTTCCGTTTTATCCTTCTTCCCGTAATACGAAGCAACCAAATGCCAGTCCATCGGTTTCACCCATGTCTTCAATCTCATATCAATTCCACCGGCAAAAGGATAATAAAGGATAGACTTATGACTTTCCAGCAACGTTTCCACCCGCTCTGCAATGACGCGTTGCTTAGCTTTATCATACGTCTCCCCCTCTTCGGGAACGAGTTGCCGGACGTCAAAGCCAATATTTGTACGTCTCGCAATACCGACATAAAGCACGCAAGGATCCATTTGTAATGAACGGACGGTTTCAAATACCATATCATTATCTCCTCTTGGGTTCCATATGGCAGTAGCCGTTAAAGCAAAAACAGGGAAAGTATACCCAAGAGACTCTTTAATGCTCTGCAGATAACGGCCCAGAAACCAATAATCCACCCGGAATTCCTTACCCCATGTAGTCACCGTATGCGCCTCATCCACTACCAACAACCCTATGCGCCGTTCTCCCACAAAGTGCTTGATATCATACGAAAGCAGTAATTCGGGAGATAAATAAAGTACATCTATTTCCCCTTCCCGTACTTGCTGATAAACTTCTTTCTTTTGTTCCGGAGATAAATCAGAGGAAGCATAAGCCACACGCATATAATTCAAAGCCTGCAAACCCTCTACCTGATCGAGAATCAAAGCCTTCAAAGGAGACACAACAATAGTAAGGAGATGGTATTCATTTCCCAAATAGATGGAAGGTAACTGAAACAATAAGGATTTTCCTGAACCGGTGGGAGCTGTCAACAAGATATTATTAACATCCTCTTTGCCCTGCAAAGACTTTTCAGCTTCAAGAATAACACTTTCTATTAACTGTCCCTGGGATACTTTTATCGTGTCCCGACCTTTGAACAAATCATTGTA
Organism: Bacteroides sp.; assembly: GCA_022648295.1. GTDB lineage: Bacteria > Bacteroidota > Bacteroidia > Bacteroidales > Bacteroidaceae > Bacteroides. The sequence continues at coordinate 32,773 of JALCME010000026.1, read as the reverse complement.
GATTTCCAGATCACGAAACTGATCGTATCCGTATACTTCTTCTAATAACTTTTGAATAGCTTCCCTGCCTTTTTCCGGTAGGCATCTCTGTCTTAACTGTGGTAATTGGCTTACCGTGCCTGTCTCTTCTTTTATCATAATTATAAAATAAAAGAGGCAGTCTTGAAACCCGTTGCAAATCAGGCTTTCAGACTGTCTCTCTTTTATGTGTTAGAACCTGCCCGTATAGGACAAGCTTCTTAAAAAAGCGAATCAATATTCTTCTTCATTAAAAAAGAAATCCTCTTTGCTGGGATAATCTGGCCAAATATCTTCTATACTTTCATAAATTTCACCTTCATCTTCCATCTCCTGTAAGTTTTCAATCACTTCAAGTGGAGCACCTGAACGCATGGCATAATCAATCAGTTCATCCTTAGTTGCCGGCCAAGGAGCATCTTCCAACTTAGATGCTAATTCCAATGTCCAATACATAAAATCAAAGTATTAAAATAGTGAATATAAAAAATACTACCTTTTTAATTTTCCGCAAAAGTATAACAAAATATTTCACTTGCAACTATTATCCCAAATTATTTCGTCTTTTTTTTCGTCATGATTTATTTTCCTTGATAGTACGAACAAATAATCGGACAATCTATTGATATACGCCAATAACTCCGGCGCTATTTCGAACTGCTCTGAGAGAACAAGTATTCTTCTCTCCGCACGGCGACAGATTGTTCTGCAAATATGTGCAACTGCTGCTCCCCGACTGCCTCCGGGCAAGATAAAAGCTCTCAAAGGCTGCAAGTCGTTCTCCATCCGGTCTATTTCCCGTTCCATACATTCCACATCCTCTTCAGACAATATGCTCGCCCCCGATAGTTTGGTTTTATCACGGTCTGTTGCCAAATAGGAACCCACTCTGAAAAGCCGATGCTGGATGCCCTGCAGGAATTCAAGTTCCGCACCTTCGGGTAAGTAAGTAATCAACAATCCTATATGGGCATTAAGTTCGTCCACCGTCCCGTAAGCCTCAAGGCGAATATGCGTTTTAGGAACGCGCGTACCGCCGACAAGCGAAGTCATCCCCTTATCTCCGGTCTTTGTATATACAAGGCTCTTTCTCATACAAATCGTATCATTTTAGTTTATAACAACAGAAACACTCAACACACCTTAGAAGTTGACTACATAAGCCTGTTTTATCTTTGTTTTATCAAAAAACAAAATGCCCAAATCATACAAATCAAAGGAAATGCCTGTCCGCTCATCTTGCAGTAAACGTTTCCAAAGCATTTTCATGGACTTGGAATAACCAATGCCTTCCATGACAAAAACTGATTTATCCGTAGTGCGGGAAGCACAAACGTCAAAGACCTTTTCAACAAAATCTGGATGGCGATAGTCATGCAAATACAGAAAATCCACCGGAGTATCCGTCTCCAAAAAGAGTTCGGACAGATCGGAAGCCGCAACGTAGTCCACTCCCTCTTTAGCTGCCTTCAAATAAAGGGATGAAGCTGCAATTGTGCCCGCATCCACAATGGTATACGGCTGTGCATAATTCACCAATCGGAACAAGAGGCGCTTTACTCTTTTTGGTTCACGCCCCCAGTATTTATCCTTTTCCGATGCTAACTTTCTTTGTTCTTTTACCAAATCCTTATACTTATAATAGGTGGCCTTTTCATAAATCACCTGCGTAATTAAGTTGAAAGCAAAAGGAGAATGCACGCCATAACCACAACGATGGCGAAACCGACACAACCAAATCAGTGGACGTTTCAATACAGAAGTAATGCGATTCATAGTAACTATATTATCCGTTATTGCAGATTTCCTTTGATGACAACCCCGTCACCCGAAGAATAATTCTCCTTAACATTAAGTTGTACACGAGTTCCATCAAAACGGAACTTCAGGGCAAGAGCACTTATCCAGTTGACATAATGAGCCTTCAGTTGCAAAGTAGCGGATGAACTCCACGCATAACTACCTGCAACCCAGAAGGGGCCTTTTAGTCCTTTAAAACTATCTTTCGGAGTAATGGAGTAAGGTGGGTAAGCATTAATTGCAGTCTTTAGCCATTCTTTATAACCAAAATGAAGATTGTAGTTGATTCCCTTCTCTTCCGCAACCGTCAGTACAACTTCTTTCGGTTTAAATTGCATAACCAGAGAGTTCCAGCCGTACTTGTTTTTCTCAAGGACAATTCGCTTCCCCTCATACTTTCCTGATAAGGAGGACTTCGCTTTTCCTTGTTCCAACGGCAGCTGATAAGTCTGCTGCTTCTTCTGCAACTTTTTATACTCTTTCCCGGGGATCAGCTTACTATCACTCACTTCCGGCATTAAACGGTTCCATACCAACCGGCGTTGAGTACGCCCATCAATCAACGTACATTCGGTAATAACAACGACCATATCCTTATCCGGAATCATCAGGATATATTGTCCCAACGCACCATCGGCACGTACAGCACCCGGATATTCACAAAGCCACATTTGGTAACCGTAATCATCTCCACCGGTTTCCATTTGCTTTGTTGTCATCTGTTTTACCCATGAAGCAGGAAGCAACTGTTTACCTTCCCACACACCATGATTCAACAATAACAATCCAAACTTTGCCAGTGATTCACTTTGAATGTACAGTCCCCATCCTCCGGTATTAATGCCTTCCGGACTGATTTGCCAAGCCACATCTGTGATGTGCATCGGTGTAAAAAGCTTCAATTTTAAGTAATCAAACAAGGTCATGCCTGTCACCTTTTGCACAATGGCAGAAAGGAGATACGAGCAAATGGAATCATATTCAAACTTCTTACCCGGGGTTTTTACCGGCTTTGAGAGGTAAGTATGTATCCAATCCGTACAAATGCCGCGCATGTTCCAATCGGGAGTAATACCCGAGGTCATGGTAAGTAAATCACGGACAGTCATATCCGCCAAATTCGGAGAGACGGAATCGGGGAGTAATTCAGGAAAGAAAGTAGCCACACGATCTGTGAGACGTAAACGGTTCTCTTCGATAGCCAAACCGACAGCTGCCCCGACAAAGGTTTTAGAACAAGAATACATCGTATGACAATATTCCGGTGCAAAAGGTTTGGGATAGATTTCACCAATAACCTTACCATGACGCAGCACCACCACGCTATGGATATCCGTGCGGGATAATGAAGTCAGAGAGTCAAACAAAGTAATAATTGCCTGTGAAGGAACTCCCTCCGCTTCAGGGGTAGAGCGCTGTAATTCATGAATTTGTGCACGGGCTGTTGTAGCAGTCAACAGACAAAGTACAACGAAAAGCAAGCTGAATTTATTCTTCATCATTGAACTTGATATTCATTTAATAGATGTAATGTGCAAAAATACAGCTTTCACCTACGAAAGACAAATCTTCAAAAGAAAAGTTTAAGGGTAGATAAAGTGTTTCTAAGAGCTTCTATTTTATTAACGATGAAAAGAGTCAAAGTCTTCTTTTCCTGTATTTACTTTATGATAAAAAGGTAATCTCCGCTTTCTCCCCGGCTTGTAAATTGAGATTTATTCTTTCTCCTCTATCTAATCTATTGTCTTTGCCAACTCTTACTTCGGCATGATCAATCCCTGCTGGCCTTTTCAAAATAAACGCTCCAGGTACCAAAGCGGTTACAACAGCTTTCACCGCATGCCCGTCTTTCCAATCCAGATCAACGGAAGCTCCACCACGTACACGCATGCCACGGAAACTTCCGCTACTCCAGCTATCCGGTAAAGCGGGAAGTAAGTTAATAAAGCCTTCATGACTTTGTAACAGCATCTCACTTATCCCAGCCGTTCCCCCATAATTGCCATCTATCTGAAAAGGAGGATGTGAACAAAAGAGATTGGGGAACGTCCCACTTCCATGCTGTCCGGTTTGCAAATCAATAGCAGGATGAAGCAAACTCTTAAATAGTGCCCAGGCACGGTTACCATCCCCCAGTCGTGCCCAGAAATTGATTTTCCAGGCGCGGCTCCATCCTGTTCCGCCATCACCACGGCGGTTCAGTGTCACCCGGCAAGCTTCCGCCAAAGCCGGAGTCTGATCCGGTGAAATTAAATTCCCCGGGTGCAATCCATATAAATGGGAGACATGACGGTGATGAACATCAACTTCCGCATAATCTTCCAACCACTCCTGCAAATATCCCTTCTTACTGATTTGCATGGGAGGAAAGTGCCTCAACGCCTCTTTCAATTGGGATGCATAATCCCGGTCACAATTCAAAATAGAATCGGCCTTTATCACATTGGTATAAAGTTCCGCAATCAGCTGAACATCCATGGTAGGCCCCATACAGACACTAACCGGAACAGAATCATGACCTACATAAAACGAATTTTCAGGAGAAGAAGAAGGAGCGGTAACCAACCAGCCATGCACGGGCTCTTTCACCATAGTAGAATAAAAGAAGGCTGAAGCCCCCTTCAATACAGGATAGATTTGTTTTAAGAAATCCAGGTCCCGGTTATATTGGTACTGTTCCCATAAATGGGCGCAAAGCCAAGCTCCACCGGTATTGGTAGCTCCCCACGAAGGATGTTCACCGGGAGCGGTATAGTTCCAGACATTCGTCATCATATGCAACACCCATCCTTTGGCATCCGAGCCATAAAAAGTACGGGCAGTCTTTTCTCCAGAAGGGATAAAACGTTCTATCAGACTGTTCAACGGCTGATAGAGTTCAGGAAGTCCGGCTTGTTCCAACGCCCAATGATTCATCTGAACATTGATATTCGTATGATAATCTCCATTCCACGGAGTTTCCACCCCGTTTGCCCACAAGCCCTGCAAATTGGGAGGCAAGCTACCGGGACGGGTACTGCTTATCAACAAATAACGGCCGTAATTATAATATAATGCTGCTAAAGCCGGAGAAGCAGTTTGTTCAAAGCGTCTGATACGCTGGTCCATAGGTAAAGTATCATCGGCAGATGTAGGCAGAATCAAAGAAACCCGGTCATAGAGTGAGCGATGTAAAAGAGAATGGGATTTTTCATCTGCCTTTAGCTTCTTAAACAAAGTAGCTTTGTTTGAGGCAGACAACGGTAATACGGCATTCAGCAAACTGTCACAAACGGTGGCATAGCGTGCTCCGGCAAAATCCGTACCTTCAGCAGCAAAGGAAGTAGTGGCTGAAAGAACCAACCAAGCCTCATCCCCTTTCGAAAGCGAAAGATTCTGTTTATCAAGGTTTTGCGCCCCTCCTTTAGCCACAAGGCGCATGGCAAGACGATATTTCATACCTTCACATCCTTCCTTACCACTATCCAACACGCCACTCATGAGTAGCGTGTTTCCTTCAACCGTCACTGTTCCACGTTCCGGGCGACTAAGCCGGGCTATAAAGTTTAATGCTCCTTTTCGGTCGGCAAGCAGATGCACCACCATCACATCCCTGTCACGGGACGTAAAATATTCCCTACGATAACGAACTCCATCCCGGGTAAAAGTCGTATAAGCCATACCGTTTTGCAAATCCAGCCAACGACGATAATCCTCCGGTACCGGTTGCTTTATGGATGAGGCATGTAATTCCTCTCCTCCTGATAAAGAATACGAAAAGCCGATGTCTAAATTCCCCAATACCTGATAATTACCGTAAGTTCCTCCAAATTCGGGCTTTTTGGGCACAAAGCTGTGATACATCAACTCCTGTGCTTCCTCATTCTTTCCTTCAAACAACAACTGGCGAATAGCCGGTAAACTCTGCGAGGCTTCAGGATTTCCATAATCGGCTTCCATCCCGCTCCAAAGTGATATTTCATTCAGCACAATATGTTCACATCCGATACCTCCATCAGGCATCATCCCCAATCTCCCATTACCAAGCGGAAGCGTTGCTTCCCAAATAGATGCAGGTGAAGTATAATAAAGCCTATGATTACAGGGATCCACCGGGAAATCAGCAGATGCACGTAAAGATGCACCTGCTAAAACACATAACGGAAAGAATAAAAGAAATATAGCGTATGAAAAGCCCTTCATTCTGCTTATAGCAATTCAAACTCCACTGTTCCGCGAATATCTGTTGAAGAAGAACCGATATAAACTTTAAACTTACCCGGTTCTGCCACCCAATCTTTCTTCACATCATCATAATATTTCAATTCATCCGGGCTCAAAGTGAAGGACACTTGTTTCTCTTCACCCGGCTGTAATGCAATTTTGCTAAATGCTTTTAATTCCTTAACCGGACGCATCACACTACATTTCTCGTCACCGATATAAAGTTGTACTACTTCCTTACCTGCAACAGAACCGGTATTCTTAACCGGAATGGTCACAGTCAACGTTCCGTTCCCTTCCATCTTTTTAGAAGAAACCACCGGTTTGCCATAAGCAAAAGTCGTATAACTCAAGCCATGCCCAAAGGAGAATAAAGCAGGAATCTTTTTGGTATCGTACCAGCGATAACCCACTAAAATGTCTTCCTTATAAACCTCTTTGATGCTATCACCCGGATAACACAGCTCATCAAAGGCATTAGCCCCGCAATCTGTCAATTTCACGGGGAAAGAGAAAGGCAATTTACCACTGGGGTTCACACTGCCACTTAAAATGTCGGCAATGGATTTTCCCCCCATGGAACCGAGATACCAACCCTGTACAATGGCAGGAACTTTCCTGACCCACGGCATTTCCACAGCATTACCACTCAACAAAACCAAAACCATGTTTTTATTTACCGCAGTCAAAGCATCAATCAGTTCATTCTGTCCGAAAGGCAAACCATAGCTCAAACGGTCGGCCCCTTCACAATCTTGAAAATGATTCTTATTCAAACCTCCAACCAAGATGACAAGATCCGCATCCTTGGCCAGACGGACGGCTTCCATACGAAGTGAGTCTTCAACAGCCTGCGATATTTTATCTGCATGGTCATACAAAGCCCGTCCCGCTGCATATCCTTTAGTATATACGATTTTATTCCCATAAAGCGCCCGCAAACCATCAAGAGGAGAGACCATGTCCTTTACTTTCAATTCGGAAGAACCACCCCCCTGATTCAACATACGGGTGGCATTGTCGCCAACGACCAAAATCTTATTTATCTTTTCAGCAGAAATAGGCAATAGTGGAGATGTTTTTTTACTAACAGGGGCATTCTTCAAAAGAACAATGCCTTCATCTCCAATCTCCTGCGCAGCCTGATAATGTGCTTCGGTAGTCAAAGAGCCATAAGGTTTATGACGATTCATACCGGTACGGAAGATAAGACGAAGAATACGCGATGCCTTGTCATCCACCGTACTCACAGGCACTTTTCCTTCTTTCAACATCCGAAGATAAGGCTTAGCCAAGTAATAATCATCATAAGTGAACTTGCTTTCCGAAGTAAGGCCATTGGTATATGAGCCCATTTCTATATCCAACCCGTTCATTGCAGCCTCATAAGTATCATGGCAGCCTCCCCAATCGGTAACAACGACTCCGTCAAATCCCCAATCTCCTTTTAAAATTTTGTTTAAGGTCAATGCATTATGACAAGCATGCTGACCACGAACTTTATTGTAAGATCCCATAATAGACCATGCCTCTCCTTTCTGCACAGCAGCTTTGAAAGCCGGCAGATAAATTTCATACAATGCACGGTCACTCAGTTCCACATCAATATGCCCGCGCCATTTTTCCTGGTTATTTAAAACATAGTGTTTAACACACACTGCAACTCCATTTTTCTGCACTCCCTGAATATATGGTACACACATCACACTTGTCAGATACGGATCTTCACCCATATATTCAAAGTTACGCCCATTGAGTGGAGTCCGGTAAATATTAAGCCCCGGTCCCAATAAAATATCTTTTCTACGATAACGGGCTTCTTCACCAACGGATTTACCATAGATCGCTGCCATCTCAGGATTCCATGTAGCAGCCAGACAAGTCAAAGCCGGAAAAGCAGTAATACTATCATTTGTCCAATTAGCATATCCCCAATCGTTCCAATTAATTTCTGCACGAACACCATGAGGCCCGTCACTCATCCAAATTTCGGGAATACCTAATCGACGAACTCCCGGAGTACTAAATTTACTCTGCGCATGACACAATGCAACCTTTTCCTCCAGAGTCATTCGACTTAAAGCATCTTTGACACGAGCTTCAATAGGTTGATTATCATCTAAATAAATAGGAGTTTGTGCCATTAATACACTAAAAGAACAGGCACAAAAAATGGCTGCGATAACATGTTTTCTCATAAATATATGTTTTATTCCAAGATTTTCCAGGCAAATTTATTTTCATTTGGCTTTAATGGTGACCACGTCAGCCTTCAAACCATCGGAAGCTGCAATCAATTTTATGCCGCCTAAAGTACCGTTATTTTGTATGACTGCCAAACATTTTCCATAAAAAGCTCTGCGATGATTTGCTTTAAACCGTTCCATGGAAATAGGGCTCCCATTATCCACACCAGCTATAAAGCCAGCACCTTCCACACTGAAAGTCACCAAATTATTCGCATTTGGACAAATATGTCCATCTTTATCCCGAATCTCAACTGTAACAAAGCTCAAATCCTTGCCATCAGCGTTAATCTCAGTTCGATCCGGTATCAAACAGACTTGAGCTGGTGGTCCCGCAGTATGAATTTCGCGTTCAAGAACAGTTTCACCATTCCTACGGGAAATAGCTTTTACCACTCCCGGTTCATATTTAACACACCATACTACATGGCAGTCATTCTTACCTTTCTTTCGGATTCCCTGCGATTTTCCATTAATAAACAATTCCACTTCATCGGCATTGTTATAATAAGCCCACATATCGATATCTTGTCCCGGTACCCAATTCCAATGAGGGAATAAATGTAAGACGCTCTTATCAGTCCATTCAGACTGATACAAATAGTATACGTCCTTAGGAAAGCCTGCCAAATCAATTATACCAAAATAAGAACTCCTTGCGGGCCAACCATAAGGGGTCGGTTCACCTATATAATCAAACCCGGTCCAGATATACTGGCCGCTTATAAAATCATTATTCTTAACATCCCGTAACATCATCTCGTGCGAAGTCCCCCAGGGAACATGGCAATTATCATATGAAGAACAAGAAAAACTTTCATCATAAAATGGTTTATCCCATCTCTCCGGCCAGATAAACATCTTATTACTTGGCATTCTATAATACCCGCGAGTCATCAGTCCGGAGACACTTTCCGTAACAATAAATGGTTTCCCCGGAAAGTTCTCGGCTACACTTGCAAACCAATTATCATGGTAGTTATAACCAATAAGGTCTAATGCTCCCGAACGAAATAAATGATTGTTCGGATTAGGTTCGTTGCACCCCGCAGTAACCGGTCTTGTAGAATCCAGAGACTTTACAATTTCAGTCATCTTCTTGCAAAGTAGGGAATTTACACTCATCTCACCCTTCTTGGCTAATAGCGTGGAGTCCTGTCCCAAATTAAGAACCAGATTTGCCTTTTCCAGACTTAAAGTATCAGTTTTGGCATCAGACCATTGTTCCAACACTTCATTGCCGATGCTCCACATAAAGACGGACGGATGATTACGATCCCGAAGTACCCAATCAGTTAAGTCCCGTTCATACCACTGATCAAAGTAGCGGGCATAATCATAGATTGTTTTTCTCATCCTCCACATATCAAAAGCCTCATCCATCACAATAAAGCCCATTTTATCACAAAGATCAAGTAATTCCGGTGCCGGCGGATTGTGAGAGCAACGTATTCCATTGCATCCCATATTCTTCAGTATTTTCAGTTGCCGCTCAATAGCACGGGTATTTATCGCTGCTCCCAGGCATCCTAAATCATGATGCATGCAAACACCATTGATTTTTACACGCCGCCCATTCAGTATAAATCCTTTCTGAGGATCAAAACGGAAGTTCCGGATACCTGTTGGAGTGATGTAAGTATCCACTAACTTTCCATTCACTCGAAGCTCTGTTTTCACTTGATACAAATAAGGATGAGACACATCCCAGAGTTCGGGATTCTTTACTGGTATTGTTTGTACAGCTTCCGTCACTTGTCCTTTCTTAGAAGTTAGCAGACTAGAAACGGAAGCCACAAGCCGGTTATGTTCATCAAGCAACCCGGAAACCAGTTCAATGGGAGCATCTATACCCAACTGATTCTCTATCTTAGTCCGCAAAATAAGTTTGGCGTTATTCTTTGTAACGGAATCTGCTGTGACATAAATCCCCCAATGAGCAACATGCACAGGGTCCATTTTAGTCAACCAGACATTACGGTAAATGCCACATCCGGAATACCAGCGTGAATTAGGCTGCTGGGAATTATCCACCCGGACCGCAATCACATTCTTCTTTCCCCACCTTAAATAAGGCGTTAAATCATAACTAAAAGAAATATAGCCATAAGGACGTACTCCTAAAGAATGTCCATTGATAAAGACTTCCGAATTCATATACACCCCATCAAAATCTATTCTCAACTGCTTGCCTTCATCAGCTTTATCCAATCTGAAAGTCTTACGATACCAGCCAACGCCGCCCGGCAATGCACCTCCATTAGGCCCCGAAGGATTATCTTTTCCAAATTCACCTTCAATGGCCCAGTCATGGGGCAGATTCAACCTCCTCCAGGCACTGTCATCGTATCCCGGGCGGGCGGCAGTAGTATCATCCCCTAAATAGAAACTCCACCCTTCCGTAAAATCCATACGCCGGGAAGGGATTTCTTTCGGAGAAGAGCAAGCCTGCATCAAAAGCAGGCTATACAATCCACACACACAATAAAAAAGTTTCATAATTTGACACATTGACGCTTCCCATTATATTTCACTACCACGCCTTTTACTCCCAAGTCAAAAGGTTGGGGCTTATCCTTACATACTCTCACTACATTAAAGACACGTTCTTGCAGCATTCCCGGGAAACTGCCCTGACGATCACCAATCGTCAAAGTCCCGGCTTTATCATTAAAAGTAAATGGGATTTCCGCGTGTGCTCCCTTTTCATAATCATAATTCACCCCTTCATCCTCATAAAGCGTAAACTCTCCGTCCTGCCCGCTATAAACATACAAAGTAATTGTTTTCGCTGGCTTTTCATCACTGTACTGCATGTCGGGGCCATAAGGAATAATAGCTCCCTCACGTACAAACAACGGCATATGGCTATAAGGAGCATCGACCATCAATCGTTGTCCTCCTTTTATATATTGCCCCGTATAAAAATCATACCAACCACAAGGAGCAGGGAAATACACTTCACGACTGCGTGCCCTGTATTGATAGACCGGAGCAACCAAAAAGGCAGATCCAAACATATATTCGTCTCCGATATCATTCACTTTCTTATCTGAAGTAAAGTCCATGACCAACGGACGCATGATGGTGTAATCCCTGAAATAGGTCATTCCCGCTAACGAATAAATATAAGGCATCAAATTATAACGCAACTTGGTATAATACAACATGGACTTATAGGCAGGATGTCCTTCAGGGGCAATATTCCAGACTTCACGATAAGGAAATTGCCCGTGTGAACGAAACAAAGGACAAAATGCCCCGAATTGATACCATCGTGTATTAAGCTCACGCCATTCCTTATAATCAGCATTTTCCATACCGGTTTTGTCATAAATCCATTGTCCTTTTTCATAACGCTTCTCTACACAAAATCCACCTATGTCCATTGTCCAATAAGGAATGCCGCTTACAGCAAAATTCAATCCGGCAGATATTTGTGCTTTCATATCTTCCCAGCGTGTTGCAATGTCACCGCTCCATGTAGCAGTGGAATAGCGCTGTAGACCGGCAAAGCCGGAACGAGTCAACAAGAATACGCGTTTATTAGGCTCTACTCCTCTCTGTCCATTGTAAATGGCTTCGGCATTCATTAAAGCATAAGCATTAAAATATTCCGTAGATGGACCCAAAGCTGTTGGTCCGCAAAGTTTTTTCCGATAATCCATATCCGTACAGTCGCGCACATTCGGTTCTGTTGCATCCATCCACCACGAATCAACTCCCAAGGAATAAAGGCAGGTATCAATCTGATCCCAGAATAATTTACGAGCCCCTTTGGAGTAAGCATCATAGAAAGAACCGATGTAACCCGGACCTACCCAATCGCGTATGCTATCTTTAATTGCCTGTTGATACATCCAACCCCGCTTATCAAATTCTTTATAGTGTTCGGTAGTAAGATAAAACTTAGGCCATACGGAAATCATGAGTTTGGCGTGCAGCGCATGAATGGAATCAATCATTCCTTTGGGATCGGGAAAACGTGTTTTGTCAAATTGATGGCTTCCCCATGCATCCTCAGGCCAATAGTTCCAATCAAGTATGATGTTGTCTATCGGAATCTCACGCTGACGGAACTCCTTTAAAACTCCAAGTAGTTGATCTTGCGTTTTATAGCGCTCTCTACTCTGCCAAAAGCCCATTGCCCATTTCGGCATAATCTGCGATTTTCCAGTCAGGGTACGGTAACCGCTGATAATATCATCCATGTCTTTCCCATAAACAAAATAATAATCAATACAGGGATTCATTTCACTCCACCACGCCTGTTTATTCTGTTCCGCCGCCGAAACGGGAGAAAGAACACGCAACCCACAATAAGATACAGCACCGTCCGGACACCATTCCACTTTAACAGGCACTCGCTTACCGGCTTCCAACCTTAGAGCAAACTTATAGCTATTAGGATTCCATGCCGTACGCCAGCGTTCAGGTACAACCAACTTATTGTCAACATAGACCCGGATGTAACCGGCATAATACAAAATAAAGTGGAATAAACCGTTTTCTTCCGGCTCTATTTCACCTTCATAAGTCACATTTGCCCCATTGAGAGGAAAGTGTTCCGGCAGATTCACTATTGATTTTTGATTCTCAAAATAGAGGGAATCTTCTACACGCACAAGTGGAGTATGCATTTCACCGGCCGCAACATAAGTTCCCGTCAGTCCCCCTTCCTTACCCGTTTTATCATATAACTTAAAGACATGCTGCAATTGGGAATAGTCCCGGTCGTCCCCAAAACGGGAAAAGGAATAACTATCCCATAGAATGCCGTAATTTTTATTTGAGACAACAAAAGGTACGGATACTTTAGTGTTATATTGAAAGAGTTCTTCGTTTTTCCCTTTATAATTAAATTCATCCGCCTGGTGCTGTCCTAGTCCATAAAATGCCTCATCATCAGGAGATTGAAAGAGTTGTCGTACGGTATAGGCTTTTGTTCCTTCTATCTCAATCGGTTTAAAACTCCTGCCTCTCTGTTCTTCCAAGAGAATCAACTTACCGGAAGTATCAGTAAAATGAACCTGTCCTGTTGTCTTCGAAACAATGGCATGAACTTTAGACGTCGTTACGATGACATAGTCCTTATTTTCCTCCACACCAAAATCCACCTTTTCTTTCCGGGGAATAATAATTAAACTCTGATCTTTAGGAAATTGCCTTTCAGGAGTTGCCGACACCCGAATTAACTGATCACCCATTACTTCTATCCGCACCAAGCGTGTATCTGTACACAATTTTTGATTAACGGAAATAACGACACCATTGCTTGTTCTCTCGTATCCCCAGGCAGAGCGCGTAATAAAGAGTAATCCAATAAGAACGCAAAACGAAGTGTTCTTCAAATTCATATTATTGCATTTAAGTTATTTCTATGGTGTAAAAATAGAAAATAACGCTGAAACATCTGTTTCTCAATGTTGAACGATAAGGAACGATTTGATTATCACACCATCTAGAATGTTTCCGCAATAGGTATTCTTTGTTATTTGCCTTCTCTTTCCTGATATACCGAAGGCAAAACGCCAAATTCTTCTTTAAAATATTTGCTGAAATACTTAGGATTATTAAACCCGACTTCGTAGGCGATTTCCGACACATTTTGCTGGCTTTCCCGTAACAATTGCGCAGCACGTTTTAAACGGATAATACGAATAAATTCTATAGGGGTCTTACCCGTAATTTGTAAGAGTTTCTTATATAAATGAACACGACTCATGCCTAACTCATGACTTAATTCTTCTACTGACAGATCGGTCCGCGCCATATTGTTCTCGACATACTGAATAGCTTTCTCAACCAGCTTCTCATCTAACGAAGTTATTGCTATTTGACTTGGCTCCGGTTCAATATGGGTACGAGTTTTATCTTTCTTACTCAAAGCAATTAACTTGCGCATCCGCAAAACCAAAACTTCCATATTAAACGGTTTTGTAATATAGTCATCCGCACCAATAGTCAACCCCTCCACTTTATTCTCCACTGATTGTTTGGCTGTAAGCAAAATAAGTGGAATATTGCTTGTACGTTTTTCTGTTTTCACCCAACGGCATAGCTCATTTCCATCCATTTCCGGCATCATGACATCACTAACAATGATATCCGGCATAAGCTCTGGAATTATTTGCCATGCTTCCCTCCCATTGGATGCAGATTCCACTTGAAAATAAATACTTAATGTATATCGCATAAAAGCAATAAAGTCTTCATTATCATCCACAATCAAAACTACAGGCTTTCTGTCTTCCCCTTTTTCTCGATCTACTCCCTGAGGTTGGCCGTCTGCCACAGATTGATTGTTTGCGGCTGATTGCCCCTCCACCGGATTTTGCTCTTCTGTCAAGCTTTGAGCTGAATGCGTTGTCTCATTGACCACTTCATGTTCCGTTGTAACAGGAACAAGGGGCTCTGTATGTTCCGCCGCCTTTTCACCAACATCGGAAGTCAATATCTGCTTCACAGGAATGTCTACCACAAAGACACTGCCTGAACCTATATTATCAAATACCCGGACCTCCCCGCCATGCAACGTTATAAAATCACGAACAAGGCTTAATCCGATGCCACTGCCGGTAACACCACCGTCATCCCCTTTTGATTTAACCTGATAAAAACGTTCAAAAACCCGAGCTTTATCCTCGTCGCTAATCCCTATCCCCGTATCGGATATTTTAATCTCCAACACATCTCCGGTTCCTTGAATAAGTTCCAACGCAACATCCACCCTCCCTCCTTCCGGAGTAAATTTAAAGGCATTGGACAACAGGTTCATAACCACTTTACCGATCTTATCCTCATCAAAAAGCATATTTAAGGAATCAACGGCGGAAAAGAAAGTCAAATGCACATTCTTCTTCTCTGATAACATCAGGAAGGAGTTGCAAATGGTATGTATAAACTCCACGATTTCTCCTTCCGAAAGGTTCAATTTCAGTCCTGTCACTTCACTCTTCCGAAAGTCCAGCAATTGGTTTACAAGATTCAATAACCGCAACGCATTACGATGCATCATCTTTATCTGGTCCAAATGCCCTCGATCTATTGTTTCCTTCATCATTGTTTCAAGAGGCGAAATAATTAAGGTCAGAGGAGTACGCAGTTCGTGACTTACGTTCGTAAAAAAGCGGAACTTCATTTGACTGATTTCTTCATTCTTCTGCACCTCCTGTTCCATTTGATGTATTCGGAATTTATTACGCTCTCGACGCAATATTTCATTACGAGCAATGACCAAAATGCCAAGGAGCAATAAGGCATAGACGATATAAGCCCACGGTGTCATCCAGAAAGGTGGAAGAATAATAATCTTCAGTGTAGATTCTTTCGTGCCGGTATAGCTATCGCTATTGACTGCCCTCACTTTCAGGACATACGTTCCGGGAGCTAAGTTAGTATAAGTCACCCGATGCACATCTGCCGACCCCTTCATCCAGTCTTCATTAAATCCCTCCAGTTTATAGACATATTGTGTCTTATCCGGAAGAATATAATTATCGGATGCAAACAGAACGGTGAATACATTCTGTTTATAATCCAAAGTTATTTCACGAGCTTCATTCAATGCCTTCTTTAATAACACACGCCCACCATATGATTTTCCAATCTCAACATCCGTATTAAATAATTGAAAACCTGTAAAAATCACTTTAGGAAGTGTCTTATTGTATTTTATGTTATCGGGGAAGAAACTGTTGATGCCATATAAACCTCCTATCACTATTTCTCCAGATGTGAGTCGCTTCACCGAACGTTGATTAAATTCACAGCTTTGAAGTCCGTCTTTGTCATCATAGGTATAAACACGCAGGTTATAAGTCCCGTCTTTAGTATCAATAGAAGGAACAATATTCATTATACCATTAGCCGTAGTAACCCACAAATTTTTGTTCTCATCCTCCGTGATGCCAGCAATAAACTGTTTCGAATTATCTCCCCCAACAGATACTATCTGCAATAAATCTCTCCTGGGATCATATAGATTCAAACCATCACGAGTTCCGATCCAGATAAGGCCGCGACTATCTTCAAAAACCTGATTAATACTTTGATTTGAAAAACGTACCGTCCCTGCTAAGTTGCCTACCAGGTTTGTAAACTTTCGAGTCGTAAGATCCAGAATAGACAACCCCGAAGAGGATGTCCCTATAATTAACCGATTATCGCGAGTCATGCAGATAGATGCAATATGATTTGAAATGATATTGGAGTTAGTCATATTGTAGGTGGTAAATTGACCTGTCATTGGATTTAGGCATTGCAATCCTCCGCCTAATGTCCCAATCCAAATATTGCCATCTTTATCTTCCGCAAGAGACCATACATTATTATTGGACAACGAATTGGTATTACCGGGAATATTCTTATAATGCAAGAAACGTTTACCATCAAAACAATTCAGCCCTTCCCAGAAGGTTCCTATCCATAATTTATTGTTCCGTGCGCGGAGCAAGCAGACAATGACATTTGATGAGACCGTATTTACATCGGAGCATTTATATGTTTTTTGCTCATTAGTATTTGGGTTCCAATGTATTAAACCGGCATCATTGGTCCCAAGCCACAAATTCTCATTTTGATCTTCTTCTATACAGTTGACATCGCCTAAATGATTAAGAGCAAACTTGTATATACTCTCATGATAATATGCCACTCCTTTCTTATAGGTTCCTACCCACATAATCCCGTCACAGTCTTCGTACAACACATTCACCGTATTATTAGGCAAACCACGCTCATCATCCGCATGATAAACCAACGAAATTTTTTCCCCGGTCCTCATATTCCATATATCGATGCCATCCTGATCCTTTCCAAACCAAATGCGCCCTTGCTTATCTTGCGCCATAGAACGTATCATATTATGGGATTGGTTAAATTCTTTATAATATTGGGATTGCCACTCTTTCCGAACCAAATTATAAGTCCATATCCCCGGTGCTCCATATATCCACAGGTTTTCACCTGCATCCACAAATAAAGAAAAAACATCCACACGGGAATTATTCAACTCTTTTACCACATCATCCAGCATCCACCGGAGGTCATGTTGCTTCCGGTCAATGCAAATGACCCGCCCATTATCGTACACGAAAACAATTCCATCTTTACATTCTTTAATATCGGTAATACTTCCTACGAAATCGTTCTTTGCACCTAAAGAAACTTCTTTGGCAAGCTTAGCTCCTTTCGGATAGTAGTATAAGCCTTTGCCGTCCACTGCAAACCACAATGTTTTTTGCTTATCTACAAATACACGACGGGGAGTGCCATCTATTCCAACGTTCCACATCCACTGACGTATATTTTGCACGAAGGTTCCCGTAAACCTGTCATAAAGTGTATAGACACTTTGTCCTGTACATACCCATAAACGCCCGTCACCATCTTCAAAGATATTTTCAATATAATTATCGGGAAGAGACGTTTTATCAGCTTCATAATTGCGGAATATTTTAAAACAATAGCCATCATACCGAACTAAGCCAGAAGCTGTGCCAAACCACATGAAGCCTTCAGAATCTTTAAAAATAGCATTTATCTGATTATTAGGCAAGCCGTCACGTACCTCTAAATGTTTAAACATATAACCATGAGCCAGAAGAACAGATACCGGCGTCAACAGAATCAAAATAAGTAAAATTAGTTTTTTCATTATTAGAAACAAGGAGGATAATAGTATTCTATGCAAATGAAATAAAAAATGACTAGGAAAGCAAAGATTTGTACCTTTTTTTACTGCTTTATATCCTACTTTTTTTTTAGGAATATGCTCCGTCAGCAAAATTAAATATATGCCTCTAAATTTCATCGATTAGTAATGCATCAGCTATATGGATATTCGCTTCATATAGTAAATATAGATTATATATAATACCTTTATTTGATCAAGTTTAATGTGAGCTATAATTAAAAGGCTTTCATTACATAAATAAAAGGCTTTCATTTATGTTTTAAAAGGCTTTTAATGATGTAATAAAAGCCTTTTAATACTTATTCACATATGTAGCTATTCAAAATAGGTTGTACCGCATCCTGTACTCTCCAATAGAGTAAAGCATAACAACGGTAAATTAAAAAGACTTATTCGCCTCAAATACTTCTTCATTCACCACCTAATTGTAAATGGAGGTGAAGAGCATCCTTTCAAGTGCTATTTCTAAATATCCAATCCATGCTTTCAACCTCATTCGCCAATTAAAGCAAAAAGGACAGGTTCCATGATGGGACCTGTCCTCCAAACCAATTAAAAGAACCTGTAATAACATGATCTCTTACCTAAGAAATACCATTCACCTTCGAAAACATCTTTCTTATTCCAGTTAATACGGATAGTTACCATTCTTAGCCCCTTCCATTATTGCATTCCATAATTGAGAATCACCAATTGTATTACTTTCACGATTAATAAGGGAAAAATCATCGCCACCGTTGTCCCAGTAAAACGGAGCTAGTCCATAATTTTTAGCTTGTTCGGTCACATACTGATTATAATATGCACGGGATTTCAAATGTGATTCAAGATCCGACCCGGTCAAATTACTACGACGGGCAACCCCATACTCGCCTAATATCACCGGAATGCCATGATCTACAAATTGTGTTTTCACCTTCTGAAAAAGTACCTTCATATCACCTTCTTCCCCCCATGTAGCATTACGCTCAGAACCTTCAACATGATACCCCTCTCCCCAATAATAGAACATTTTACCCCATGAAGCATCTTCTGTCATTCCGCAGAATTGCCAAGGGGTATAATAATGAACTTCTGCCATAAGGCGATTGGAGACCACATCCGTAGGCATACTTCCAAAGATATTGTACGTAGTTTCTATGTCTGTATTGGGACCTTGAATAATCAGATTACGGTATACATTTTTTCCTCCTGTGGCACGTACCACATTGACAAAAGTCTGCTCGTAAGATTTCAAAACAGCCATCCGTTCAACACTGTCAGCATTAGGCTCATTGCACCCTGCAAACAGTAAATGTTCATCATAGCTCCGGAAATAAGTTGCAATTTGTGTCCATAGTATTTCCTGTACCTTATTGACTCTATCTTTTACATCTTCCATACAATTATTTTCAAGCCATCCAGTATCCCAATGGACATTTAATATGACATACAGTTCTTCTTTATAACAGTAGTCAACTACTTCTCTAACCCGCTTCAACCATTCCGGTTTAATCGTATAATTCACTTCATCCTCAAAATGGGCATACCAGGCACAAGGTATGCGAATAGCATTAAATCCCGCATTCTTTACAGTGGAAATCAAATCCTGAGTAACCACCGGATTCCTCCATAAAGTCTCTCCGGCATTAACATTCGCTAAAGTGGTACTTCCCCATGTGAAATGATCCTGCCCCGAGATAGTACATGCTTCTAATGTATTCCCCAAGTTCCAACCTGCATATATATCTTTTACCAATGCAACAGCATCCTTATCCATCCCGGACTTATCTGCCGCCGGAATATCCATCCCTTCTTGTTCTATTGAAATTGTTTCGGTGAGATCTGCCAGAACAAAAGTTATACTTCCGACCCTTTTCCCAGTCAAATAATTTGGTGCAATAATAAACTTTTCGGTTTTATCTGTTAATGTACGAGTCCCTTCCTTAGAAATCCAGTCCTCATCATTTATTGTGATCTGATAGTCACCTGTTGCTTGCAATTCTACAGCTATCGTCTCTCCCTCGGCTCTCACCTGATAAGAAGTTTTTTTCACAATCAAAGCATCTGCCGCCGATTGTACTACATTCACCGTCTCTACAACACTTCCCCCTTGTATTGTAACTTCGGCAACACGCTCATCGGTGGTTGCATTCGCCTCTACAATAATAGAATATTTAAAAGTTGTACCGGATGTAGATGCTACCGGTTCTACTTTGCACCAGCCTTGATTACTCGTCACTTCCAGTGATACATTCGATTTTATGGATAAGATATCTGTTCCGCCTGTTTTTGAAAAGTCCATCTCTTTTTTGGCAACTGTTATTGCAGGCTCTACCTCATTATTATTATCGCCGGAACAGGCAACCACCACTGTGATAAACAACACAAACCCTAGTATCAGGTAATCTTTTATAATTTTCATAAACTATACTGTCTTTCGTTCTTAAACCTTGAGTTAACATATCATTGATAGATGACAAATGTAAGATAAAGAAGAGAGAGAACTATCCACTTATGTTATGCAGAACGGTATAATTTGTTAGATACACCAAATAAAAAGTTGCCAACAATAGATAATAAAATATGTCTTTCTTGTTTTTTTCTATTTTAAACAATATCTTCGTGCAAATATCTTACTAATTTAATTAAACGAAGGGACTGTTTTTATGAGAAATATCATTTTATTGTTTATTGCGCTAAACATCGGTTACATCTACGCTCAAGAAAGTTATCAGAATCCTGTTATCCCCGGATTCCATCCCGACCCAAGTGTTTGTAGAGTAGATGACGATTTTTATTTAGTAACAAGTAGCTTCGAATACTTTCCAGGCGTACCCCTGTTTCACAGTAAGGATTTAATCCATTGGACCCAGATAGGGCATTGTCTAACAAGATTCTCTCAGCTAAAATTAACAAACTGTCCTCCTTCAGGAGGAATATATGCACCTACCATCCGATACGACAACGGCGTGTTTTATATGGTGACAACCAACGTTTCAGACAAAGGCAATTTTTTGGTTCACGCCACCGATCCTAAAGGAGAATGGTCGGACCCCGTTTGGCTAAATCAGGGCGGCATTGACCCTTCACTATACTTTGAAGATGGGAAATGTTATTTGGTTAGTAACCCTGAAAATTGCATCAACCTCTGCCAAATCAATCCGATGACCGGTGAACAATTAACTCCGTCCAAGAAGATTTGGAATGGCACCGGCGGTAGATATCCCGAAGCACCACATATTTATAAAAAAGATCATTGGTACTATCTGATGATCTCAGAAGGAGGCACCGAATACGGTCACAAAGTGACAATCGCCCGCAGCAGGCACATTGACGGTCCTTATACCGGCAATCCAGCCAATCCAATCCTAACCCATATCAATGCTAATGCCCAACTTAACCCTATACAAGGTACCGGGCATGCAGATCTGGTAGAAGCAAAGGACGGGTCATGGTGGATGGTTTGTCTGGCCTTTCGCCCCCAATCAGGGTCACACCATCTCTTGGGACGTGAAACATTTCTCGCCCCGGTACGATGGGACAAAAATGCCTGGCCGGTAGTCAACGGAGACGGTACTATATCCTTGCAAATGAATGTGCCAACCCTACCCCAATCACCTGAAACAAAAAAAATTACCCGTATAGAATTCAATAAAGGCAAGTTGGGACCGGAATGGGTTTATTTGAGAAACCCCAAACCAGAAAACTATCTCACGACTTCGGAAGGCACACTGCGCTTAAAAGCAACTCCCATACATTTAAAAGATTTAGATTCTCCTACTTTTATAGCCCGCCGGCAAGAGCATATTTTTTTCACGGCAAGCACTTCGGTAAAGTTACAAGACGCCTTTGTGAACGATAAAGCAGGCATCACGGTTTTCATGAACAACCATTCCCATTACGACCTCGTTGTAGAGCAAAAGCCTGACGAAGAACAAGCTATTGTCCTTCACTACCGATTAGGTAGTTTAGACCATATAGAAAAAGAAATTCCTCTGACTGAAAAAGGCGAGATTCAATTCCAAATAAGAGGAGATAAAGACTTTTATACTTTCAGTTATGCCACTAATGGAAAGGCTTTTCAAGAAATAGGGAAAATGAATACCCGCTACCTTAGTTCTGAAACTACCGGAGGATTTACGGGTATCATGTTAGGATTGTTTGCAACTTCGGAAACAGCATCATCAAATGCATATGTCGATTTTGACTATTTCGACTATCTGGGGAAATAAAGATAACACACTTATACACTATAAATGATGGCTGATTATCTCTGTTGATAACCAGCCATCATTTTATAAATACCTATAGCTACGGAATAGTGCTATTTCACAATCCAATGGAATACCAGAATTTCATCTTTGCCGTCTCCAGCACTCTTAGCATTAGATATGGCACCCAACCATATACCCTTAGTAGCAATATTACTCAAATTTGAGTCTCCATGAGAAATAAAAAGCCACTCTTTCTGAGTCAGAGGCTCCGTAAAATATGCTCCTCTAGAACTATTATCTACACTCAACCAAGCACCTGGAGTACCAGTATAGTCTACCATTGGGAAGTCAAATGTTAATGCAGACACTTCGGTATCTATGTCAACCTTACCGGAGACATTCACCTTGGTTCCATCAAACTTGGTATAGTCCAGAATAGCAGTAATGTCATTACCACTTTGCTCAAAAGTTAAAGATGCAGATTCCGCTACTTGACGTACATCAGCAGTCCAAACCCAACTATTTGTAACATAATCATCTCCAAATGTACTCTCACTAGTCCAACCTCCGGTAGAATCAAAATTAATCCAATCAATAAACCAATTGACATCAGGAACAAAGGTCTTACCGGCTAAAGCTTTTTTCCAGTCTGCGCTAGGGTCTGTAGGAGTGGAGGCACTCGAAGGGATAAGCAAATAGGCTGTATATTCAGGTTTACCGGTAGTCCGTGCTCCCACCCACATGCCAGCAACATTGCCCAAAGCATCTTTTACAATACTTAAAACGCGCAATTGTCCGTTATCATCGGCATGGAACGAAAGCCAAGAAGTAGAACTACTTCCCAATGTAAAGGTCGGTAAAGACACCCCTGTAAAGGTATAAAATCCTTTATCATCCAAATCATAAGTTCCACTAGTTTGATTACCCGCAAGATCTGAGAATTCGACTGTCTTATCCGCAGAATTTAAGGTCATACTGAAGTTTGCCCACTGCGCAGGATCAAGCGTACCCCATCCCCAGTCCGGATAATCAGCTAAAGAAGACCAACTGTTTGATAATGCTCCCGTCAGGTCAGTCCAGTTAAAAGGAGTCTTAGAAGAAAGTGTCCACTTTACTGTAGTTACTACGTTTTGTGAAATATCATCCTTCCAATTATCAGGTAATGTAGGCTCTGCTTCTACTTTAGTAAAACTATCTGCGAAGTCCTTAGAAACAAAATTTAGAACCATCCACCATTCTCCCTCATCCGAAGTATCTCTCCAAATAGCTACCTGCAAGAAGTTCTCATTCAAAGTCAGGACTTTCAAACCTGTTTTCCAGTTAGAAGCTTTCGCATCCCAACTCTGAGTATGTAGTATGGAACAATCCGTGAAAGTAAGAGTATGCGCATCCTTATCAAGCATATATGTCCCCGTTTGCTCCGCAACAGCTCCTTCAGTCCCATTCACAATTGTTACAGTAGTACCAGTTTCCGCACTCAAACTAAAAGTCATAGAGCTATTAAAAATACCATCATCATCGGTAACACCCTTCCCGGGATCCCAGTTAGCACTCCAATTATCAAATTCCGGATTACTGGAAGGATCTGCATATGTCAACTCACCTAAAGCTCCTAAATCATAATCATAATCATTTGGAATCCACGTTTTACTCTCACCAACTCCACCCGTCAAATAGGTCCATAAATCATCTTGTACAAACCCTAAATAGGTCGTAGTTACTTCAAACTCATAAGGTTCCCCATAAACAATTCCTCCTCGCGTTTCAACACCGAATGTCACAGTATACTTACCGGGAAAAGCTAATTGTAAATCTACAGATTCTTCTTGACTCCGACCTTGAGGATGATTCCATAAACAGGTATAACCCTTCATATTACTCTTTAAATGAATCAAGTTAGGATTTTCGGTATCAGGTGTAACAGTAAAAGCGATTCCTTCAACCAAGTCATCTGATGTTACATCTTTTTTTCCAAGATTAAAATCATCTGGTGTGCAAGCTGAAAAGATAATTATTACGCTTGCAAGGAATGAATAGATATAATATTTCAATTTCATATTCTTAGTTTTTTAGTTGTTATTACAATGAATTACCAACCTTCGTTTTGTGTTAAGACATTGTTAGAAAGCGTAATCTGGTTATATGGTATCTGAGATAAACCTTTTGTCGCCTTAATTTTGTCAGCTTTAATAATAATTTTATCCGGAGCATTTCCACTCAAGACATCAACTCCTGCTTCAGCAATTTGTGACGCAGCATAGTCCACTCCCTGACGGAGTAGATCCCAGTAACGTTGTCCTTCAAAAGCAAATTCCAACATCCGCTCTTTCATTATATTATCAGAAGTAGCTTCAACTTCAACATACTGAGCAGAAACCTTTCCACCAGCAGTATAAGCACGTTTACGAACCTGATTCAAATAAGCTTTAGCATTAGGACTCCCCAGTTCTGCTGCCATCAACAACACATCGGCATAGCGCATTACAACAAAATCTTGATACTGTGAAATTTGAAAGTCTCCTCCTCCCAAATCAACAACAGCATTTACCTGACTCCATGTACCATCATCTTCTTTACGCCATTCGGCCATAGGAGTATATTTCTTCACAGTATAGCCTGTATATTCACGTTGATCTTTGATGTGTTTCTTTTCAAAACCATCCATTGCAGTAATACCTTCACCCTCCAAATCAATAACAGAAGCAGTTTCGCGAGTATCACCCGAACCATAAGAACTCAAAAACTTAGGGTTCACAGTACAAACGCCCCAACCTTGTCCATATGGAACTGAAATAATATTGCGAATCCCCATCATAACCAACCAACGGTTTCCATCAAGATTTCCATTATAATCTTGTGTATAATTAAATTTCTGTGCTAAAAGGGTTTCTTTATTTCCATCACCAGCATAAGTATTAGTCTGGACATAATTACTTCCATCTTTAGCCCATGAGGAAGAAGCAGCTGGCCATAAATTTTTATATTCATCAACGAGCCCATAACCTTTACTATCAGCATTTGCTATGATATCTTCCAAGCCTGCCAACACTTCACTCTTAGCCACATTTTGGGGCTCTTTCCCATAATAACCGGTATAGAACAAATAAACACGGGCTAAAAGAGCTTTAGCTGCATACTGAGTAACATGTCCATCATTTTCGGAAGCACCAGCCTTAGGATAGGCATCTACCGGAATACTATCTGCAGCATATTTTAGATCTTGGAAAATCACATTGTATACCGAGTCAGGAGATGCCTGTGCCCGATTCTCATTTACAGGTTTAATGAACAATGGGATATTACCCCAAAGTCTCACCATATCAAAATAACAAATTCCGCGGATAGCACGACATTCTCCAAGATAAGTTCCTTTCTTTTCATTACTGTTCCATGCTATTTGACCGGCATGAGCTAACAATTCATTGCAGCGATAGATAGCGGTATAATAGTTTTTCCACGTATCTTCATAAATATTCAAATCCGAAGATGACTGTCCGATATCAAAACGATCTATCACTTGATAATTACGCGCATCTGTATTTCCTGTTGCTCCAAAACATTCATCTGCCATAACTTCCGAAGCCACATAGAATCCTACGCCACCATTGGAAGTTGTACATTGCCACCCATCATAGCAACCTAATAAGGCACGATAAGCATCGCTTTCCGTTTTATAAAAATTATCTGTTGTGGAAGAAGTCTTTGACTCCACATCCAAAAAGCTCTCTGAACAGGCCGCCAGTCCTATAACGGAAAAGCCAAATATCAGTATATTTAATTTCAGTTTATTCATTTCTCTCTATGTTTTTAAAGTTCTGGAATTAGAATTTAAGATTAACCCCTATAAGAATTGTACGGGGACGAGGATAGTAACCTAAATCAACACCCGATACCCAACCTTTACTTTCTGGACCATAACCAATCTCCGGATCCATTCCATCATATTTGGTGAAGGTAAAAGCATTCTGTACCTGAGCATATAACCGGGCCTGACTAATAATTTTAGACTTCAATAGCTTTGCAAAATCATAGCCTAGCGTAATATTACTTATACGGAGAAAATCACCATCCTGAATATAAAGGTCTGAGAACTGCCAGTTGACATTCGTCTCTGTTACTCGTGGAATCCGGTTTGAAGTACCTTCACCAGTCCAACGATCAAGAATTGCAGTAGTATAATTAGCTTGTTTATTCGAATGATTGCGATAAGACTGCACAATCTTATTACCAATCATACCATTAGCAGTTAATGAAAAGTCTAGACCCTTATAATTAAAGCTCAGATTAAAACCATAAGTAAGATCTGGCATACCACAACCTAAATCAACCTTATCTTCATCATTAATTGCACCATTATGATCAACATCTACATATTTCACATCGCCAGGTTTTACATCAGACTGAAGTACACCATTACCAGCTTTAATCCAATCATCGATCTCTGTTTGATTCTGAAAAATTCCACAAGTCTTATATCCCCAGAAATAGCCTATTGGATGTCCATTCTCCGCACGATAAAATTCCGGAGTATTATCATAAAGTTGATTGGTGGAACCATGAATGATTCCATCTTCTGTCGGAATATTTCCAACATCATTTTTATTATAAGCTCCATTTACTCCGATATTATAATGAAAATCTTTTCCAATTTGATCATTCCACGAAAAAGCTAATTCAAAACCTGTATTTTTTACATCACCACCATTAATATATGGAGCACCTGTACCGGCAGTAGCCAAAATAGGTGCTTCTACCAACCAGTTTTTGGTCTTCTTTAAATAGAAGTCAGCATTCACCCCCAAACGTCCGTTAACAAAACGAGCATCAACACCAATATTGGTTTGCTCTGACGTTTCCCATTTTATATTAGCATTCGCTAAACGGCTCGGATATGCTCCCCAATAACTGGATTGTGCCTGTGCACCATATTGAGTACCAAAAATATAATAGGTATGATCTGATTTAATAGGAGCCGTATATTGATAATTATCAATATTTTGATTTCCTACTTGCCCCCAACTAGCACGAAGTTTCAAGAAATCAAGCCAGTCATGTGTTTTATTCATAAAAGGCTCATTAGTAATTGTCCAGCCAGCCGAGATAGAAGGAAACCAACCATAACGATTACCACGGGAAAATTTAGAAGACCCATCACAGCGTAAAGTTGCATTGACCATATAAGTTTCTTTCCAGTTCCATCCTAAACGCCCAAAGTAAGAAACAGTACGAGCTTTATCATGCGGATACCCGCTTGCTTTCATTCCGTCATCCTGCGTTGTTGCCGTTCCATTATCCACATAGGCATGATCCCAGTCATCAAATCCCTCCTTTAAAATACCAGTCTCCGCACCAACATAAGTGCCTTCATAACGATAGACCTCCATTCCCAAAAGAGCATTGAACGAATGATCATTCAACTTCCAATCATAAGAAGCCGTATTTGTCCACGTCATGCCCAGACTTGTATTCATGTTTTGAGAAGCTTTCGTACGGGTTGTATTATACGAATAAATAGAAAAACGATAAAGTGGAGTAAAGCTCCGATATTCAGAAGAACCATACACTGCACCGAAAACTGTCTTGATTGTCAGGTTCTTAATAGGCTGAAGTTCTGCAAATACATTACCGGAGAAAGTTGCATTCTTATTTTCATTATTCGTTGTGGTCATCATTATCCCATAAGGATTACCATCTGCATTATACCAATCTGAGTCACTGGTATCATTATAAGGACTTCCATTATAACCATTATCACTATAAATAGGTGATAGCGGTGAAGTAATAAAAGCTGCACGTAAGGTGTTATTATACTGATTGCCAACACTAATACCTTGATTCTTCTTATATACAAAACTAACTTGTTCACCAACTTTCAGAAGGTTTTTAAACAGCTTATGTTCGGAATTGATACGAAAATTATAACGTTCATAATTGGAAACATCTTTCCCTCCAACAATACCTTCTTGATCCATATAACCTAAAGAAAGCGCAAATGTAGAAATTGCAGATCCCCCGGTTATACCAAGCGTATAACTCTCTGTCTTTGCATCATCCTTAAACATGGAATCAATCCAATTAGTATTGATTAGGTTCCCCCCAGCATCATATATACTATTAAAAGAATTCCAATCAAATGCAGCACTACCGGAGTTTAGTGCTTGTTCGTCCATTATAGTCTCATATTGCTCAGCATTCAGCATTTGCATTTTACGGGTAACATTCTGTACTCCATAATAGGCATCAAAAGAAACCGTAGCCTTTCCTTCTCTTCCTTGTTTCGTTGTAATTAAAACAACGCCATTAGCTGCTTGTGCGCCATAAATAGCAGCAGAAGCAGCGTCTTTCAACACATCTACTGATTCAATATCAGCCGGATTTAAGGTGGAAATATCTCCGCCAACACCGTCTATTAAATAAAGAGGCTGCGAATTGCCAACAGTTCCCAGACCACGAATAGTGACCTTCATATCGGCACCAGGCTGCCCTGAAGTAGAAGCAATATTCACACCCGGAGTCTGTCCCTGCATAGCTTGCAAAGGGTTGGTCGTATTCAACTTAGCTATATTTTCCCCCTTCACTTGAACAGTAGCCCCTGTAACCAGTTTCTTTTTCTGAACGCCATAGCCAATTACTACAACCTCATCCAGCACAGCGTTATTTTCCTCCAAACTAACATTAATAACAGAAGAATTACCAACCTTGATTTCTTGCTCCTTATAACCTATATAAGAAAACACCAAAGTATTCCCGGTTAGCGCCGTTAATGAATATTTACCGTCCATATCGGTAATGGCACCAGTGGAAGTTTCCTTCACCAAAACACTAACTCCAATCAACGGTTCCCCATCCGTAGCAGATTTTACAACCCCGGATATGGTCCTGCTTTGAGAAGGATTAGCTTGAATGCTAATAATTGCAGGTAACCAAAATAGCATTACCAATACAATACGACATAAACTTGAATTTATGCCCTTTTCTAAGAATGTCTTTCTCATTGTACATTGTTTAATGGTTAATATCAAAGATTTCTGAATTCTTTTTTATTCTAAAGAACCACTACAAATGTATGCAATGATAAAGAGAGAAAGGGCGAATAATTGTTACGAAGAAGAGAGTTATTAGTTAATCTCTATTCTTTAAATGTTACTAAAAAAGGTATAATTTGTTTTTATAAGCAATAAGACATCTCTCCACAATCCATAATCATCAATGGCCAGATTTGCGGAAGAGGCAAAACTATTTATTAGCTCCTCTAAACTTCCGTATAATTAATTTCATACTATACATTTCTCAAAGCTAAAATGCCTATTTAATATTCAAGCTATTCTTTGATAGATAATTGCATAGGCTCCCGTATGGAAAGTTCTAGCTTGGCATCATCATTTTGAGGTACCCAAATAAGATGTTGACATTCTCCTTTAGATAAGTTACTTCGTTGATTTTTACTTGATATGAGATATTCAGTATCAATCTGAAATTTTCCTGAAGCAACAGTCCAATCATTCGTCTGATCCAAATCTACATAAAGTTTTTCGGCTTTCCCACTTTCGAGACGTAGCATAGGAGCGGCAACAAAGAGTGAAGTTACATTAGATTCTTTTATCTCCAAAAAAGCAGAAGTCGAAATAGAGAGTGTATCCCGATTGAAACCTGTGACAGAAGTTCCCATCAAATGAATACGGTTGATTAAGGCAAAAGAACCTGACGGCAGACTCAATGTGATCGAGTCAGACTCCATATTTAAATATCGGGATTTATATTTCGGATCAATCTTATCATTTGGAAAATGAAATAGAAGCTTCAACGTATCTCCCACAATCTCCAGCTTTAAATATTTATCCCAGCCACTTGGATAAACAAGATTGCCAGATGGAGTTTCGGACGGACGAACAAAAAGCTTGCAGCCCCCAAAACTCACACCCTGATTATTCTCTCTCTCTGCATCGCATTCTATAAACTTGCATCCGGAAATATCAGTCTTTTTCATAACACCTGATATTTTCAAGAAGTTACCATCTTTAGGAAGTCCTTGTTTGGAACAATAAAAAAGAAAAGCACTTACAACTACCAACCCGCTAAACAATAAGCTTAATATAATATATGTTGTACGTTTCATAATCCGACTCTATTTTTGTTTTCTAATAAATTCCCTATACATTTTCGTAACTTCTTCGGCAGAAAAGCCTAAAGTGTACATTCTCTTAAAAAAATAATCAAGCTCTTCATTTAAGAAATACTTTTTGCGTAGAGAATGTATCAACTCACGAGCTCCGGTTGATACAAAATAACCTATCCCCCGCTTGTTATAAATCACTTCTTGCGCTTGAAGAAAATCATAAGAACGCATTACCGTATTAGCATTAACCTCTACTACAGCAGCATATTCCCTCACAGAAGGAATGCGTTCCTCTTCTTTATAACGCTCCAACAGAATTTCATCACAAATGCGATCTGCTATTTGGAGATAGATAGCTTTATTCTCTTTAAAGTTCATAACTACATACGATGAATAATTTCAGACTCTTTAAAACGGAAATAGGCAAGAACCCAATTAAACAGGGCAAAGATAGAACACAAACTTATAACTACATGCAACCCCTTTTCTTCTGGAAAGTTCATTACGTTAGAATAATCATAACCATCCAGAAATAAAAGTTTGACTAATCCGCTAATGACTAAACCATATATAACAAATACCAAAACGAGAGCAACAAAAGTTTTTAAGAAGGCATTCTTAGGCCAAATAGAACTTCCTAAAATAAAACACGACTGCACAAACAAAAAGCCACAAAACCTCACCCAAAAATATTCACATTTAGGAACAATAGCAAAAGGACTACCTTCTGCAAACAGGTAAGAGAAAGACATAGGGTGAATCATATCTATCTTAGGGAATCTCAATGAAAAGTAAAGCACACGGGTATAATCTGCTAATTTAAAGGCAATTAAGAATACGACGAGAAAACCTATGCTAAATATTAGCCATCTCGAAAGATATTTCTCAAACATGGTAGCTGGAGTCATCAACACAGCTGTACGACTCGTTTTTGTTTTCATTCGCTCCATCGTAAATGATGCACTCAATGAGCCGAACACAAAAAGTCCCCATATAAAAAACCAACGAAGAGCATCCCAAGTAGGATCAATCTTCCAAAGATGTTGTGAATAAGAATCGTAAGATATATATCCATTCCAAACAAAAGCAATGACCATGATGCCATACATAAGCACAATACGCATCAAATTGGATTTCCAACCCTCAATCATTTCCTTACGGCAAAGATCCATAAAGCGTGGCAAACTAAAAAAAGTATCTCGCATCATAACTTATTTATAATATAGGGTGGAACAAATCTTTCAGTTTATCCGGCATACTCAATGCAGCTCCAAAAAGTAACTCCAAGTTAATTTCCGAATCTTCTTCGTTTTCATTAGGGAACATTAAAAAATTACCTTTTATAGATGGTATCATATAAAGCGCCTTTTCTGCCAAACTACGATCATCACTTTCAGAAAAAAACAATTTTCGACAAATATCAACTGTACTTTCATTAAGAAGCACCCGAGTATTATCCATAATCAGCACATGATCCAATATCTTATCAATATCACGGACTTGATGAGTGGATATTAGAATCGTTTTATCATCGCTCATTCCCGAAGCAATGAATTTTCTAAATTGACTTTTACCGGGAATATCCAAGCCATTTGTTGGCTCATCCATAACTAAAAAAGGAGTATTTGTAGCTAATGCAAAACTCATAAACACTTTCTTCTTTTGTCCCATGGATAAAGCTCCCAAATTAATATCCATGTCCATCTCAAAGAGATGAAGATACTTCACCATATCTTCTTTACTAAAACGAGGATAAAACGGACTGTTTAATTCTACATAGCTTATTAACGAAACTGAGGGCAATTCAAATTCTTCAGGTACCAGAAACATATCTTTTAGCGTCATTGGTAAACGACGGCGTACATCCAAGCCTTGATACAACACTTTACCTCTTTTAGGTATCAACAAACCCGTCATAAGATACAATAACGTTGATTTTCCCGCTCCATTTTTCCCCAAAAGGCCATAAACTCTTCCTGAGTCTAAAGAAAGAGAGAAATCTTGCAAAACCTTCTTTTTCGATTTTCTATAACTAAACGAAATATTATCCACTTTAATCATACAATACTTTTTTATAATTTAGAGCAATAGTGTGTAATAGTACATTAGTACACTACAAATGTACACTATTTCTTTTAAAGAACAATCTTTTTAAAAGAAAATATTTCAAAAGAAGAAAAGATACAGATAAAACTCCATACAAAAGCTAATAGTCCATCAAAAAAGAAACGCCCATATGCTAGGCTATTAAACAGAATAAAAAGCAGATAGATTTAAATAGATTCTAAACAATATGCAATGATCTTTAGTATCGATTCATGCATACTGCAATAAGTATTGGATCAATCACCTAATTCTTTACTTAGCCAGCATAAACTCCATCCAATCGAATAAGAAGGGATAAAACGAAAAGATCCCCCGACATCCTTCGATATCAGGGGATCTTCAACTAAAACGGCGACTACCTACTCTCCCACTTGTGCGCAGTACCATCGGC
>JALCME010000025.1 GCA_022648295.1 Bacteroides sp. | reverse complement strand
GAACTATTCATGCCATACGTCTGCTTCAAGAGTATTTTGACGGAAAGCCTTTGCATTCACAGTTGGTTTGTGCATATCTCATCGGTTGGCCAGTACCTGAAAATGCATTTCAATCCATACACTTAAACACCACACAGGATGATACAGGTGGTTTTGTTGAATGGAGAAGCTACCGAAAAGGTGTAGTGAATGACCGTATAAAGAAATCGTTATGCATCAATCCACTAACATGGACAACTTCTGCGGATGAGGTTTTAAAAAAGCCTAGTGATGGCGTTTTTGTCAACGGAAAAATGATAACCCCAAACAACATCAGTGTCTCAATAAATGCACCTGTCGGAGTCCTTTGGGTTTCAGTACCAAACATGAAAGACGAGAGAATGAATAGATTAAAGAATCTACATACGTTTGATTATAATTTGTTCTGGATGGAGATGCGCCGTAATGTAAAGCAACGAATAACATCATGGTACCACTCAGGAAAGATACCGGAGTCAAAGAAGTAAACACTTGTCCGTTTCAAAGTCCAATTTGTCCATTTAAAGATATTGCCTGTTAGAAATCAATTGCATAATCGTATTTTTGCAACATGAAACGTAATCAAATCATATTAGGTTTTGTCATATCGCTAGGAATGGCGATGCTTGCAACCGTTCCTTTTATACGGAGGTGGGATGCTTTCGAATGGAACGATATCGTGCTACGTGGTATTTATTCCTTTCTGACCTCTCTCATACTTTGGTTTGGTAATCTTTGGCTGATTTACAGCGATGCATTCAAACGTATTATCCGGTCGAATATATGGAGAGGAGTGATTATTATCTTCGGAGTAGCCATATTAACAAATATCATATGCGATTATCTCTTGCCCTTGATTTTCGAGAAGTTGGCTTTCACCGCTGCATTTCCCCGCATCAAACGTCCGGTATTCCTTTTTTCCAAATGTCTGTTTCAGAGCATGATGTACTATGCCATACTTTTTGTTCAGCAAGCAACGGAAGAAAAAAGGAAAAGCCAGCTGGAGCTTCAGCAATTGAAACAAGCGCAAATGGAAGCAAAGATCCTTTCATTAAAAGAGCAGTTAAGCCCTCACTTTCTATTTAATACGCTCAACACTCTGTCCACTCTGACCCAAGAAAAGGAAGCACAGAACTTTATACAAGAGATGGCGAAAGTATACCGCTATTTGCTGCAATATCAAGAAAAGAATGCAGCGACATTGAAGGAAGAGCTACTGTTTCTGGATTCCTACTGGTATATTCTAAAAACACGATTTGAGGATTCGGTCAGCCTCTCCGTTGAAATACCCGATAAGCTGATGGAGACTGCTATTCCTCCGTTAACACTGCAAATGCTAATAGAGAATGTCATCAAGCACAATGTAGCCAATGACAGCAAGCCTCTGGCTATAAAAATATATACTGACGGTAAATCTATTATCGTTGAGAACAGCTATCAACCTCAATTAAATGCAGTAGACACAACAGGTTCGGGACTGAAAAATATCGCTCAACGTTATAATCTACTATTTGAAAAAACAATAGAAATAAACAAGGACAAAGATATATTCCAAGTTAAATTACCAATTATTAATCAATAAAAAATCAAGTAAAGAAAATGGAAACAAAAGTATTCAGATTAAGCATATCATCATTCCTTTCAATGATGTTATTAGGCGGCTTGTTGCTATTGAGCCAAACATTAAGTGCACAGGAAGCGAAAATGAGCTCGGAAGAAATGGCTCAAAACCTTACCGGAATCATGAAAGAGAAGCTTTCTCTTGATGATCAACAATACGCAAAGATCTACAACATCAATCTAAATTACATCAATAAAAACAAAGAGCTACAAAACAGTTCGGAAGGACGGATGTCCAAGTTTAAGACATTCAAATCTAATCAAAAAGCTAAGGATAAAGAATTGAAAAGCGTCCTGAGCAACGAGCAATACAACGAATATCAACAGCTAAAAGAAAAATTGAAAAAAGAATTCAAAGAATATCAAAAGAATAAGAAATGATGCAAGTATTGATCATTGAAGACGAAAAAAAAGCGGTAAGGAATCTGATAAAAATTCTGTCTGAAATTGATGATACGATTCATATCGTTGGCATAATCGAATCAGTTGAACAAGGAATCAAATGGTTCGGGGAGAATAAGGCCCCGGACCTGATTTTTTGCGATATACAACTATCGGACGGCGTTAGCTTTCTCATTTTTCAGGAAGTAAGAGTAGAAACTCCGGTTATTTTTTGTACGGCATTTGACGAATATTTGATGCAGGCATTTGATACTAATGCAATCAGTTATCTGCTAAAGCCTATAAATCCGGAACAAGTAGATGCTGCATTGACAAAATATCATAATATACAGAAAGCATTTCAGGAAAAAATTTCTGAACATGCAGTTGATACACTTATTTCACAATTGGACTATCGGTATAAATCTGCACTGCTGGTCAATCAGGGAGAGAAAATCATTCCTCTTAAAACAGACGATATTGCTTGCTTTTATTTAGATGGAAACGCTTTACTCATTATAACACAGCACAATCATAAATACCGTTATCCCACATCGCTGGATGAAATTCAAAAACAACTTAACCCCTCCCAATTTTATAGAGCAAACCGTCAATTCATTGTCAATCGCAACTGTATAACGGGAGCTGAGCGTTATTTTACCCGAAGACTTGTAGCCAAGCTCTCAGTGGAAACTCCGGAAAAGATTATTATCAGTAAAACCCGTTCAACCGAATTTCTGAATTGGCTCGAAGGAATAATAGACTAAGCAATCGATATAACAACAAACTATATAATAACAATTTAGTTTATCAGCAACAATCTGAGAAAGAACAGTGTATTTGACAAAAGAAAGAAAATATCATTTTACATATACAATGCACTTTAATGCTTTTTCTATAGCTTTTAATTTATCACTCTTCTTATTCCCCAATAAACCTCTTTAGTTTCGAAGTCTGAAAGCAATTGAGCGAAATAGAGATCTGGTGTAACTGATATTTGAGTAATAAGAGGAGCATACCTTTAATAAATAAACGAATAATTGAGCATTTAGAAATTAAAAACTACTTTTGAAATGCGTACTTATATCAAAGCGATTAATAAAGCTTTAAACAAATAATAACAACTAATTTAGCCGGGTGTTATTTATCTCGAATGCAGACGATGTACTGACAAACAGGGCATAATTATTTGATCCAAATACTGGTCACTATGCAACTGATAAAAGATTATCTAAAAAAACTAGCTCCCATATCCGAAGAAGAAACCGATTTCTTTTTTAGTATGATGGGAAAAAAGGTATTTAAAAAGGGAAGCCTGATACTGACCGCAGGGAAAGTGGAGAATCATATCTATTTTATAGAATCAGGAATTGTGCGCTTCTGGATCGATAAAGATGAAAAAGAGATCTCTTCAGCTTTTGTTTTTGAAGGTTCCTTTTTTAGTTCCTATCCATCATTTCTTACAAGAAAGGCATCAATCTGGAATATTCAGGCAATTACTCCTACCGTCTTATGGTCCATTTCGTACTCCAATTTACAGCAGATATATAAACAAATATCCGTTGGAGAAAAAATAGGACGGCTCGTCGCAGAGCATCTGGCTATAATGTTGTTTTATAGAGAAACCTCGCTATTAAGAGAAACTCCGGAAGAAAGATACTTAATGTTATTTTCTGAACATCCCCGCTTTCTCCAGTCTATCCCTTTAAAGTATTTAGCCTCGTATATAGGAGTCACCCCACAAGCATTAAGCCGTATTCGCAAACGAATTTCTTAACTTGGGTTCATTGTTTTATTATGCATAATCCAATACTTTTGCATCGTACAAATTAATGAATCAAAATGAAAGTAATAACCATTCTAGGTAGTCCAAGAAAAAAAGGAAAAACAGCACAAACGCTTGACCTACTTGAAGATAATCTTATTGCCCAAGGGCATGAAGTTGAAAGGATACACCTAACCGATCATCAAATAAAAGGATGTTTAGGGTGCCACTCCTGCATGAAGAAAAATGATGTACCGGGTTGTGTTTTAAAAGATGACGCTGTTCCTATTTTTGAGAAAATAATATTAGCGGATGTCATTGTCTATGCATCGCCTATTTATTGCTTTGATTTTACTTCTCAGTTTAAAACCTTCCTCGACCGGCATTGGTGTCTTACTCAAAATTTTGGGACACCTTATGCTTCTTCAAATATTGTGAGCAAAAGAGTTGCTCTTCTAATTACCTGTATGGGTATGGCTGAACAGAATGCGGATTTAGCACAAGAAATATTTGAAAGATCGATGAGAGGTGTATTAGGATGCAATATTATTGGTAAATATGTTGTTCCCCTAAGTGAAGCTCCTGATTTTAAGGATAGAGCAAAAGAAATAGCAGACAAACTGTTGGAAGACATTATGATTGAAGATTAAAACTACTGACATCCCAAGACAAAGATCGAAGCGGATGGCATGGGATACTTCACTATGTTCCCGGACAGTGAAGGCAACACCATTGTGCTTTCCACCGACAAATAGCGTAATCCAAAAGGTTTCCTGTTCGCTTAAAAGCAGGAAATATTTTGGATGAAACAACTGGTAAAGAGGCAAGATAAATTAGCTCTTAGCATATACTCCATTTGGTAAGAGCAAAAAAGAATAAGCCAAGAGAATACGAATTTATTGCAAGAGCAAAAAAACGACCTATTTCTAAGAAATAGAACTTCTATTAAGCTTAAATTGCAGTTCTATTTCACCTAAACAGAACCGCTATTTTGAGTTAATAGAACTTATCTTTTATCGAACTCACTTACACATATACACCGACTAAATAAAGTAAGCGCATTTTCACAAAAAGGCGCTTGCACCATTCTGGGGAAAAAAGAAATGGATTATCCTATGAAAACTCACAATACAGAATGTCTCTTTCTTCATGAAAATAAATAGCCTGGGATTGTGTCACTTATTGCTATATATATTTAACGGGAACCAAATAACAATATAGAAAAATAGTGATATACAATATAACCTAATTTCAATCCTAGTTTGAAGAAGAATAGTTAAAAAAATCTCTTTTAATTGAGTTTAGTAATTTATTTCCTGTTTTTTTATATTTTTGTATTTATAAAAGATATTTGCTTCAATCTAAAATGAACAACACTCTAAATAACATACAAAACCAGCAACTTAGACCGTACATCAAACATTACTTTGTATTAGATTTTAGTTCTTTACCACAGGAAAGCATTGAACACAAGGTACCGCCTACCGGCTTCCCCGTACTACAATTTCATTTTGGTGAAAACACGAATTATTACCGCCATAAACATTTTACCAACCAATCGCTCTTTATTGGGCAATGCAGTCGCCACATTCTATTGTACCCAATTCGCGGAATGAAGCTCTTTGGTGTAAATTTTAAACCCTATGGATTATATAATCTGTTTGGCCTTTCGCCTTACAGTTTTATGAATAGCGGAATAGAAAGCAGTCTCTTTTTTGGTGAAGAAAATATAAACCGCATTTCTCAAACACTCAAAACAGATGGAATAGAAAAAGGCATTGCCGAAATAGAAGCCCTATTGCTTGCCTATCAAAATAAATCTGTAAAACCACAACCTTATTTCGACGGACTTGTGGATAAAATGGAAACTCAAAACGGACTTATAAACCAGCAAGATATTCTGGATAAGAATGTTTCTGTTCGCACCTTACAGCGTTATTTCAAGGAAGTTATCGGAATTTCTCCCAAACTATTCTGCCAAATATTACGCCACAAATACATTATGGAACTGCTTTATGAGAACCAAGAAATAAAGTGGAGCGACATGCAACTCAACGGTTTTTACTATGATTTTGCTCATTTTAGCAAAGATTTCATTCATTTTTCGGGCTTAACCCCAAAAAAATACCTTCCTCTTAAGAACAATTTTGCAGCAGCGCTCTTAAAAGCAAAACAATAAAATTTTTGTCGCCTTTTTACATATTCGTTTTTTATTCATGACGTTTCTTTGCAAAATAACGAAATGAATATGAAAGCGATAAAATTAATTCTTACCTGTATTTTCTGTTTGGCTTTTACAGTAAATACAAATGCGCAATTCTTAAAAAAATTAGCAAAAAAAGCCCAAAACAAAGTTGAACGTGAGGCAGAGAAACGTTCCGAAAAACGTGTAAACAAAGGCATTGACAAAGTATTTGACAAAGCAGAAGAAGGCATTGACGATACGGTGAGAAGCGATGGAAAAAGTCCCAAAGTGACATCCGATAAAAAAGGGCAAACCAACGGAGTTGTCCATGAAGAACCAACCGACAATCAACAGCAATCACCATCCGTTCTCACGTGGGAAAAGTATGATTTTGTACCTGGCACTGAAATCATTTTTGAGGACAACCAAGAAGGCGAGCAAAACGGCGAGTTTCCAAGTAAGTGGGATTTAGTATCTGGGATCGCAGAAAATGCCAATTTTAACGGTGAAAACGTTATCTATTTTCGTGAAACAGGAAATTTTCCTAACGGTATCGTTCCACTATTAAAAGGCCCGTCAGACGATTACTTGCCCGAAGCATTTACCGTTGAATTTGACGCCTATTTCGAAAAAGGGAAATACAGCAACTACTATCTCTTCTTTTACGATGCCAAAAGCAAATCGAAAAAAGCCCAAAATGTTTTTTTATCTTTTTATGTAAACAGTGCAAAATACGGCTATACAGGTACAGAAAAGACCTTTGGAAACGCAAAATTTAGCAACAGAGACACTGAAAATTCTCATTGGAGGCACATTGCTATTTCATTCAACAAACGAGCAATGAAAGCTTATTTAGACGACACCCGCCTACTGAATATACCCAATATTACAGACAATCTTACAGGCATAACGCTCTCAGTCAATCATGCCAAGCAAACCAACAATCAGTTTATCAAAAACGTCCGCATAGCAAAAGGTGCGGTTCCATTGTACGACAAAGTGCTCACCGATGGTAAGTTCGTTACCACCGGCATAAAATTCGATACGAACAAAGCCACCCTTAAACCCGAAAGCGCCGGAACCATCAACTACGTGGTAAAGATGATGCAAGACAATCCCAACTGGCGTTTCAGTGTGGAAGGGCACACCGACAGCGATGGATCCGACACCGCCAACCAAACCCTTTCGGAAAAACGTGCCGAAGCGGTTCGTGCCGAACTTATCAGGCTCAACATTGCAGCCGATAGACTCACTTCAATGGGTTGGGGCGAAAGTAAACCGATGGCAGGCAACGATACACCCGAAGGCAAGGCACAAAACCGCAGAGTGGAGTTTGTCAAGCTATGAAAACTTATATGATATGGATAACTGGTACATATCATACAAAAAGTACAACAGAGTTGAATTTATATACCTTAAAAGCTTTATTACTTAATAATAAAAACGATGAAAAAACTTTCACTATTAACAGTACTCTTTGGCTGGATAGCTTTTGCATCTGCCCAACCCACATATAATTATCAAAAGCGATTTCAGGTTAAATCGGGACACGTAGAATATATATTATCAGGAATGGTTACCGGCACCAAATCGCTTTGGTGGGACGATTTTGGCAAAAAATACCGCGAAGAAACTAACAGCAGCGAAACTGTAAAAACAGGTAAACACACAGAAACTATCAAAAATAATTCACTCTCCATATTTGATGGAGAATACTATTACAACGTAAATATGGCAACCCTGCAAGGAACCAAATTGCACAAAAACGCTGTGCCTAATTTTGCCTTGCTCGGCAGCGGGTTGAACGACAACGAAATGGAGCAACTCGGTAACGGGTTGCTCAAAAGTTTTGGCGGAAAGGTGGAGAAAAAAAGTGAGTCCGTATTGGGGCGCACTTGCGATGTAACACAACTAATGGGTGCCACAGTACATGTATATAAAGGCGTTACACTGCGTTCGTATATTAAAATAAAATCACGCGAAAACAGAGAAGAAGCGGTACATTTTGAAGAAAATATAAAAATTCCGGCTTCAACATTTACACCACCTGGAAATGCTGTTATCGAAGATGTAAGTGCCGACGTGAGTGGCAACGAGAATTTCAACGAAGAACTGGAGGAAGAGCAAGGATTGTTATTTCCGTCAGGTATCTCATTTGAGAAATTCAAAAATGAGAGTGAGCGTATACGCCGCACATTAAGCTATACTTTTGCCTTGCACGACGCCTCGGGAGGCGAGTATTCGGCTATGTGGACGAAAGACAAGAAGAACATTGCATGGATCTCAATGAAATCATTACAAAACCACGCTAATTGGCGTGAAGATTTTGCAGACGATGGCATTGAGTATTTCACGCACAATGGCAATCGCATGGCCTTTCGCTCCGACAGCCTGTACGATGAAGAAACCGGGATTTCAACGCCCGTAAATATGCTGCTGGTAGAACTGAAAGCGAAAGATGCTTTTATCCACATCACTGTATCACCCAAAAAAACAAAACAAGAATTAATCGATTTTTTTAATCTATTTAAATTTTAAGCAATGAAACTTATAAAAACATTGACACTCGCAGCCGTTGCCATATTGTTAATTTCAGCATGCAACAGCAAGCAAAAGCAGAAGGAACAATCTATTGACGCACCTACACTCCAAGAAATGGAAAAATTTTCCAAAGCTGCCGAAAAAGTCGCCAATATGTTACAACCCAAATCAGCTTCCTTAATTTTTAAGCTTGACGGAACAACTTATAAACTTGATACAAAAGATATAGAAGTCTCTATTATCCCCTTTACCATGTACAAACCCATCAATGAAGAAGAAGGCGAGACGGAAGAAAGCAGTTTAATTTGGCTGAAGGGAACTGATGCTACAAATGGCGCTAATATTAGTTTTTCAGTCAATCTAAAAAAGAAAATTGACAACGGATTTTCTACCGCAAACGGAGGAGAAGTAATTATCTCAAAAGAAGACAAGGAACAATACTATGGTGTAAAAAAAATGAATTTGAATATCAGCAATTTATCCGAAAAACGCTTTCGTAAAGAACTTTCCGGTTACTCGTTGGATATGTCATTCAGTGGAACCATAGCTGAATATGGAGCGGAAGGCAAAACCCATGAAATCAAAGATGGAGAATACACTCTAAGATATTGATGTTGGGCAGTAGAGCTCTGATTTCGTCATTAGGTAAAGAGACAGAAACAGTATAAATATAAGACAAATCCTACAAGCCTTTGACTTGTAGGATTTGTACTTAGTTGCCAGTTTCTATTCAGGCCCTTCGGCGGAAAGGTAGATCGGCAAACCTTGCACCAACACTATTTATCAGTCTCTACCCTCTTTAAAAAGTCAGCCTTGTATTTTTCTCCCCATTGCCATAAATGATCAATAATAGAAATAAGCTCCTCACCCGCCTCTGTAAGAGAATATTCTACTTTTAATGGCAATACGGGATATACTTTTTTTCGCAAGATACCCATCCTCTCCAATTCACCTAACTGTTTAGTTAACACACGTTTCGGAGCAACACTTATGCTCCGTTGTAAATCGCACGGTCTTACAACACCTTTATTTATTTCCAATATTAGCCATGCATTCCAACTTGTCGATAAAA
The DNA here is from genome assembly GCA_022648295.1 of Bacteroides sp. Lineage (GTDB taxonomy): Bacteria > Bacteroidota > Bacteroidia > Bacteroidales > Bacteroidaceae > Bacteroides. The sequence continues at coordinate 54,083 of JALCME010000025.1, read as the reverse complement.
TATCAATTGGAATCCTCACAGAACAATCGGAATAATCCATAGGGTTCTTCTTTACATACATACGCCCGTCTTTTATCTATTTGCTCACAAAGATAATCTTTTATCAATCAAATAGGGTTAAATTTATCACTGAGTGAAAGATTTATCGCTTATTGTTCAAGTAATTAGTAAGTTCTAATTTTGCAAAAAAACAATTTAGAATATGAGCAATAATGAGATTGTAGTTAAAGGTGCGAGAGAAAACAATCTAAAAAACATTTCAGTCAAAATACCTAAAAAGAAGATAACAGTATTTACAGGAGTTTCAGGTTCTGGCAAGACTTCATTGGTTTTTGATACAATAGCAGCCGAATCGCAAAGGCTATTAAATGAAACTTACGACAGTTTTATCCGTCACCGATTACAACAATATGGCAAACCGGATGTAGACAGTATAGAGAACTTAGCCGTTGCGATCATTGTAAACCAGAAAAAGATAGAAGGAAACGCTCGTTCAACAGTGGGTACTATAACAGACATCTATTCTCTTTTGAGGTTATTATTTTCTCGAATTGGAAAACCTTTCATTGGTCATTCCACCGTATTTTCATTTAACAATCCCCAAGGAATGTGTTCTTACTGCGAAGGGCTTGGTAAAACAAGTATTGTCGATTTAGATGAATTGATAGACAAAGAGCGCTCTTTGAATGAAGGTGCGATAAGATTTCCCACATTTGAAGTTGGCGGATGGCGGTGGACACGTTATGTCTATTCAGGATTATTTGACAACAACAAGAAGATAAAAGATTATACGGAAGATGAGTGGCATAACCTTGTTTATGCAAACAATTTGAAATTAGTAAATCCTGATCCCAAATTTCCCAAAACAGGAATATACGAAGGAGTTTTACCTCGCTTTGAACGCAGTTTTTTCAAGAAAGAATCAAAAGAGATTGCAGGTAAAAATGCATCCCGATATAAAGAAGTTGTAAAGCAAGGCATCTGCCCCGAATGCAATGGAAACCGCTTGAATCCTCAGGTATTAAGCTGCAAAGTTGAAGGAAAGAATATTGCCGATTGTTGCAATATGCAAATTGATGATTTATTAGCATTTATAAGAACACTAAAAGACAGTTCCGTTAGCCCCCTGTTGAATGTAATCATCAAAAATCTGGAAAACTTATTGTCCATAGGGCTGGGCTATCTCACTTTAAGCAGGGAAACCTCATCATTGTCTGGCGGAGAATCACAACGGATAAAGCTCGTCCGACACTTGGGTATCAGCCTAACAGACCTTACTTATATATTCGATGAGCCAAGCGTCGGACTGCATCCCAATGATGTACAACGATTAAATAAACTATTAATCGAGCTGAGGGATAAAGGTAATACCGTATTGATTGTAGAACATGATCCGGATGTAATAGCTATTGCCGACCATATTGTTGATATGGGAATTGGTTCAGGAAAGAAAGGTGGAAATATTGTTTATGAAGGGGATCTTGAAGGCCTAAAAAAAGCGAAAACGCCGACAGGTGATTATCTCAATCGCAAGAATCTGATTAAAGCTAAGTGCAGAAAGCCCTCCGGCCACCTTTTTATACAAAACAGCACACTTCACAATTTGAAAGGCATCTCAGTCCAAATTCCCAAAGAAGTCCTGACAGTCATTACAGGGGTGGCAGGTTCAGGAAAAAGTTCACTCGTAAAATCGTTAATCAATCAACATAAAGACATTATTGTAATAGATCAAAGCGCTCTGCGAGGTAGCAAGAGGTCAAACATCGCAACATATACAGGAACATTGGATGTAATACGGGGATTGTTTGCAAGACAAAACGGCGTCAAGCAATCATTGTTCAGTAATAATTCAGATGGTGCTTGCCCCGAATGTAAAGGGCTGGGGCTTATATCAACCGATCTCGCCTTTTTAGATGCAGTGGAAGTCCGTTGTGAACACTGCAACGGAAGTGGATTTAAGCCAGAAGTATTGAAATACAAGCTGAAAAATAAAAGCATTATGGACATTATGGCAATGACAATCAGCGAGGCAAATGCTTTTTTCAATGAACGGGAAATAACAGAGCCACTCAATCGCCTTTGTGAAGTAGGTTTGGATTATTTGACATTGGGACAATCATTAAATACATTTTCCGGCGGAGAACGTCAACGCCTCAAGCTGGCAACAGAATTAGGTAAGAAAGGAAATATATATGTTTTTGATGAACCGACTACAGGGCTTCACAACTCGGATATATCCAAACTCATGAAACTCTTCGACAAGTTGGTCAATGATAAAAATACCGTTATTATCATTGAGCATAACATGGATATTATTAATCAAGCCGACTGGATAATAGACATGGGGCCCGGTGCGGGGAAATATGGTGGAAATATTATATTTGAGGGAACTCCGGCAAAGATTGTCACAGATAAAGTATCATTAACCGGTAAACATTTGAATCTGTATTTACATCATAGATAGAGTTAGAATATAGCCATGGATTGTTCCGCCCGGGTTTCGGACAACGGGAGCAACACACTTGGACTATATTCTGAGAAGTAATCTAACCAATGTGCTCCCCGCTTCCCCAAAAGAGGCGAGAAACACTTTGACTATTGTTAGTCGCAAATAAAACTTTTGTATCTGTTTTTTGCATTTTCAATCAGCTCTCTACTGATGTGATGTTTTGGATCAAAGAAGACGGTTTCAATTTCTACCTGACCTTTCTCAACCGTTTTTTTCCAGTTGCCAACAATTTTGCCATTGTGCAGAATGACCGGATAAAACGTACCGAAACGGTTGAAAGCCTTGGAATGGTGTTCCAAGTCAAGCACGGCGGTTCGGTCTTTGTAACTGATCAGGTATTCGTCAAACGAGGGTAACAGATGCAAAATATCGCTTTGCAAAACAGTGACCTCTTTGTATGATTCGTGAATAAATAAGTTGTCGGAGTCTGTGATAAGTTCCGTCTTGATAAGCCCGATGGCTTGTTTGGCCTCCGTGAGCGAGAGCCCTGACCACCAAGCGAAATCAGCAAGCTTGGCAGGGGAATGGCTCCGAAAATATCGGCTAGCCAGTCGTGCCAATGCTTCTTCTCTATGAATCTCAGCCACTTGTGACACACGCTCGTCAAGAAGTGCATAAGTTGGTTTGCCACCTTTGTCCACACCGCTACAAATCACACCCTCAATTTCGGAGTTTCCGAGAAGTCGTCTTATCAGAGGCTCTACTGTTTTTATTCCTCTCTGGTTTACCTCTGCTTCAATCTCTTGCTTCGTTAAACTTTTATTACCTTCCAGCAGCCTCACGACTAAATCATTGAACTGCCCGTATTGTTTCTCGCTTATATCCAACTGGTGTCCTTTAGCAGACGAGACGTAAGCGGACTTAATACGCTGTGCCGAAAGTTTGAGCATCCATCGAATGTCTTCCGCAGCGACCAAATGCCACGTCGGACGTAACACATGAGTGCGCAGTATTTCTCCTCGTTTTAAAGCTTCATCGACTGCCTGCAAGCCACCCGATTACAGTCTAGAACCCACAGCCCACTTCGACATCGGATAATCTTGTGCCTGAATAGCACCCATCCACGAGACAAGAGCTTTCGGATGTTCAAAACGGGGAGATGCCAACTGCTGGCTAAGCATACGAATATTTTCTATCATAAAGAGTTAACTTTATCTGTACGGCCACAAATATACCACTCTTTTATCAAATGATTAGGCAAATAAGGGATAGACATGGTAGAAATATGCACAAAAAAGCCTACAAGTTATTGACTTGTAGGTTTTCATACTATAATTATCTGGTTTTGTCCAGACCTTTCAGCGGAGAGACAGGTTTATGAACCTTCACCGCTTTATCTCGTAATAATCAGCACTTTAACCAAATGCCAATTTGTGTCTGTAATGTTTCTGTAACGATGCTTTGTCTGTCATAGTCTTCGATTGACTACTACGTGTCTGCTCGTTATGTTTTACATAGGCAAAGATATTGAAAAATCTTTGGATTACTAAACACTATTAAGGTTCTTGCAAATTTAGTCTTCAATCAAAAATTTACAAGAGCTATTATATAAAGTATCTATAATCATACGTCTTTCCCTCATATCTAGATAGAAGATTACCAATTCTTGCAAGAGTATTAGATGTGTCAATTGTCGCTGGTAATTTCGTGTACAAATCAAATGAATTCCAATTCATTTTTGTAAAACCAAGAATTTCTGTTGCTATTGTATTTATATCACCTTTACCATAGTGTTTGACTATTTTTAATGGAGCAGGTATACTTCTACCTCCTAGATAGTATTTGCGTGTCTCATTCTGAACGGATGGCACAATCCCATGCGTCCAAAGTAGCGCACTGTTAGACGAAGCAATTATACACGTTCCTCTTGATACTGGATACCCATCAGATTCAAGGTCATTATTCATAGCAAAATATCTAATATTTGGTTCCATATTAATCTCTATGAGATCAATATCTTCTATTCCTGCCTTGCTTAGAGCATCTTTAATACCATTGATTTCGTCTTCTTTGAATGGGGTTCTTTTATGTATTACTACTCGTTTCGGGAGAGTGTTCATTGAAGACATAAATAATTCTCTTATAGATACTCCAAACTCAAACGCTTCATCATAAGTTAAATATGGATTTCTTTTATTATTATCAAATTGAGCGTCTTTTATTTTTGACAATTTATACTTTAAACCTTCTCCTTTCGCATTGTATATATGGCTACATCCTAAGACCACTTCAGGTTTTCCGTATTTACTGTATTTTATGCTATATCCAATCCCTGCATAAGCAGTTTCTTGATTGAGGTTAGATAAAGCCCATGGGGTGCGCATAGATTTAACATAAAATGCAAGTGATAACCACCAATAAACAGATGCTTTTAATGGATCGCTTAGTGTAGATTCTTGGATAATCTGTGTTGTAATATTTTTTTGTGCTGCATAAGCCTTAATGTAATCGTGTAAATCAAAGAGCTCTCCCTCATTTTCAAACCTTTTGTATGATTCCCACACTTCGGGAATAAAGATTACTGCAACAGCATTATAATAACTATCACGCATATTGTCAATTTTCAAACAAATTGCTTTTACAAGGTCTATTGCATTATTGTGCTTCATTGAAATATCCATCCATTTATCGGAACCAACATTAGGTATGTCAATAGGAATATTATAAATATTTTGGAACCCAATATAATCAAGCATATAGTCATAATTATAATTGGTGGATATTCTATTATTTAGCCCTGTCAAGAACGTGTGAAAATTGTCTGAATAACAGAGAGGGCAAATTACACCCAACTTTACTTCAGCTGAATATAAAATACCATTACTATCGTAATCATATGGTTTGTTATTTATCAACCCTCTCATTGGATGGTAATCGCGGAATATATTTGATGTATGGGCGTTTATAAATTCCAATTGAGGTTCCAAGAATTGAATCCCATTGCAAATTATACGATTCTTGTCAAATTCCTTAATAGGGTATCTTCTAAACTTTGGATCTAGGACCTTAATTGAAGAAAATGATCTGTTTCTACCTATCTGAATCTTAAAATCGCTTTTAGAATTTATAGGGATATCAAATATAAATGATCTACCTCCGAAAATGATGTTTTCCCAAAAAATAACTTTGTCATCATAAGCTTTGTTTCTTAACTTCTCCAGATATTTTTTTCCAAGAGCCAATTTCAACTCTTTAGTTATCTTTTTTTGTGAAATAATATGTATTGTAGGCTTAATAGACAATAGAGCATAGTTATTATTATCTACAAAAGACAATGAACATTCAATTGCGTCGTAAACATAAATCTGATTACTAATTTCCATTGGGGTGGTCAGCCATATCTTAGATTTTAAATCTGAGTTGAGCCCTCTACTCTTACATATCCCGTAAATAACAGCTTTCAAGAATAGTTCTCTAAATACTCCTATTTTCTTTATATCATAGATAGATATTGCCTCTCTTTGAATCTCATTTTGAATTCGACTACCAAATACCTCATTTATGACTGTCAGGGTAGACAATGCAAATATTTTACCCTTAAATGGAATTGCAATTATTTCTTTGTCTTTAGTCAAATTTTTGATTGTCTCCCAAGCAGTTTCGTTTTCTTCATATTGTATTCCAAACTGAAAAACCTCTTTGGGAAACATTATAGGATAGAGATTACTTTTAATATATTTGTCGGCAATATCGCTTTTTACCTCAAAAGGCACAGTAGAATCATCCGAAGGAATACTATTTAATATCTCAGAAATCTTTGTTTGCATAGCAATATTTCCATCAAAACAAGTAGAGGCAATACCAATCATAGTTTTATCGAAACCATCTGTTGGAATGTAGAATGCTTCTCTGCCTGAAGCTTTTATTGCACGTATTAAATTTTCAACTTCTGAAGGTATAGTATTGCCATATCCACACCAATACAAACGGCCTGCACCTTTTTCGGTGAATGCAGTTTGAATTGATCGCATTAAAGATGAGTCTCGTCCACTATATCCACTTACTACTAGATTTTTATCTACAAAATATCGTTTTAAGACATCAATGAATATTTGATTTTGAGAATCAAGTTCTTTTATTGTATTTTTTAATTTTGTATATTTATAATCCCCATGAAGAGCTATACATAGAAGCTCATTATTGCTGTCATTGCGATAAATTCTATCTGGATTATCTAAATTGATAGCAATCGGAGTCATTCTCATTTGGTGAGCGGCTCGTTCAGTTAATCCATCAAAATTTGTTGTCCATACGGACTTTACTATATTTGCTTTATTAAGCAAACACAATATTTTGTAACCAACATAAGGATCTTTATCTGTAACTAAACTTGAGAAATACTTGACTCTATCACCTTCAATTGGGAATGCTTTCTCTGCATAAAAAGAATATTCCATAGGAGAATTGATCTCAGGGAAACCGCCCTGAGAGTCAAGCCAGCTTTGAATACGCTTCTTTACAATATCTGATCTATAATCTTGAAAGTATTTTGCTTTGTTAGAGTTATTCGACAAGAAGATGCTTTTCTTCCACTCCCATATACAATCATTTGCTGACTGAACTCCGGATGTGATTGAGCTACCTGCTCCTAATAAGAAGGCAAATGCTGTATCTGTATTTTGGCTAAATGACCTCAAAAAAGCATCGAAGTCTAAGATGATATTATCCATTCCTATTGACATATTATATATAATAAAGATTTTAATATCCTAAGTCATTGAAGTTATTATCTCAATCACCTTATAAACTTCCGAATAGCAAATCTCATCATCTGGATTTGATTTACTTAGTTCACTTAGTAGTTTCCCATTCCTTACTGCACGCTCAATGTCTCCGTTCTTTTCAAGAAATGTATATAAATCGGTTTTGCGAAAATAGCGTTTTGTCTTTTCGTAACCAGGCATATACCTTTGCAATTCCGGTAGTAAGTCATCATAAGAAATATATTTGCGTTTAGACAAGTCAGGCAGAAAATGAAGCAAAAACCAAAACTCTGTACACGGGTGCGTTTCTATAAACCATACGGATTTATATTCTCGTTTGCGCTTGATTGCCTGATATTTTGTCATCTCTGCAGGGAGTTGTTTCATCCTATCCATATCGATAAGACAAATAACATAGTCGAACTTTTCTTTCAAATATCTATCAGCTAATGACAGAATATGACCAAAGTCAGAATGTGAAGGCATCCCCGGAACTAACCTAAATGGATACCTTTTAGCTATTCTTAGAGAATCAAAATAGAACCATTCTGTTTCGCCTTCTCCAATGATAGCAATACTCTTGTTTATTCTTCCTCGCATAGCTTATCGTCTTTAAGGTAAATACTTCCCAAGAATGGCAATTTCACCAATTTGCCTTGTCTATAAGCATTATATGGAGATAGATTTTTATGTAATCCTAATGAAGATAGACGTGTTAAGATCGTCTCCCCAGAGTTACTCTTATCTGTAAACCAAATAGTGTCTCTTCTAATAAAGTCCTCGTCCAATAGATTAATATCGTGAGTAGATAGAATTAACTGCGATGGATTGCAACTATTAGCTAAATAGACTTTTATGAAATAAGCCAATAATTCATAGTGGAGACTTGTTTCCACTTCATCAACCAAGATAATTTTTTGCTCCAACAGCAACTGCTTGAGAAGAACGGCTATTCCCATAAAACGAATAGTTCCCCTTGACTCCATACCTTCCGGCAATATGAAATCTCCGTGGTCTGTTGTATGGCTAAACATTAATTCAGCATTTGTTATCTTACCCTTTTGGAACATCTGCTTTTTTGCCTCCTCTGGAATAGGTGCAACTTCAATCATCTTTTGCATTTCGGGAGTAATCAAGACTTCCTCTTCTTTTAATTCTATATCGCTGATGTTAAAATCAGAAGCTTTCAAAAAACTTACAAGGAATCTTTTAAGACTACCATCTTTGTCATCATCAAGATTCTTCTTTGCAAAAGTTGTCAGTGAAACTTGTGGCTGCAAAATATCTTTAATGCTACTTGAAAAGAAATTATACACAATATTTAGACGAGAAGACTCAACGTTAGATTTACCAAAAGCAGCCAATACGGTGCAGTTATTTATCGTATTTCCCACAATCGCGGTTTGCCCTTTCTTGCCGATGCCAAGTTTATTTCCAAACTTCACCTCTGAAATATCGCTCTCTTGATTATAGGTCCTATTATATAAAACTGCCGGCTGTGTTCCGGGATAAAATTCTAATTTCTCTGAATAAATGCGTTTATTATCCAATACAACAGACAGATTATAACGCTCCTCCTCTAAATAGAACGCCATTGACATTTCAGTCTTACTATTTCTTGATTCATCATCAAGAAGAAATGGCGTAAAATCAATCTCTTCTGTTCTATCTTTGGGCAAATCAACCATTAAATCTCTAAAAAAAGAGAGAGCCATAAGAATGTTGGTTTTTCCAGAAGCATTTGCCCCATATATGGTAGCTATCTTTAGTAAGTTAACACCATCTTTAACTTCATAGCAGTACTCATCCTTTCCGAATGTATCCATTGTTGGTTCGAAACTCAACACTTGTTCACTTCTGATGGAAAAGAAATTTTTGAATTTGAATTCAGCTATCATACCTCGTTTATATTAAATTTACTTTCTGCAAATATACACACATAAAAACTAAAAATCAAATCCTATTTCATATTTCGGTAACAATATTACTAAATATGAAAATATAATAGTAATATTGGTCTAATTTCTTATCTTCAATGAATCCATAGTGTTTATTGACAACACTGCTACAAAAGGAATAATCAGTAATTGATAATTCCAAAATCTGCCTCTCCAAGCATGAATCCTCCACAAGATGCTGTTTCTAAACCATCAAATCGGTGTTTCGTTCTCAGTGGCAAAGGTATTTACGGGTTCTTTACGAACAAACAAGGTCAAGCGGCAGAGCCGTTTGCGTAACAATCTCCACACCTCCAATTCTTTCGGGTAGTATTCTTCCACAAAACCTTGTGTGTCCTAAACCCTACACCTTGTTAGCCCCTGAAACGAAAACGACCGACTCGACGGAAAGACGCATAAAAAAAATGTCGGATTCAAAGGAGGCAGATAATAATTGAAACTTCAACTCCCTCATCTCAAGAGTTCACATAACAATAAAAAAAGCGAAGATGAAAACAATAAAATCGTAACAGAAGGAAGAGCCGATTTCCTGTAACGAATCTGTAATGGAATTCTGTCTTTTCTTGCCTATTTTATGGTTTTTCATTGTTTCGGCATGGACAAAAAAAAAGCTCGTAAAACCTTGATTTTACGAGCTTTGACATAAATTTTCAGTCTTTTATCTTAGACCTTTCAGCGGAGAGACAGGGATTCGAACCCCGGGTACCTCGCAGTACAACGGTTTTCAAGACCGCCGCAATCGACCACTCTGCCACCTCTCCAAAACTTATTCCTCCCAAGAAGAGAGGGCTTTTTCTCTTTTAAAGTGGGGGCAAAGGTATGAATTATTTTTTATTCTGCAAAGAGCCCATTATTTTATCACGGATAAATCGTACTTTTGCAGCATGATTTATCCACATAATTTTGAACAGAAAATAGGATTTGATCACATCCGCCAGTTGCTCCGGGAGAAATGCCTCAGCACACTTGGCGAAGAGCAAGTGATGGAAATGGCATTCTCCGACCGTTTTGAAGAGGTGCAGGAACGCCTGAACCTCGTTGACGAATTTGTTCATATCCTCCAAGAAGAAGATAATTTTCCCGCCCAATATTTTTTCGATGTTCGTCCTTCATTAAAACGAATACGGGTGGAAGGCTTATATCTGGACGAACAAGAACTGTTTGATTTACGCCGGTCTTTAGAAACAATCCGGGATATAGTCCGGTTTCTGGAACGTGACGATGAAGAACTGGAAAACACGTCCCGTTATCCGCATTTAAGGGCTATGGCAAAGGACATACTTGCATTCCCACAACTCATCCAGAAAATCAATGCCATACTCTCACCCTACGGAAAAATCAAAGATAACGCTTCACCCGAACTCGCACGCATACGCCGGGAGTTGGCAAATACCATGGGAAGCATATCCCGCTCGTTAAACAGCATATTGCGTAATGCGCAATCGGAAGGAGTAGTAGACAAAGACGTCACCCCCACCATGCGCGACGGCCGTCTGGTCATACCCGTTGCCCCGGCGCTAAAACGAAAAATCAAAGGCATTGTACACGATGAGTCCGCCAGCGGAAGAACCGTATTTATAGAACCTGCCGAAGTGGTGGAAGCCAATAACCGTATCCGCGAACTGGAGGGAGATGAACGGAGAGAAATCATCCGCATCCTGACGGACTTTTCAAATTTACTCCGACCGTCCATTCCCGAAATACTGCAATCGTACCAGTTTTTAGCAAAGATAGATTTCATTCGTGCCAAGAGCTTGTTTGCCCTACAAATCTCTGGTGTAAAACCTGCTCTTGAAAACATTCCGATTTTAGATTGGACTGTCGCCATACACCCTCTGCTGCAACTTTCACTTGCCCGGCAAAACAAAAAAGTAGTCCCTCTGGACATTGAGCTCAATGGCAAGCAACGAATACTGATAATATCCGGACCAAATGCCGGTGGAAAATCTGTCTGCCTCAAAACAGTAGGCTTACTACAATATATGTTGCAATGTGGCATGATGATCTCCTTACATGAACGTAGTCATGCAGGCATCTTCAGTGACATATTTATTGATATTGGCGACGAACAATCCATAGAAGACGATTTGAGTACCTACTCTTCGCATCTCACCAACATGAAGATGATGATAAAAAACTGTAACGAGAGTAGCCTTATACTGATTGATGAATTTGGTGGCGGCACAGAACCCCAAATAGGTGGAGCTATTGCCGAATCGGTTTTGAAACGCTTCAGTGATAAACAAACATTCGGCGTCATCACCACCCACTATCAAAACCTGAAACATTACGCAGAAGATCATGAAGGTACGGTAAACGGGGCCATGCTTTATGACCGTCACCTGATGCAGCCACTATTTCAACTTCAGATCGGTAATCCCGGTAGTTCGTTTGCAGTGGAGATAGCCCGCAAGATAGGTCTTCCGGAAGATGTAATCACAGATGCTTCGAATATTGTAGGAAGCGAATACATCAACGCAGACAAATATCTGCAAGACATTGTACGCGATAAACGATATTGGGAGAATAAAAGACAAAATATCCGTCAACGCGAAAAGCACATGGAAGAAACCATTGCACGCTATGAAACGGAAATGGAGGACTTAAAGAAATCACGTAAAGAAATTCTGCAAAAAGCCAAAGAGGAAGCCGAGCAATTGGTGAAGGAAGCTAACGCACGGATAGAGAATACAATACGCACCATCAAAGAAGCGCAGGCAGAAAAAGAACGTACCCGCGAAGTACGTCAGGAACTGACCGATTTCCGCACTTCCATGGAGGACAAAATGTCTACGGAGTTAGAAGACAAAATAGCCCGTAAAATGGAGAAGCTCCGTGAAAAGCAAAATCGCAAAAAGGAGAAAAAGACCAAGAATGGAGAAAGTAATGGAGTTTCACCAGCAGGCAACGCTTTAACAGGCAAGGCCACGGAAGAGAAAAAGTCACTTCAAGAGAAGAACAAATCAGCAATGATAGTTCCCGGTTGCAATGTCAAGATGAAAGGGCAAAACACCATTGGTGAAGTCATGGAAGTGAATGGTAAGAACGCAACGGTTGCTTTCGGAAGTATTAAAACTACCGTAAAGCTCGACCGCTTGGAGCGTACAAATGCAGCACCTCCCAAAACGGACAGTACCACTAAAAGTACCTTTGTCAGTAGCCAGACCCAGGACAGCATGTACGAAAAGAAATTGCACTTCAAGCAAGACATTGACGTGCGGGGCATGCGCGGAGATGAAGCCTTACAGGCAGTGACCTATTTTATAGACGATGCCATTTTAGTAGGAATGTCGCGCGTACGCATTCTTCATGGAACAGGAACCGGCATTCTACGCACGCTAATCCGGCAGTATTTAGAAACCGTACCCGGTGTACAGCATTTTGCCGATGAACATATTCAGTTCGGTGGTGCAGGCATTACGGTAGTCGATTTCAATTAAAAAACAAATATCTCCTTAAATATCACGATAACGGCAATTCATTAAACATAAAAGACAGGATAACCACCATTATGAAATCAATTAAAGAACTATATCGCATCGGCACGGGACCATCCAGTAGCCATACTATGGGACCACGCAGAGCTGCTAATCTATTTTTAAAGAAACACCCAGAAGCAGCTTCTTTCAAAGTGACGTTATATGGTAGTCTGGCAGCCACAGGAAAAGGACACATGACCAATGTGGCTATAACCGAAACAATGCAGTCTGTTGCTCCGGTGGAAATTATCTGGGAACCTCAGATATTCCTCCCCTTCCACCCCAATGGAATGAAATTTGTTTCCGTAGATGCCGCTGGAAAAGAGACAGATCAATGGACCGTTTTTAGTATTGGCGGAGGTGCATTAGCCGAAGAAAAAGACGGAGAATCGTCTGTGAATACTCCGGACATTTACAGTATGAATCATATGACGGAAATCTTGCAATGGTGCAAACGCACCGGAAAGAGCTATTGGGAGTACGTCATCGAGTGTGAAGAAAGTGACATTTGGGATTATCTGGAAGAAGTGTGGAAAACAATGAAAGAAGCCATTAAACGTGGATTAGAACAAGAAGGAGTACTCCCCGGCCCCCTAAATCTCCGACGGAAAGCCGCCACCTATTACATTCATGCAAGTGGATACAAACAATCTTTGCAATCAAGAGCACTTTTATTTGCGTATGCTCTTGCGGTTAGCGAAGAAAATGCAGCAGGCGGCATCATTGTCACTGCACCTACTTGCGGCTCCTGTGGAGTTATGCCGGCCGTTCTCTATCACCTCGCCAAAAGTCGTGAGTTTAGTGACACCCGGGTCTTACGTGCTTTAGCCACAGCCGGATTAATAGGAAATATCGTTAAAACAAACGCATCTATTTCCGGTGCGGAGGTTGGTTGTCAGGGCGAAGTCGGCGTGGCGTGCGCCATGGCATCCGCAGCAGCAACCCAACTATTCGGCGGTAGCCCGTCACAGATAGAATATGCCGCGGAAATGGGACTGGAACATCATCTTGGTATGACATGCGATCCCGTCTGCGGATTGGTACAAATACCCTGTATCGAACGAAATGCCTATGCCGCAGCCCGTGCTCTGGACGCCAATGTATATGCTTCTATCACCGATGGAACGCATCGTGTTTCGTTCGACCGCGTGGTTGAAGTGATGAAAGAGACCGGCAACGACCTCCCCTCTCTCTACAAAGAAACTAGCGAAGGTGGATTGGCAAAGGGGTTTCGCCCGATGGAAGAATAGAAATAATAAACCCTAACAAGTATTTTCAGATAAGCATAAATCAACATTATAATTCTAAAAAGGTGTATTATGAGGCAAAATATGATATTTTTTTTGCACTTTTGCAGTCTCATTCATATTTTTGCGAACTAAATGAAAATTGATACTCATAGTGATGATCTACTCAAACTATGCATAAAGGAAGGAAATGAGAAAGCGTTCGCTACCCTTTTTTATGCTTACAAGGACAAATTATTCAATTTTCTATTTCAGATTACTAAATCAGAAAATAAAGCTGAAGATTTGGTACAGGACGTTTTTATGAAGATATGGCAAACAAGGGACACTCTTTCCACAATAGATAACTTAAATGCCTATATTTTCAAAATAGCCCAAAACGCAGCCATAGACCAATTAAGGAAAATGGCTAAAGACATCTTATTAATTACCGAAACACTAACCGATAACGAAACGGCAGACAGCGAAAGTCCGTCTGAACTATTATTAAATAAAGAACTAAAAGAATTAATCGATAATGCCATAGAGCAACTACCTGCACAACAAAAGAAGATCTTCATAATGCGCTGGATTGAAGGATTGTCCCATGAAGAGATAGCCCACAAGATGAATATTTCCGTTTCAACAGCGCAAAATCACATGAGACAAGCCTTGATAAACTTGCGCTCATATCTACTCACTCACTATCAGGAGATCGTCATTTTACTCATTTCCGCCACACAAATCACACTATATCTGAAAAAATAATCAGTAACGGCTAGGTGTTCCTTTCATTTTCATCGTCATATTAAATATAAGGCATCAATATGTTCTTATAGAAATCTGTATACCATACATAAACAACAATAAAAATTCAAAACCCATTAAGAATGGCAAAAAAGAAATTAAGAGATTTATTACAATCATATTTATCCGGCAATTGCACTCCAGAAGATCAGATTCAATTGGCCCATATCATTCGGGAGATAAAAGATGATGCATTAAATAATGAGCTCAGGACATTGTGGGACCAACAAGAAATAACACATAAGCTTTCTGATAAAAAAGCGGCTAGAATCCTATCCTGCATTCAAAAAGGAAACACTCCTCAAAAGACATTTACCGCCCATCAGAGCAAAAAGAGACGCTATATCCGTACAATTGGCATTGCCGCTTCAATCCTACTCATATTAGGAGGCATTGGTTTTAGAGGATTAAAATCATATAATGAAACCCCTATTATCATAAAAAAGGAAATTATAGCATACAACCAACCAACCCCTTATGCAAGGCATATAATATTGTCCGATAGTAGTAGAATTATTCTGGAAGCTAATAGTACCTTAGCAATTTCAAGAGATTTTAATCAAGACACCAGGACAGTTGAATTAAAAGGAGAAGCCTATTTTGACATCAGCCACAATCCGGCCAAACCTTTTATTATAAATAGTGGAGAACTAAAAACCACTGTTTTGGGTACGGCATTCAATATCAGAGCATGGCCCAAAGATAAACAAATATCCATTGTTGTAACGCGCGGAAAAGTAATGGTACAATCACTCCAAAAGACATTAGCATTACTTACAAAGAATCAGGAAATAACCTATAATAAGGAAGATAAAGCTTCTGATAAAGAAAACAAAGTCGAAGCAAAAAAAATTGTAACCGATTGGACTAAAAAGGAAATGGACTTCAATGCCATTAATTTAGAGAACATTATAAAAGCAATAAGTAAACGATATCAAAAAACCATTATTATAAAAAATAGAGCATTGGCACAAAACAAGTTGGTAGTCTCATTTAACGGTACAGAAACTTTAGAGAATGTACTATCCACACTTTGCCAAATTACAGACAATGCCCAATACAAAGTAGAAAATGACGATATTATTATTTATTAACCACAAATACTTGAAAAGAAATGAATTCATCCTAACCTGATAGCATAACATGAATCTCAAAAAAACCCCTCCGGCTCTGGCAAGCATAAAGGGGTTTCGGAAATAAAAAAACAAATTATTTTTTTACAATACAAAGATATGAAAAAAAACAGAGGTACATGCTTATATGATTTAAATAGTCTTAATACGCAAAAGAAAAAAAGAAAGGTTTTCAAAATCATTAAGAACTCATTTATAGGATTACTGATTTGCGTCGTTCAGCTAAGCTTTATCGAGACGGCAAAAGCGCAAACTCCCAATGACCTGATTTCTCTGGAATTACACAATGTATCACTTCAAAGCGGATTAGACAGCATCGGAAAATTATCGGGATATAAAATGGCTTATTCACTTGATCTGGTTTCACCTTACCGGAATATCAGCCTCCCCCGGCAGCAAAGAAGTGTTAGCGCAACATTGCGATTAATCTTATCAAAAACCGATTTAACGTACAGCTTTAAAGGAAGCAATATTTTGATTATAAAACGCACTTCCGTACAAAATAGGTCAAATGTCGTCGATGACGACACAAAGTCTATAAGCGGCAAAGTTTACGATAATCAGGGAAATCCTCTTCCTGGAGTTACGGTACGTATAAAAGGAAGAAATGTGGGGACTACAACAGACGGTAACGGTCGGTTTTCTATGATGATCCAAAAGGGAGATGCACTGACTCTATCGTTCATTGGCTTCATTACTCAAACCATAAAAGTGAATGATGACCAATATTTCTTAAACATATCATTAGTGGAATCCTCCACTAATCTTCAAGAAGTAGTTGTAGTATCCAATGGATATCAAAAGATTGATAAAACAGTAGCAACTGGTTCTTTCGAACTTCTAACAGCAAAAGATATTCAATCGAGTCCATCGGTTAATATTATGGAAAGACTGGAAGGAAAAGTTCCCGGTGTACGGTTTGATGTCAGAAACAATACCGTTCAAATCCGCGGAACAAATAGTTTCTACTCTTCCAGTACGCCATTAATCATTATTGATGGATTTCCTGCAATGGACCAAAGTCTGGCCAACTATCCCGGAACTTCACTCTCCGGAACAAGCGGTGATAGCAACAATGCCATATTGAGTTCATTCAACATGTCTGATATTGAAAGTATAACCTTTCTGAAAGATGCTGCTGCTACTGCAATATGGGGGTCAAAAGCAGCCAACGGTGTCATTGTTATCGAAACTAAAAAGGGGCGTGAAAAGCAAGGACCTCCCGAAGTTAATTATAACATGACTCTATCGGTTTCGGCACCTGCTAATATTAACAAACTTAATGTAATGAATAGTGCCCAATATATTGATCTGGAACAAGAATTATTCGACAATAATTACCTGACAGACCCCACCACTAATCCGAGATATGCTAATATCAGTGAAGCACAGCAGTACATGTTCGCTGCCCAACGTGGAGAGATCACCCCTGAGGAACGGGACTCTAAATTACAAGCCCTCTCCCAAGGCAGTAACTACAGCCAGATTAAAAAGTATTTGCTTCAAAATGCAGTGACCCAACAATACAATTTGTCACTATCAGGACACCATCAAAACGGGAGCTATTACGTTTCAGGCAATTTCACTGATAATACCCCTGTATTTAAAAGTAATTGGGCTAAGAATTACTCCATTACAGCAAATATTACCAATGACTTTCTTAATAAAAAGCTATCGGTATATGCTGGCATCAACCAGACATATACCAACACAAAAGTCAATGATGCCGCATTAACTGCAATAAGTCCGGGAGAAAAAGGACTTCGTCCCTATGATATGCTTGTTGATGACGAAGGCAACTCTATTAACAAAGCTATCATATTTACACCCGAGGTTATTCAAAGCTACGAAAACAAAGGCTATCTGCCATGGACCTATAACACACTCGATGAACTACATTACTCCAATACCAGGTATAATAAAAATTCAACGAGAATCAATGCAAGAATTACGGCCAAGCCGGTTGACTGGCTTTCAGTAAGTCTATCTGGAATATATCAAAAAATGACGAATGAGAAAACATTGCTTAATGAATTAAACAGTTACAATGCCAGAGATTTGATCAATGAAGGTACTACGATAAACAATGGAACACTAAGTTATGGAGTACCTCTTGGTGGAATCTACAAAACAAGTAATGATTTCGCAGAGGACTATTCACTAAGAGGACAAATAAGCATTGATAAAAGTTGGAATCAAATTAATCATATTCAATTCTTAGCAGGTTCCGAGATCAGACAAAACCAAGTAAAAGGATATAACCAGACGCGTTATGGATATGATGAGGATACTCAAACATCTTCAGCTTGGAATCCAACAGTAGCCTATGCCACCATCTACGGATACAATAAAACTTTGGGCTACTATGACGGTACCATATTGGGAAATAAACAACGCTACCTTTCTTATTATAATAATGCTTCATACTCTTACAAAAACAAATATTTTGTTTCCGGAAGCATGCGCTTCGATGATTATAGCATGATCGGGGTAGAAAGGAGCAAAAGAGCAAAACCACTATGGTCTGGTGGCTTTAAATGGAATGCTAAAAATGAGAACTTTCTAAGCAACATATCATGGTTAAGCGGACTAAGCGCACGTTTAACCTACGGTACAGGAGGTACAGTACCAAGTACTGGCACCCCTTTCCCTCTAATCAGCATTACGGGAAGAGATGCTTACACCAACTTGATATATGGTAGCATTAGCAGCCCGGGAAATCAAATGCTGGGATGGGAAACAACCAGAACCATTAATGAAGGTATTGATCTTTCTTTATGGCAAAGCCGTTTGAACTTAACATTGGAATTCTATCAAAAGAAATCATACGGTCTGATGGCAGATGTCCCTTTTAATTCAACTTATGGCTGGAGCACAATGACTTTCAATACCGGAGACCTGAAAGGACATGGCTATGACCTAAAAATATCAGGTGACATAATAAGAAATGCGTATTGGAACTGGAATGTAAGTTTTAATCTATCTTATAATACGAATAAAGTTACAGACAACCGCTTTCCAAATACTTCTACTGTAGTAGGTAGTACTTCCATCATCACTACAGGATATCCGGTAGATAACATGTTTTTATACAGATGGGCCGGACTGGATGGTAATGGACAATCGCAAATCTATAACGCGGAAGGCGAGAAGCTCTCCTCTACTTCCTATCCCACCATTAAAGCAGAAGACAGATACTACGCAGGCAGAACAACACCTCCCTATTTTGGAGGATTGTCGCAATCTATCCGCTATAAAAACATTACATTGTCACTATATGCATCTTTTGAGATGGGACACAAAGTGCTGAAAAATGATATCAACTCGTCCTACTATCCTACTAGCACAAGCTATTCAGGATTTCTCGCCACCAGCAAAGCGCTTGTAAACAGATGGAGAAAACCAGGAGACGAGAACAGCACTAACATCCCCGGCATTATTAACAGCAATTTTAACAGCATTGATTGGTATTTACTATCCGACGCAGGCTTAATCAGCGGCGACAATATCCGTATGAACCAAATAACACTAAACTATAACTTACCAGGCTCAATCCTCAAAAAATTAAAAGCCATACGCTCACTAACCATAGGTGCTTCGGTAAGCAATTTAGGATTATTATGGACTCGTAACAAAGAAGGAATCGACCCTGATTATATATTTTCAGGAAGCTATACAAGCATGCCACCTTCCAAAAATTATTCATTTAACCTCAATGTTTCATTCTAAACAATAGTAAGATGAAGAAAATAATATTCAGTTTCATCCTGGGGTGTTTAGTACTCTCCAGTTGCAGAGATTATGTAGAAATTGATGCTATAGGACAAAGGACTCTAAAATATACCGATGACTATCAATACTTGCTCAATTACGATAACTTCATAAGCCAGGCCTTTTATTATACAGAACTAGCCTCTGATGAAGTAGACATAAGCGACGAAGGTTTCCAAACCAGAATGTCGACCAAAGACGCAGCAGTATATACGTGGGCAGATTATATTTACTCCGATACAGAAGAAGATAACGACTGGACAAAACTCTATAAAGAGATTTACATCTGTAATCAAGTTATTGAAGGAGTAATGGATAGTGAAAAAGGAACGGAAAAAGAGAAAGCCAATATCTATGCACAGGCACAAGTACACAGGGCTTTTGCTTACCTGGATCTGGTAAATGTATTTGCCAAGCAATATGACAAGGAAACAGCCTCTACGGACGAAGGTGTACCCCTATTGTTAACTCCGGACTTATACGCCTCACTGAAAAGAGCCTCGGTTCAAGAAGTTTACGATCAGATACAAAAAGACCTGAAAGAGGCAATGTTGATATTACCGGACGCCCAAAGCAACGCTTATAACGCCTCCAAAATAAGTGCTTATGGAGTTATGGCCCGGACTTGTCTGCAAATGGGGGAATATGATGCAGCGTACGCCTACGCAGATAGCGTTTTACAAAAGAAAAATACCTTACTGGATTTAAATGACTACATCAACAATAAAACATCATTTCCTAAAAAAATGTACAACCCGGAAGTTGTTCTTTACAAAACACTTTCTAATCTCGGTCCGGTTTTACCGCTCAGCAACCATCTTCTTGGCTTACTTGGAGAGAAAGACTTGCGTTATCAACTCTTCACCGTTCCAGGAACCAACTTCTCGTGGAATTCTTTCAACGGTCGTGGCTACAGTGGTTACCAATTAACTTATGACGGAGTATATACCGGACCATGCGTCCCCGAGATGATGTTAATCAAAGCTGAAGTTTTGGCTCGTAATGGTAACTACACCGATGCTATAAGCCTAGTAAACGATCTGCGTAAGAAACGTTTCGCACCGGCAGATTATACTGATCTGACAGCAACCAGTAAAGAAGAAGCCTTGCAAACGGTTATTGACGAACGGCAACGCGAATTTTTCGGCAGAGGGTTCAGATGGTACGACCAAAAACGCTTAAACAAAGAAGCTGCATTAGCCCAGACTGTTACACGTACATTTAAAGGTGAAACTTACACATTAGCCCCTAATGATAATCACTACGTATTTCCAATAGCCAATAAATACATTATTCTCAACCCGGAAATTACCCAAAATCCCCGATAAAGAATAATCAAATACAAATAATAATTATAGAACGAATGAAAAAATTTATTTATTTAATGATTCTCTCCTTAATCAGTGCTACAGTTAGTACTAATGCTTTAGCTGATTCACAAGGACTTTTCAAGAAGAAAAAGAAAAAGCAGACAAATACTGTACAGGCCGATTCTCTTAAAAATAAAAAAGACAATAAAATAAAGCCCTACAAGGAAGTCATTAAACCAGAGATGAAAACCCAAAAAGGGTTTATCACCATACATTCAAAAGACGACAAATATTACTTCGAAGTACCTTTTTCTTTGTTCGGCAGAGATATTCTGGCAGTTAATAGAATAGCAAGAGCCTCTGTGGATATGCGCAACGGTAGTTCCGGACTCAATGGCGACGAAATCGGCGAAAGTGTTTATCAGTGGATTAAAGGGCATGACAACAAGATTTACTTGAAAAGAATATCTTTTACCGAATATGCCAATGACAGTACATCCTCGATGTATGCCAATGTGATAGCAAACAATATGCAGGCCATTGCCGAATCATTTCCCATTTTGGCTTATAACAACGATTCGACAGCAGCGGTGATTGATGTCACCAAGTTTTTGGAAAGTGACAACAACATTCTCTATTTTGAAAATTCCAAAGTAAAAGAGAGAGCTGGTGTCGGAGCACAGGAAGACGATAAAAGTTATGTTAAGTATGTACACTCCTATCCTACCAATATTGAGATAAGAGCTGTAAAAACATACAAAGCAGGATTAAATCCGGCATGGCCCAACTATACAATTGAACTGAACTCATCTATGGTTTTGTTACCAAAATCACCGATGAAGCCCCGGTTAGAAGACTCAAGAGTTGGTTATTTCACAGTAGGACACCGTGATTTTGATGCCGACCCGCAAGGAGTAAAGATCACCAAATATGCTACGAGGTGGAGGTTAGAGCCCAAAGCAGAAGATATTGACAAATATTTAAAAGGAGAATTAGTAGAGCCCCAAAAGCCTATCGTATTCTATATTGATCCCACCACCCCCAAGAAATGGATCCCATATCTTATACAAGGAGTAAACGACTGGCAAAAAGCATTTGAGGTTGCCGGATTCAAAAATGCCATCTATGCACGTGTTGCCCCTACTGCCAAAGAGGACAGCACTTGGAGCATAGATAATGCAATGTACTCCGCCATTATGTACCGCCCGTCTGAAGTAGCAAATGCAATGGGCCCCCATGTATCTGATCCAAGGAGTGGAGAAATCATTGAAAGCCATGTTTTCTGGTATCACAACGTAATGTCCACATTGAAGCAATGGTATATGGTGCAATGCGGGAATGTAGATCCACGGGGTACCAAACCGGAGATAAGCGACGAACTGATGGGACAGTTAATTCGTTTCGTTTCTTCCCATGAAGTGGGACATACTCTTGGACTACTCCACAATTTCGGTTCCAGCTCCACCGTGCCGGTAGAGAAACTTAGGGATAAAGCCTGGGTGGAGAAACATGGACACACCCCTTCCATCATGGATTACGCCCGTTTCAATTACGTAGCACAACCTGAAGACAGCATCGGCCCCGCCGGACTTTTTCCACGGATCAATGATTATGACAAATGGGCGATTTATTGGGGATATAAGTGGATGCCGGACAGCATCACCACAAAGGAAGTTAATCAGAAATTAAGCAAATTAGTCAGCGATACTCTAAAAGTGGATCACCGTTTATGGTTCGGAGGGGAAATGGAGCCATTTGATCCTAGAAGCCAAAGTGAAGATTTGGGAGACGACGCCATGAAAGCCAGTGAATACGGCATCAAGAATATGAAAAGGATTGTTCCCCAATTAGTAAAATGGTATGTTGAACCTGATAAAGACTATACCGCACTCAAAGATGCATACTCCGGAGTCTTCATGCAATACAACCGTTACCTTTTCCATGTCATCAAAAATATCGGAGGCATTTATCATAACGATACAAGGGGGGCAGATTCAATACCCGCATATGTGCCTGTTGAACATAGCAAGCAAAAAAGAGCTGTTGAATTCCTCAATAAGAATTTTTTTAATACCCCTTATTGGCTCAATAATAAAGATATTTTCAACAAACTACCATTTTCTTTCGGAATTGAATTAAATGACCTACAGAAAAATGTAATTTTCAGAATGATTTCTCTTACAAGAATAAGTACATTACTCAACAACCAATATGAATCTAGAAATAAAGGATATAATTTAGATGAATTTTTCCACGACCTTGATCATGGCATATTCGCTGAACTATACAACGGAAAGAATATAAATTTTCATAGAAGAAACTTACAAAAAATATATGTATATCGCCTCATTGAAGAAGCCTATGCCAAAGAAGATCCCGATTTAATGTACGGACCTGCAACCTATCCGCACTTTTTATCAGATATACAAGGGGCTATAATAGCTGAACTAAAATACCAACGGGGCATAATCAACAAAGCTTTGCAAAATACAAAACTGAACAAGGCTACCCGAATTCATTTACAAGCATTAAATGAAAGAATTAAGAATAACTTAAATTCTATCATTGTGCGAAAAGATTCTCTCTAACAATCTTGTTTAACTTTAAGAGAGAGTGCTTCCATTTTGGAGGTACTCTCTCTTTTAGTATACAAATATATCCACCGTTGTAAAGTTGTAAAAATAAAGAGCATGGCCAATAAGAACAACAATGTATATTTACAAAACATATTCCAAAAGAATTTAACCCCCTTAATTTTTCCCCAAAAAGCTATGCAAAGATTGACAAATTCGTCTAAATAGGACAAATTTAACTCCTATTAGAGTGCAAAAATCCGCCCAAAGTCTCATATTTTTGCAAATTCAAAACATAGGAAGGATTATCAATGGGGAATAAAGAATCAAACAAATTAGAATGGATAATACTGGTGGTTTGCATTATCTCTTTTTTTATAAACAATACCGTTTTTGTACCGGACATTATGGAATCACGAAACATTGTGGCGGCTCGTGAAATGGTATACGACGGAAATTGGATGATTCCCACTATGAACGGAGAATTACGTCTGGAAAAACCACCTTTGCCCACTTGGTTAACAGCTCTTGCCGAGGCTGTATCTCCCGACAATCTTGGACTTCAACGAGCAATGGCAGGTTTGGCAGCATGCCTGTTAGTCTTTTTCTTTTATAAAATAGGGATATTAATCATGCATAACAAACGTTATGCTTTTACTTCCACACTCATACTCTGTACTTGCTATAACATCATATTAATGGGTCGAACAGCTTCATGGGATATTTATTGCCATGCATTCATGTTGGGGGCAGTGTACTTTCTCATTAAAGCTTTTACAGCCAGAGATCATTTTTGGAAGTATTATATCGGTGCAGGACTATTTATGGGACTATCATTTATGAGTAAAGGCCCCGTTTCTTTCTACGCTGTATTATTACCGTTCTTGCTATCATATTGTTATTTCTACCGCCCATCAATGCAAGGAAAATGGAAAATGGTAACGACTATGATCGCCATCTGCCTTATAATAGGAAGTTGGTGGTATCTTTACATTTACCTGTTCCATAGTAATATGATGGCGTATGTGGCAGGCAAGGAATCGTCTTCATGGATCAACCACAATGTACGTTCATGGTTTTATTATTGGGACTTCTTTCTCGAAGCCGGAGTATGGGCTTTACTATTGTTATCTGCTATATTTTTACCTATATGGTCAAAAATCGATCGAAAGAAAAAAGAATACCTTTTTCCATATATATGGATGATTGTTACCATCATTCTCCTTTCATTTTTTCCGGAAAAGAAGAAACGCTACCTGTTACCTGTCATGATTTCAGCCTCATATATCATGGGGTATTTAATGCTGGTATGGGCGGGAAGGATGCATCTTCGCCGGATGAGAGTAGATAGAATAATATATCGTATTAATGCATGGCTAGTAGCAGTAGTCGTTGCAGCGTTGCCTATAATTGCATACCCCTTCGTCTATCGTCCGGGATATATTTCCCTACCCATGTATATCGTACTTTCAATCATTATATGGGCAATAACCATTTATCTTATATTTTCAGCGGTAAAGCTAAAACCTTTTGCCCTTCTCAATGGTTTATTAACATTATTTCTTATTGCAGAATGTTTCATGTTGCCATTACTTAAAAATATAGTCAATAATCCGGAGATGAAAAGCATCGCTGAAACACAGGACGTAAAAGAATTGAAAGGAATTCCGTTTTACTATAACCAGAAAAACGATATACGAATAGAAATGGTTTATGCCGCCCATCGCAAAATCAGACCGTTGGACGCAACTAATGTGGATTCCGTAGAGGCTGCCATGCCCTGTGTCATATTAACCCACAAAAGAATAAACGAAGAACTACCGGCTAGTTTATGGAAAAAGGCCGATTCCACCTATATAGGTCGTTACGATGATAATCGCAGACCTAAAGGTACCCAAAGATACAGTGACTCATTCATTTATCATGTAACATTATTAAAGAAGAAATGAACAACAACACTCAAAATTACTCACTGACTATTATTATTCCCGTATACAACGAGGAAGACAACATAGAACGACTGAAAAAAGCAGTAGAAGATTATTTACCCCAGTGCCGCGTAAAGGCATGCGCTCTTTTTGTAAACGACGGTTCCAAAGATCATAGTCTGGACCGAATCAAAAGAGCCTGTGAAAATACTCCCGATTTTTTCTATATCAGCCTGCAAAAAAACAGTGGATTGTCTGCAGCGATGAAAGCAGGAATTGATGTCTCCGAATCAAAATTTGTGGGATACATGGATGCAGATATGCAAACAGACATCCGGGACTTCAACCTGCTATTGGAATATGCCGAAGAGTATCCGCTAGTGACAGGTATCAGGGCAGAGCGGAAAGACTCCTCCTTCAAACTAATCCAATCAAAGATTGCCAATTCTTTCCGACGGATGATGACGCATGACGGAGCCACCGACACCGGTTGCCCCCTAAAAATCATACGGACCGAGTATGCCAAACGCATCCCGTTCTTTACCGGAATGCACCGCTTCCTACCGGCACTCATTCTGTTACAGGATGGCGGACGGTTCAAAGAAATACCAGTACGCCACTATCCGCGTCAGGCCGGAGTCTCAAAATATCATCTTTGGAACAGATTAGTGTCTCCATTCAAGGATTGCTTTGCTTTCCGTTGGATGGCTCACCGGTATATTAATTATCAGATAGAAGACCGAAACTTATGAACCTTCTAATCTTCAGTATAGGGCTGCTGGCACAAGGATGCTTTTCAGCCCGGATATTGACCCAGTGGCTTATTTCAGAAAAGAAACACGAAGTGATTTCTCCAACCCTGTTTTGGGTATTCAGCCTGATAGGAGCATACCTGATGTTCTATTACGGATGGCTAAGGAATGATTTCTCCATTATTGTGGGACAGTTTATTTCGTTTTATGTCTACGTAGGGAATCTTCGGCTGAAAGGGGTATGGAATAAAATTCCGCTGGTCATCAGATGGTTACTATTGCTCACCCCTATGATTGTGGGCATGGCCACCATACAAAAAGACAGCCATTTTGTAGACGTTTTTTTGAGGAATAAAGACGTCCCCATGCAATTGTTGATATTCGGAACACTCGGGCAAGTGGTTTTCACTTTCCGATTTATCTATCAATGGATCTATTCCAGCAAAAAGCAAATATCGGCTCTACCGCCTGCCTTTTGGTGGATCAGTCTGAGTGGTTCGTGCATGATCCTTATTTACGGAATATTACGACAGGACCCCATACTGATATTAGGACAGTCACTGGGATTCATTTCCTACATACGAAACTTGATGATAGGATACAAAAAAAGTAAAGTATAGAAACAGACGAAAAGACTAAGTAGATGAAAAAAATATTGGTAACAGGAGCAGCAGGATTTATAGGCTCTTTTCTGGCAAAGGCCCTTTGCGAACAGGGAAATAAAGTGGTAGGCATTGATAACCTGAATGATTATTACGATGTAAACCTGAAGTACGGACGCATGGAAGAACTCTGCGGAATACACCGGGAAGATCTAAAGACAGGTGAACTTTGTCTTAGCCGCAAATATCGCAATTATCATTTCATCCAAGGGAACCTTACCGACAGCAGTCTTCTGGAACAGTTATTCAAAGATGAACAATTCGACCTCGTATGCAACCTTGCTGCACAGGCCGGTGTACGCTATTCACTTATTAATCCGCAAGCCTATGCCGAAAGCAATCTAATCGGATTCTTGAATATCCTCGAGGCTTGTAGACACCATAACATATCCCACTTGATTTATGCCAGTTCCAGTAGCGTATATGGCATGAATAACAAAACTCCATTCAGCGAGACCGACCGTACGGATGCTCCGGTAAGCCTGTATGCCGCAACTAAAAAGTCGAACGAATTAATGGCACACGCTTACAGCAATCTGTACCATTTACCAACTACCGGGTTAAGGTTCTTCACCGTTTATGGTCCGTGGGGAAGGCCAGATATGGCACCCTATTTATTTATGGATTCCATTCTAAACGAAAAGCCGATAAGAGTATTCAACCATGGAAAAATGATACGTGATTTTACCTATATTGATGATATTATTCAGGCCGTAGTCCGTATTGTTGAACAGGCTCCCTCTTCCACTCCAAATGCCATTCCACACCGGATTTACAACATAGGACACTCACGCCCCGTAAAGCTAATGGACTTTATTCAATGCATTGAGGAAGTGACTCATAAAAAAGCAATATGTCATTACGAAGATATGCAGCCGGGGGATGTAGTCTGTACCTATGCCGATACAACAGCTCTTCAAAAAGATTTTCAATATGCTCCCCAAACCGAAATGTCCGAAGGTATAAAACAGACTTATCAATGGTTTTTACGCTGGAAAGGACTCAAAGAAAGGTAAATAAGAAGCAATGAAACTATGAACATAAAAGAAATCTTAGCACGTGAAGAAGGTCAGCTCGTCGACTATAGAATGAGTATAACCATGAAGTTCTAGAGCAATAGTATCAAGATACAAGCATGATGAATTTCAAGGAAAGAGATATATTTTGAACAGAAAAGCAATAGAATATTAGTTTAGTGTTCAATATCTTGCTACCTTTGCACCATGATTCTTGATATAGAGCATATAGGGAATATTCCAGTGAGCACTTCTGTAATCGCTTCTCTATTCCCCGAAATGAAAGCGGGTAATCAGAAGGTGCGTAATCTTGAGTTGAGTGAAAAGATCATCCGACTAAAGAAAGGTCTTTATGTCGTAAACCCATCAGTATCAAGACAGCCATTATCCACCGAATTAATAGCCAATCATATTTATACACCCTCTTATGTATCGATGTCGTCGGCGTTGAGATATTATGGACTGATACCTGAAACGGTGTATACTACTCAATCGATGACCATCAAGCATTCCAGGAGTTTTGACACACCTGTTGGGCGTTTCGACTATATTCTTATGAACAGGGAATCCTTTCACATAGGTATCACGAATATCAACAAGCAGAGTTATACCTTTTTGATGGCTACGCCGGAAAAGGCACTATGTGACCTTATTGCAAATTCCCCAAAAGTGAATCTCCGTTATCGAAAGGATGTAGAAATCTATCTTGAAGAGGATATCCGAATGGATATGGATGATTTCAAAAATATGGATACCAATATTTTTGAACGCTACATCAAGGTAGGAAAGAAGGCAAATTCCATTCAAACTCTCTTAAATTATCTACGCAAATGAGCAACGATTTATTCAACCAAATGCTGTCGGCTTACAACCAAACAACTGAACAGCAGAGTCGAAATGCTATATTTGAAGTCAACCAGCAAGTCATTCTTGCAGGTCTTTACAATGGAGGTTTCTTTGATGTAGCTGCTTTCTATGGCGGCACTTGTCTGCGTATTTTTCACGATCTTCAGCGATTTTCCGAGGATATGGACTTTTCCCTCGTAGCTCCGTGCGATAACTTCGACTTTACACAGTACTTCCAACCCATCATTGACGAATTTGTCCTAGTGGGACGCAATGTAGAGATTAAGAAGAAAGATAAGAAGAGCTTTGGCAAGGTAGAATCAGCTTTTCTGAAAGATAATACGGATGTTTATGAAGTAACGTTCAATACAGAAAAAACCATTAAGATAAAAATTGAAGTTGATACTCAGCCTCCTTTGAAATTCAATACTGAACAGAAGCTGCTTTTACTCCCCGAATCCTTTATGACCCGTTGTTTTACACTGCCGGATCTTTTTGCCGGAAAGATGCACGCATTAGTTTATCGCGCATGGAAAAACCGTGTAAAAGGTCGTGACTGGTACGATTTTGAATGGTATGTACGCCGAAATACACCACTGGATTTCACTCATCTGCACGAGAGAACTCTCCAATTCAATGGTGAAGATATTAGCAAAGAATCATTCATCAATAAGTTGAAGAAACGTATATCATCGGCAGACATCAATCAGGTGAAAGCTGATGTGCTACCATTTGTCAGGAATCCGAAAGAATTAAATATCTGGTCAAATGATTATTTTCTACAACTTGCAAATCTGATTAAGTTTGAATAATAAGTACTCATTAAACAGATCTGCTCTTTCACTTCAATTATCCAAGCTTCCTTCTATGCTTTTTTCAATGCTTTCCCCTAATCTATCTCCAAATTCTTCACCCCAGGCTTCCATTTGCTTTCCAAAGACATCCATCTGTTTCTCAAAATTCTTCCAATCTTTGCTATTCATCTTTATATTGATTGACCCCATCTTTTTTAGTTCTTTCAATTTATCCAAGTCCTTCAAATCGCCCAAACTGCCAAGAGACTCCAGACTTTTCAGGCAGGCCAGATCTCTGGAATCGAAAGGATCATTACTGATATAGTCACCATTCATACTGGTATTTTGATACATCATGATGTTTTGAATATCTTTCAAAGTCATTTCACCTTCCAAATAGACAAACTTCAAACTGGCTGCTCCATCAATCACCATAATCAATTCACGTACCTTATCCCCTTTACGGCTCACATAAAATTCGGAACTGGAAACAATACCCTTTTGCTTCATCAACAATTCGTATTTAGACGAGTGTACCAGCGACTGTATATCTTTACGCATATTCTTCTTGATATTATTATCCATTGTAGATATAATCTGTACACCATCCAGTTTACCGGAAACCTTGCCAATATAAACATCTTTGGTAAATAAGTTGGAGTTCATCTCAATCATCGCCTTGGAAATGTAAACAGATGACACTCCCTTCATATCGCTGTATGTATTAAATAAGCTCTTTTGCGCCTGGCAAAACAAGGGTACTAACAGCATCAGACCCACCAGCTTCATTTTCATCGACTTCATCATATTACTTATTTTTGTATTTCTTTTCTTACTTCCTGATTTACTTTCTTTATATCCATCTTGGTCTCTTTCACTTCGTCAATCCCTTTATTTAAATTAGTAGAGACTTCCACTAAGGTGGATTGAAGGACTTCATAAGCCAATTTTGGATCGGAAAAGGTATCCTGAGGTGTAGGCGATTGTGCTTCTTGTCCAAAGTCTCCAATGCTATATGCAATGCCAACAAGCAACACAATTGTTGCGGCAACACCACCAACCCATCGCCAATTCCGTCTGGTACGATTGCGACGGAAGAACCGCTGTTCTTCTTCAGCTTTTTCATCAATCAGTCCGCTCAGTTTCCGTTCCAGGTTTTCCGGAACTTCCACTTCCTTGTCTGTATTTCCATAAAGACCAAGAAAAATCTTTTTATCCTTCAAAAGAGAAGGTGGCACCTCTTCTGTCCTGAAATACTCCTTCAGAGTCTCTTCCTCACTTTCGGAAGTATTTCCTTCATAAAATTCGGCAAGTAGCCTTTCAATTTCCCTGACTTCCATAATTACTCCTTTTATTAAATTCCTCACGTATTCTCTTCCGGGCACGTGACAGCAGTACCCGCACATTAGAAGCATTCAGCCCCGTGACATGTTCTATTTCTTCGTACGAACAACCTTTCATATCCCGCAATTCCACCACACGTTGTTGTTGCCGGGGAAGACGTGCAACAATATCCTTTACCTGCCACACTTCATCTTTCATCTCTAGGTCATCGGGCGGAGAGACATCTTGTACCGTAGTGAGTTCCACTGCCTGTTTACTCAGCATATACCTATTCGTACGGAGCAAATCAAAGCACATATTTTTCACCAGGGTGACGCTAAATGCCTCCGGATTGCTGATAACTGTTAATCCTTCCCGTTTTTCCCACATCTTCATATAGGCCTCCTGCACCAAATCTTCTGCATCGGAGGTATTCTCCAAGAGTCGACAGGCCACACAGTAAAGCTTTCTATGATAAGGCAAAAATGCTTTCTTAAAACTTTCAGCATCCATGTTTTAAAGTCACTTTATCTAATAGACGTGAGCAGGAAGCTGTTTGTTGCACTGCAACAAAAAAAAATCAGGCTTTGTTTTGCAAAAGCCTGATTTTAAAACATCTCTAAGTGGTGAAAAACAAGCAGGCATGCCTGCTTAAAGAGATTTTATAATTATCCGCAAATGTCCCTTTATGAATTACCGCAGATAAATATAAGCCAATGTACTGACGCTGATAGTCAACCATAACAACACACCCTGAACTAATGGGCGCACACCGACCGCTTTCAACACATCACGGGAAAGAGAAGCTCCGATGAAGAACAGCGTAATGGTCAATGTCTTCCGGGCAAAACCGTTAATAGCTCCTCCAATGGCCATTCCAGTAGGAGTAGTACTAAGCAAATAGGTATTGAATACCATGGCCAATACAAAATAGAAAATGAACCAGGGAATACTGATTTTCTTTCCCTTACTTTTGAATATGAGGGAAGTGACCAAAGCCACCGGAATGATCCAAAGAGCACGGGTAAGTTTAATAGTGGTAGCAACTTTCAACGCCTCTTCACCGTATGCAGCTCCAGCTCCCACCACCGAACTGGTATCGTGAATGGCAATGGCCGCCCAAGTACCGAACTCGTGTTGAGTCATATGCAGCGCATGACCAATTACCGGAAAGATGAACAGAGCAATGGCATTCAGCACAAAAATGGTACCAAGCGCCACGGACATTTCAGAGTCTTTTGCTTTCAGTACCGGACCAACCGCTGCTATGGCACTGCCACCACAAATAGCCGTACCGGAACTAATCAGATAGGAAGTGTTTCCATTCACCTTCAACAATTTGCGCCCCAAAAGCCAGCCAAGGAGCATGGTACCAACTACAGAGATAATGGTAAATTCCATTCCCTCACGACCGGAAGCCAGTGAAGCCTGCAAATTCATGCCAAAACCCAGCCCCACTACGGAGTATTGCAGCAAATATTTGGAGACTTTTTTATTGAAATTAGGATGCGCCTGTCCGCAAACCAATGCAAAAATCAATCCTAGAAACAGCGCTACAGGAGGAGTGACCCATGCTGAATAGGCCTGACAACCGGGAACATAACCCAAAAGAAGAAAACCGCTGATTATGATTAACAAGGATACATAAATAGTTTTGTTGTTACGTTGCAAAGTTGCCAGCACTCCGGCCTGTTGCTTTGCTTTTTCAGTTGAAACCATACTTTTTTATTTTACTATATTTAGTGTATTTTTAGAAACAACATTGGCTTTATATCACATTTCTTTCAAGAATATTCTTCTGTTTACAAAAAGCCAAAGCCATCTCTAAGTCTTATCAGGATGCAAAGATAGCCCCCTTTCTCCTGATGTACTAATTGTTTTTATTTATACACTAAAACTTATAGTTATAGCATAGCACTCCTTTAATAATAACTACACTCCACTCACTTCTTTCCAAATCCTTGTCTCGTCATCTCACCCCAATTTTTTTTACCCCGAAAAAACATCCAATTTCCCTTTATGCTCCAAAAAACAAGACGAGGATGATAAAGAAAAATTTCTGTCAATGACGAAAGAAAAAGGCTCCATAAATCACGTTTCCTATTATAGACATGATATGTCATTTCACCCAAAAATATGCCTAAGAATGAAAAGCAAATGCCAAACATATACATAAACAACAATAAAAAAAGATATACCTCCCACTTAATGATGCCTAAAGAAAACAACAAAATAATATAAACTATTCCCAAGACTTCAACAAAAGGAGCAAACCACTCAAAGAAAACAAAATACGGATAAGTAACAATTCCCATCACCCCGTAACGCGGATTGAAAAATAAGTTTTTATGCAAACGTAATGAATCTATCAAACCACGTGTCCAACGCGTACGTTGCCGTTCCATCACCTTTAGGGTAGGAGGCACTTCAGTCCATAGCAAAGGCTCCGGAATGTACACGACTTTATGAGATATTTTATGTTCATAAAGATACTCCCGTAAGCGTATTGTCAACTCCATATCTTCACCAATGCAATCAGTCCGATATCCTCCGACAGTAAGCACTAAATCTTTACGAAAAATACCCAATGCCCCGGAAACTAGAAATAGTCCGTTTATTTGTCCAAAAGCCATACGCCCAACTAAGAATGCCCGTAGATACTCCACCACTTGCAATTTAGCATTATTACCTTTAGGTATACGTCTTTCAACCAGAACACCCCGATTAAACAAACATCCATTTGCCACATGTACCGCTCCACCAACCGAAACGACAGATTTTTCAGCGGACTCTACAATAGGCTTTATCAATTTCAACAATGCATCTGAAGCCAATATTGAATCCACATCAATAGATACTGTATATAACTTTGATGCAACATTATATCCCACATTCATAGCATCCGACTTACCGCCATTTTCTTTATCTACGACCAGTAAATTGTGAAAGGCTTTATTAGAAGAACGATATACCCCTCTCACCGGCTTAGTAAAGAGCTTTTCGTCTATGTAATAATCAATCTTCTGCAAAGCAAACTCCTTACATAGCGTTTCCAGAGTATTATCTTTACTACCATCATTCACAACAATCACCTCATAATCATTATAGTGTAGGTTTAGCAATGAACGTACACTATCGGCCACAACCGCTGATTCATTGTAACAAGAAGCAATGACAGATATCCCCGGAGCTAAAGAATCAGCATGGAAAATGGTATTATAATCAGTTGATTTGTTACTATGAATATAACGTGCCAAAGCATACATCGCCAATATCCCCATCAGAATATAAGAGACCACCAACATTAGCGAATAAATAAACACCATATTATCCACAATCGGCATAAGAAATTCCACAATCTTATATATCATATCACATTAGTTACTAAATGATTACTCAAAACAGACAACTCCTTATCTTCTTTCTGGTTTATAAAGTACATTATTTTCTCTTTTCCTCCTTCCATAAAATTATAAAGACAATATAATACATGCATCCTAAAGACTACTGATTGATTCTCATAAAAGTACGCCATCAAATCGTCTATACGCATAGGTGTATACCGCGCCAAATAAGTAATAATTTCACTCTGAATTTGCGAATGATATTTCCAGATAAAGTGCTCAAATAGCTTTTCCAAACCAGAATAGCCAAATTCTGCCATCGTCCGGAACATTTCACCTTGCACCTGCAAATCGGGATGATGCAAGAGTGACTCATATCCCACAATACTCCCCCTCTTTTGATAAAACACTCTCACCATCCGTATAGCAAAAACTATGACACTGCTATTAGGCGAAAACGCCAACAAATGAAAATCCGGTAAACTAACATTCAAAGAGAGAAAGAAATCATATAGATTCATTTGTTCCCACAACGTCAATTTAAAACGATAACCATTCAGCAATGGAATAATCCGATCCGGTGATTTATGCATCAGAGCCTGCATGGCATATAATCTGCGATTTACATTTCGGGAATGCATATTCTTATCTAGCTGCTTTTCAGGAATGTCTAAGAAAGAGAGAGAAACACTACGCTTCAAATAATAAACTTTTTTATAACAGAAAAGAGATGCTACTTTTTTCTTCGCATAATCCCCCAATTCCAGCTTATCAGCTAAGGCCAATAAAAGTATTCTATCTTCACCGGTCATGTAACGTTTTAACTCGTATATGACGTCAATTAGCTGGTTTTTCTTCAATTTGCTACATTTCATATTCAAAATAGCAGCAGGATGGGCCTGATCAATCAAATAATTAAAAAGATCCGCTTTATAAAATTCAATAATACGCATACGTCTTCTTTGACGCATCCTTCGAAGAGCTCTCACCCCTATTGTAAGCAATGGAATAGTTATTATAAGTATAATATAGAAAAGCATTATAATAAGCAAGACTCTATAATGGAAAGAAAATTCTTTCAAATAAAGCTCGTGCAAACCGTATAAAGGCCCCATATGCTAATAATTATAAGTAATCCCTAAATTCACTCCCCAAACACTCCGCCAACTCTCATTTTTATATTCTTCATGCCGCCACGCTCCTCCCAATCTCAACGCAAATTTCTTATACAATGGTTGCTGCCAATATAAGTACCCTCCCCAATTACCCAATGATAGTAGTTCCTGCAAATCAGGTATAAAATTGGTATATTCAGGTGAATCGCCATAAAACAAGGCTGAATGTATGAAAGCATTGTCCTTTAAATAATAGCGGGCTGTAAATCGCAAAGCCCCAAATACATCTTGGTCTGCTACAACCAACATGGGGCGCAAGGTCAAATAAAAATTCCTAATATATTTCTCAGCACCCAACATATAAGTCATTGAAGTATGCTTCCAATGCGTCATCTTCAGTCCGCCAATCACTCCCCAACCTTTAGGTAAAGCATACGTTAGTTCACCAAAAAGCTGGTGTTTAGGAAAAAGTCCCGAAAAAGAATATCCATATCCGGAAAAAAATGAAAAATGCGACGAGATAGTCCAATAAGTATCTAGCTGCCCCTGCAACCCAACACGTTCAAACCAGTCAACACCACCTCCGGTACGCTGTCCGATGTTCAGTCTGGGTATCAACAAAAAAGTTGTTTTACCCTCTTTGGCATCCAATGCCCAAGCTGTCTCAGCAGATAAGACCTGCCAATCTAAGCTTAACGGCTTTGTTACATGCTCTATAAGATAATTGACAGCCACTTTTTTTAATCCGGTGTCCAAAGGCTGTGCTCTCATAGGAACTACTATTAAGTTGCCAATTAATAATAACAACAATAAATAACCTGCCGCTCTGTTCATACTATCCTATTTTAGCCATTAATGCATCTGTATCCAAAGGCAACAATAAAAAATCAGTAACTCCTAATGCATAAGCATTCCTTTTCAACTTTTCATTTCTAATACGAGTAACTATAATAATTTGCATAGAACGCCTTTTGTCTTCATCCATCCGTTCTATAACCTCCAGGCCGCTAAAATACTCAATAACAATACCAATAATGAGTTTATCCCAAGTTTCTTTTTCCAGTAAATCAGAAGCCACAAGCCCATTTGGTGCAATAGCCACTTCATGTCCTTTTCTTTTTAATCGTAAAGAAATATACTCAGCATAGACATTATTATCCAAAGCTAACAAAATTTTCATAGCGAAAGATATTAAAACAAAGAAAAAGCGTTACTTTGTTTGGAAAAGTTTATAAATTTAGAAATCTCAATGAATAAACATTATTTAGCCACATCACATTTTAATTAGCAATTATATAAAAATAAAAGTTTAAGTTAGATCCCTCAATGCTAAATTTAACATAATTTTATTTATAGAGAATAAAAAACTGGAAAAGCATACTTACAACACTTTTATTTATATGAATTTAAAAAGAAAGAAAAATTATTTCCAATTATGCATAGCAAATTGCATGAATTCTTGCGAAAGACCTCCCTCCTGCCCCTGCAATTGGGTAAAACAAAAATCACGATTCATCGGCATACCCGCTATTTCCACAACCCTCAACCTTCCGGCATAAAGTTCACGGGCAATGGAACGAATGGAAACAATCCCCATGCAATCGGTATGCTCCAGGAAAAGTTTGATGCTCTCCGTACTACCTAGATACATCAATACTTTTAAAGACGATAACTTTATATTATGATTCCGCAAAGCTCTCTCAAACACATCCAATGTGCCTGAGCCACGCTCACGAAGAACCAGTGGAATATGAAGCAAATCCTCCGGCTTTATTTCATCATCAAGGCCAAGTTTGGTACCCGCCCTGACCACAGCCACCAGTTCATCCTCTAAAAAGGTGGTGTACTTGAAGTTAGGCAGACGGAAAATACCTTCCACTAGCCCCAAATCAATACGGTGTTCCTGCAAAGCCGTCTCTATCTCACGGGAATTGCCATTCATAAGCGATAAGCTGACCTGGGGAAATTTATCAATAAAACGGGCAAGCAACGGAGGAACAACATACTGTGCAATGGTAGTGCTCGCTCCCAAACGCAGTTCTCCGGTATAAGCATTGTTCAGAAGATGCATTTCATATTCCAACCGCTTATAATCGTCCAAAATCCGTTCACAGTGTTCGAGCAACAGACTCCCGGATTTCGTCAAGCTAATCTTTCCTCCCTGACGCTCAAACAAGCGGGTCTGATACTCCGTTTCCAATTCCTGCACATGTTTGGTAATGGCAGGCTGACTAATAAAAAGTTCCTGCGAAGCTTTGGTAAAACTCAAATTATTGGCTACGGACTGAAATACTTTTAAACGGAAATCGGACACAATTATACTTAATTTAATTTATAAAATCATCATTCTCAAGAATAATAAGGCAAACAACACCCGACGAATATGCAAACAACGTTTAACAGCAAAGCGAGTTATTTGCAGGGATGAAGCATAAGAAAACAACAATACGGCAAGCGACTTATCTCTTATCAATTTTCGTAAATAAAACCAAGCTCATCGCTATTGATATTCATGCAATGCATCATCGAGAAGATAAGAGAATCGCATTTATATTCCAACGGCTTATCTTGAACGGCTGTAAAGAAACAAACAATCTCCTTGGGTTTCTCAGCCTGAATTTCAGGCAAGGTTTGGTGCAAAACTTCATGCATTTTATCACCATAAGCTACATTATCGGGAATCAGAACAAGGCGTTTCACCTCCACCGAATCAAGGGCAATGTGCATCAAATCAAGGAAGAAATTCTCCTGGGAAGCAAACCCTTCGGACGAAATGACGGAGAACGTAAAATCGCCCAATGAACTAGTGAAACCCATCCCTTTAAGATCATCTAACGGAGGAGCACTGCAACACGAAAGGTCACTAACCGTTCCATCGTGCAGGAAAATGACCTGTACCCGGTTTCTTCCGGCAGTTATTCCGGCATCCATAGCCATGCACGACACCCATCCCTGTAAGTCGAGATCATCAATCTTTCTGTTCAGATGATCTTCAAAAAAACGCTTGATAAGAGAAACCGCTTCATTAAACCCGGCAAGGTCTATCAACACCACATTCTCAACAAACTGAACTTGATCTGCCATATCCTTATTTATTTTTCAATTAGAGCCCTAAAGATACAATATTCTTCTTATCTCCCCACCCACTTACCTCAAAAAGATGCATAAAGGTGAGCATACGACATCCTTCAAAAGCAAATCGGCGTTAAAAAAACATAATTCGACAAATGTACGGTTTTTACTTTTTTTATCGAAAAAAACAGGCTCCACAGCTACTTCTGAGGGCATTAATAATAAAATTTGAAAACACAAACCGTACATTTTAACACATACTTAACATTTATTATTTAGTAATTTTGTTACAATAAAATTAAGAAAAGAAATGAATTCATATCCTTGGTTTAAACACGATAAATGTGCATCATTCGATGAGCGGATAGGCGCTCTCCTCGCTAAAGAAGGAGCAAAAGGATACGGTACGTACTGGTATATCATTGAGAAAATCAGCATGCAGTCGCATCAGAAAATAAGTTTCCTCTATCTTAACAGTATCAGACGAAAAGGATTCACCTCAACTTACATGAAGAAGGTGATTACCGATTACGGATTATTTAACGTGGAAGGAGACTGCTTCTCTTCGGTTATTCCATATTCAAAGAGTAGTGATGATGGCTCCACCACGCATAAAGGAAATACCCACCCTGACAGAAACCACACTGCAAACAAAGACTCTCCGGAAAGCAAAACAGTCGCAAGGACAGACCAACACTCTGCAAAGGATCTGAACAATCGCATTGCCGAAAATGTAAACGAGTGCGCTTCAGAAACTTCAAACAGTCAGATCACTGAAAATGTAAACGAACCGTTTACGGAAAGCCCCAATGCCCCGTTTACTAAAGGGGCGGACAGCTGTTTTACCAAAGCTATCAATAGCTCTTGCGAAGATAAACAAAAGGCCTGTCTTACTGCTAAAGACACGTCAGAAGCAACCGGAAATGTACCGGAAATAGCAGAAGAACCCATCGAAGAAAATGTGGAGTGTATAAAACACTATGTATATGCCACACTCCGCAAAGGCGAACTTTATTTAAACGGACACTGGCCCGAAAATGAAGCGGACCGCCGGACGTATTACCTGTTTTCCATGCAGAAAGTATTGTTGGAACTGAGCAAAGACCTGAGAGTTTTTAACTGGTTTTTGAGGTGGAATTGG
The DNA here is from genome assembly GCA_022648295.1 of Bacteroides sp. Lineage (GTDB taxonomy): Bacteria > Bacteroidota > Bacteroidia > Bacteroidales > Bacteroidaceae > Bacteroides. Next base: position 14,621 of record JALCME010000025.1, on the reverse strand, counting down.
GTAAACGATGCACCGGAAATGAATGGATATTTGGCAAAAAAAAGACTAAAACTGAATGGATATTGGCCCAAAAATGAACAGAAACTGAACCAGTATTCGACCAATTTTGAACGAAAACCAGATGAATTTTCGACAAAAACAGCACCGGAAACGATGCCGGAAGGAGGCTTCTTACTTACCCTTATCAGCTTCGAAGACAAGCATTTAAGGAGTAGCGAGCGGGTTAAACACATCTACCTGTATGAAATCAATACGCGCGTGCTAAGAATAGATAAGATAAGAATAGATAAGATGAGAATAAATAAAATAGCAACAGCAGAAAAAGAAGAAGAAAAAGAGAGAGACTCTGCTGCTGTTGATGATGATATTTTTGTTGATGTTGCCGTTGCTAGTGATACCGGTTCTGCTACTGATGTAGTTACTGGCATCAGTCCTGTTATTGCAGGCAATGTTGTCGATGCTGATGTTATTGCTGATAATGAAGCTGTTGCCGATGAATATTATAAAAACGGCAAAGCATTCATAAATTCGGCTCCGCCATTGCGAAACGGAACAGCTGCTATTGCCAGTCGGGAGCATCCTCCGCGCAAATCCGGACAGCAGAAGTCATTAATTCGGGAAACAAACATCATAAACCGGGGTAACAAACGTCATTAATCCGGGCAGCAAACGTCATAGATCGGGGGAGTAACCCTCTTCGCCCTTAGGTACGACAGATATAAACCCGGGATACAACGGCTACAAACCTGGGATACAGGCATCACAGACCTGGGCTACGACGGCTACAAACCTGGGATGCAATGGATGTAAACCCGGGATGCAACGAAAGTAAGCCTGAAAAACAGAAGCGCAACTCTCGCCAAACAGAAGCGCTACTTCCACGGAGTAGAAGCGCAACTTTAGCAAAATGGAACCGCAATCTTTGTCAGGTAGGACCACTACTTCGAAAGAACAGAACCGATGGCTTTAGGAACAGAAAATGACGAAATGTAGCAACAGTCATTTTGTCATATTTTATTCTGATTTATCTGCAATTTTGACACGCTCAACAGCTTGGCAAATCATTTGCCAGTATAGCATTGAAAACAAAACGAAAATGAAAGGAGATAAAATATGAACTTTAACAATTTTACCATCAAATCGCAGGAAGCCGTACAAGAGGCGTTGAACCTTGCCCAAAGCAAGGGACAGCAAGTCATTGAGCCGGTACATGTGATGCAGGGGGTAATGAAAGTCGGTGAAAACATCACCAACTTCATCTTCCAAAAGCTGGGTATGAACGGGCAACAAATAGCCACCGTACTTGACAAGCAGACCGATTCCCTGCCCAAAGTATCGGGCGGAGAACCTTATCTGAGTCGGGAAACCAACGACGTATTCCAAAAAGCAACCCAATATTCCAAGGAAATGGGCGATGAGTTTGTTTCCATAGAACACCTGTTGCTGTCATTGCTTACGGTTAAAAGCACCGTCGCCACCATCCTGAAAGATGCGGGAATGACGGAACGGGAATTGCGGGAAGCTATCACAGAACTGCGTAAAGGCGAAAAGGTTACTTCACAATCCAGCGAAGACAATTATCAAGCGTTGGAAAAATATGCCATCAACCTGAACGAAGCCGCCCGCAACGGTAAACTCGACCCGGTGATAGGACGTGACGAAGAAATCCGCCGGGTACTTCAAATCCTGAGCCGGCGTACCAAAAACAATCCCATCCTGATCGGTGAACCGGGTACAGGTAAAACGGCTATTGTGGAAGGTCTGGCACATCGTATCCTTCGGGGAGATGTACCGGAAAATCTTAAAAACAAGCAGGTTTATTCACTGGACATGGGTGCGCTCGTGGCCGGTGCCAAATATAAGGGTGAGTTTGAGGAACGTTTGAAAGCCGTGATTAACGAAGTGAAGAACTCCGACGGAAACATCATTTTGTTTATCGACGAAATCCACACACTGGTAGGAGCCGGTAAAGGCGAGGGGGCTATGGATGCAGCCAATATTCTAAAGCCAGCACTGGCTCGTGGAGAATTGCGAAGCATTGGTGCCACCACCTTGGACGAGTATCAAAAATACTTTGAAAAGGACAAGGCGTTGGAACGTCGTTTCCAGATTGTTCAGGTCAACGAACCGGATACGTTGAGTACCGTTTCTATATTGCGAGGACTGAAGGAACGTTACGAAAACCACCACCACGTACGAATCAAAGACGATGCCATTATTGCAGCCGTGGAGCTTAGCAACCGGTACATCACCGACCGTTTTCTGCCGGATAAAGCCATCGACCTGATGGATGAAGCGGCAGCCAAACTACGTATGGAAGTGGATTCCGTGCCCGAGGAACTGGATGAGATTTCACGTAAAATCAAGCAGTTGGAGATTGAACGCGAAGCCATCAAACGGGAAAATGACAAGCCTAAATTGGAACAGATCGGTAAGGAACTTGCCGAACTGAAAGAGCAGGAAAGCCTATATAAGGCTAAGTGGCAAAGCGAGAAAACACTGGTGAACAAGATTCAGCAGAACAAGGTGGAAATAGAAAACCTGAAATTTGAAGCCGACAAAGCGGAACGTGAAGGTGACTATGGCAAAGTGGCGGAAATCCGTTACGGCAAGTTACAGGCGCTCAACAAAGAAATTGAGGATACGCAGCAACAACTGCACGAGATGCAGGGTGACAACGCCATGATTAAAGAGGAAGTGGATGCCGAAGACATTGCCGACGTAGTATCTCGCTGGACGGGCATACCGGTTAACAAGATGCTTCAAAGTGAGAAAGATAAGCTGCTACACCTCGAAGATGAACTGCACAAGCGGGTCATTGGACAAGAAGAAGCTATTCAGGCTGTTGCTGATGCCGTACGCCGTAGCCGTGCGGGATTACAATATCCCAAACGTCCCATCGGATCGTTCATCTTCCTTGGTACCACTGGTGTAGGTAAAACGGAGCTGGCCAAGGCACTTGCAGAATTTCTGTTTGACGATGAGTCCATGATGACGCGTATCGACATGAGTGAATATCAGGAGAAATTCAGCGTTTCCCGACTGGTTGGAGCGCCTCCCGGATACGTAGGCTATGATGAAGGCGGACAGTTGACCGAAGCCATACGACGTAAGCCCTATTCCGTCGTCTTGTTCGATGAAATAGAAAAAGCGCACCCGGACGTGTTCAACATCCTGTTACAGGTATTGGACGACGGTCGTCTGACGGACAACAAAGGACGGGTAGTCAACTTCAAGAATACCATCATCATCATGACTTCGAACATGGGAAGCTCGTATATCCAGAGCCAAATGGAACACATCAACAGTTCCAATAAAGTTCAGGTGATAGAAGAAACCAAGAACGAAGTGATGAACATGCTGAAGAAATCCATCCGACCGGAGTTCCTGAACCGTATTGATGAAATCATCATGTTCCTACCGTTGACGGAAAGCGAAATCAAGCAGATTGTACTGCTTCAGATCAAGAGCATACAGCAGATGCTTGCCCAAAATGGCGTAGAGCTAAAACTGACTGATGCAGCCGTACAATTTATCAGCCAAACCGGATATGATCCTGAATATGGTGCACGACCTGTAAAGCGGGCCATACAGCATTATTTGCTCAATGACCTCTCCAAACGGTTGTTGTCGCAAGAAGTAGATCGTAGCAAGCCGATTACGGTTGACGCCAGTGGCAACGGATTGGTTTTCAGCAACTAAACCTAAAATATATACGCAAGGGTGCCATCCCTATACCTCTAAGTATAATTGAAAAAGCCCCCGGGAAATCATCGCTCGATTTCCCGGGGACTTCTGCATTATGAAGATAAGGCATTATTCTATCACAAGCTTCTTAACAATGGGCATATGTAATGCATGAGTCACCACCAGCACATACTTACCCCGAGATGGTATATCAAAAGATACTTCTGGCGTCTTCGTCTGTTTAATTTCAATAATGTTTCCACTAATGTCATATAAACAAAGTATAGCCTCCGGAAACACCTCGTATATATAGATCTTGCCATCGGTTTCATCGACCCGAACTGTCATGCTTTTATGCCCTTTCATCATATTTATTCTTCCCTCCAGTTCCCTCTAAAGGGAAGGTATTCATACAAAAGCGTGGGAACTGCTGCTATCATTGTACTTGGGGCTCTGGACTGCCACTATTCAAATAATATACAACAACCCACGCTCCGTTATATATTTGCATATATAATAAAGCATGAGCGTCTACTTATTATTACCTCCGAATATAGTGAAATTTTCCAGATTTCAAGTACAAGATAATATAAAACGCTTTGATCCATTTTCTATCCGCAATTATGCGGGAGAGGTCGCTACCACTCTATGTTTTGTGGATGGCAACAAATATATAAAAAGTAATCAAATTTAGAAATGAAATCTTAAAAAAAAGGTGGATTATTCGCTAAAAAAACGAATAACCCACCCTCTTGTATTATTAGAGTGTTATCCTACAGTCATTACTCTCCTTTGTTAACTTCAGTTTCCGTATCCTGAGCCTCTTCAAAATCAGTCATTCCATATGAAACTAACAAATTATACCATGCAATAAGTTTCTTTATATCCGATGAATGAACACGGTCGCGATCAAAGTTGGGTAACACGCTTTCTAAATAATCACGCAATTCTTCGGTAGTTGCTTTTTTAGGGTCTATTGCCACAACAGCTCCGTTTTCCTTCACTTTCATGGCTTGCAACACATCCTTCAAAGGCACATCGTCAGAATCCGTATACATGGCAATATCTCCCAAAGAAATAATTTTTTCGTTGCCATAAGCCGGAAAACGTTTTTTGTCAGAAAGAGACTCTACGATCAACATATTCTTGCCTTGTGAAACAAGCTTATACAAACCGGGCTTACCGGATATAGACAAAATAGTCTTTAGCATAGTATATCTTAATTTTATTAGTAATTTATCTTTTCGGTGGACAAAGGTAGGAAATATTTTCGGATAGCGAAGACATCAGCTCTAAAACCTGAGGAATTAACGCTGTTTCACCATCGTTTACTATTACAAAATTTGCCTGTTCACGCTTTATTTCATCGCTCATCTGACTGCGTACCCTCTGTTCCACTAAATCCCGTGAAGCGCCATCACGTTTCATGGCACGTTCAATGCGTATTTCCTCCGGTGCATAAACCAGAACCACGCAGTCCACCTCACCGGCAAAGCCGGCTTCAATTAAAATAGCAGATTCCAAACCAACCACAGGAGAATCATCATGCACCTCCACCCACGCGCGGAAATCATATTTCACAACAGGATGAATAATACTATTTATCTGCTTCATACGATCAGGACTTTCAAAAAGGTAGGAAGCCAGCATCGGCCTATTGAGTATTCCACCTTGGTAGACATTTTCTCCGAGTAAAAGCATTAATTGTTCCCGGATGCGCGAATCAGAGACTGTAAGCCGTTTTGCCTCGTCATCCGAAACATAAACGGGCACCCCCATTACCTCCAGCAAATGGGAAACAATACTCTTTCCACTGCCAATGCCACCTGTTATACCTATTTTAATTGCCATTGTCAGGAGAAATTTGTTCTATTAAAAAATCGACTTTCTCCGGGTTTAAACGAACCTGGCTTACTCCCTTAGGCATCGTTTTAAGCTGCACGGTATACTTATCTGATCCCTGATTGAGCAACTCTTCGTAAGAGATATTGATATGAAAATCTTCCGCTTTAATTTCTCTAAAATGCTTCAAACCAACCTGAAAGGTCACCCTCACTTTCGAAGGAAAAGTACGCAACTCTTTCCCAGCAGGGAAATTAATTCCCCGCAAAGGCACTTCCACCGTTTTTTCGGTATAGACATCAACAGGAAACTCCGCATCAACCGTAGCCGGTGCAAACTTCACCCCCCGCGGTGCATACAAAGATACCTGCTGAATAAGCGTATCCGATATATTCTCCAAATGTATTCTTTGGGTATAAGCGGCGGTAATAGTATCAAGTACATCCGCCGGAGCGTAAACCAACACCGAGTCCGGACGGAAGATTGTATCGGAGATATAATATTGCCGGGCAGCTACCACTTCCCCTCTAAATTTTATGGGAACCCGTTTAGAAGCCCCCGTAGAATAAATATATTCCAAAGTATCAGGCTTCACCCACAGCAATTTGGTAGTGAGATTCAACTGACTAAGTATTTTTTTCTCAAATTGGGGAAAGTAAATACGCACACGATTGTTACGACCTCCACTATAATCAGAGAAATCCAACGTAACGGGGAAAAAACTTTTGCCCAACATGTAACTCAACAATACCGTACCTTTATCTTTCACCCTGATGCGTACTTCAGAAGGAGGTTCCGAAGTAATGACCACATTATCGGGAATATTCCGCAAGCGGACAGGCATGGACAGTTCCGTCTCATAATCGTCATTCAACGTTTGCAGCAACCAGAAACCTCCGGCAATAAGGAAGAAGAATAAAAAAATTAAGAATTCCCTACTCTGATCACTGAGTAAAAAATTCTTAATCTTCCTAATAATCTTACAGTATATGAGTTTTATATTCCTACGCTCAAACATAGGCTCAACTACTTAAATCACTTTATTTACTTAGCACTCTGGCTGTTGTTGGCATCACCTGCTGCTGCAAAAACGGAATTCTTGTCTACCTTAACCTTAACGTTAGCAGATATTTCAAGAACAACATCATTATCATTGATTTCCTTGATGATACCATGAACTCCACCGGCAGTAATCACCTTTTGATTTACCTGAAGTGATTTGCGGAAGTTTGCAATTTCTTTCTGTTTCTTATTCTGCGGACGAATCATGAAGAAATACATAATAGCAAACATTGCTATCAACATAATCCACATTATACTTCCCCCACCAGCAGCCCCTGAAGGAGCTTGCAAGAATACGGCTATTAAATTCATAAACAACTAGTTTTTAATTTTTTATATTCAACAAAGATATTATTTTTTAGTTAACTTGCCCTCTTTTTTCAATTGATTAACTATTCCATCCAAAGTGCCATTAACAAAGCTTCCACTTTTTGCTGTACTATATATTTTGGCAATCTCCACATATTCATTCAACGAAACACTTATGGGAATATTCGGGAAGGTTAAAATTTCAGCTAATGCACATTGCATCACTACCACATCCATAAAAGCAACGCGGTCTAAATCCCAGTTACGGACATTCTCGCTAATCAAATGACGGTAATAGTCGCAATTTAGAATTGTGCGACGGAACAACCGGCGCGCAAATTCCTGATCTTCTTCATCTTTAAATTCAGGCAATAATTGTTGGTCGGCTCCGCTCTTTTCATCAAATCGCTTAATGGTTTTAAGCACGAAAGTATCCACAATTTCCTTGTCATCATTCCAGTATAAGCTCTGGTCTTCTAACAGGACATCCAGCGCTTCGTTATTAAAGACAAACGCCTTATAAAGTTTCCGCCACAATTCACGGTCAGCTTCATAAGATTTATCCTCCGAAGCCATATATTCCTTATATATGTCGGAAACTATAATCTTCTCGTATAACTCTTTAATGAAATCCTCATCATTGTGCCACGAGCGCTTTTGATTATTGATGAAATCCAATAACTGCTTATTGATATCCAGCTGGACAATAAACTTATTTTCCACAAACTTCATGTTCGGGTACAGCTCTTCCTTCGTAGGCGCCAATTTTGTTTTTGCTGCATCAATTCGTTTTTGTGCGTAATTCGTCAAAGCTATCATCAGCATTAGTAAGTAATTATACAGATCGTATGCTTTGGATAAACTAAAGAATAACTCCTTCTCGGCAGCATCTAAATTTTTACTACCATTTTGATAATAAGCATATACTATCTGTATAATCTTAAGACGAATAAGAACTCTGTTAATCATAATTCACTTAATCATTGTTGTTATTAACAAGTTGCAAAAGTAGGCATTTTAAATGATCCGACATAAATAAAATCACATTTTTTAATGCAAAGACTCATTATCTGGGCTTTTTCTTTTGACAGTTAAAAAAAAATCGTCAATTTTGAGGCCAATTACAATTTAGAAGCCTATAGTATGGAAGATTTAAAAAAGAAAAACGGAGTAGAGATGAATGACAAGGAGATTGTTTTCTCCAAAGCCATTAAAGCAGGCAAACGCATCTATTATTTAGATGTAAAGAAAAACAGAAAAGATGAAATGTTTCTTGCTATTACAGAAAGCAAGAAAATAATTACGGGAGAGGGAGATAATGCTCAGGTTAGTTTTGAAAAACATAAGATCTTTTTATATAAAGAAGATTTCGAAAAATTCGAATCAGGCTTACACGAAGCTATTAGCTTTGTGAACATGAATAACACGGAGAATGAAGACACTGATGTAAAGGAAGAAGAGGAAAAGGAAAGCACAGAGTCCAGCGATGAAATAAAGATAGATATCGATTTTGAAGAGCCAACTATTTGATAATTCAAAAAGAAACTGTAATTTTGCACCGCTTTTTTACAGCATATCGTGTGATTAAGATATTCACACCGTGTGATGGTGAATTAGGCAAGATAACTTAATTTAGAGTAACACAAAAAGAATTAAAATGAAATCAATTGAAGTAAAAGGTACTGCAAGAACTATTGCAGAGCGTTCTTCGGAACAAGCAAGAGCTTTGAAAGCTATTCGCAAAAACAACGGTGTACCCTGCGTGCTTTACGGAGGAGGAGAAAATATCCATTTCACTGTACCGGCTGAAGGCTTGCGTAATTTGGTTTACACTCCGCATATTTATGTAGTAGACCTCGTTATTGACGGTAAAAAAATAAATGCAATTTTAAAAGATATTCAATTTCACCCGGTAAAAGATACCATTCTGCATGTTGACTTCTACCAAATCGATGAGAAGAAACCGATTGTAATGGAAGTGCCTATACAGATGGAAGGTTTGGCAGAAGGTGTGAAGGCCGGAGGTAAATTAAGCCTGCAAATTCGTAAATTGAAAGTGAGAGCACTTTACAATGAAATTCCTGAAAAACTGATCGTAAACGTTTCTCATTTAGATTTAGGAAAAACAGTCAAAGTAGGTGAACTTAAATACGAAGGACTGGAACTTTTAAATGCCAAAGAAGCAGTGGTATGTGCTGTTAAGCTGACACGTGCTGCAAGAGGTGCGGCTGCAACTGCATAAACTCTCTCTGCTTAAAGAGATATTCCGAAACGCGGATTAGTACAGACAACGCAGATTTTTATCAGTCCGCGGATAACTGTGTTAATCCGCGTTTCTTTTCTTATTTACCAAAATTGATCGCATAAACGTACCTTTAAAGAATGAAATATCTAATAGTAGGATTGGGGAATATTGGGCCGGAATATCATGAAACCCGACACAACATCGGTTTTATGGTGACAGATGCTTTGGCAAAAAGCCTGGGAGCCTCCTTCACCGATCACAGATACGGATTTACAGCCAATGCATCCATCAAAGGACAACAAATTACCTTATTAAAACCTTCCACTTTTATGAATCTAAGTGGAAATGCCGTACGCTACTGGATGCAAAAAGAAAACATCCCATTGGAGAATGTATTAATTGTAGTAGATGACCTTGCATTACCTTTCGGAACATTACGCTTAAAAAGTAAAGGAAGTGATGCCGGGCATAATGGATTAAAACATATCGCTGCTACTTTGGGTACGGAAAACTACGCCCGTCTGCGCTTCGGAATAGGTAACGACTTTCCACGAGGCGGACAAGTGGATTATGTTCTAGGACATTTTACCGACGAAAACTGGCAAACTATGAATGAACGACTGGAAACAGCCGGAGAAATAATCAAAAGTTTTTGTTTGGCGGGCATTGATATTACAATGAACCAATTCAATAAAAAATGAGTGAAGCAAGAATAGATAAATGGATGTGGGCGGTACGGATTTTTAAAACACGGACTATTGCCGCCGAAGCATGCAAAAGAGGACGTGTCAGCATCAACGGCGCTTTAGCAAAAGCTGCCCGGATGATAAAACCCGGTGATGTTATACAAGTACGCAAACCTCCTGTGACCTATTCTTTCAAAGTGATACAATCTATAGAAAAGCGGGTAGGCGCAAAACTTGTTGCGCAAATGATGGAAAATGTAACCACTCCCGACCAATATGAATTGTTGGAAATGAGCAGAATCAACGGTTTTATAAACCGTGCTAAAGGAACGGGACGACCTACCAAAAAGGATCGGCGGAATCTGGATGACTTCACCACTCCCGAATTCTTAGATGACTTTGATTTTGACTTTGATTTCGAAGAAAATTCGGAAAAGGATTAATGAATACTATGGAAAATAAAACAATTAAATGGGGATTTATTGGTTGCGGAGAAGTGACAAAGCAAAAAAGCGGTCCTGCTTTCCAAAAAGTGGAAGGTTCCGAGGTCGTTGCTGTGATGAGCCGCAATCTATCAAAAGCAAAAGCTTATGCTAAAGAAAGAAATATACCCAAGTGGTACGACGATGCGCAAGAATTAATTGATGATGAAGAAGTAACGGCAATATACATAGCTACTCCTCCCTCTTCACACGCCACCTATGCCATCATGGCCATGAAAGCAGGAAAACCTGTTTACATAGAAAAGCCAATGGCTGTGACTTACGAAGAGTGCTGCCGAATCAATCGTATTTCCAATACCACCGGAGTGCCTTGTTTTGTTGCTTATTACCGCCGCTACCTACCCTATTTCCAGAAAGTGAAGGAATTAGTCAAGAGCGGAAGTATTGGAAACATTATTAATATCCAAATACGTTTTGCCCAACCGCCACGTGACCTGGACTATAACAAAGAAAATCTACCTTGGCGGGTACAACCGGATATTGCAGGAGGTGGGTACTTTTATGACTTGGCCCCTCATCAAATAGACCTGCTGCAAAGTATATTTGGTTGTATATTGGAAGCCAGTGGATATAAGAGTAATATGGGAGGCCTATACCAAGTTGAAGATACTCTTAGCGCCTGCTTCAAATTTGAAAATGGTGTTGTAGGAAGTGGTTCCTGGTGCTTTGTTGCACATGAATCTGCGCGTGAGGATCGTATTGAAATTATCGGAGACAAAGGAATGATTTGTTTCTCCGTATTTACCTACGAGCCTATAGCTTTACACACGGAGAAAGGAAGGGAAGAGATTGTAGTTCCCAATCCCGAACATGTGCAACAACCGCTCATTCAGGCCGTAGTAGACCACCTGCTTGGAAAAGCTACATGTACTTGTAATGGTGAAAGCGCTACCCTAACTAATTGGGTAATGGACAAAATATTAGGAAAACTATGACACATGAGGATATTAAAAACCTCAAAAACAACAAAACGCCCTCGCTACAGTCATCGTAACGAGGGCGTTATTCTTTTAGCCTACTAAGCTTCTTCTTCAGTCACATAGCAGCTATGAACTCTAAATCAAAAATCACTTTTCTTAAAGAACTTCGAGAAAAACAAGATTTGGTAATCTATTGAATTGTTCCAGTAAGCTCCATTGTGAACACCCGGACGGGTAATAAAATCATGGTCAATGTTTCTGGCCAGTAATCTTTTGTGTAATTCTTTGTTTACTTCAAGAAAAAAGTCACTCTCCCCGCAATCAATAATCAAAGCAAAATCTCCATGATTAACTTTATCTATTTGATTAATAACGGTGTGTGAATCCCACAAACCTTTATTGGCAGCAAATTCTCCTAATTGTTTATTCATTTCCCAGTTCATAGGAAACGGACGGATGTCAACACCTCCACTTGTGCTTCCGGCTGCTCCGAAAGTATCTTTATGACGGAAAGCAATCCACAAAGCTCCATGCCCTCCCATGCTTAAACCGGTAATGGCCCGGGCTTTTCTATCGGGGACTGTAGCATAATGGGCATCGGTATATTTCACCAATTCCGTCGAAGTAAACGTTTCGTATCGATAACTTGGGTCTTTGGGACTATCCCAATACCAGCTGTTCTTCGCATCCGGACATACAAAAATGATACCTTTTGCATCCGCAATTTCAGGCAATTCAGGTTTTAATTCTATCCATGAACACGCATTACCCGAATATCCGTGTAACAGATAAATCACCGGACAAGCTTTAGCATGGGAACCTAAGGCCTTATCAGGCAAAACATAGACCACTTTCACTTCCTTATTCATTGAAGAACTTTTCACCATTACCGTGTCCACCCGCGCAGCCTGAACTGAAATTGCTGTAAACAGCAAAAATACGCTGAACAAAATTTGTTTTCTTTTCATGCTTTTCATTTTTATTATTTAATTCATCACCGGGATACACGCCCGGAAGTATTACCATTCATCAAACTTTCCACTTCTTCCACTGTTACCTGGTTGAAATCTCCATACACGGTATTCTTAAGAGTAGAAGCAGCAAGAGCAAAATCCAAAGCCTTTTGATCGTCGGCATAACGAATCAATCCGCAAATCAAACCACCAACAAAAGCATCGCCCGTTCCTACGCGGTCCACCTCTTGAGCTATATCATAAATGCCGGTATGCTTCAATGTCCCGGCAGAATAGAGCACAGCAGCAAGCAAATTATGATTGGAAGAAATGGAATTCCGAAGTTCAAGAAATACTTTTTGACAACGGGGGACTAGATCGACTACTTGCCGACCAAACAATTCAAAAGCCGGTAAATCAAGAGAATAATCTGTATTCACCGCTTTAAAACCAACAGGTCTTATACCTAAGATCTCTTGATATTCAGGTTCCGCACCAAAAATGACATCACTATATTGAACCAACGGACGCATAACCTCAGCTGCAGGACGACCATAGTTCCACAACTTCTTACGAAAATTTAAATCGCAGGAAATCACCAGCCCCATACGATCAGCTTCTTCCAAAGCCTCCCGGCAGACATCAGCCCCGTCTTGCGAAAGCGCAGCTGCTATGCCCGACCAATGAAACCACCCGGCATCAGCAAAAACTTTTTTCCAATTGATCATCCCCGGACGCAACGTGGCAAAAGAAGATCCCTCCCGATCGTAAACCACATTGGAATTGCGTAAAGCAGCTCCGCTTTCCAAAAAGTACAGTCCCATACGCCCACCACCAAATACAATACCATCGGTGCCCAAACCATTGGCACGGAGAGAATCAATACATGCATGAGCCATGGCATTATCCGGTAAACGGGTTACAAATTCCACCGGTATCCCGAAATTAGCAAGCGAAGCGGCAACATTAGCCTCACTACCTCCATATGAAGCAACAAATTCTTTGGTTTGGGAGAAACGAAGAAAATGAGGAGCAGTAAGCCGCAACATCACTTCACCGAAAGTCACTACTTTTTTATCAAGCGAAAAAAAAATCTTATCCATGTCTTAAATTATTCATTCTTTAAGCAAAAACATTCAATAGGAATCAAATATACTATCAAAATTCCAATGAAACATAAAGAATTGATAATTTTTATTCGTAAAAAGTAAGAATATAAAGAGATCAGACATTTTTATTTTACCTTTGCAACACCACATTACAATATAACAAGGTAACGATAACAGATATAATGAAGCAACAAGTCTCCATGAATTCAAGAAAGAGGGTCCCATCGCCTCTTGTTTCCCTATTACCCATCGTTTTATTGGTAGGAATACTATTTGCCACCATACATACTTTTGGTAGCGATGCTTTAAGCGGAGGCAGTCAAATAGCATTATTAACCACCACTGCATTTTGTGTTTTCATAGGAATAGCATTCTATCATGTACCTTGGAGAGATTACGAAATAGCCATCACTAATAATATTTCAGGCATAGGCACAGCCATTATTATCTTGCTTATTATCGGATCACTCAGTGGATCGTGGATGATAAGCGGAATAGTACCTACACTTATTTATTATGGCATAAAAATCATTCATCCTGATTTCTTTTTGGCTTCCACTTGCATTATCTGCGCGCTGGTTTCCGTGATGACCGGCAGTTCGTGGACTACTATCGCAACCATCGGCATTGCCCTGATGGGTATCGGTAAAGCACAAGGATTTGATGGGGGATGGATAGCCGGAGCCATTATATCGGGAGCCTACTTTGGTGATAAAATTTCACCATTGTCAGACACCACCATTCTGGCCTCATCGGTAGCAGAGGTACCTTTATTCCGGCATATACGCTATATGATGATTACCACTATTCCATCACTTATTATCGCTATAATCATCTTTACCATAATGGGATTGACCCATGACAGCAATTCCACAGAACAAATCAATGAATTTGCCCTCGCACTGGATTCCCGCTTCAATATCACTCCCTGGTTGCTACTTGTTCCGGTGGTAACCGGCATACTAATTGCCCGTAAAGCCCCTTCCATCATAACCTTGTTTTTGTCTACCATGCTGGCAGGTCTATTTGCCGTAATCTTCCAACCCGATCTTCTAAAAGAGATTGCCGGTGAAAATAACATATTCAAAGGAATCATGATGACCCTTTACGGCAATACCAACTTAAGTACAAGCAATTCCATACTGACCGACCTTGTTGCCACCCGCGGCATGTCGGGTATGCTCAATACTGTATGGTTGATTCTTTGCGCCATGTGCTTCGGTGGTGCCATGACTGCAAGTGGAATGTTAGGCAGCATCACCTCCATATTCGTACGCTTTATGAAAAATACGGTCAGCATTGTTG
>JALCME010000024.1 GCA_022648295.1 Bacteroides sp. | reverse complement strand
TGGATGCTTTGTCATATGAACTTCGTCACCGTGCAGGAAGTGATGCTTCTCAACAACGTAAAAATGAAGCCCTGAAGCGGCTTCAAGTTGTTGAATCATTCCGTGCTTCTCGAGGGCGAAATAAGCCCGAGTGGATGGTTATACGAATTGTTCCTGTTATTCCTCCTGAATTGCGTCCGTTGGTGCCGTTGGATGGAGGTCGTTTTGCAACATCTGATTTAAATGACCTTTACCGTCGAGTAATTATTCGTAATAATAGGTTAAAGCGGCTGATAGAAATTAAAGCTCCTGAGGTGATCTTGCGAAATGAGAAACGAATGCTTCAAGAGGCTGTTGATTCGCTATTTGATAATTCACGTAAATCAAGTGCTGTTAAGACGGATGCTAATCGTCCGCTAAAATCTCTGTCCGATAGTCTTAAGGGTAAGCAAGGGCGTTTCCGACAGAATTTATTGGGAAAGCGTGTGGACTATTCTGCACGTTCAGTGATTGTTGTTGGTCCGGAATTAAAAATGGGAGAATGCGGTATTCCCAAACTAATGGCAGCTGAATTATATAAGCCTTTTATTATTCGAAAGTTAATAGAACGTGGTATCGTAAAAACAGTTAAGAGTGCAAAAAAAATTGTAGATCGTAAAGATCCTGTTATTTGGGATATTTTGGAGCATGTAATGAAAGGACACCCTGTGTTATTGAACCGTGCACCAACATTGCATCGGTTGGGAATCCAAGCTTTTCAACCCAAAATGATTGAAGGTAAAGCTATACAATTACATCCTTTGGCATGTACAGCTTTTAATGCAGACTTTGACGGGGACCAAATGGCGGTTCATTTGCCTTTAAGTAATGAAGCTGTTCTAGAAGCTCAAATGTTGATGCTTCAATCTCATAATATTTTAAATCCCGCTAATGGGGCTCCTATAACTGTGCCTTCTCAAGATATGGTTCTAGGTTTGTATTATATTACAAAACTTCGAAAAGGGGCTAAGGGTGAGGGACTTTCATTTTATGGTCCGGAAGAAGCTTTGATAGCGTATAATGAAGGTAAGGTTGATATTCATGCTCCGATTAGTGTTATTGTTAAAGATGTAGATGAGAATGGTAATGTCATAAAGAAGATGATGCATGATACTTCCGTTGGACGTGTTATCGTTAATGAAATAGTTCCTCCTGAAGCTGGCTATATTAATACAATAATATCAAAAAAGTCATTACGTGACATTATTAGTAATGTTATTAAAGTTTGTGGCGTAGCAAAGGCTGCCGATTTTTTGGATGGCATTAAAAATTTGGGATATAAGATGGCCTTTAAGGGAGGTTTGTCATTCAATTTAGGTGATATAATTATTCCGGATGAGAAGGAAGCTTTAGTTCAGAAAGGATATGAAGAAGTTGAGCAAGTAATTAATAACTATAACATGGGTTTCATTACTAATAATGAACGTTATAATCAAGTTATTGATATTTGGACTCATGTTAATTCAGAGCTATCTAATATCTTGATGAAAACGATTTCAAGCGATGATCAAGGATTTAATTCCGTATATATGATGCTAGATTCCGGAGCTCGTGGCTCTAAAGAGCAAATCCGGCAGTTATCAGGTATGCGTGGCTTGATGGCAAAACCTCAGAAGGCTGGTGCCGAAGGCGGGCAAATCATAGAGAATCCGATTCTTTCTAATTTTAAGGAAGGATTATCTGTATTGGAATACTTTATCTCTACTCATGGTGCTCGTAAAGGATTAGCTGATACAGCGTTGAAAACTGCTGATGCGGGTTATCTAACGCGGCGTTTAGTTGATGTATCTCATGATGTTATTATTACCGAAGAGGATTGTGGCACTTTGCGCGGACTTGTTTGTACAGATTTAAAAAATAATGATGAGATTATTGCTACGTTATATGAACGTATCCTTGGGCGTGTTTCTGTGCATGATATTATTCATCCTACTACGGGTGAACTGCTTGTTGCTGGTGGAGAAGAAATAACTGAAGAAATTGCCAAAAAAATTCAAGATTCTCCAATTGAGAGTGTTGAAATACGTTCCGTTTTGACTTGTGAATCAAAAAAAGGGGTATGTGCGAAATGCTATGGTCGCAACCTTGCTACGAGTCGTATGGTTCAAAGAGGTGAGGCTGTAGGGGTTATTGCTGCACAATCTATCGGTGAACCTGGTACACAGCTGACTTTGAGAACTTTTCATGCTGGTGGTACGGCTGCTAATATCGCAGCAAACGCAAGTATTGTTGCTAAAAACCCAGCCCGTTTAGAGTTTGAGGAGCTTCGTACAGTTGATGTTATTGAAGAAGGTGGAGAATCTGTAAAAGTCGTTGTCGGACGTTTGGCCGAAGTGCGTTTTGTAGATATAAATACCGGAATTGTTCTCTCCACTCACAATGTTCCTTATGGATCAACGCTATATGCGGCAGATGGTGAGATTGTAGAAAAAGCTAAGCTTATTGCTCGCTGGGACCCATTTAATGCTGTAATTATTACAGAAGCTACAGGTAAGATTGAATTTGAAGGCGTTATTGAAAATGTGACCTATAAAGTTGAATCGGACGAATCTACTGGTTTGCGTGAGATTATTATTATTGAATCAAAGGATAAAACAAAAGTTCCAACAGCTCATATCATGACTGAAGACGGAGAGCTAATTCGTACTTATAATTTCCCTGTTGGTGGTCATGTTGTTGTCGAAAATCAGCAGAAAGTTAAAGCAGGTGATGTTATTGTGAAGATTCCGCGGGCTGTTGGTAAAGCAGGAGATATTACAGGTGGTCTCCCTCGTGTTACTGAGCTATTTGAGGCCAGAAATCCTTCAAATCCTGCTGTTGTTTCAGAAATAGATGGAGAGGTCACAATGGGTAAGGTAAAACGTGGTAATCGCGAAATCATTGTAACGTCTAAGGGAGGAGAGGTCAAAAAATATCTTGTACCTTTGTCTAAACAAATTTTGGTACAAGAAAATGATTATGTTCGTGCAGGTACTCCTTTATCTGATGGAGCTATTACTCCTGCCGATATTCTTGCTATTAAAGGGCCTACGGCTGTACAAGAATATATAGTTAATGAGGTTCAAGATGTTTATCGTTTGCAGGGAGTGAAGATTAATGATAAACACTTTGAAATTATTGTTCGGCAAATGATGAGGAAGGTTGAAATTGATGAACCGGGTGACACGCGCTTCTTAGAGCAACAAATTGTGGATAAATTGGACTTTATGGAAGAAAATGATCGCATTTGGGGCAAAAAGGTTGTTATTAGTGCTGGTGATTCTCAAAATCTGCAGCCGGGACAGATTGTTACAGCTCGTAAGTTACGTGATGAGAATAGTATGTTAAAACGCCGTGATTTAAAACTTGTTGAAGTGCGTGATGCTGTTCCTGCAACCTCAAATCAAATTCTTCAAGGTATTACTCGCGCTGCATTGCAAACTTCTAGCTTCATGTCGGCTGCATCATTTCAGGAAACAACGAAAGTTCTTAATGAGGCAGCAATTAATGGAAAGGTGGATCGGTTAGAAGGTATGAAAGAAAATGTTATCTGTGGACATCTAATTCCTGCAGGTACTGGGCAACGCGAATTTGATAAGATTATTGTCGGGTCTAAGGAAGAGTATGACCGTATTCTCGCAAATAAAAAGACAGTTCTTGACTATAACTCAATGGATGTTAGTGAATAGGTAAATATCTTATTAACATGCATTCATAATTCTAAAAAGAGGAAACGTTTAGTTTCCTCTTTTTATTTATAGAAATTATTTTATCTTTGAAAGTTCTTAAAACGCTAAAAACTTTGAAATTATGGAAAATCAAGAAAAGAGTAGTCAATTGGCTATAGAATTAAATGAAGAAGTAGCACAAGGTATATATGCAAACTTGGCTATCATAACTCATTCTAGCTCAGAATTTATTTTAGATTTTGTGCGTATTATGCCTGGAATACCTAAAGCGAGTGTCAAATCGCGTATTGTTTTAGCTCCAGAGCATGCTAAGCGTTTATTACAAGCATTGGAAGACAATATTAGCAAATATGAAAATACATTTGGAATGATTCGTTTATCCGCTGAGCAACTGCTTCCTCCTATACCGAATCTCAAAGGTGATGCTTAAAAAATATAATATATAATTGATTATTTATTTTTTTATTTGTATCTTTGCAGCCCAAAATGTATTGTAAAGAAATTAATGTAATATAATATATAATTAAAAACAATTAAAATGCCTACAATTCAGCAATTAGTAAGGAAAGGACGTGAGGTTCTGGTGGAGAAAAGTAAATCACCGGCACTTAATTCATGTCCTCAAAGGCGTGGCGTTTGCGTGAGAGTGTATACTACTACTCCCAAAAAACCTAATTCGGCAATGCGTAAAGTTGCGCGTGTTCGTTTAACTAATGGTAAGGAGGTTAACTCTTATATTCCAGGTGAAGGACATAATTTGCAAGAGCACTCTATTGTATTAGTGCGTGGTGGACGTGTGAAGGATCTTCCAGGTGTGCGTTATCATATTGTGCGTGGAACACTGGATACAGCCGGTGTGGCTGGCCGCACTCAAAGGCGTTCAAAATATGGTGCTAAACGTCCAAAGGCGGGACAAGCTGCGCCGTCTGGAAAGAAAAAATGATTGTAAATAATTTGTAAGATATCTAGAAGTGTAATTTGAGTTTTAGTTTATTGGAGGTGCTAAAGGTTGAGTAAATTCTCTGGTGAGAGGATTGAAGGTGGAAGAAGTGGACAACCAAGAACAAAAACATTATTTTTTTTTAAAATGAGAAAAGCAAAACCTAAAAAACGTGTTATCCTACCGGATCCCGTGTACAATGATCAAAAGGTCTCAAAATTTGTGAACCATTTGATGTATGATGGTAAGAAAAATACATCTTATGAAATCTTTTATGCAGCTTTGGAAACTGTAAAAACTAAGCTTCCTAGTGAAGAAAAATCAGCGCTTGAAATTTGGAAAAAAGCATTAGATAATGTAACTCCTCAAGTAGAGGTTAAGTCTCGTCGTGTGGGTGGAGCTACATTCCAAGTCCCTACTGAAATTCGTCCAGATCGTAAAGAGTCAATCTCTATGAAAAATTTAATAATCTTTGCTCGTAAACGTGGAGGTAAATCTATGGCTGATAAATTGGCTGCAGAGATATTGGACGCATATAATGAGCAGGGGGGTGCTTTTAAACGTAAAGAAGATATGCATCGGATGGCAGAGGCAAATCGTGCGTTTGCTCACTTTAAGTTCTAAATATTTAAAAGGTAATTGTTCAGATTGAAATATAATAAGGTGACGAGGAATTGAAATGGCAAAACAAGATTTACATTTGACACGTAATATTGGCATCATGGCTCATATTGATGCTGGGAAAACGACAACTTCTGAGCGTATTTTATATTATACGGGATTGACTCATAAGATCGGGGAGGTGCATGATGGTGCAGCCACTATGGATTGGATGGAGCAAGAGCAGGAGAGAGGTATAACAATAACTTCTGCCGCTACGACTACACGTTGGAAGTATGCGGGTGATGTTTATAAAATTAATTTAATTGATACTCCGGGGCATGTAGATTTTACGGCAGAAGTAGAACGCTCTTTGCGCGTTCTTGATGGTGCTGTTGCGACTTATTGTGCTGTAGGTGGAGTAGAACCTCAGTCTGAAACAGTGTGGCGTCAGGCAGATAAATACAATGTACCTCGTATAGGATATGTTAATAAGATGGATCGTTCTGGTGCTGATTTCTTTGAAGTTGTTCGCCAGATGAAAGATATTTTGGGCGCGAATCCCTGTCCCGTGGTTATTCCTATTGGTGCAGAAGAGAGCTTCAAAGGAGTTGTTGATTTGATTAAGATGAAAGCTATTTTGTGGCATGATGAAACAATGGGAGCTGATTATGATGTGGAAGATGTGCCGGCAGATTTGCGAGTTGAAGCAGAAGAGTGGAGAGGTAAAATGCTTGAAACTGTGGCTGAATTTGATGATGCGTTGATGGAAAAGTTTTTTGATGATCCTTCAATTATAACGGAAGAAGAGATCCTTCGTGCCTTGCGTGCAGGAACATTGAAAATGGAAATCGTTCCGATGCTATGCGGATCTTCCTTTAAAAATAAAGGAGTTCAAACTCTTTTGGATTATGTTTGTGCTTTTTTACCATCTCCGTTGGATACTCCAAATATTGTTGGAACTAACCCTGAAACAGGCGGGGAAGAGGATCGTAAACCAGATGAAGATGAAAAAACATCAGCTTTAGCTTTTAAAATAGCTACAGATCCATATGTAGGGCGTTTGACTTTTTTCCGTGTCTATTCTGGAAAAATAGAGGCAGGCTCTTATGTGTATAATAGCCGTTCGGGAAAGAAAGAGCGGGTTTCCCGGCTATTTCAAATGCATTCTAATAAGCAAAATCCGGTTGAGGTAATTTCTGCGGGTGATATTGGGGCTGGAGTTGGTTTTAAAGATATTCGCACGGGCGATACTTTGTGTGACGAAAACTCGCCTATTGTTTTGGAATCTATGGATTTCCCAGAGCCTGTAATCGGTATTGCTGTTGAGCCTAAGACTCAGAAAGATATGGATAAGCTATCTAATGGTTTAGCTAAATTAGCAGAAGAGGATCCGACTTTTACTGTAAAGACTGATGAGCAGACGGGACAAACTGTCATTTCAGGTATGGGCGAGCTTCATCTAGATATTATTATTGATCGCTTGAAGCGAGAATTTAAAGTTGAATGTAACCAAGGAAGGCCTCAGGTTAATTATAAGGAGGCAATTACTAAGACTGTTAATTTGCGAGAACTTTATAAAAAGCAGTCTGGTGGGCGTGGTAAATTTGCTGATATTATAGTAAATGTGGGACCAACCGATGATAATTTTACTGATGGTGGGTTACAATTTATTAATGAAGTGACTGGAGGAAATATTCCTAAGGAATTTATACCATCGGTTCAAAAAGGCTTTCAGGCTGCTATGAAGAATGGCGTTCTAGCAGGATTTCCAATGGATTCTTTGAAAGTTACGTTGTTGGATGGGTCATTCCATCCAGTCGATTCAGATCAATTGTCTTTTGAAATTTGTGCTATTCAGGCTTATAAAAATGCGTGTGCGAAGGCTGGTCCTGTTTTGATGGAGCCTATAATGAAGCTGGAAGTAGTTACTCCCGAAGAGAGTATGGGTGATGTTATTGGAGACTTGAATAAACGTCGTGGACAAGTTGAGGGTATGGAATCTAGTCGGTCAGGCGCTCGTATTGTTAAGGCAATGGTGCCTTTAGCTGAAATGTTTGGTTATGTGACTGCTTTGCGGACGATTACTTCTGGGCGTGCAACCTCCTCAATGACGTATTCTCATCATGCTCAAGTATCTTCTTCTATTGCTAAGACTGTACTTGAAGAAGTGAAAGGTCGCGTTGATTTACTTTGATTTACAGACTAGCGAATGACTCTTAGTCTGTGAATCTATTTTTTATAAATTTAATATAATATAATGTTATGAGTCAAAAGATTAGAATTAAATTAAAGTCTTATGATCACAATTTAGTTGATAAGTCAGCTGAGAAGATTGTAAGAACAGTGAAGACAACAGGTGCTATTGTTAGTGGCCCTATTCCGCTTCCGACGCATAAGAGAATCTTTACGGTGAATCGTTCAACATTTGTAAATAAAAAGTCTAGAGAACAATTTGAGCTCTCTTCTTACAAAAGGTTGATAGATATTTATAGTTCGACAGCTAAAACTGTTGATGCTTTGATGAAATTAGAGTTGCCGAGTGGTGTAGAAGTAGAAATAAAAGT
The DNA here is from genome assembly GCA_022648295.1 of Bacteroides sp. Lineage (GTDB taxonomy): Bacteria > Bacteroidota > Bacteroidia > Bacteroidales > Bacteroidaceae > Bacteroides. The sequence continues at coordinate 64,844 of JALCME010000024.1, read as the reverse complement.
ATAGAAATTAAAAGATTAAGTGAAATGCCAGGATTATTAGGAAAAAAAATCGGAATGACATCCGTTTTCAGTGTTGAGGGTAAGAATGTGCCATGCACTGTTATCGAAGCAGGTCCTTGTGTTGTTACTCAAGTTAAAACAGTAGAAAAAGATGGCTATGTGGCAGTTCAGTTAGGCTTTCAGGAAAAAAAAGAAAAGCATACGACTAAACCGCTGATGGGACATTTTAAGAAAGCTGGGGTAACTCCTAAAAGGCACTTGGCTGAGTTCAAGGAATTTGAGGCTGAATTGAATTTGGGTGATACTGTTACTGTGGATTTATTTAAAGATTCAGTCTTTGTTGATGTTATAGGAACATCTAAGGGTAAAGGATTTCAGGGAGTTGTAAAAAGGCATGGGTTTGGTGGCGTTGGACAGACGACTCATGGCCAGCATAATCGTGCTCGTAAGCCAGGCTCTATTGGTGCATGTTCATATCCCGCAAAGGTTTTTAAGGGAATGAGAATGGGAGGACAACTTGGTGGTGATAGGGTCACTGTGCAAAATTTGCAGGTGTTAAAAGTAATTCCAGATCATAATCTTCTTTTGATTAAAGGTTCTGTCCCTGGTTGTAAAGGTTCAATCGTAATAATTGAGAAATAATGGAAATTAGCGTATATAATATTAAAGGTGAGGATACAGGGAGAAAGATTACGTTAAGTGAATCAATCTTCGGGGTTGAACCTAATGATCATGCTATTTATTTAGATGTGAAGCAGTTTATGGCTAATCAACGTCAGGGTACGCATAAGTCAAAGGAAAGAAGTGAAATTAGTGGTTCTACGCGAAAGATTGGCCGTCAAAAAGGTGGCGGAGGCGCCCGTCGTGGTGATATGAATTCTCCTGTACTTGTTGGTGGGGGACGTGTTTTTGGTCCTACACCGCGTAGTTATAACTTTAAGTTGAATAAAAAAGTGAAAGTTCTGGCTCGTAAGTCTGCTTTATCATATAAAGCAAAAGATAACGGGATAATTGTTGTTGAGGATTTTGCTTTTGTAGCACCTAAAACGAAAGATTTCGTTGAAATGACAAAAAAACTTAAAGTTTCTGATAAAAAGCTACTTGTAATTTTACCAGAAGCGAATAAAAATGTATATTTGTCGGCTCGTAACGTGGGAAACGCTAGTGTGGAGACTATTTCGGGGTTAAATACTTATAGAGTGTTAAATGCTGGAGCTATTATACTAACTGAAAGAGCTCTTTCAGCTATAGATGAAACCTTAATGTAAAAAGGAGGCTTAATAATGGGAATTATTGTTAAACCGTTAGTGACGGAAAAAATGACGGCAATAACTGAAAAAATGAGTAATTGTTTTGGCTTTATTGTTCGTCCTGAAGCAAATAAATTGGAGATTAAAAGAGAGGTCGAGGCCTTGTATAATGTTAGTGTAGTTGAAATAAATACGGTTAAGTATGCAGGTAAAAGTAAAAGCCGCTACACAAAGGCTGGTATAATTAACGGTCGTGCAAATGCATATAAGAAGGCGATTGTTACATTAAAAGAAGGTGATACTATAGATTTTTATAGCAATATTTAAGAAAATGGCAGTACGTAAATTTAAGCCCACAACACCGGGGCAAAGACATAAAATTATTGGTACCTTTGAAGAAATTACTGCACAGGTACCAGAAAAATCTCTTGTTTTTGGCAAAAAATCTTCTGGAGGACGAAACCGTGAAGGTAAAATGACTATGCGCTATATTGGTGGTGGTCATAAAAAAATTATTAGAATTGTCGATTTTAAGAGAAATAAGGATGGCATTCCAGCAGTAGTGAAAACAATTGAATATGATCCAAATCGTTCGGCTCGTATCGCATTGTTATATTATGCGGATGGTGAAAAAAGATACATTATTGCCCCTAATGGGTTACAAGTTGGCTCTACTTTGATTTCGGGAGAGAGTGCTGCTCCAGAAGTAGGCAATGCTCTACCTCTTCAAAATATTCCAGTGGGTACTGTAGTTCATAATATAGAGTTGCGCCCAGGACAGGGAGCTGCTTTAGTTCGTTCTGCTGGTAATTTTGCTCAATTAACTTCGAGAGAGGGTAAATATTGTGTTATTAAGTTACCTTCTGGTGAGGTTAGACAGATACTTAGTACATGTAAAGCTACTATTGGCAGTGTTGGTAATTCGGACCATGCTTTGGAAAGTTCAGGTAAGGCAGGACGTTCTCGTTGGTTAGGGCGTCGCCCACGTAATCGGGGTGTTGTTATGAACCCGGTTGATCATCCTATGGGTGGTGGTGAAGGACGCGCTTCGGGAGGACATCCGAGATCTCGTAAGGGATTGTATGCTAAGGGCCTTAAGACAAGAGCTCCAAAGAAGCAATCGTCGAAGTATATTATTGAGAGAAGAAAGAAGTAATCTTATTAATTGAGTAAATTATGAGTCGTTCATTAAAAAAAGGTCCGTATATTAACGTTAAACTTGAAAAAAGAGTTCTTGCTATGAATGAGTCTGGTAAGAAGGTTGTTGTTAAAACTTGGGCTAGGGCTTCAATGATTTCCCCTGATTTTGTGGGCCATACAGTGGCTGTTCATAATGGGAATAAATTTATTCCTGTATATGTTACTGAAAATATGGTAGGGCATAAATTAGGTGAATTTGCCCCAACGCGTACTTTTAGAGGGCATGCAGGAAATAGGAAGAAATAGTGAATTTTATATGGATAAAAAGTAATAATATATAATGGGAGCAAGAAAAAAAATATCGGCTGAAAAAAGAAAAGAAGCCTTTAAAACTATGTATTTTGCAAAATTGCAAAATGTTCCTACTTCTCCTCGTAAGATGCGTCTCGTTGCTGACATGATTCGTGGCATGGAAGTGAATAGAGCACTTGGCGTTTTAAAATTTTCATCGAAAGAGGCTGCAGGTAGAGTAGAAAAGTTGCTACGCTCTGCAATTGCTAATTGGGAACTAAAAAATGAGCGCAAGGCTGAAAGTGGTGAGTTATTCATAACTAAAATATTCGTGGATGGGGGTGCTACTCTTAAACGAATGAGACCAGCTCCACAGGGTAGAGGTTATAGAATTCGTAAGCGTTCAAATCATGTGACGTTATTTGTTGATTCTAAGAGTAATAACGAAGATCAAAATTAAGGTAAATGGGACAAAAAGTTAATCCAATAAGTAACCGTTTGGGTATAATAAGAGGATGGGATTCCAATTGGTACGGTGGAAAAAATTATGGCGATTCCTTGCTTGAAGATAGTAGAATTCGTAAATATCTTAATGCTAGACTTGCAAAAGCAAGTGTATCAAGAATTGTAATTGAACGTACATTAAAGCTCGTAACTATTACTGTTTGTACAGCACGTCCAGGTATTATCATAGGTAAGGGTGGGCAAGAGGTCGATAAGTTGAAAGAAGAGTTGAAGAAGATTACTGATAAAGACATTCAAATCAATATCTTTGAAGTAAAAAGACCTGAATTAGATGCTGTTATTGTTGCAAATAATATTGCGAGGCAAGTGGAAGGTAAAATCGCATATCGTCGTGCTATTAAAATGGCTATTGCAAATACGATTCGTATGGGGGCTGAAGGTATAAAAGTCCAGATTTCAGGGCGCTTGAATGGGGCGGAAATGGCTCGTTCTGAAATGTATAAAGAGGGGAGAACTCCTCTACATACTTTTAGGGCTGATATTGATTATTGCCATACAGAAGCATTAACGAAAGTGGGATTGCTTGGTATAAAAGTTTGGATTTGTAGGGGTGAAATTTATGGCAAGAAGGAGTTAGCTCCAAACTTTTCGCAAAGTAAAGATAATTCCCGTGGAAATAGTAATGCTAATAATGGCGGGAAAAATTTCAAAAGAAAAAAAAATAATCGCTAAACGAATTTGATTTTTTAGGAATTATGTTACAACCGAAAAAAACAAAGTTCAGAAGACAACAAAAAGGCCGCTCAAAAGGTAATGCCCAAAGAGGCAATCAATTGGCTTTTGGGTCTTTTGGAATTAAGGCTTTGGAAACGAAATGGATCACAGGCCGTCAGATAGAAGCTGCGCGTATTGCAGTTACAAGATATATGCAACGTCAAGGTCAAATTTGGATTCGAATTTTTCCAGATAAGCCGATTACGAGAAAGCCTGCAGATGTGCGTATGGGTAAGGGTAAAGGTAATCCAGAAGGTTTTGTCGCTCCTGTGACTCCAGGTCGGATTATAATAGAAGCAGAAGGAGTTTCGTATGAAGTTGCTAAAGAGGCTTTGCGTTTAGCCGCTCAAAAGCTTCCTATTACGACTAAATTTATTGTGAGACGTGATTATGATGTTCAAAATCAAAATGCGTAATGGATATGAAAATAGCTGAAATTAGAGAATTATCTACCAAGGATTTAGTTGATAGAGTAGGAGCTGAAATCGTTAATTATAATCAGATGGTTTTGAACCATTCTATTTCTCCTTTAGATAATCCTGTCCAAATAAAATATTTGCGTAGGACTATTGCGCGTATGAAGACAGAGTTACGCCATAGAGAATTAAATAATAAATAATGTGCTCAATGGAAGCAAGAAATTTAAGGAAAGAAAGAACTGGGATTGTGATAAGCAACAAAATGGATAAGACCATAACTGTTGCTACGAAATTTAAAGAAAAGCATCCCATATATGGTAAGTTTGTTAGTAAAACGAAAAAGTACCATGCTCATGATGAAAAGAATGAGTGTAATATTGGTGATGCTGTGCATATTATGGAAACTCGTCCTTTAAGCAAGACTAAAAGGTGGAGATTGGTTGAAATAATTGAAAGGGCTAAATAACTATGATACAGGCAGAATCCAGACTTACAGTGTGTGATAATAGCGGGGCAAAGGAAGCTCTTTGTATCCGTGTTTTGGGAGGAACGGGGCGCCGTTATGCTTCGGTGGGGGATGTGATTGTCGTTTCTGTAAAGAGCGTTATCCCTTCAAGTGATATTAAAAAAGGTGCAGTGTCAAAAGCTTTGATCGTGCGTACAAAAAAGGAGATTCGTCGTTCCGATGGATCTTATATACGTTTTGATGATAATGCTTGTGTATTATTAAATAATGCAGGTGAGATTAGGGGTAGTCGTATTTTTGGCCCAGTAGCTAGGGAACTTCGTGCGACTAATATGAAAGTTGTGTCACTTGCGCCGGAAGTACTTTAATTTTGTAAAAAACTGGAGTAATGAGTAAATTACATATAAGAAAAGGCGATACAGTTTGCGTGAATGCGGGTGAAGATAAAGGCAAGACTGGTCGTGTTCTAAAAGTTCTTGTAAAAGATTCCCGTGCGATTGTTGAAGGCGTTAATATGGTGTCTAAAAGTACAAAGCCAAATGCTAAAAATCCACAAGGTGGAATCGTTAAACAAGAAGCTTCTATTCATGTTTCAAACTTGAATCTGCTTGATCCTAAGAGTGGTAAAGCAACGCGTATAGGACGAAAAAGTGACTCTAATGGAGTTTTTGTGCGTTATTCTAAAAAATCAGGGGAGGAGATTAAATGAGTAATACTGCTAGTCTTAAGAAAGAATATGCAGAGCGTATTGCACCTGCATTAAAATTACAGTTTCAGTATTCTTCTACAATGCAAGTACCTGTTCTTAAGAAGATTGTTATTAATCAAGGTCTAGGTTTAGCTGTTGCTGATAAGAAGATTATAGAAGTTGCCATAAGTGAAATATCTGCTATTACGGGACAGAAAGCGGTGGCTACTGTTTCTCGTAAGGATATTGCGAATTTTAAATTGCGTAAAAAAATGCCAATAGGGGTTATGGTTACTTTGCGCCGAGAGAGAATGTATGAATTCTTAGAGAAATTAATTCGTGTTGCTCTTCCTCGTATTCGAGACTTCAAGGGTATAGAAAGTAAATTTGATGGAAAAGGAAATTATACACTTGGTATTCAAGAGCAAATAATTTTTCCAGAAATAAATATCGATAGTGTTACTAAAATTCTCGGAATGAATATTACCTTTGTGACTTCTGCGCAAACAGATGAAGAAGGTTATGCTTTATTGAAGGGATTTGGTTTACCGTTTAGAAACACTAAAAAGGATTAGTTGATATGGCAAAAGAATCAATGAAGGCACGTGAAGTTAAGCGTGCGAAGTTAGTAGCAAAATATTCTGAGAGAAGAATTCAGCTGAAAAAAGCTGGTGATTATGAGGCTTTACAAGCCTTGCCAAGGAATGCGTCTCCTGTTCGTTTGCATAATCGTTGTAAGTTAACAGGACGTCCTAAGGGGTATATTCGCCAATTTGGTATTTCTAGAATACAGTTTCGCGAAATGGCTTCTAATGGGCTTATCCCTGGTGTAAAAAAAGCAAGTTGGTAGTTTTAAATATTGTCAGGGTTGGCCTGATTAATTTAAATTTTTATTATATGACAGATCCGTTAGCAGATTATTTGACGAGGTTAAGAAATGCTATTCAAGCGAAGCATCGCGTAGTAGAAGTTCCTGCCTCTAATTTGAAAAAAGAAATTACGAAAATTCTTTTTGAAAAAGGTTATATCCTTAATTATAAATTTGTAGAGGATGGACCTCAGGGCACAATTAAAGTGGCTTTAAAGTATGATCCCATTAATAAAGTAAATGCGATCAAGAAATTGGAGAGAATCTCATCTCCGGGTATGCGTAAATATACTGGTTATAAAGATATGCCACGTGTTATTAATGGTTTGGGTATTGCTATAATATCTACTTCCAAAGGTGTAATGACTAACAAAGAGGCTTCCGATTTGAAAATAGGGGGCGAAGTTCTGTGTTATGTATATTAAATAGGAGAATATAGTAATGTCAAGAATAGGAAAATTACCCATTAATATTCCCAATGAAGTTAGTGTTACTTTAAAGGGAAATGTTGTCATAGTAGAGGGGCCTAAAGGAAAACTTAGCCAATATGTGAACCCTGCTATTAGTGTTGTTTATGAGAATAATCAAATTGTTTTGGAGGAAGATGCAAACGCTATGCTGGATGATCCAAAACAAAAGCATGCTTTTCATGGATTATATCGTTCTTTGATTCACAATATGGTTATAGGTGTTTCTAAAGGTTATAAAAAGGAGCTTGAACTTGTTGGTGTTGGTTATCGTGCATCTAATCAAGGAAATGTTATAGAGTTAGCTTTGGGTTATACACATAATATTTTTATACAGTTGCCTGATGAAGTTAAAGTTGAAACTAAATCTGAAAGAAATAAAAATCCTCTCATTATTTTAGAATCTTGTGATAAGCAATTGTTGGGTCAAGTTTGCTCGAAAATACGTTCTTTCCGTATGCCTGAACCGTATAAAGGAAAAGGTGTAAAATTTGTGGGTGAAGAAATTCGTAGAAAATCAGGTAAATCAGCTGGTGCTAAGTAACTTTCATAAATAAAGATATTATGACGACTAAAATTGAAAGACGAATTAAGATAAAATACAGAGTACGGAATAAGGTTTCTGGCTGTGCGGAACGTCCGCGCATGAGTGTATTTAGAAGTAATAAACAAATATATGTTCAAGTGATTGATGATGTGAAAGGGACAACTTTAGCTGCAGCTTCATCTTTGGGATTGAATGAGACAATGTCTAAAAAAGAGCAGGCTGTAAAGGTTGGTGAGTTAATTGCTAAAAAAGCTCAAGAAGCTGGCATCACCACTGTTGTTTTTGACCGTAATGGTTATTTATATCATGGAAGAGTAAAAGAGATAGCTGATGCTGCTCGTAATGGTGGACTTAAATTTTAATCATTATGGCTATTAATAATAGAGTGAAAATTACAAGTGATGTAGAGCTAAAAGATAGATTAGTTGCTATTAACCGTGTAACTAAAGTCACTAAGGGTGGTAGAACTTTTAGTTTTTCTGCTATTGTTGTGGTAGGAAATGAAGAAGGTATTATTGGCTGGGGACTTGGAAAAGCAGGTGAAGTTACTGCTGCTATTGCTAAAGGTGTTGAATCTGCTAAAAAAAATTTGACGCGTGTCCCGGTCTTAAAGGGAACTATTCCTCACGAACAATCTGCGAAATTTGGTGGTGCAGAGGTTTTCATAAAACCTGCATCTCATGGAACAGGAGTTGTTGCAGGTGGAGCAATGCGTGCAGTACTGGAAAGTGTTGGAATTACAGATGTGCTGGCTAAATCAAAAGGGTCATCTAATCCGCACAATTTAGTGAAGGCTACTATTTTGGCGTTGAGTGAAATACGGGATGCTCGCATGGTTGCTCAAAATAGGGGAATTAATATTGAGAAAGTATTTAGAGGGTAAGGAGGTATTTATGTCAGTTATAAAAATAAAACAAATTAAAAGTAGAATAGGTGCTCCTGCTGTCCAGAAGAGAACTCTTGATGCATTAGGGCTTCGTAAGCTTAATAGAATTGTTGAGCATGAATGTACGCCTTCAATTCTCGGAATGATAGGTAAAGTTAAACACTTGGTTGCTATTGTAAAGTAATAGTTTGTTGAATGTAAAAAAAAAACTATATGAATTTAAGTAATTTGAAACCTGCAGAAGGTTCTACGAAAACAAGAAAAAGGATAGGACGTGGTTCTGGATCTGGTTTAGGAGGAACTTCCACAAGAGGTCATAAAGGGGCTAAATCACGATCTGGATATTCTAAAAAAATAGGTTTTGAAGGTGGGCAAATGCCTCTTCAGCGGCGTGTTCCGAAATTTGGTTTTAAGAATATTAATCGTGTGGAATATAAGGCTATTAATTTGGATGTAATTCAGAAAATGGTGGATGCTAAAAAAATGGAGATGGTTGGCATTAAAGATTTTATTGCTGCAGGCTTTATTTCTTCAAATCAGTTAGTAAAAGTATTAGGTAATGGAACTCTGACTACTAAGTTGGATGTGCAAGCTCATGCATTTTCTAAAAGTGCTATTGCTGCGATCGAAGCTGTTGGTGGAAGTGTGGTAAAACTCTAATTCAATGAGAAAGGCTATTGAAACATTAAAGAATATATGGAAAATTGAGGATTTAAGACAACGAATTCTTATTACCATATTGTTTGTGGCAATTTATCGTTTTGGCTCTTATGTAGTATTACCTGGTATAAGTCCTGCGATGTTAACTCAATTGCATAAACAAACAAGTGAGGGCCTCTTAGCCTTATTAAATATGTTCTCAGGAGGAGCTTTTTCTAATGCTTCTATTTTTGCATTAGGGATTATGCCTTATATCTCAGCCTCTATTGTTATTCAATTGTTAGGAATTGCAGTCCCGTATTTTCAGAAATTGCAACGGGAGGGTGAAAGCGGTAGAAGAAAAATGAATCAGTATACGCGTTATTTGACGATCTTGATATTATTGGTTCAAGCTCCTTCTTATTTACTAAACCTTAAGATGCAAGCGGGCCCTTCTTTAAATGCTTCATTAGATTGGACTCTTTTTATGATTACTTCTACTGTTATATTGGCAGCAGGTAGTATGTTTATCTTATGGTTGGGAGAGAGAATTACTGATAAAGGTATAGGTAATGGTATTTCGTTTATCATCTTAATAGGTATAATTGCTCGTTTACCTAACTCTTTATTTCAAGAATTAGTCTCTAGGATGACTGATAAGACTGGGGGATTAGTTATGTTTCTCGTTGAAATTGTAATTTTATTGTTGGTAATTGCGGCCGCAATCTTATTAGTGCAAGGAACCAGAAAGATACCAGTGCAATATGCTAAAAAAATTGTTGGTAATAAGCAATATGGTGGTGCAAGGCAATATATTCCATTAAAGGTGAATGCTGCAGGTGTAATGCCTATAATTTTTGCTCAGGCTATAATGTTTATTCCTATTACTTTTATAGGCTTTTCTAATGTAAATCATGCGAGTGGTTTTGTACGTGCTTTTACTGATCATACAAGTTTTTGGTATAATATTGTTTTTGCTGTGATGATTATACTTTTTACGTATTTTTATACTGCAATAACGATTAACCCTACACAAATGGCAGAGGATATGAAAAGGAATAATGGTTTTATTCCGGGCATTAAGCCGGGCAAAAAGACAGCTGAATATATTGATGATATTATGTCTCGTATAACTTTACCTGGCTCTTTTTTCTTGGCTTTAGTGGCAATAATGCCTGCGTTTGCGGGTGTCTTTGGAGTAAAAGCGCAATTTGCTCAATTCTTTGGAGGTACTTCACTGCTTATTATCGTTGGTGTGGTTTTGGATACCCTTCAACAAATTGAGAGTCATTTGCTCATGAGACACTACGATGGATTATTGAAATCTGGGCGTATTAAAGGGCGCGTGAGTAGTACAGGCGGGGCGTATTAATCTTTTAAAAAATGATATCTCTAAAAACGGAAGATGAAATAGAATTGTTGCGCGAGAGTAATTTGCTTGTAGGAAAGACTTTGGGGGAGCTTGCTAAGTGGATTAAGCCAGGAATTACGACAAAGTCTTTGGATAAAATTGCCGAAGAGTTTATTAGAGATCACGGTGCAGTTCCTACTTTTAAAGGATTCCCCAATCAATATGGAACTCCATTTCCTACATCAATCTGTACTTCTATTAATGAACAGGTTGTGCATGGAATTCCTAATAATCTTTTGTTGAAAGAGGGAGATATTGTTTCAGTGGATTGTGGTACATATATAAATGGTTTTTGTGGAGATTCTGCATATACTTTTTGTGTAGGTGAAGTGCGTGATGAAGTGCGCAATCTATTGAAAACGACTAAAGAGGCTTTATATATTGGTATACAAAGTGCTGTTATAGGGAAACGAATAGGTGATATTGGACATGCTATTCAACAATATTGTGAATCTAAATTATACGGAGTTGTCCGTGAATTTGTGGGTCATGGGATTGGAAAAGAGATGCATGAAGAGCCTCAAGTTCCTAATTATGGCAAGTGTGGTGAGGGTGTTTTATTAAAAAATGGGCTTTGTATTGCTATAGAGCCAATGATTACTCAGGGAGCTCGTCAGGTGGTAATGGAGCGTGATGGTTGGGCGGTACGAACCAAAGATGGAAGTAATGCTGCTCATTTTGAACATTCGATTGCTATTAAAGCAGGCAAAGCCGATATTTTGTCGTCTTTTAAGTTTATAGAAGAAGTTTTAGGAGATAATGCAATTTAAAAATTAGTATGGCTAAGCAATCTGCAATAGAACAAGATGGAGTTATTATTGAGGCATTGTCTAACGCAATGTTTCATGTTGAATTGGAAAATGGACATGAAATTACTGCACATATTTCTGGTAAAATGAGAATGCATTATATTAAGATTTTGCCGGGAGATAAAGTGAGAGTTGAAATGTCTCCTTATGATTTATCTAAGGGAAGAATTGTGTTTAGATATAAATAATATAAAATATGAAAGTAAGAGCATCTTTAAAAAAACGTACGCCAGAATGTAAGATCGTAAGACGTAATGGGCGGTTATATGTTATTAATAAAAAAAATCCTAAGTATAAACAGCGTCAGGGATAATAATTATTATTCAAGAAAGAAAATAAGTTAGTATATGGCTATAAGAATAGTTGGTGTTGATTTGCCTCAGAATAAACGAGGAGAAATAGCGTTGACCTATATTTATGGAATAGGTCGTAATAGTTCAGCTATAATTTTGAATAAGGCTGGCGTAGATAAAGATCTAAAAGTGAAAGATTGGACAGATGATCAAGTTGCGAAAATTCGTGAGGTCATTGGTGCTGGTTACAAGGTGGAGGGCGATCTTCGTTCTGAAGTTCAGTTAAATATCAAGCGCTTGATGGATATCGGTTGCTACCGTGGGGTACGTCATCGTATTGGGCTTCCAGTCAGGGGACAAAGTACAAAGAATAATGCTCGTACTCGTAAGGGCAGAAAGAAAACCGTTGCTAATAAGAAAAAAGCTACTAAATAATAATTGTTGATATGGCAAAAAAAACAGTTGCAGCAAAAAAGAGAAACGTGAAAGTTGATGCTAATGGACAATTGCATGTTCATTCTTCTTTCAATAATATAATTGTTTCTCTTGCTAATAATGAGGGACAGATTATATCATGGTCATCTGCAGGGAAGATGGGCTTTAGAGGTTCTAAGAAGAATACTCCTTATGCTGCTCAGATGGCTGCTCAAGATTGTGCTAAGATAGCTTATGATCTTGGTTTGAGAAAGGTGAAAGCTTATGTGAAAGGACCAGGCAATGGGAGAGAGTCTGCCATTAGAACAATTCATGGTGCAGGTATTGAGGTTACAGAGATTGTAGATGTCACTCCACTTCCTCATAATGGTTGTCGTCCTCCAAAAAGGCGTAGAGTTTAAGATTTACCTAAAAATGATCTTGATTTGCTTCTTAAATCATCTGTCTTTACTGTGGTGATGACCGCAACAAATTGAGTTCATAATAAAATAATTAAATATAAAAAAGAGATGGCAAGATATACTGGACCAAAATCAAAAATAGCTCGTAAATTCGGGGAGGGAATTTTCGGAGCAGATAAAGTATTGTCTAAGAAAAATTATCCTCCTGGACAACACGGGAATTCAAGGAAGAGAAAGACTTCTGAGTATGGTGTCCAACTTCGTGAAAAGCAAAAGGCTAAATATATTTATGGAGTATTAGAAAAACAGTTCCGTAATTTATTTGTGAAGGCAGCAAGTGAGAAAGGTATTACTGGCGAAATTCTTCTTCAATTGCTTGAAGGGCGTCTTGATAATGTTGTATATCGTTTAGGTATTGCTCCTACTCGTGCAGCTGCGCGTCAGTTAGTGAATCATAGGCATATTACAGTTGATGGTGAAATTGTAAATATAGCTTCTTATGCGGTTAAGCCTGGACAGTTGGTTGCTGTTCGTGAGAAATCTAAATCATTAGAAGTTGTTGTTAACTCATTGGCTGGCTTTAATCATAGTAAATACCCTTGGTTGGAATGGGATGATGTTTCAAAGGTTGGAAAATTGCTACATATACCTGAGAGAGCAGATATTCCTGAAAACATTAAAGAGCATTTAATCGTAGAATTATATTCTAAATAATAATTAATTTCATGGCGATATTAGCATTTCAAAAACCTGATAAAGTATTAATGTTGGAAGCGGATTCTAAATTCGGGAAATTTGAATTTCGTCCTTTGGAACCCGGTTTTGGTATTACCGTAGGTAATGCACTGCGCCGCATCTTGCTTTCTTCATTGGAAGGTTTTGCTATCACAACTATTAAGATAGAGGGTGTTGAGCATGAGTTTTCCAGTGTTCTAGGAGTTAAAGAAGATGTAACTAACATTATCTTGAATCTGAAACAGGTGAGATTCAAGCAAGTAGTTGAAGAGTTTGAAAGTGAAAAAGTAAGCATTACTATTGAAAATTCGAGTGAGTTTAAAGCAGGCGATATAGGGAAGTATCTAACTGGATTTGAAGTGTTAAATCCTGAATTGATTATTTGTCATTTAGATTCTAAAGCAACTCTGCAAATTGATATAACAATTAATAAGGGGAGAGGATATGTTCCTGCTGATGAGAATCGTGAGTATTGTACAGATGTAAATGTAATACCTATTGATTCTATTTATACTCCTATACGTAATGTCAAGTATGTAATAGAGCCATTTCGTGTTGAGCAGAAAACGGACTATGATAAGTTGCTACTTGAAATTACAACTGATGGTTCTATTCATCCAAAGGAAGCTTTAAAAGAAGCCGCAAAAATTCTAATATATCATTTTATGCTTTTTTCTGATGAAAAAATCACATTAGAAACTAATGATGTTGATGGTAATGAAGAATTTGATGAAGAGGTTTTGCATATGCGTCAGTTATTAAAGACTAAACTTGTTGATATGGATTTATCGGTACGTGCTCTTAATTGTTTAAAAGCAGCTGATGTAGAGACGTTAGGAGACTTAGTTCAATTCAATAAAACGGATTTGTTAAAGTTTAGGAACTTTGGAAAGAAATCGCTTACCGAGCTTGATGATTTGCTGGAAAGTCTGAATCTTTCGTTTGGAACTGATATTTCTAAATATAAATTAGATAAAGAATAAAAATGAGACATAATAAAAAATTCAACCACTTGGGTCGTACTGCTTCTCATAGGAATGCTATGTTGTCTAATATGGCATGTTCTTTGATCAAGCACAAAAGAATCACTACGACTGTTGCAAAAGCTAAGGCTTTAAAAAAGTTTGTTGAGCCTTTAATTACAAAGTCAAAGAATGATACAACAAACTCTCGTCGTGTTGTATTTAGTAATCTACAGGATAAATTTGTTGTAACAGAATTATTTAAAGAAATTTCTGTAAAGATTGCAGATCGTCCTGGAGGTTATACTCGTATTATTAAGACGGGTAATCGCTTGGGAGATAATGCGGAGATGTGCTTTATTGAGTTAGTTGATTATAATGAGAATATGGCTAAGGAAAAAGTAGTCAAGAAATCTACAAGAACTCGCCGCTCTAAGAAAGTTGTGGCTGCACAGGATGAAGCCCCTGTTGCAGTGGGTGCTGCTGATACTATTGCTGAATTGGCTGAAGAAACGAAGCCTGAATCAACAGGCGAAACTGTGGAATAAAGCTATAGGCTCGATTTATTAAAATTGTGTCTATGTGAGAAATAAATGAATCTATATTTAATGGCTACCTTTTTGAGGTGGCCATTATTTTGTTCGCCCAGCATGTGCATATTCTAAAGGGTGCAAGTCCCCAACACAGCCTAATAGCGGCAAGCGTATAGTCAAAGACAAGGGTGTCTATTGTGAAATGTAATCTGAAGGGAGTCGGCGGCAAACATCTGGCCTGACGTACAGAAACTTGAGTAACCATCCACATCTCCGCCTTGAGTAATGCAAGTGATATTTTATTTTTGTTCCCTGAACATAAAAATAAAAATCATGGGAACAATAAACACAGTAGATTATGCAGCCGCTTATCGTCAGTTTGCCACTTATGGCAATGGTCGTTCACTAAAGCAATTCTGTACGGATGAAGATTTTGATTACAGCCGTTTCCGGCGTTATGCCACCAAAAGCTTTTGGAATCAACAAATGAACCAACCCAACTCTCGATTGCAATCAGAATCATTGATTCCTTTGGAAGTAGATTCCCGGGAAAGCATATCGGAAGAAAAAGTAAAATCTCCCTCGATGAAGGAATCCATATTGATAAGTGATATAAACGTTCATTTATCCAACGGTCTGGAGTTACGTCTTCACGAAGGAAAAATGGATGCCCTATTGGAGGTCTTACATAAAATATTAGCCTGATTATGATATCCTATACCACCGAACAGCATTATTACCTTTATGGGTCCCCGGCTGATATGCGTAAAGATATTGATGGACTTTGCGGGTTGATCCGCAATGCCATGAGAAAAGATCCGATGATTCAGGATCAGGTCTATGTGTTTTTATCGAAAGACCTGAGAAAGATGAAGTTGCTTTATCGCGGTTTCCATCGCTTCGAACTGACTAAAATCCGATTGGACGATGATAAGTTTTTCCTGCCCGTAGTGGATTCTGATCGTAAATATGGAAAAATAAGCTGGAGCGACTTCGTTCTCCTGACAGAGGGCGTAGCAAAGCGTAATATCCGCATGGAATATCTTGATGATTAAGATATATATAATTGATAATCAGATAAATAAGTTGTAATATTAATTGTTTATGTCAGCAGAAAACCGTAACTTTACCTCTATGAATACTGAGGTACAACTGCAATTGTCCAATATCCGCATAGCCCAATTATTAGATGAGCTATCGGAACTCAGGAAGCATTCGGGTGCTTCCCATGAGGCTGAATTGCGTGAGCAGTATTCCCGTGAGCGTGAAAGTGATCGTGCCTTCTATCGTGATCAGTTGGCTTGTATGGAAGAGCGGCATAAACAGGAACTTGAAGCACTAAAAGAGAGTTATCGGGAACATGCTGAAGAACTGAAAAGGAACTATAAAGAATCCAATGCTCAACTGAAGAGACAACTGCAAAGTATGAGCGCACAGATTTCCACCCTTCAGAACAGCCTGAATGCAAGTTCGCTATCGGAAGCGGAATTAAAAGCTCTGGATCGTTTTCATCGTAGTCAGCGCTTTAAACGGAGTTCCGAACAGACAAGGTTACTGAAAAACAAGAAAGAAGTTTCCCGTTCGCAAGAAAAGGATGATTTTGATGGCGACGGTTTATCTCAATCCGCCTAGGATGCGCCGGCTCAACATCATTCCTCATCCGTGAAAAACAAGAGTGGGAAAGGTACAAATACCCGTGTGGACTATGACAAGAATAAGCCCTATACATCCAATCCGCTTTTTCATAAATTGGGTGAATACTTCACCATGCCTTTGGGTGGCAAGTATGTGATGCGGGGCGGAGCGATTGATACCTGGTGGTATCGTGTGCTTAAACGCATCCCGGAGCATTATGAAGAGCATTTCTATGAGGTGGCCCGGGTTCGTTTAGCTAATGGTGAATATTTCAATACCAAAAGTAGACGGCCGATACCGGGATGTCCTTTTGATCGTGAACTAGTGACCTTTGTTCTAACGGAACATTTCTGTTATAACACGCCTTATCTGCAAATCGTTACCATGCTGAAAGACCGTGCATTGGAGATTAGCGATTCTACACTGGGAAATATCGTCCATAAGATAATCGCTTACTTCCGTGGTGAGATGGCAGAAAGCTGGGAGAAAGAAATTCAGAAAGCTGATTACTGGATGATGGATGAAACGCCCGGGATGGTAGGTTGCATAAAGGGAGGAACGAAGTCCTATCTTAACCGCTACTTCTGGGGAATCAAGGCAAAAGCCATGAAATTAGTCTGGTTTCTTTATGAAAACGGGAGTCGCGGATTAAAAGCCATTAAACCGTATTTAGATCAATTCATCGGCTTTTTTACCACGGACGGATATGTAGTCTATAAGGTTTATGAAAAAGAGGATCATCCCCTTCAAACACGGAGTGCCTGTCTTACCCATATCCGAAGATATTTTGTGGACGCTTTGGAAGAACACAGGGAACGGGCGCTGATTGAAACGGTCAATGGCGAGTTGAAGAATATTGCACAGATTGAACATTCCAGACATCGTTCTTTCAATAATTTCATAGCTAATGCGCTATCGGCTATTGCCGCATATTGCTTCTTTGAAAAGAAGCCCGCTATTGAGGTGAATTTCATCAATGACAGGCAGCTTACAATATTCTAAATTTTTATATCGAACTCCTTTAGATTTGCACATTCTTAGCTGCTTAGTATTAATCTTGCCTTTGCAGTTAAAACAAGTTAACCAGGGAATATGGTGAACTATGTCGAACTCCGAGTTTCATATGCTCATAACGTGGATTAGTCCGTATTCCCTTTTCGATTGAACAGATCCAATTAGAATTTTAAGCTTACGACTTATTAAAGGATATAGCTTGTTCAACTCCTTGGTTAACTCTCAAAAGTAAGACAAAAATATGGAAAAGAAATGGTTTGTAGGCATTGACGTGTCTAAAAATACAATTGACGTGGTTTATTATGATAAGAAGAAGCAAAAGGTCGATGAAGAAGTACACCGCCATTTTTCTAACGGACAGGAAGGTTTCTCTTTGATGAGGAAATGGTTTAAAGAGCATGGCATGAAGAAAAATGAATTAGTCGTTGGGCTTGAGAACACTGGAATCTATAGCTTCGATTTATGTCTTTACTTGGAAGCGGCAGGAATAGACTACTGCCGCTTCAATCCTCTCCACTTGAAGCGTTCATTCGGATTGACACGTGGAAAGAATGACAAGGTAGATACCTGACGTATTGCCTATTATTGCTATCTTCATCGGGAGGAATTGAACTACAGTAAAATGTCAGGAAAAGCCATTATACGTTTGCAGGAACTGTCCTCCGAACGTAAAAGGCATGTAAAACATATTGCTGAATATAAGGCTTACCTGACAGACCGGAAACAGTGAATGCCGGATAGTGTCAAAGAACGAACCATAAAGGCATTGGAATACAAATAATCACTCTCTGACGAAATAGAGAAGGAAATGGAAGAATTGATAGAAAATGATTCCGCATTAAAGAAAAACTATGACTTGTTGCTTTCCATAAAAGGTATAGGTACAGTCAATTCCATTGCCGTAATCATACATACCAATAACTTCGAAGTTTTTGAAAATTCGAGGAAATATGCTTGTTACGTGGGCATTGCTCCATTTGAGAGCTCCTCCTGAACTTCAATCAAGGGAAAACCGCACGTTTGCTCCACAGGGGTGAGAATGTTAAAGTCAGACTTGTCAATGGCTGCCAGAAATGCGAGAATCCATGACCCGGAAATTAAAGAGTATTTTGAAAGGAAAACGGTACAGGGAAAGCAGTTCGGGATTGTGATGAATGCCATCAAATACAAGTTGGTACAAAGAATGTTTGCCGTAGTAAAAAGAGGAACTCCATTTGTACAGCTTAGAACATCTTAAAACAGAAATGGCAATAAATTAATTATATAATTATTAACAATAAAAACTTGAGAGGAAGCTTGCATAAGTCTTAGAATTCACGTTAACTTAGGTGGAAACCGACAATCTTATGAATTAATCTCCATCTTTGAAAGAATTCTATTACAGCGTTAGAATTTTTCTCGTAAAATTTATTCCACTCATGAGTTGGAGGTGCATTGTATCTGTAAAGGGAAGGAGAGTATAAAAAATACGGGTTTGGCGACAAAACTTCCATTATGGTTCAATCACAGGCGCTATTCTAGGTACTTCTTCTTTTCACAAGGCATGTCATTGAGACGAGTTTGGAGCAGGTATGCCGGTTCACCGAAAACGGCATCACGAGATTAGCTGGAGATAGAGGTCATGACGGGAAGAAATAAACGGAATATAACTACTGATTTCTGATGTTTTAAAGGTTTAATATCGTATTATTAAATGTAAGAGGAAGCATGAACTGCACCTTGCAAATGTGCAGGGATAGAATTAACAACTTGGTATTTGAAGACAGATTATCAATTTAAACATAACTTTTATGAAGGAGTTTTCGGAGATGTCATAAACGTTATGCTGATGGTTGTTGTATGTAACCTTAAAAGAGTAATAGAGATTCTTTGACTATTTGCTAGAGAAATCAGCGGAACACTGATGGATAAAAATGTTTTCTGGGGGGAGGTTATTTAAGAACTTTATTTTTTATTGAAATATTTGCGCTATATTAATAAATTAATGTAACTTTCGCACATATAACTAAAGCTCAGGAGGATAATTCTAATATGAAGAGGTGGTGGTCATTTGTAGGATTGCTCTTTTTGTTTGTGGGGCAATGTGTTGCACAGCAAGTGCTATATGCAACGCTAAAGGATTTAGTAGCTGGGCGTGGGGATACGCTTACAACTCTGAAGGTGGAAAAGCGTTCAAAGAATCAGATTTGTTTGTTAGGAGGTGCAGATTATCGTATAACTGTAGAGAATAATTCAGGATTATCACGATATCTGAGATCTCGTTGTTATGCCGTTAAAGTTGACACTGCATTATACGTCAATTGTAAGAAAATGAAATATAAGCATTTTCGTTTTGGAAAATGGTATGCGCCAGCTATTTGGGTTGCAGGAAAAATTTATTTTTGTGCACAACCTATAGGCTCGGTTGCAGGGAGTTGTGTTACTCCTACTGATGCTGCTAAATTGGGAGGAGAGGTTGGCACGGCTATTGCTTCTTCAGGCTTAGTGAATATACGAGTCTTTTACGAACTGAATCTTGTGACAGGGAAAGCTGAGTTTGTTGGAAAGGAAAAGATGTTATCTTTGCTTAGCGATTTTCCAGATTTGCAAGATGCTTTCTTAAAAGAGAGTAGTGAGATGGCAGATGTTGTAGGTAAGTATTTAATGCAGATCAAAAAAAGGAGAAAATAAGAGATTCGAAGTTTTCTCTATGAATTATATTGAAGGTAGGTAAATGTTAGTCTATTAGGAGCGCAAGGAAATATTTTGGTCATATTGGGGGGCAAATACATTCTTGCTCTATTGTTTACTCGAGCGCTTACTATGAATAATTTGAGAGAGTCATAGATTATGAGGAAGGATGCTGTTGAAAGAAGTGGCTGTAGTTCTTGCCGAGCAAAATTGCATGATCGTATTATAGATACAGCTTTGAATTTTTTTGTTACTTACGGGATTAAACGTATAACAATGGATGAAATTGCTGCTGCGTTGGGTATTTCCAAGCGTACTTTATATGAGATTTTTGCAGATAAGGAAGCTCTATTAATGGAATGTGTCATGAAAGTACATCTGGAAGCAGATAAGTATTTGAAAGGTGTATATGATAATGCTTCTAATGTTCTGGAAGTTCTGTTGAAATTATATCTTCGAAATATAGAGCAGTTTCATCAAGTTAATAAGATCTTTTTTAATGATATTAAAAAATACCCCAAGGTTTATGATGTTCTAATGAGGCGGTATAACCGTGATTCCAATAGTGCTTTTAAGTTTTTTAAAGATGGGGTAAGGCAGGGATTTTTTCGTGATGATGTTAATTTTTCCATTGTTAATTTATTGGTACATGAGCAACTTAATCTATTAATGAATACTGATGTGTGTAAAGAGTATTCTTTTATGGAGGTTTATGAAGCAATAATGTTCACCTATTTACGTGGCATTTCTACGGAGAAAGGGGCGCAAGAATTAGAGAAATTCATTCTAGAGTATCGTAAAAAATATCCTTTGAATAAAGTAACTAGTGAGATTGATTAGTTGTTATTCTGAAAAAGCTAAAGATCAGAAGGGTGAATCTTATAAATAAAGAAGGTTTTCCTTTTTTTTGTGACTTTTCCTTTATCTTTGCAGGTCTTTAAATAGTGATATGGGAAAGAATTACTTGAGGTATACTTGTATATGGTCTTTTATTGTATTGTTGGGACTGTTACTAATGTTTTTTTTGCCAAATTTGAAAGTAGGAAAGTGTGTGATGCGTAGAGTTGATCTGTTGAGTGATTTGCGCCTTTACACAGATACTGCTAGCATAGTTGATAGTAATTTGCTATCTTTACCCTTATTGCCAAAGCCTATTTTTGTGGATAGTTGTCCTAAAGGGATGACTTGTATTCAAGATTATAGCGATTCTACACTGCGAGGAATGAACTCATTTTATAAAGCTCTTGACACACTTGCTATTCGTCCTCGTTTGGTGCGGGTTGCTGTTTTTGGAGATTCATTTATTGAAGCCGATATTCTTACTGCAGATTTAAGAGAAATGTTGCAAAACAGGTATGGAGGTTGTGGGGTTGGCTATGTAACTATTACTTCTATGACGAACGGATATCGTCCTACTGTATATCAACACTTTGGTGGTTGGCGAAGTTATTCTCCTATGGATCCTACAGGTTTTAATCGTGCAAAGCAGGGGCTTTCATGTCATTATTTTCTTCCTCGTGGTAAGGCGTATGTTGAGTTGAAAGGGACAACTAAATATGCCACTCATTTAGATACATGTAATCAAGCTTCCATGTTCTTTTATACTAAAGGTGGCGTCACTATGACAGTTGGTATAAATGGGAACTCTCCTGAAACTTCGACCTTTTTATCGGCTAATGGTTTACAAATGATGAAGGTGCAAGGCCGTATAGGATCTGTTCGGTGGGAAGTGCAAAAGGCTGATTCTACTATATTTTATGGATTGGCTATGGATGGGGATCGAGGTGTCTCTGTTGACAACTTTTCTTTGCGTGGGAGTTCAGGTGTGCAGCTTCATGCCATTCCGATGCAAACGATGAAAGGTTTTAATAAGCTACGGCCTTATGATTTAATCATTTTACAGTATGGTTTGAATATAGCAACAGAACATGGATGGAACTATGAAATATATCGCCAAAAGATGCATGAGGTTATTTGCCATATAAAAGAAGCCTTTCCGCAAGCGGGTATTTTGCTTTTGGGGGTTGGAGATCGTGATCATAAAACGGAAAATGGAGATTTTCGTACAATGCCCAGTGTTAAGAATTTAATTCCTTATCAGCAGCTCATAGCAGCGGATAATGCTATTGCTTATTGGAGTATGTTTGAGGCAATGGGGGGGGAAGGTAGTATGGCAAAACTGGTGCAAGCTAAGCCTCCTTTGGCAAATTATGATTATACTCACCTTAACTTTCGAGGTGGTAAATATATGGCAGGCCTACTTTATAAGGCTTTGATATATGGGAAAGAACAATATGACAGACAGCGCTCTCTTGAAACGAAATAAGCCTAAGACAGTATTATGTGGAATATAGGGGATTGTATCAGAACATTGGATTTGGACCATTTTTGCAGTATATTTACTTATGATCCGCACTCTCCAATGATATTTAGTAGTGGACTGTTTTTATGGTTGTTTGCAGCGTTTTCTTTTGTTTATGTGCTGCTGCGGAATCGTTTAACGGCGAGGCTATTATTTGTTGTTTTATTTTCTTATTATTTTTATTATAAGAGTAGTGGCACTTATTTCTTTTTGCTTGCCATAGTTACGGTTTCTGATTTCTTCATAGCACGCTTTATGCAAAGGACTGAGGAGTCTTGGAAGCGTAAGCTATGGGTTGTATTGAGTCTTTGTATCAATTTGGGATTGCTGTCTTATTTTAAATACACCAATTTCTTTGTGGATATTTTCTCTGCTTTGGCAGGTGGTGCGTCTCATCATTACGAGATCTTTCTTCCTGTTGGTATCTCTTTTTTTACGTTTCAATCTTTAAGTTATACTCTCGATGTATATCGTAAAGAGATTGTTCCACTAACAAATTTGTTGGATTATGCTTTTTATGTTTCCTTTTTCCCGCAATTAGTCGCAGGGCCTATTGTGCGCGCTCGTGATTTTATTCCCCAAATTCGTCGTCCTTTGTTTGTATCACAGGAAATGTTTGGGCAAGGTGTTTTTTTGATTATGAGCGGACTTTTTAAGAAAGCAATTATATCAGATTATATCAGTGTTAATTTTGTGGAGCGCATCTTTGATAATCCTTCTCTCTATTCAGGGGTGGAGAATCTGATGGGAATTTACGGTTATGCTTTGCAGATTTATTGTGACTTCTCTGGGTACAGCGATATGGCTATTGGCATAGCTTTGCTTCTTGGTTTTCATTTTAATCAGAATTTTAATTCTCCGTACAAGTCTGCTTCCATTACTGAGTTTTGGCGGAGGTGGCATATTTCTTTATCTACTTGGTTGCGTGACTACCTTTATATCTCTTTAGGGGGGAATCGTAAGGGAAAAATTAGGCAATATGTCAATTTAATCATCACCATGTTTTTGGGTGGATTGTGGCATGGTGCTTCGTGGAATTTTGTACTTTGGGGAGTATTGCACGGTGTTGCTCTGGCTGCTCATAAGTTCTGGATGGGAATTACGGGGAGAAAGAAAGGGGAACAGAGTCATGGTATCCGCCGTTTTCTTGGTATTTTAATTACTTTCCATTTTGTTTGTTTCTGTTGGGTCTTCTTTAGGAATGTTGATTTTGCTACTTCAATATCCATGTTGAGCCAGGTGTTTACCGATTTTCATTTAGAGCTTTTCCCTCAATTGATTGTAGGGTATTGGCAGGTATTCGCTTTTATGGCCTTAGGATTCATTTTGCATTATGCGCCTGAGCGGTGGGAATATTTTGCCGGCAATGCCATAACTCGTCTTCCGCTTATAGGTAAGGCTTTATTCATGATTGCTTTGATCTATTGGGTCATTCAAATAAAAAGTGCAGATATTCAACCTTTTATTTATTTTCAATTCTAAGGCTTATTCGTAGTTTGTAGAGACATCAAATTTCGGCTTTATGGGAACTTTATAGGGAAGCACAAGTCAATACAGGAAAAAGAGAGTATTTGTAGTTTCTTAAAAGCAAAATAGAGGTGAAAGAATTAAAGAGAAATACGCTCCTTATGCAGCAGAAGATCGAATGTCTTTAACCAGTAGGGGTACCGCAATGGAATGCTACATGCGGAAGACGGTGTCTTGGTTTGTATATGAAAAGGTTTAAGTACATGGAAGAATTTTATACTCATAAATTCTTCCATGTATCTGTGGGCAACGGACAGTGATAGTAGTTCAAGCATTCATTTAGGTTAATCATCTGTATCATTATTGTGTCGGTACGTTTGCCGGGACAGGAATTATTTCTGTTCATGTCTTTGTTAGTAGATCGTTTATTTTTACTATATCAGTTTTTCTTTTTTGAAAACAGGGGAGAAATAATATATACCCCTTCAGAATATGCTCTGGGAGGGGTAGGCAAAGGTAGGGACTGAGGTAGGCAAAGATAGGAACTAAGGCAGGCAAAGGTAGGAACTGAGGTGGGGTGAGGTAACGACTGATTTATTTTCCTTTTGGAGCAAGGTATTAAAGAATTGCAATAGATATTATATTTGTATACTATTTTGGATTAAATGTGTTTTTTTCTGAGAATGATGTCCTATGGATTTAATGAATAATATTTTTTACGCAGATATATCATCTAATTAAAAGAAGTGATGAAGTGGCATTCATTATACTTTTGCTTTATTCATTCACATTACAAGATCATAAAATAAGAGGCGTAATAAGAGTTGTTACAAAAATAGAAGCCTTCATTGAGATTGATTATCATAGCTTTATGTTACGAAGGTAGTAAAAATAGCATTAAGAACTTATGGCTTGTGTAATTTGATATTCAGATACTCGTTTTTAGCTATATTCATTAAAGGATTTGCGGCTGTATATCTACTTTTCTGTTGAAAACGTTATCTTTGCGATCAATAAATCTATCATCACCTATGTTACTTAAAGAAATTATGGCTGCAATTTTTGTAATCTCTTCTTGTGCCGGTTATGCACAAGATGGCTCGTTTAACATTATACCTGAACCGGTGAAAGTCCTAGCCGATAACACGGGAACGTATCAAATCCATCGGGGGACAATGATACGGACAATAGATGTTAGTTCGGAATTTTCTGCAGAATATTTTGCTGATTACATGGAGCAATATCTGGGTATGTCGCTTTCGGTGGAGAAACCAGCTAAGGATAGGAAAGGCAGAAAGCATCGGCACTCTCTGGGAAAAGAAACATTTTCCGGTATCACTCTTGTTAATTTAAAAAACGGTGGGACTCCCGGGGGATACCAGTTGGAGGTCACTGCAAATGGAGTTCAGATTGAAGGGAACGATGAAGCCGGAGTGTTTTATGGTATACAGACCTTGATTCAACTATTGCCGACACGAGCTGGGGTATTACCCATTCTTCCTTCGGTGCAGATCACTGATTATCCGCGTTTTGCATACCGTGGCATGCATCTTGATGTGGTGCGCCACTTTTTCCCGGTAGCCTTTATCAAGAAGTATCTTGATTATATGGCTCTACATAAACTAAACTATTTTCATTGGCATTTGACGGATGATCAGGCTTGGCGCGTCGAAATGAAGTGCCGTCCCGAATTGACGGAAAAGGGAGCCGAACGTGAGGGCGAGATTTTTGGTCTCTATCCTGGTACTTATCAGCCCTTGCCTTATGGAGGTTATTATACGCATGAGGATGTGCGCGAGATTGTCCGCTATGCTGCTGAGCGGCATATCACAGTTATTCCGGAAATTGATATTCCCGGGCATTGTATGGCTGTACTTGCTACTTATCCGAAGTTCAGCACTACACCTGACGAACCAAAGAGGTGTGCACAGACATGGGGCATTTTTAATAAATTCAATAATGTATTGGCACCCACACCCGAAGTCTTTTGTTTCTTGAAAGATGTTTTTTCCGAACTGTGCGATCTTTTTCCCGGACCATATATCCATGTTGGTGGTGACGAGTGTGCCAAGCGTTGGTGGCAGGATTCTCCGGAAACACAGCAATTTATGCGGGAACACAATCTGAAAGATGAGAATGCACTACAGAGTTACTTTATTCACTACGTGCAGAAAGTGGTTAATGAAAAGGGAAAGACGCTGATTGGCTGGGATGAAATTCTTCAGGGAGGCATTTCCAAAGATTGTGTGGTGATGAACTGGCGTCGTCCGGAGTCGGGAATGAAAGCTTTGAAAACCAAGCATCGTGTCATCTTTACTTGCTTGAAATGGTTTTACTTTAATATAAAGGAAAGCCGCACCGAACCTGAAATAGGGCCGAAAGGGCCGTTGCCTTTAGAGCAGGTATACGACTTTCAGCTTGTGCCCGATTCATTGAGTGCAGATGAGAGCTCCTTGATTTTAGGCGCACAAGGATGTCTTTGGACGGAATATATACCTACTACCTGGAAAGCGGAGTTTGCAGTCTTTCCACGTATTTCGGCTTTGGCAGAAAATGTTTGGTCACCGGTTGAGAAGAAGGACTGGGATCATTTTGCGCATAAGATGTTAACTCAGTTTGAGCGTTATGACTTGTGGGGAATCCGTTACTCTGAGGCTTTCTTCCGTACTCAGGACTTGGAACGGAAAAGATGATAAAGTTTTTATGCGTTCAATATATAATAGGATATCTTTTTAGAATTTAATATGCTTCTTACAAATGAGCCAAATCGGTGAAATGAGCGAGTTTGACTTGTTTGCGTAAAGTTACTGCATTGTACAAGTGTAAAAGAGGACCATTCTGTACTCCACATTAGTGGAACAAGAATGGTCCTCTTTGTTGTTGTTTTAAGTTATATGTTTATTTGACGTCTTTTTCTCTGATTTCCACGCGGCGGATCTTACCACTAATGGTTTTGGGTAATTCGTCTACAAATTCAATGACGCGTGGATATTTATAGGGAGCGGTCACTTTCTTAACGTGATTTTGCAACTCTTTCTTCAATTCATCTCCTGCGCGTTCTTTATATGCTTTTGATAGAACAATAGTGGCTTTTACAACTTGTCCTCGTATTTCATCGGGTACGCCGGTAATAGCACATTCCACAACAGCAGGATGCGTCATAAGTGCACTTTCCACTTCGAATGGCCCGATACGGTAACCCGAACTTTTAATTACATCATCCGCCCGGCCTACAAACCAATAATAACCATCCTCATCTCTCCAGGCTACATCTCCTGTATAGTAAATGCCATCGTGCCAGGCTTCACGGGTAAGGGTGGCGTCACGATAATACTCTTTGAAAAGTCCCAGTGGTTTACCTTTATCCGTGCGAATCACAATTTGTCCTTGTTCTCCGGCTTCTACCGAACGTCCATCATTGTCTATCAAATCAACGTCATACTGCGGATTCGGCAAGCCCATGCTCCCTGGTTTGGGTTCCATCCATGGCATTGTGGCGATGGTCAATGTGGTTTCGGTCTGTCCGAACCCTTCCATCAGTTTAATGCCTGTCAGCTTTTTAAAGGTTTCAAAGACAGCAGGATTCAGGGCTTCGCCTGCAATGGTGCAATATTCCAGTGAGGAAAGGTCGTATTTCGTCAGATCTTCATGAATTAAAAAACGAAAGATAGTAGGTGGAGCACACAAAGAAGTAACGTGATAATCTTGTATTTTTGTCAGAATGTCACCCGGAGTGAACTTTTCATGATCGTACACAAAGATATTGGCTCCGGCGATCCATTGTCCGTATAACTTGCCCCATACTGCTTTTCCCCAACCAGTATCGGCAATGGTGAGATGCAGGCTGTTTGGTTTCAGATTATGCCAGATGTATCCGGTGACGATGTGACCAAGTGGATAGGTGAAATCGTGTGCTACCATTTTAGGGTTGCCAGTGGTTCCACTGGTGAAATACATCAGAGAAATATCGTCGTTTGTATTCGGATGTTCCGGTTTAATGAAAGGAGCAGCTTCCGCTATTCCTTTATGGAAATCGTCAAAGCCCTCTGGAATTTCCGGACCTACACTAATCAGTTTTTTTACCGATGGAGAATCCGGCATGGCAGCTGTGATGTGGTCGGTGATAACTTTTTCTCCGGCAGCTATGACCACCTTGATGTCGGCAGCTTTACAGCGGTAGACTATGTCTTTCTTGGTCAATAAATGGGTCGCAGGGATTACCGTTGCACCTATTTTATGCAGTGCTATGATGCTGAACCAGAATTCGTAACGACGTTTTAGAATAAGCATTACCATGTCACCATGTTCTATACCCAGACTTTGAAAATAGGAAGCCGTTTGATCGGTATAATGTTTAATCTCCGCAAAGGAGAATTGACGGTGATCACCTTTGTCATTGGTCCATAACAGAGCTGGTTTGTCGGGTGCTTCTGCTGCCCAGGCATCTACTACGTCGTATCCGAAATTGAAATTTTCCGGTACGTTAATCTTTAAGTTTTTAATGAAATCCTCTTGTGAAGTGAAAGAGGTTTGTGATAAGAATTTTTCTACCATGATTATTTAGAAGTTACATGATGACGGAGAGAAACCGTACGGTTTTTCCATCCAGAGCTTTCATGCAGTGAGGTAATTTTGAATTGAAATACAAGCTATCCCCTTCGTTCAATATGAGTTCTTTCCCATCCATATTGACCATCATCCGTCCTTCAAGAACAAGGTTGAACTCCTGTCCTGAATGGCTATTGACGCACATTGGTTCATCGTCCGCTTTAGGTTCCACGGTTACGATGAACGGATCGGCGATACGGTTAATGAATCCGGCAGCCAACGATTGGTATTTATAAGCCTTGGTGCGCTCAATGCTGGTCCCTTTGCCTGCACGGGTCAGGAAGTAGCTATTCATTTTTGGCTCTTCGCCAAACATTAAAGCATCAAGAGCTATTCCGTATTTACGGGCAACTTTTTGTAGCATGCTAACTGAAATATCATATTCTCCCGATTCGGCACGACAATACTCCTCCGCAGAGATGCCACAATCGCGTACAATATCTTCCACCGTCAGTTCCAATACTTCGCGGAGACCTTGCAGCCTTTCCGCTATTTGCTTGATCTGTTCGTCCATGTTTATTTAGTGAAATTTGGTTGTTATATTTATTTAGAAGCTTTCATAGCCTTGATGATTGCTGAGGTAAAGCCTCCGTGTTCCAGTTCGTTAATACCTTTAATTGTAATTCCGCCGGGTGTACACACTTTATCAATCTCCACACTGGGATGTGTGTCCTTGTTCAATATGAGTTCAGCAGCCCCTTTAACGGATTGGGCTACCATCTTCATGCCGTCTTTGGGATAGATGCCCATTTCTATCCCCGCCTGCATGGCAGCTTGTATGTATTTCAGCACATAAGCTATGCCGCATGAAGTAAGTGATGTGCCTGCAGCCAGCTTTTCTTCGGGTATGAGCATGGCGAGCCCCATTTCATTAAAGATGTCCAACAACAGTTGTTCTTGTTCTGTCGTGGCATTTTTACTTGAAATCAAGGTCATACTTGCCAATTCGCTGATTGCCGTGTTCGGAATCAGGCGGAATAATGTCTGTTCTTTTATTGGTAAAAAGCTGTCAAGCTGTTCAAATGAAATTCCAGCTGCTACTGATACAATAATTGGTTTACCGTTGAACCTTAGTTCGCGTATCACGGTTTCCATTAACCACGGCTTTACAGCAAATATCACCATATCCGCGTTTGTCACGGCTTCCTGATTGGAATTTGTGGTATGCAGTTCGGGACATTCCTTGCGTAATGCATCAAGTTTGCCCGAGGACGGGTTTGATACGGTAATTTCTGATGCCGGAATGATACTTCCTTTGGCAAGTCCGCGTGCAATGGAACCACCCATATTGCCTGCTCCTATGATGGCTATTTTCATTTTATTTCGTAGTTTGAAAGGTTCTATAATGACAAAGGTAGCTATTTTTCTTGCTTTTATGTTCTATTTGGTATAAAAACTCTTGTTTGGTTAAACAAAGGCAGTCTCCATAAACTTCATTAGTTTAAGAGGCTGCCTTTTGTGCTGATTGAAATCAAATATTATTTTGTGTTTATTCCAAAACTTTTCTAAAGCGATGTAAGAAAGTGTCAGCTTCCTCCATGCTGAGACAGAGAGGTGGCAGCAGACGGAGCACATTCGTTCCGCTGGTTCCTGTGAAGACATGTTCTTCTTGCAGTAGTTGGGCACGGAGCTCTTTAATCGGGTTTTCAAATTCCAGTCCAATCATTAATCCACGTCCACGCACTTCCTTAATTTGCGGGAACTTTTTTAATTCGGTCAGCAGGTAACTTCCTACCTTTGCTGCGTTTTCAATTAGATGCTCTTGTTCTATCACATCCAGCACCGCGAGCGCAGCGGTGCATGCCAGGTGATTTCCCCCGAATGTAGTACCTAATTGTCCGTATACCGGAGTGAACTTGGGGCTGATGATGACTCCTGCCATAGGAAAGCCATTTCCTATGCCTTTGGCTACAGTAATAATATCTGCTTTGATACCACTGTATTGGTGGGCAAAGAATTTGCCGCTCCGCCCATATCCACTTTGTATCTCATCTGCTATTAATACTGTGTCGTTTTCAGTGCATGCTTTGCGTAGGGCATGCATAAATTCATCAGTAGGGATATGAATGCCACCTACTCCCTGAATGCCTTCGATTATAGCGGCACACACATCCCCTTTCTTCAATTCGGCTTGCATGGCTGCAATATCATTCAGTGGCAAATAGGTGACGTGTCCGTTGGCATTGATTGGGGCGATGATTTTAGGATTGTTGGTTGCTTCAACTGCAAGGGAAGTTCGTCCGTGGAAAGATTTACCGAAAGAAATAATCCGTTTACGGCCATTATAAAACGAGGCCAGTTTTAAGGCATTTTCATTAGCTTCGGCTCCACTGTTTATAAGAAATAGAAAATAATCATCGTAGCCGCATACTTTGCCAAGACGTTCGGCTAATTGTTGTTGTAGTTTGTTGATGACGGAATTGGAATAAAATCCCAATTGAGCGACTTGTTTACTGATCATATCCACATAGTGTGGATGTGAATGCCCGATGGAAATAACCGCATGTCCTCCGTAAAGATCCAGATATTCCGTACCTTTTTCATCCCAAACATGGCACCCTTTTCCTTTAACGATATTAATATCGAAAAGGGGATATACATCAAATAATTTCATGTTGATTATAAATTACTTTAAAAAGCCGAAGGTTTTAATCGTAATCCTACGGTTTCTTCAAGGTTGAACATCAGATTCATATTGTGTACAGCTTGTCCGCTAGCACCTTTTAATAGATTGTCTATACAGGAAATGATAAGCAGTTTATTGCCATGCTTTTCCAGATGAAGCAGACACTTATTGGTGTTCACCACTTGCTTTAAATCTAGATTCTTATCTACGAGATGTACAAAAGAGTCTTCTGTATAATATTCTTCGTACATTCTGGTGAGTTCTTCCAAAGCTACTTTTGTCTTTACCACGATAGTGGCGAAGATACCTCTTGGAAAATCTCCCCGGTAAGGTATAAAATCTATTTCCGAATTAAAACTATTTTGCAATTGCTTGAGAGATTGCTTTATTTCGGGAATGTGTTGATGCTCGAAAGCTTTGTAAACACTCATATTATTATTACGCCAGCTAAAGTGACTTGTAGCACTGGGTTTTACTCCTGCTCCCGTACTTCCCGTAATAGCATTTACCATTACGTCTTCATTCAGCATTAAATTCTTGGCAAGTGGAAGCAGCCCCAGTTGGATACATGTGGCAAAACATCCCGGATTGGCTACATGCTTTGCAGTGCAGGTTGCCCGTCGGTTAAGTTCCGGCAATCCGTAAACGAAATCATGGTCTTCACTTTTGAGCCGGTAATCCATCGAAAGATCTATAATCTTTAGCTCTTCCGGTATGCTATGACTTTCCAAGAACTTCTTCGTATCGCCATGTGCCGTACAGAAAAACAGAAGATCAATTTCATCCAATGGAAGTTCATCAGTAAAGGTCATGTCCGTTTCTCCGTAGAGCCCTTCGTGTACGTCGGTAATTTTATTACCGGCATTACTGCTACTGTTTATGAATACGATTTCCGCTTCGGGGTGGTTAATGAGTAAGCGAATCAATTCGCCGGCTGTATAACCTGCCCCTCCTATAATTCCTACTTTTATCATCTTAAAAATCTATGTTTTTTTCTTCAGGAACAATAATCCACATCAGAATGTATATGATTACACCGGCAAAAGCGGTAAATACAGTCAATATTGCATAAGCTATGCGTACAAGAGATGGGTCTAAGCCCAGGAACTGTGCCAAACCACCGCAGACACCGGCGAGCATTCTGTCATTGAGTGAACGCTTTAGTTGTTTCTGATTGTTGCTCATAAATTAAATGTTTTCGTTCTTATGATTGGTATAATATACACGCAATGGAGTGGAAGTGACTTTAATAAAGCCTTTTGCATCTTCGGCGGTCCATCCTTTTTGCATTTCTCCGTATTCACCGAATTTAGTCTTTACCAAATCGTCTTTTGATTCCACACCTACCGTTGAGAATGAAAGCGGACGGAGTTCGAGAATAGCCGTACCGTTAACATTACGCTGGCTTTCCTGCAACATGGCTTCTATGTCCCGCATGACAGGTTCCAGATATTGGCTTTCGTGGAGGAACATACCGTACCAGTTGGCTACCTGATCTTTCCAGTATTGTTGCCATTTGCTTAGCGTGTATTTCTCCAGAAAACGATGGGCTCCGATAATTAGCATCGGCGCTGCTGCTTCAAAACCTACGCGGCCTTTGATTCCAATGATCGTATCGCCTACGTGCATGTCACGTCCGATGGCATAAGCAGCACCAATTTCTTCTACCTTTTGAATGGCTTTGATGGGGTCGTCAAACTTCTCATCATTAACCGCCTTGAGTTCTCCTTTTTCAAAAGTCAGGCGAAGCTGCTCGCTATCTTCCTTCTTTACGTGTTTCAAGTAAGCGCTTTCCGGCAGACCTTGTGCTGAGTCTAGGATTTCACCTCCGCAAATGGATGTTCCCCATAGCCCTACATTATAGGAATATTTCAGCTTGGTAAAGTCGGCTGCAAATCCATGATTGTTCAAATAGTCAATTTCTTCCTGACGGCTTAGAGCCATATCGCGGGTCAGTGTGATGATTTCTACTCCCGGTGCCATGACAAGGAAAGTCATATCAAAACGTATCTGATCGTTTCCTGCACCGGTGGATCCGTGCGCAATGGCATCCGCACCTATCTCGTTGGCATAACGTGCAGTGGCAAGTGCCTGGAAAATACGTTCCGAACTTACTGAAATAGGATATGTTCCATTGCGCAATACGTTACCAAAAACCATATATTTCAGGCTCTTTTCGTAATATTCCTGCATAACGTCTAAGGTCACATATTTCACTGCACCCAGTTTGTAGGCGTTCTCTTCGTTTGTTTTCAGTTGCTCGGCACTGAAACCGCCGGTGTTGGCGCATGCTGCATATACTTCGTATCCTTTTTCTTTAGCAAGATACATCACTGTAAATGAAGTGTCCAAACCGCCGCTGAATGCGACTACTACTTTTTTCTTCTTTTCCATATCCTTATTGTTTATCTGAATTTTCTTCTTTTTTATGTGCGTCTGGATCATAAAGCATTGCTGTGCAAATACAGAATTTTCGGTTCTTGGCCATTAGTATGTCATGGTTGGTACATCCTTCGCATCCTTTCCAGAAAGCATCATCATCTGTTAGTTCATTGAATGTCACTGGTACGTATCCCAGTTCCGTATTCATTTTCATTACTGCCGCCCCACTGGTAAGACTGAATATTTTTGCATGGGGCCAACGCAATCGGGCCAGTTGGAAGGACGCTTGCTTTATTCGTTTTGCGAGTCCCAAACCACGATAGTTTGGGTGTACAATTAACCCCGAGGTGGCTACATATTGTTTATTTCCCCAGCTTTCAATATAGGTGAAACCGGCGAATTCTTCTCCGTCCAAAGCAATAATAGCTTTTCCTTCCCTCATTTTTGTTGCCACATACTCATGTGTGCGTTCTGCTATACCAGTTCCGCGAACTTTTGCAGCCTCCCGGATTGTTTCCAGAATTTTATCTACATAAACTTCATGTGAGGCATCTGCCACCATCACATCTATTTGTTTAGCATCCATTTCTTCTTGTCTGTTCAGAATTAAATATATGTATATATTATATGTATTACTTTAATGTAAATTCGGAATTATTTGTGAGAGAAAATACCGTACCTCTTCGTGTGAAGCGGCTTCGTGCAAAACTAGCATAATCGTATCGTCACCTGCGATTGTGCCCAGTATGGTCGGGCACTCCCGGTTGTCAATATCGTATGCCATGCTGCTGGCATATCCGGTGCGTGTGCGGATAACAGCAATATTTCCAGAAAATTGCAAAGAAATAAATCCACTAGTCATCAGCATTTCGCTTGCGTTCTGGTCTGTGTTGCGCTTATACATAATGTTATTCGGGAGCACATAGACATATTTGCCGTTCATATTGGCTGCCTTGGCTACTTTCAACTGCTTCAAGTCACGCGAAAGAGTTGCTTGCGTTAGTTCGAAACTTTCTTTTTCGAGTGCTTGCAACAATTCTTCCTGTGAACCGATTTCCTGACTTGAAATAATCATTTTGATGGCGTCTAATCGATTGGCTTTCTTTTTCATTTCTGCATAAATATTCTTTTCGATGCAAAATTAGGGAATATATTGAAATATATATGCATAAATCGTGGAATTTTTATCCTTTTTATACTATGCTCCACTTGAATGTTTCTGAAATTGCATATTCTTGCAGTTTTAATAGGACTAATTTACGCTTTAGTGGAGTGATGATAGATAGAAGGTGGTTTAATGTTGTAATAAGATGGGAGAATGTTTTGCTAAAATACGGAATTTAGTAAAAATAAACAGGAGAAGCGGTGGAATTTTTTTTAATAGCTATTTTTGCTTTCAGCTTCTGTATCCCTTTGCACATCTTATTGAAAGCAAAAAACGCATTTTTCTTAATTAGTGTATATATGTCGGAGACAGCACCAAAATATAAGGTATTCTCGAAGATAAAACAACGAAAGGAAAATGGTCTGGTCAATGAAATGTTATCCCATGAATATATATACAAATGAGAGAATTACGCAAGATATCTATTTTTTTACTTCATTTGATATTTTATAGAGAAAGCTACGATACATGATCCCATATATATGAATTCTATGTGATTATTGAAAAGGGGAAGGATTCTTTCTACACTCCTAATTGGATTTAAAAGCACTATCGGACACTTCCAAAGGCATTTGTAGAAAGGTAAAAAGAAAGAGGTAAATCCATGTTGGAAATACCTCTGTTTTTATTCTATCGGTGATTTTGCGGAACAATAGCGGAATAAAAAAGGCTTAACTCTTTGAAAGTCAAGCCTTATGTGTCGGAATGAGGCGACTCGAACGCCCGACCCCTACGTCCCGAACGTAGTGCGCTACCAACTGCGCTACATTCCGCTGCTTAACGTGGTGCCACCAGGAATCGAACCGGGGACACAAGGATTTTCAGTCCTTTGCTCTACCAACTGAGCTATGGCACCTTTTGTTTGCGGGTGCAAAGATAAATAGTTTTTTTTATACGGCAAAGGCTTTTTTTAAAAATAAAGTTCCCCCTTGCACCTCTGTTTCCTTAGTGCAAAGGGGATGTGTTTTTAAATAAAAATTAAGTGTATCTAATAGAAAATCAGGCGAGATGCGGATTAATGTCTTTCCAATCTTTGATGGCTGGGAGAACTCCCATTTCGATTACCTCATCGCGTAATTTGCATAAATGAGCATAGCTCTCTTTCAACTTGCTCTCTTCTTCGGGAGTACCTTTCAAATCTTTATAAAGCACTCCTTTTGGGGTTAGTTCCGTTTCCATAGCCATCATAATATGTTCAAAACCATGGCTGTGAACATATGTTCCGACGGGCCAGCGGAAAGGCTTTCCTCCCATGACGGCTGCAATCATCTCAATGGAAACGTAAGATGGGCTTTGGAAAGAAGAACGTCCGCGAAGGTTGATGATATTGGCGCCCCCTTTGGTTACTCTGATTTGAATTTCTTTCCATTCTTCTGTCGTTAATGCAGGACTTCCAATTAAATCAAGTAAATTTTTACCTTCTACTTTAGCTGTTGAAGCATAAACGGCCATTTGTTCTCCATGTCCGCCATAAGTACGGCAATTCTCTATTTTGTCTGGAGAGATATGGAAGTGCTTAGCTAATTCACTACGTAATCTGGTACTGTCAAGGGCGGCAAGCGTTGTTACCTGTGAAGGTTTCAGCCCTGAATACAACAATGTGATTAAGCCTGTAATATCAGCTGGGTTAAAGATGACTACCACATGTTTTACATTTGGGCAATATGCTTTGATGTTTTTACCGAACTCTTCGGCGATGGCAGCATTCCCTTTCAATAAATCCTCCCGGGTCATGCCCGCTTTACGTGCAGCACCTCCCGAAGAGACGATGTATTTAGCATCGGACAGAGCTTCTTTAATATTGGAAGTGAACGTCAAGTTTAAGCCTTCAAAGCCGCAGTGGAACATTTCTTCTGCTACTCCTTCCAGCCCGGGTGCATAAGGATCATACAAACAGATGTTAGGGGTTAGGTGCATCATTATGGCAGTTTGTGCCATGTTGGAGCCAATCATACCTGCAGCTCCTACAATCGTCAACTTTTCATTAGTTAGAAATTCCATAATTTTATGTATTTAAAAGGTGAATAATCCTTTCATTGTTTTGAGTTTGTACTACAAAGATAACTCTTTTTAGTGGATTTTGTTCATAAAAAAAAGTTATGGTTTAGATTGAAAAGTTATTCCTTATATTTATCTTTGCTGCAAATACAAAAATAAATGGGTATAGCATTAGGAAAATTCAATCTCCTGGAAGTTGTAAAAAGAGTTGATTTTGGCGTTTATCTGAATGGTGGAGAAGAAGGGGAGATATTACTTCCCAAACGTTATGTGCCTGAAAACTGTGAACTAGGTGATCAGCTAAATGTTTTTGTCTATCTTGATAATGAGGAACGGTTGGTTGCAACGACTTTGGCTCCGTTAGTGGAGGTGGGGAAATTTGCCTTTCTGGAAGTGGCATGGGTCAATCAGTTTGGAGCTTTTCTAAATTGGGGACTAATGAAAGATCTGTTTGTGCCGTTTGGTGAGCAAAAGATGAAGATGCTGGTTGGCAAGAAGTATATAGTCTATGTCCATGTTGACGATGAAAGTTATCGAATTGTTGCTTCTGCTAAAATAGATCGATATTTGTCTAAAGAGAATCCCTCTTATACTTCCGGAGAAGAGGTTGATATTCTTATTTGGCAGAAAACAGATTTGGGATTTAAGGCTATCATAGACAACAAATATGCTGGTTTACTTTATGAAAGTGAAATTTTTCAGCCGCTTCATGTAGGGGATGTGTTGAAAGCTTATATTAAACAGGTAAGAGAAGATGGGAAAATAGACTTAATGCTTCAAAAACCTGGTTTCGAGAAAGTAGATGATTTTTCAAAGACGCTGCTACACTATATTAAAGAACATGGTGGTCGCATTTCGTTTACTGATAAAAGTCCGGCTGATGTCGTTTACAATACTTTTGGTGTAAGTAAGAAAACCTTTAAAAAAGGAATAGGAGATCTGTATAAAAAACATCTTATTCTTTTGCAGAAAGATGCTATTCTTTTGGTTGATAACCGGGAACTTGGTATAAAATAGGGATTTCCCTATTTAAGAATAGAGGGAAATAACAAGGTGGGGGAGATTCTTCCCCTATTTTTGTTTATGAGAGAGGAATAGACAATTTATGAACTCAAAAATTGTACAACGATGAAAAAAATATTATTTGTTATGCTTGCCTTTATGAGTACTGCTTGCAGCGTGAGCATGGAGGCTATGAGTAATAGTAGAATGCGTGAAGAGACGCGTTTCCTTACTGATAAAATGGCTTATGAGTTGAGCCTTAATACGAGACAATATAATGATGTTTATGAAATAAACTACGATTTCATTTCCAAAGTCCGCTATTTAATGGATGATGTAATACGCGGTGAAGAGTGGGCCCTTAACCGTTATTATGATTGCTTGGATGTTCGTAATGACGATTTGCGTTGGGTTTTGAGTTACAGTCAATATCGTCGCTTTATTCATACGGATTATTTTTTCCGTCCTATTTACGCTAGTGCCGGGAGCTGGCATTTTCGTGTCTATATTACTTATTCTAATCATGGACTTTTTTATTTCCCACGTCCATATCATTACTATACATATAAAGGAAATCATTACCGTACACGCTATGCTGGAGTAAGTTATTATAAAGGACAATACGACCACCCTTTTTATAATGGTTCATATCACATTCGTAATCATCGTTCTTTTGTTACTTATCGACGTTCTGATTTTGGTTCTATGAGAAATCGTATCGAACCGGAACGTCGGCCTTCAAGAGATGACGTGTATACCATTCGCCATAGCTCAAGCAATAGGTCTAAGAGTGAAAGAATGAATGAAAATAATCGTGCATCTGATAACAGAAACAATAAAGAAGACAAGAGCGTTAGTAGAACTTCTCATAGCACAGACAGTAAGAATGTTAGGTCGGGGTACAAAGTTCGCACCTCTTCTAATGTACGGAGTACTGAGAGTACCAGACAAAGTGAGAATTCTTCTTCATCAAAAAGGTCCACATCCGCCTCTTCTCGCTCCAAATATTATTCAAGAGAACGTTAAGGAAGAAAAAGAGTAAATAGTTTGTGTATCTGATAAATAATTCGTTCCTTTGCACCGCTTTCGCGTAATCGCTGTCAGGACACGTATGAGAGAAGCCTGATATGTTGCGTTGTATCGATAAAACAATTTAATAGATAGAACAATGGATTTGATTAAAATTGCAGAAGAAGCATTTGCTACGGGTAAGCAGTATCCGAGTTTCAAAGCTGGTGACACCGTTACGGTAGCATATCGTATCATTGAAGGTAACAAGGAACGTGTGCAGTTGTATCGCGGTGTTGTTATTAAAATTTCCGGTCATGGAGACAAGAGACGCTTTACGGTACGTAAAATGTCTGGAACAGTTGGAGTAGAACGTATTTTCCCCATAGAATCGCCTGCTATTGATAGCATTGAGGTGAATAAAGTAGGTAAAGTTCGTCGTGCGAAATTATATTACTTACGTGCTCTTACTGGTAAGAAAGCAAGAATTAAAGAAAAAAGAGTTATTGGTGCTTAATTTGCCATACTCTATATTTGGAATAAAAAAGGAAGCAAACAGCTTCCTTTTTTGTTTTTAGAAAAAGACAACAAAACTTGATGGCTTAAAATGTTCTGTTCTTTAAGCGGATAGGCGTAAAAATACCCTTGCTACAATTAACAGTAACAAGGGTATATCGTTTTTTTTTGAAAAGCTCTTAAGGGATTCTATAGAAAACCTTTATTTAATTTCTTTCAACTCCCATCCTAAGGCACTTGCACCTAATACAGCTGCATCTGAATCTTTCAACTCAGACATTAATAATTTTGTTTTGCCTTTATAGATAGTCAATATATTATCGTCAATTGCTTTTTGGATAGGTTTGAATATGTAATCTCCTGATTTAGCTAAACCTCCGAATAGGACAATTGCTTCGGGGCTGGAAAATGCGATGAAATCAGCTAAAGCTTCTCCCAAAATGGTACCTGTAAAATCAAAAATATCCTGAGCCAGTTTATCTCCTTGTACAGCTGCATCATAAACATCTTTGCTGGTGATACCTTCAGCTGGAATAGAGCGGAGAAGGCTGGCATCCGTACGTGCAGTTAAGAATTCCCGTGCTGTGCGTGCTACTCCGGTTGCAGAACAATATGTTTCAAGGCAACCATGACGACCACATCCGCAAAGGCGTCCGTGTTCGCGTCGTACAATAACGTGCCCTAATTCTCCTGCAAAACCATCATGTCCGTAAACCATCTGTCCATTTACTACAATACCGCTCCCTACACCTGTGCCGAGAGTAATCATAATAAAATCTTTCATTCCACGGGCTGCACCATAAGTCATTTCTCCAATAGCAGCAGCATTAGCATCATTGGTTAAAGCAGTAGGTATATCCAAACGTTCTTCAAACATGGCTGCCAAAGGAATTACACCTTTCCATGGTAAATTAGGTGCAAACTCAATAGTACCATTATAATAATTACCATTTGGGGCGCCAATACCAATACCTTTTATTTTGTCCACGCCTCCGTTAGCATTAATAAGGGCTAAAAGCCCTTCACATACAGCATTTGCATATTCATCTACTTTTGTATATGCTCCGGTTTTAATCGAATTACTTGCAATAATAGTTCCGCGCGCATCTACAATACCAAAGACGGTATTTGTTCCGCCTATGTCAATGCCTACAACATAAGGCTTTTCCATGTTTGAATTCATGATATTTATCAATTGTTTAAAGGGTTAGTTAAAATGTTTATGGATACAAATTACACAAAGAAAAATGATACTGCAAAATCTTTTTTTTAAAAACTTTGTGTACTTTGCAACTTTTTGTAACCTTGTAGCGTCTAATAATAAAAATTAGTATAATTATATTCACTTTTAATGGGAAGAGTAGCGTGATACATCTAGAGAATATCAATAAGACTTATCATAACGGAGCACCAATGCATGTGCTTAAGGGTATAAATCTTAATATAGAAAAAGGAGAGTTTGTCTCCATTATGGGAGCTTCGGGGTCTGGGAAATCCACTTTGCTTAACATCTTGGGTATATTGGATAATTATGATACCGGAGATTATTATTTAAGTGGTACGCTTATAAAAAATTTGAGTGAAACAAAAGCTGCCGAATATCGTAATCGAATGATTGGCTTCATTTTTCAATCATTCAATTTGATTTCATTTAAAAATGCTGTTGAAAATGTGGCATTACCTCTTTTTTATCAGGGGATGAGCCGGCGCAAGCGCAACGCTCTTGCACTTGAATATCTTGATCGCTTGGGGTTAAAGGATTGGGCTAATCATATGCCTAATGAAATGTCAGGTGGTCAAAAACAGCGTGTGGCTATTGCGCGTGCTTTAATAACCCAGCCGCAAATTATTTTGGCTGATGAGCCTACAGGTGCATTGGATAGTAAGACTTCTATTGAAGTGATGCAGATTTTAAAAGATCTCCATCAAACGGGAATGACTATTGTTGTAGTAACTCATGAGAGTGGCGTTGCCAATCAGACAGATAAGATTATACACATAAAGGATGGCATTATAGGTAGCATAGAGAAGAATTTCAATCATGATGCTTCTCCTTTTGGTCAGAATGGTTACATGAAATAAAGTGAAATATTTATGTTAGATATTTGGCAAGAAATATACGGGACGATTAAGCGAAATAAATTGCGGACGTTTCTCACCGGATTTGCTGTGGCATGGGGCATTTTTATGCTTATTGTGTTGCTTGGGGCAGGCAATGGATTAATTCATGCCTTTGAAAAATCCTCCTCGGAACGTGCATTGAACTCTATTCGTATCTTTCCGGGATGGACTTCCAAATCCTATGAGGGATTAAAAGAGGGACGTCGTATTCAATTGGAAAATAAAGATTTAAGGGTGACAACCAAGTCTTTCCCTGATCATGTTGTAAGTGCTGGTGCCACAGTTAAGCAAAGCAGTGTTAACGTTAGTTTTGGTAAGGAATACGTAAATATATCCCTTATAGGCGTACACCCTAATTATACAAATGTAGAAACAGTGAAAACTGCAACCGGGCGCTTTATCAATCAAAATGATTTGAATGATAGAAGAAAGGTTGTGGTTTTGTACAAAAAAACAGCAGATATTCTTTTTGAAAAGACGCACACTGATCCGATCGGTCAATTTGTTAATGCCGGAGGGGTGGCTTATCAGGTCGTTGGCACTTATAATGATCAAGGAGACCGTGATGCTAATGATGCTTATATTCCCTTTACAACGTTGCAGACCATTTATGATAAGGGACAACAGCTAAATAATATCATCTTCACCACTAAAGGATTGAATACGATTAATCAAAATGATGCCTTTGAAGATGATTATCGTAGAGTAATAGCTTCTAATCATCGTTTTGATCCAAAGGATGATAGTGCAATTTGGATTTGGAATCGCCTTTCCAATTATATGAAAACGCAGAAGGCTATGGGTCTTTTGCGTACAGCAATATGGATCGTCGGACTTTTTACTCTTTTGAGTGGAATTGTCGGGGTTTCTAATATTATGTTGATTACAGTGAAAGAGCGTACACGCGAGTTTGGCATAAGAAAAGCGATTGGTGCCAAGCCTCTTTCAATTCTTTGGTTGATCATTGTAGAAAGTGTGGCTATAACTACGTTGTTTGGTTATATTGGAATGGTAGCTGGTATTGCGGTGACAGAGTGGATGAATTCGGCTTTTGGTAACCAGACAATGGATGCAGGTATGTTTCAAGAAACGGTTTTCTTAAATCCTACGGTTGATTTAAGCATTGCCATACAAGCTACGTTGACTTTAGTGATAGCGGGAACTCTGGCGGGCTTTTTCCCAGCAAAGAAAGCTGTAAGTATAAGCCCTATTGAAGCTTTACGGGCGGATTGATAATTTGTAAGTTGAAGTTATGAGAGTAGATATAGATTCTTGTGAGGAAATCCTCATTACGATTACAAGGAACAAAACACGTAGCTTATTGACGGCATTTGGCGTATTTTGGGGAATTTTTATGCTGGTAACACTTATCGGTGGAGGTAAGGGAATGCAGGAGCAGATGAAATCCCAATTCAAAGGTTTTGCTACAAATTCGGCGTTTCTCGTCGCTCAAAAAACAGGAGAGCCTTATAAAGGTTTCCGTAAAGGACGTTCCTGGGATTTGAAGTTGGATGATATTGAGC
Organism: Bacteroides sp.; assembly: GCA_022648295.1. Lineage (GTDB taxonomy): Bacteria > Bacteroidota > Bacteroidia > Bacteroidales > Bacteroidaceae > Bacteroides. The sequence continues at coordinate 22,268 of JALCME010000024.1, read as the reverse complement.
GATTAAAAAAGGGAGTAAGTGCTATTGATATTATAACCCCTTCAATTGCAAAATGGGGTAATACGGCGGTATATAAAGATAAAAAATATTCTTGTAGCGTAAAGGGACTTTATCCGAGCTATGAGCACATTGAACATCAGGAAATGGCCTATGGGCGTTTCATTAACGATGTTGATATTAAAGAAGCTAGAAAAGTTTGTGTAATAGGTAAACGGGTTTATGAAAGTTTATTCCGTCCCGGAGAAGATCCATGCGGAAAGTTTGTCAGGGTAGATGGTATATATTACCGTGTTGTTGGGATGTGTGCTTCTGAAGGCAATATTAATATACAAGGACAAGCTTCCGAAGCTGTAACTTTACCTTTTAGTACGATGCAACAGGCCTATAATTTGGGAAATGTCGTCGATGTGGTTTGTTTCACGGTAAAGCATGGTGTGAAGGTTACGGATGTTCAACCTCAGGCAGAACAAATTGTTAAAACAGCACATTATATTGCTCCGGATGACAAGCAAGCGGTAATGATGCTCAATGCAGAAGCGATGTTTTCAATGGTAGACAATTTGATGAGTGGAGTTCGTATATTAATATGGATGGTAGGTTTGGGTACATTGTTTGCCGGGGCTATTGGAGTGTCTAACATTATGATGGTAACCGTACGTGAACGTACAACTGAAATAGGAATACGACGGGCTATAGGGGCAAGACCTCGTGATATTTTGCAGCAAATACTTTCGGAAAGTATGGTCTTGACAACTATAGCCGGGATGGCGGGTATTTCTTTTGCTGTTCTGGTACTTCAAGTATTGGAGACGGCAGCAAATGACCCGGGAAATATAACTACGCATTATCAGGTCTCTTTTGGATTAGCTATCGGTACCGGAATGCTCTTAATCGTTTTAGGTATATTTGCAGGATTGGCTCCTGCTTATCGGGCAATGGCTGTAAAACCAATTGATGCTATTCGGGATGAGTAATCGTGATAAAGGAATAAGGTATAATAATATAAAGAGATGAGTTACGTGGCATTTGATTTGATAATTGGAAAATAATATAAGATTTGTATGAAAAAGTATCTGAAAATTGCATTATTAGTGGTTGTGGGCATTATTTTTATTTCAACGTTTGTTTTCTTATATAAAAAGTCTCAACCTAAAGTAACGGTTTATGAACTTGTTAAGCCGGAGATTGCTGATTTGGAAAAAACGACAGTGGCTACCGGTAAGGTAGAACCCCGGGATGAGATTCTTATTAAGCCTCAAATATCCGGTATTATAGATGAGGTATACAAGGAAGCAGGACAGAGTGTACATAAAGGAGAGGTTATAGCCAAAGTAAAGGTAATCCCTGAGTTAGGTACATTGAATTCTGCTGAGAGTCGATTGAGGCTAGCTGAAATTAATGGTAAACAAGCTGAAACCGATTTTTCACGTATCCAAAAGCTGTTTAAAAGCAAACTGATCAGTCAAGAAGATTACGAGAAAGGAAAGATTGCAGTGGAGCAGGCGCGTGAAGAACTGCAGACTGCTAAGGATAATTTGCAGATTGTTAAAGAAGGAATCACCAAAAGCAGTGCTTCTTTTTCAAGCACGCTTATCCGTTCCACAATTGATGGACTTGTACTAGACGTACCTGTTAAAGCTGGTAATTCCGTGATTATGAGCAATACTTTCAATGACGGAACTACTATTGCAACTGTAGCTAATATGAGTGATCTTATTTTTAAAGGGAATATTGATGAAACGGAAGTGGGACATATTCATGAAGGAATGCCTGTGAAACTTACGATTGGTGCTTTACAAAATCTTACGTTTGATGCTACTTTAGAGTATATATCCCCAAAGGCTGTGGAAGAAAACGGTGCTAATCAGTTTGAAATTAAGGCTGCGATTCATGTGCCGGATTCAGTAAAAATACGTTCTGGTTATTCCGCAAATGCGGAAATAGTACTCGACCGTGCTAAAAAAACTCTTGCAGTGCCTGAGAGTACGATTGAATTTAGCGGAGATAGTACGTTTGTCTATGTTCTTACCGATAGCATTCCTGTCCAGAAATTTAAGCGCAAACAAATTAAAGTGGGGATGAGCGATGGCATTAAAATTGCTATTAAATCAGGTTTAACAGCTAAAGACCGCGTGCGTGGTGCTGAGAAGAAAGATAAATAAACCAGTTTGATTTATGAATAGAAGCATTATTATGAAGAAAAATATTCTCTTATATTTATGTATTGTTTGTGTTTCGGTACAAGTAAATGCGCAAGAAGGCTGGACGTTGCGTCAATGCATCGATTATGCAGTAAAGCACAATATAGATATTCGACGAAGCGCCAATACCGCAGAGCAAAGTTCGGTGGAGGTCAATACAGCTAAGTGGGCACGGTTGCCGAACCTAAACGGAAGTGGAAGCCAAAGTTGGAACTGGGGACGTACTCAAACTGCAATAAAAGATGAGAAGACTGGTGACTATTCAACGGTATATGTAAATACGAATAGTAATAGTACGGAGATGTCTTTGTCTACAAGCATCCCCTTATTCACTGGTTTTCAGATTCCTCATCAATATGCATTGGCTAAATTAAACTTTAAAGCAGCAATGGCGGATTTGGAGAAGGCAAAGGAAGATCTTTCCATTAATATAGCTTCCGCCTATTTGCAAGTGCTTTATAATAAAGAGTTGCATCAAGTTGCTCTTGGTCAGGTGGATTTAAGTAAGGAGCAATATGATCGTATCATCGGGCTGGAACAAGTAGGCAAGGCTTCTCCTGCAGAAGTTGCAGACGCTAAATCGCGGGTAGCTCAAGATGAAATGAGTGCTGTGCAAGCTGAAAATAATTATAAACTGGCGCTGCTTGATTTGAGTCAGCTTATAGAACTTGAATCTCCGGAAGGCTTTGCTTTGACCGATCCTGTTGTGAATTTAGAGCTCACTCCTTTAACTCCTCCCGGTGATATATTTCAAACTGCATTAGAGAATAAGGCATCCATCCAGGCGGCACAGTATCGCCTGGAAGGAAGTAAGCATAGCATTCGTATTGCCCAAAGTGATCTGTATCCGCAGTTGAACCTTAATGGAAGTTTGGGAACAAGCTATTACTCTACAATTGACCGTAACTTCAGTCAGCAAATGAGTGATAACTACAGAAAGTATGTGGGGCTAAGTCTTAGCGTACCCATTTTCAATCGTTTTACGACCCGTAACAGGATTCGGACGGCACGTTTACAACGTGAGAATTATGAATTGCAGTTGGACAATGCCAAAAAAACTTTGTATAAAGAGGTTCAGCAAGCATGGTATAATGCTGTTGCATCCGAAAGCAAGTATAAGAGCAGCACTGTCGCAGCTAATGCCAGCGAAGAATCTTTCAAACTAATGGGTGAGAAGTTTGAAAATGGCAAAGCCACTTCGGTGGAGTACAATGAAGCAAAACAAAATCTGATGAAAGCCCAATCTGATGAGTTGCAGGCTAAGTATGAGTATCTCTTCCGTACAAAAATACTGGACTTCTATAAAGGAGTTCCTATTGAATAAATTTTAGTGTCTTTCTCGTGAGAATCCTTCTTCGGCTGCAAGGTCGGGGGAGGATTTATTTTATTAATGGTGCGGTTATTCATTCTTTATTATCTAACTTTGCTCCGATAGTTAAGAAATATGGCTTGGAAGAGAATGAAGAAAGTTATTGGTAAAAAGGGTATTGTATGCTTATCGGTTGCACTTATTTTATTTATATTCTTGTTCTGTGCTTTTTTATCCCGTAATGTTTTATTACGCTTTTATGCTGATCGGCGTATCTCTGATATTGAAATGCGTTATGGGTTGAACATCCGGTATCAGAATTTAGCATTCAAAGGACTTAATACTATTCAACTGAATAGGTTGACTGTTATTCCTCAACATCGTGATACGCTTCTTACTTTGCAAAATTTGGATGTGCGCATCGGACTCTGGAAGTTACTTCAGGGACAGCCCGATGTACGTGAAGTTCATTTGAACGGACTTAATGTCCATTTCATTAAGAAAGACTCCATAGCAAATTATGATTTCCTCTTTCTGTCCCGTAAGGACAAGAATGTTTCTGACTTGCAGGATGATATTGATTATACCCGTCGTGTTAAGGTCTTGTTGAATTTACTTTTTGGGTTGTTGCCCAGGAATGGAGATTTGATGGATTTGTATCTAACCGAAAGAAAAGACAATGACTTTATGGAAGTACACCTTCCGGCATTTCGTATATCAGATAATCGTTTCCGATCTAAAATAGCAATTCGGGAAGACTCTGTATCCCAGCAGTGGGTAGTTTCCGGTGAACTTAATCCACCGGCTCGGAGGCTGCATATTTGTCTTCGTGCTTTTCATGATGAGACGGTTACTTTACCATATATCCGGCGCCGTTTCGGGGCTGAAGTACAGTTCGATAGTTTGATGTTAAGTTTATCCCAAGAGCTTTCGCAACATGGGGCAATTCGTCTTGGGGGAAAAGCAGAAGTTAGTGGGTTACGTGTCTATCATCAGCGACTTTCACCGGAAACAGTTAACCTTTTACATGGGCTATTGGATTATCATATTAATGTAATGCCCCGTATTTTAGAACTGGATAGTACGAGTTTAGTGCGTTTCAATCTGTTATCTTTTCATCCCTATTTGCGTGCCGAACGTGTGGATGAGGCTTCTTCCCATCGAAAGTTATGGCATTTTGTTGCATCAGTCCGAAAGCCGTGGTTTCCGGCTCAAGAATTGTTTGGTTCTTTGCCGGTTGGCTTATTTGGAAACTTACAAGGGCTTCGTACAGAAGGGAAGTTGGACTATCATTTTCTGCTGAATGTGGACTTTACTCACTTGGATAGTTTAAAATTAGAGTCGGATTTGAAATCCCAAGATTTTCGGATTAAGGATCCCGGGCGGACTAATCTGAGTAAAATGTCAGGAGAGTTTGAATATACTGCATACGAAAACGGACAGCCCGTGCGCACTTTCCCTATTGGTCCTTCCTGGGAACATTTTACTCCTTTGGACAGTATATCGCCCTTATTGCAGATGGCGGTGATGCAGAGCGAGGATGGAGCTTTCTTCTATCATCATGGCTTTTTACCGGATGCCATGCGCAAGGCGCTTATCGTTGATTTGAAAGAACGGCGCTTTGCCCGTGGAGGGAGTACAATCTCCATGCAATTGGTGAAGAATGTTTTTCTGAACCGAAATAAGAATATTGCCCGTAAACTTGAAGAGATGCTTATTGTCTGGTTGATAGAGACGGAGCATCTCACTTCCAAGCAGCGTATGTATGAGGTCTATTTGAATATTGCGGAATGGGGGCCGCTTGTGTATGGTATAAAAGAGGCGGCAGCTTTTTATTTCGATAAAACTCCTTCCCAATTAACTGTGGAAGAGTGTATTTTCCTGGCTTCCATCATACCTAAACCTAAGCATTTTCATAGTTCTTTTACTGAAGATGGACAATTAAAAGAGAATCAGGCGGGTTATTTCCGGTTGATAGCAGGGCGACTAGCCAAGAAAGGGCTGATTACCGAAGATGAAGCGGAAGCGGTACGTCCTGTTATTGAATTACGCGGACCGGTAAAGGACTTTTTTGAAACGGATAGTCTAAAGGTTTGGTAAATCTTGCTTTGAAGTCGTTAAAATAACGCTTCCTATTGGCTATTTTTTTATATTTGTACAATTAAAAAATCAAATTCAAGAAAATGAAGAATCAAACATCAAGACTGCTTCAGGGTATTTTCTTATCAACAATCCTTTTGATGAGTTCCTGCCGGTCGGCATACGAGGTCACTAAAGTTGAAGGGACAATGGTACCAATTGACTCTACGTGGGATGCTAAGCCCAATCAGGAAGCAGTGGCTTTGCTGGCTCCGTATAAAGCAAAAATTGATAGCATGATGTATCGCGTGTTAGGTACGGCACAAATGAGTATGGATAAGGGACAACCTGAGGGTCTATTGTCTAACTTGATTGCAGATGTGTTGAGGGAAGCTGCTGCACAGACTTTAGGAAAGCCGGCTGATATGGGGCTTGTGAATATCGGTGGCATACGGAGTGTTTTAACCGAAGGTCCTATTACTTGTGGGATTATTTATGAAATATTGCCATTTGAAAATTCTCTTTGTGTTTTAACGATAAAGGGTTCTTATTTAAAACTACTTTTTGAGAATATTGCAGCACAACATGGTGAGGGAGTCAGCGGAGTGAAACTGAAGATCACAAAGGATGGTAAATTGCTGGATGCCACTGTTGGCGGACAGGTGGTGAAAGACGATCAACTTTATACCGTTGCCACTGTTGATTATCTGGCTGATGGTAATGACGGTATGGTTGCTTTGCCACAAGCTGAAAAGCGAGTATGTCCTGATGGAGCTACATTACGCGGGCTATTTATGGATTATGTGGAACAGCAAACTGCTGCCGGTAAAAAAATAACCGCCCGCATGGAAGGCCGGATTACACTGGACGGAGAAAAGTAAGTGTTTTTATAATATTAGTAAATTCTGCAAGTATGAAACGTATATCTATATTTTGGGTGCTGTCACTTTGTTTGGCATTCTCACTGTCGGCGCAGCAGTCCAAACAATTAGTCATTTTGCAAACAAGTGACATGCATAGTCGCATTGAACCTATCAGTACAAATTCTGCCGACCGCTATGCCGGAATGGGAGGAGTCGTCAGACGTGCCACTTTTATAAAGCAAGCACGGAAGGAAAATCCTGCCGATCTGTTATTGTTCGATTGCGGGGATATCTCACAGGGAACTCCTTATTATAACCTTTTTCGTGGTGAAGTTGAAATCAAAATGATGAACCTGATGGGATATGATGCCATGGCTATCGGGAATCATGAATTTGATTTTGGACTGGACAATATGGCTCGTTTGTTCCGTATGGCTAAATTCCCGATTGTGTGTGCCAATTATGATGTAAAAGGTACCGTACTCGAAGGTTTGGTGAAACCTTATATTACGTTGGAACGTAACGGACTGAAAATAGGAATATTCGGATTGGGGCCTAAAATGGAAGGATTGGTTCAGGCAAATAAGTGTGAAGGAGTTATTTATGAAGACGCCATACGTGTTGCCCAGCAGATGGCCGATCAGTTGAGAAAAAGAGAGGGGTGCGATGTGGTTGTTTGTTTATCTCATCTTGGTATGAAGCCTCTTCTGCCCGGGAATCCTTCTGATGAAGAATTGGTACGGAAGACCGATAATATAGATGTGATTTTAGGAGGACATTCGCATACTTTTATGATGAAACCAGTCTTTTATCTTAATAAAGACGGGATAAAAACTCCTATTTTACATACCGGAAAAAATGGTATCTATGTAGGGCAGCTTGATCTGACGTTAACAAAGAAATAAGGGAAATATAAAATTTAGTTTGTATAAGTTTGAATAGTAGGGAAATGGGAAACCGGTTTGTATGTCTTTTAATCATATTGTTTTTTATCCATCTTTTACCCGAAAGTAAGGTATTGGCTTCCGGGACTTTTCCTAATGAGTCTGTAACTCCTTTAATGTTGAAGCGTGTGTTGGCAGATCAACAATGCCGGCAATGGGTGGACTCGGTATTCAGTACATTGACATTAAAAGAACAGATCGGACAACTATTCATTTATACCATAGCTCCTCAGCGTAGTAAAGCGAATAAGGCTTTGTTGCGTAAAGTGGTGAAAGATTATAAGGTCGGCGGACTTTTATTTTCAGGCGGATTGATGCAGAATCAGGCTATTTTGACTAACGAAGCACAGCGTATGAGCGACATTCCATTACTCATCACATTTGATGGGGAGTGGGGACTGTCCATGCGTTTGAGGGGTACACCGGTATTTCCGAAGAACATGGTGCTTGGTTGCATACAGGATGATAGTTTGCTTTATCAATACGGACGTGAGATGGCCCGCCAGTGTCACGAACTGGGGGTGCAAGTTAATTTCGCTCCGGTGGCTGATGTTAATGTGAACCCACATAACCCTGTGATTAACAACCGTTCTTTTGGTGCCGGCCCGGTAAATGTGGCAGATAAAGTGATAGCCTATGCTAAAGGGCTGGAAGACGGAGGTGTGTTGGCGGTGTGCAAACATTTCCCCGGGCATGGTGATACTAATGTGGACTCTCATAAAGCGTTGCCTGTTTTGCCTTTTACTCGTGAAAGGTTGGACAGTGTGGAACTGTATCCCTTCAGAAAGGCTATTCAAACGGGACTTGACGGAATAATGGTAGGTCATTTGGACGTGCCCGTATATGAGTCGCGAAAGGGAACGCCTGCATCTCTCTCGCGTAACATTGTGCATGGATTGTTGGAACAAAAGATGCATTTCGGAGGATTGATTTTTACTGATGCTCTTGCCATGAAAGGCGTTTCAGGAAATGAGAATGTGTGCTTAAAGGCTTTAAAGGCGGGTAATGATATGTTGCTGGTCCCCCGGCGCATCAAGGAAGAGGTTGAGGCTATAGAAGATGCCGTCAAAGACGGAGAATTTGCAGCTAAAGAGATTGAACAAAAGTGTCGCAAAGTATTGACTTACAAGTATGCTTTAGGACTCTATAAAAGACCGGTTGTCCACTTGTCCGGTTTGGGTTCGCGGGTCAATACGCAGGAGAGCCGTGATTTAATAAAACAATTGAATCTGGCTGCAATTACCGTATTAAACAATCGGGAACAATTATTGCCGTTTGATACGATTGTCAAAGATATTGCCGTAGTTAGTGTGGGGAACCCTGAAAGGATAAAACCGTTTATTGACGGATTGCCCGGATATATTCATCCGGCGGAATTTCAATTGGACAAGGCGCTCCCTGATACAGCATGTAAATCTCTGCAAGATTCTTTATCCCAATACAAGCGTATTTTGGTTTGTGTCACGGAGCATCGTTTAGGAGATTATCAGCAATTCTTTTCCGAATTCAATCCCGGCGTTCCCGTTGTCTATTTATTCTTCATCCCGGGTAAGGAAATCATGCAAATTCATCAGGGAGTGGAAAAGGCTGATGCCGTGATATTGGCACATACTGCAAATGAAGATGTACAAAAGCAAGTTGCCAGGTTACTATATGCCGGAGCCGTTGCGGACGGACGATTATCTGCCAGTATGGGTGAACTCTTTAAACTCGGTGACGGTGTGACACTTTCACCGCAAAGCCCCCGTCATTTCATTCCGGAGGAGTACGGCATGAGTTCGCGATTACTGGCTAAGATAGATACTTTGGCGGAAGAAGGCATTCTTCAGGGGGCTTATCCCGGTTGCCAGGTGGTTATCTTGAAAGATGGCAGGGAAATGTATAATAAAGCATTTGGTACTCATACTTGGAAAGAACGAAATGGGTCTGGTTTAGAGGCGGATGTTTCCACACCGGCTGTTCCTCTTCCGGTACGGAAAACGGATATATATGATTTGGCTTCACTTACAAAGACCACAGCAACACTGCTGGCTGTGATGAAGTTGTATGATATGGGACGGCTGAATCTGACCGACCGGGTTTCCGATTATTTGCCTTTCCTGCTCAATACGAACAAGAAAAACATTACCGTCCGGCAATTACTGTTGCACGAATCCGGTCTACCTTCCACTATATTGTTCTATCAGGATGCTATAAATAAGAATAGCTATAAAGGAAGTCTATTTAAAGACAGACGGGACAAATTGCATACGGTCCGCATTGGTAGCCGTACGTGGGCAAATCCGCATTTTTTGTTCAAGGATGGGTTGGCTTCAAAAGTCCGCACTTCGGACCATACTTTGCAGGTTTGTGATAGTTTGTGGTTGCTAACCTCTTTCAAAGACGCTTATTTAAAACAAATAGCGGACGCTCCTTTAAAGGATAAACGCTACCGTTATAGCTGTGTGGGATTTATATTATTGCAGCAGTTAGTGGAAAAACGGGCGGGTATGCCTATGGACGAATTTCTGCAAAAAGAGTTTTATGCTCCAATGGGTTTGAGGCGTACCGGCTATTTGCCGTTAAGTCAGGGATTGGATGCTCCGGTTCATAATGGAGCTAATGGAAATGATACAGGTCTATCTGTTACCAAAACGGATGTTGTGCCGGCTGCGGTTGATTCGTTCTTGCGAAAGACGACATTGCAGGGATTTGTACATGATGAGTCCGCAGCTTTTCTAGGTGGGGTTTCAGGCAATGCGGGGCTATTCTCCAATGCCTCGGAGGTAGCCCGTATTTATCAAATGATACTGAACGGAGGTGAGTTGGATGGTAAGCATTATTTGAGTAAAACTACATGCCGGGTGTTTACAACAACGGTTTCCAAAATAAGCCGGCGTGGCTTAGGCTTTGATAAACCGGATTCACGGAATCCGGAAAAGGGACCTTGTGCGCCGTCCGCTCCGGCATCCGTGTATGGGCATACCGGCTTTACCGGTACTTGTGCCTGGGTTGATCCTGATAACAACTTGGTCTATGTCTTCCTGAGTAACCGGACTTATCCCGATCCTTGGAATACCAATTTGCAGAAACTGGAGATTAGGGAAAAGATTCAGGATGCCATGTATAAGGCTTGTCTTTCAAAGTAAACAATCCTCTTCTTATATGCGTGACGTTGATGGTATGCGGTCTTAATAATGCCTGCAAAGGGAAGCGGGAAGATGTTGAACGGAATGTATAGCAAACAAGGAAAGCTTTCTGTTTGCTGTATGCTGAATCAGAAAATATGAGTCATAACGTGTGACTCTTTTCCAAGCATAGTCATCATGTTTGTTCCAACGGTTACGCACTATCTTGTAAAGTAACAGCATAAACTCTGTTTCCTATAGGAAAACAAGTTGTTTTGATGCTTAAAACACTCTGTTTTGACCGTCAAAATACTTTGTTTTAAGTATCAAAACAGAGCATTTGCTTAATTGACCTCTATTTCATCAACGAACATATAGGGCGTTTTGCCTGCTCCATCATGTCCTTTAGGAAGAGCAGGACTCCTCTTAATCGTTATTTTGGCATATCGTGTTTTGAGGGGAGCAAAAGTGAGTTCGTACTGTTCTATTCCTTTTTTATTGATATCTGTCTCTGCCGGAAATTCTTTGTTGGCAATCTCCCGGAAGTCTTTCTTGTCAAGGGATACCGATATTGCCAGTCCTGTGATCCCCATGATCCATGCACTCATATCTACAATGGCATCAGTTTTCACCTTACTAATCTCGGCTCCTTCACCTAAATCGATAATGGCTTCTAAATCGTGATTTACAAATCCTAGCCATTGACCGGTGGCATAACTATCGTTTCCCCGCATTCCATCTACCAGCGTGACCGGACCTTTAAACTTATATTTCTCCGATGGAGGATAGATCAATTCAATGGGTTGCAGAGTTGCTTTGTTAAACGCTATTTGTCGGTTAATCTCTTTGCTTATTCCGTTTGCTCGGATAGCTACTGCCCTAAAGTCAGTGGTTTGACTGAGTGCCACAGGAGCGGAATATTTCAAAGAGGAGAGATTCGGCTGGCTTCCGTCCAGTGTATAGTATACAGGAGCATCGTCAACCGTGTTTAAGGTTACCATTATTGCCTTCTTTTGCATGTCGGGTGAGAAATCAGCTTTTATATTGAATATGTGCATGGCTGCATTCCAGCCGTATCGGGCATAGACATTCATTAGCCGGACTAACCGCGTGGAGAAGTCCTTATAATCTTTCTTCTCCGGTTGCGTCCATTGCACTTCTGCAAGGGCAGCCATACGTGGGAGAACCATATACTCTACCTGCCGGGTTGTGGGGATGTATTCCGTCCATACATTAGCCTGTGCTCCAAGTATGTGTTTCTTCTGTTCGGCAGTAAATGAAGTCGGAACGGGTTCCATCTCATATACTTTTTCCACCGGTAAATACCCTCCAATTGCTAAAGGTTCGTTTTGGGTATCCGCCGTTTGATAATAGTCAAAATAAGCATAAGTATTGGGAGTCATAATGACATCGTGCCCCATTTGAGCAGCTTTAATGCCTCCGCTTACTCCCCTCCATGACATTACTGTGGCATTTGGCGCCACATCTCCTTCGAGTATTTCGTCCCAACCAATAATTTGCCGTCCTTTGCTGTTCAGAAACTTTTCAATTTCCGTCATGCAATAGCTTTGCAACTTGTCCTCTGCGGTATGATTTTGATCGGCTTTCAGTCCTTTGGCTTTGATTAGAGCCTGACATTTCGAGCATGTTTTCCATTTGGTACGAGGGGCTTCATCTCCTCCAATGTGTATGTATTTAGAAGGAAATATATCCATGATCTCTGTGAACACGTCTTTTAAGAACTTTAGAGATTTGGGATTACCGATGCATAGTACATCATCGAAGATTCCCCATCGTGTGGCCACTTCATAAGGGCCTCCTGTGCAACCTAATTCCGGATAAGAAGCTAACGCAGCTAGCATGTGTCCCGGCAGGTCTATCTCTGGAATGACTGTGATATATCGCTCTTTGGCATATTGCACAATTTCACGAGCTTGCTCCTGGGTATAAAACCCTCCGTAAGGAGTGTCGTCATATTCCTGAGTGTTCTTACCAATAACGGTACACTTGCGTTTGGAACCAATTTCGGTTAGTTTGGGATATTTCTTGATTTCGATGCGCCAACCCTGGTCTTCCGTCAGGTGCCAGTGAAATGTATTCATGTTGTGAAGTGCCAATAAGTCGATATATTCCTTGATAAATTCCACCGGAAAGAAATGTCGTCCTACGTCAAGATGCATTCCCCGGTATCCAAAGCGTGGTTCGTCCTTGATCTTTACGGTTGGCAACTCTATCTCCGACATATTTGCCGTCACCACTGGTATGGCTTTTCGTAAAGTTTGGATGCCATAGAAAATTCCGTTGGCTGTGCCTCCTTTGATTTGTACATTTTGTGAAGTAACGGTAAGCACATATCCTTCTTTATTCAAGATGTCTTTATCCAGACTGAGGATGATTGCATTGCTCAAAGTGTTCTTCTTTGCGCTTTCTACTTTGAGATCAAGCCCAGTGGTCTCTTTGATGTATTCCGAAAGAAAATTTGCATTACGTTTAAGTAGCTCGTCACCATTAGGATAAGTGATGGATACGTTTTCGTTTAATATAAACGGCTTTTGCTGAGTCAGGGAAATCTCTTGGGGGAGAGGTATTACCCGGTAGTCAGCTATTGTTCCGGCTTTGCCCGAAATGCTTGCCAATGCAAGCACAATAGCTAAAATCATTTGGCTAAGTTTTTTCATAATAAATTGATTCGTATTAAATTGATGTTTTACAAAGATAATGAAATAATAAGATCCTGGCTATCTGATTGATAAGTATTGGTCAATATCCATTACGGTGGCATCTTTTAGAAGAACATTTTTGTTTTTATCTAAAAGATACAAGGTTGGTATTGCTTTTAAATCATATAGGTTTTGGTTCCTTATAACCAGCTTTTTGTCATACCCTTTAATCCATGTTTTCGGAAAATCTGCAACGTGCTTTTTCCATTCATACAAATCTTCGTCGGGGTAAATGGATAAGATGGTAAGGCGGTCTGCCCGGAGTTTGTTATTAATAGCGGTAGCTTCTTTTAAGGCTTTGATTGTTTCTTCACAGGCGTGGCATCCCGGATTATTAATAAATATCAGGGTATATTCGGCTTGTATGCCATATAGATTCCCTGTTTTCCCCGTGCTAAGTGTATAGTTGAAATTGATAGCTTTTGTTCCTTTACGATTCCGCTCGGCCAGCTTCCTCCGTTCTTGTGGCCGGATCTTTTCTGCTTCGCTTAAAACCTTGGACCCCAGCATGGCATCCAATACCGGAATATAGAATTCTTCATTCCGCAGCGGAGAATTGGGATCGTAGAGATATTTATCTGCTAAATCTGTAAAATAAGTATATACCTTCTTGTTGGTGTCCGCTTTTCGGTAAAGCTGTTTCATTGACTTTTTTGCTAGGGAATCTGGTACATGTTTTAATAGATCAATGTAATTTACCCATGCCTGTTCTGTGATCTCAGGATGATGTATGTAGTTGGTATCGTTGAAATTCATGTGTTCCCAATAATGCTCGGCTAGAAACTTGGCCCTCGTTTCGGGAGTATTTAGCATAACAGGTAGTTTGGGTAAAGTAAAAGTCGTTAAAGTATCTGTTGAAGTTTCGGGCGTTTTGTCCTGCTTTGCACTGTGAGCGCATGAAGTACATAGTATGGTCAGCAGGAACAGAAGAAGAAGATTCTTTTTCATTGTTGTAATAATACGTTTTTTATTTCTGCGTAAACTTACACAAAAGTACTAATTCTATAATAAAAAACGTGATAATTATCTTCAGTTTAGCATCAAACTCATATAAGGATGCTCTGTTGTTAAGATTCGTTTAGTGAGTTCGGCAATAGAGAAAGAACGATGAGGCCCGGGTAAACGTTGCTGGCTGAACATGCATCTTCCATTATTTAAATAGTAATAGCCATTGTTTGCAGAAAGTTGCTCGTCGGTTAGTGCAATATTCATTTCTATCCCCGGATGTGTTGAAGCGTAAAGTTGGAGTATGGTTTTGGGATGGATGATTCGTGCCATGCCCAGAGGGTAAGCTTCTTCTCTGCTCGGAGGAGTAGTAATATTAAGTGTTGTGGCTTTTGTCTCCCGACAGATACGATTGAGCAAACGTTGCTCTGCTTCGGAATTATCTGCAAGAAGTTCGCCAATTTGCAGGGTGAATGGATCAGTATCAGGATAAGCAACGGCAAGAGCTACTATCTTTTGCCGGTATGTAAGCGTAAAAATACGTCCGTTTCCCAATTGAAGATCAGAGAGAATAACGTGAAAATCAGTTGATGTATGTTGGATGCAAGAAGGGCGTTGGTGCAGTTTTTGATTTAGATACTGGTAAGCTGCTTCATCGTATGTTGTAATAATCTTGGACTTATAAAAAGCATTTTCATTCAGTAATTTTAGATCCGGTGTTTCAGAAGCATTCTCTGCTTCGTTAGTTGAAATACGGAAGGTGCGTTTTCCGTAATAAAAGACTGTGGCATACCCCATGCGGGCATAGTAATCAAACAACCATGGCTCGGCAGGAATCAGCGTGGTAAGGGCTTTATCCCGTCGGTACATTTGGCTGAAAGCCTGTGTCAATAGTTCGCGCATGGCTCCACGGTTCCGGTAATCAGGGTGGGTACATGCTCCGGAGATGTAGGCCGTTTGTATGACATTTCCAAACAATGTCATGGGATAAGGTAGCATTTGCAATGCAGCAATGACTTCTTCCCCGCTTTCAATAGCAATATTAATGTCACTATTGTAGCGCATTTGGAAGTACATCTCAATAAATGCTTCACTGTCATTAAAACACAGTTTCCATAATTCTCTGACTTTATCCCGTATACTTTTATTCATTGCTTGTAATTTCTACTTTGTTCCCTTCATGAACTTATTACCATTTTATTTCTTCCATAGGTTCGTCTTTTAGGCACGCAATGTATTTCTCAAGAAGAATGGAAGGCTGATATGAAAGTTTAGCTTTGCGTAAGCCTTCAATACCTAAATCTTCTTCCCGGTTGAGGTAGTGGTATTGTTCCGGGACGTGATTGGCAAACTCATAGTTTATCATTGCATAAGATCCTTCTACGCTGGTATCTGCCTTCTCAACATGTACGCCAAAGGTGTTTTGATTGATCGGCATGCCAAAGGTAAAAGCAACAATTTTTCCATCTACACGGAGCATTCCTCCGGTTAGTCCCAAATCATCAAAGTGATGTAAGGCATAGACTAAAGCTCTCCGTTCATTGCCAGTTCCTTCTTGCTGATCGCAATTGTTAACTTTACACCATTCAGCTTCCAAATCAAGGCATTCTTGTATATGAGCGGAAGTAAGTGGAGTATACTCATAGTCATATGTCTTTCGGAACTTGTTAACGTGATTTCGCTTTGACTGGAATTTCTTTCCGGCTAATGTTGCTAAATCAGTTCGGAGGTAGATATAATCGGCATAATCCCTGTTGAAATCAAATTGGAATTTGCCAGGTATCAGCTCATTTATTTCATCACACATTTCGGCCGATACGCCAAGCATGCAAAACTGTTCTTTTTCCTTATGAGCATCATTCACCATCTCATTTAATATTTGTTTTAAGTCCCCATCTCCTATTGGCATCATGTATACCAGTCGGCCCTTAGCACGGAATCTCAGGATAAGGAATCCGTCTTTCACGGTATATTGGGTATTGTATAGAAACCGCCAACTACAAAGATTGGAAAAGGATAAGTCGCAATTGTTTCTTTGGCTTTTTAATGTGTATGAAGTAATTAATTCTTTATCTTTAATTTCAATGTCTTTAAATAATAGCATAAATATACGATATTGGGTTTGCTTAGAAATAACAAAAAAAACAGGAAATTGTTAGAGCAAGCCCAAAAAATGGAGTATGGTGGGTGTGAAAAGAGCTGTAAAAATGCCATTTAATGTCAGTCCAAGACTGGCATAAGCTCCATACTTGTCGCTGATATCCATTGCTGTAGACGTGCCTACGGCATGTGCAGCTGTTCCCATTGAGAGGCCTTGTGCTATCGGGCTGTTAATTCGAGTTAATTTTAAAGTCTTAAAACCCAAAATAGCGCCTAATAGCCCTACACAAATCACTACGGCGGCAGTTAGTGAAGGAATGCCGCCCA
Organism: Bacteroides sp.; assembly: GCA_022648295.1. GTDB lineage: Bacteria > Bacteroidota > Bacteroidia > Bacteroidales > Bacteroidaceae > Bacteroides. The sequence continues at coordinate 5,673 of JALCME010000024.1, read as the reverse complement.
ACGACTTAGTCACTTCCATAGCAATAGGAGTAGTGACTGACTTTGGGGCCAGTGAATAAATGACCTCCTGCGAAGCCCCCATTATTTTGGCAATAGTCACCACTGAAATGACTCCTACAATACAACCTGCTAACTGTGAAAGCAATATGGGTAGCAGCTGTTTTTTTATGGCTTCTAATTGAAGATACAAGGGTACTCCAAGAGCCACTACTGCCGGTTTTAACCAAAATTCGATAAGATGTCCCCCTTCGTTGTAAGTATCATAGCTGATGCCCGCCATTTTAAGAAAGACGATGAGTACGGCGATAGTTAGAAGAATAGGATTAAGCAGAAGAATACCTGTTCTCTTTTGCAATAATTTAGCCAGAAAATAGAATCCGAATGTGATGGCCAGCAAAAAGAATTTATTTTCAAAATAGCTCATCTTATTTTACGTGTTAGTTGATGAATCCATCCTGTTACCACTAATACAAGAAACGTACTAATGAATGTTGCGACAATTATTGGCCAGAATTCGGCCGAAATAATATTAAAATAGAGCATGAGAGCCACTCCGGGTGGAACAAAAAAGAAGCCGATATTGGCCACGAGAAAGTTAGACATTCCTTGTACCCATTGGAGCTTGATCCAACCTATTTTTAGGAATAAAGTGAGCAACAGCATGCCTATGATGCTGGATGGGAGTTTGATACCTGTAAAAGAAACAATCAATTCACCTAAGGCCAAACACCCGAAAAGAATCGCGCATTGACGAATCATAATACCTATCTATTTTTGTTATTAAACTGAAAACTGCGCAAAGTTAGCTGTTTTGTAAGTACAAAGAACAAGTTTGCGCTTGTATTATGAATTATATGCCGTTTTTTTATGTCTAACAGGCACATCTACAACAATGTAGTTTCAGCTATTCTTTTTTAATGTTAAATATTACAATAATCTTTATTTGAGGCATAAAAATACCTTGAATTGCAATGTTGATGTTGCAAAGTTGTGTACTTTTGCGGAGCCAATTAAAGTGGATTATCCGAATTATATACATCATATTATATCTATGCTTAATTTAATTAATGAAATTGTTGCGCGTGCGAAAGCGAATCGCCAGCGTATTGTTCTTCCCGAAGGTACGGAAGAACGCACATTGAAAGCTGCTAATCAGATTTTGACTGACGGAGTTGCTGATTTGATTCTTTTAGGTAAACCTGAAGAAATTCATGCTTGTGCAGATGAATGGGGACTAGGGAATATTAGTAAAGCTACGATTATTGATCCCGAAGACCATCCTAAGAAAGAGGAGTATGCACAGTTATTGTGCGAATTGCGAAAGAAGAAAGGCATGACTATTGAAGAGGCACGCAAATTGGTTCTCGATCCGCTTTATTTAGGTTGTTTGATCATCAAGAGTGGTGATGCAGACGGGCAGCTGGCAGGTGCAAGAAATACGACTGGTAATGTTCTGCGTCCGGCCTTGCAAATCATTAAAACAACTCCCGGCATTACTTGTGTTTCCGGTGCAATGTTGCTTTTGACGCATGCGCCTGAATATGGAAAGAATGGTCTTTTGGTTATGAGTGATGTTGCTGTTACTCCCGTACCCGATGCTTCTCAATTAGCCCAAATTGCGGTTTGTACGGCGGAAACAGCTAAGGCTGTTGCCGGTATTGAAGAACCTAAAGTAGCGCTGCTCAGTTTCTCTACAAAGGGATCTGCAAAACATGAAGTTGTGGATAAAGTCATTGAGGCATTGAAAATAGCAAAAGAAATGAATCCTGCGCTTGCGATAGATGGTGAACTTCAGGCTGATGCGGCTTTGGTTCCTTCGGTTGGTGCCAGCAAAGCTCCGGGTTCCAGAATTGCAGGTGAAGCAAATGTTCTGATTGTTCCCAGTCTTGAGGTGGGAAATATTTCATATAAATTAGTACAGCGTTTGGGACATGCTGATGCTGTCGGACCTATTCTGCAAGGCATAGCCCGTCCGGTAAATGACCTTTCACGTGGTTGTTCCATTGAAGATATCTATCGCATGATTGCTATTACGGCTAATCAGGCCATTGCTGCTAAACGAGCTCAATAACCATAATCTAATTATAGAGGAATGAAAATATTAGTATTAAACTGCGGTAGCTCTTCCATCAAATATAAACTGTTTGATATGGAGCGTAAGGCGGCTATTGCCCAGGGAGGCATTGAAAAGATCGGTTTAAAAGGTTCTTTTTTGAAGTTGACTTTACCTAGTGGAGAAAAGAAGATATTGGAAAAAGACATCCCGGAACATACTGTAGGGGTGGAATTTATCTTAAATACGCTGATCAATACGGAATATGGCGCTATCAAATCTTTAGATCAGATTGATGCAGTTGGTCATCGTATGGTACATGGAGGAGAGAAATTTAGTGAGTCCGTATTATTGACGAAGGAAGTGCTTGATGCATTTACCGCATGCAATGACTTGGCTCCGCTTCATAATCCTGCTAATCTAAAAGGAGTAAATGCCGTTGCCGCCATTTTACCGAATGTTCCGCAAATCGGTGTGTTTGACACCGCATTTCACCAAACTATGCCCGATTACGCTTATATGTACGCTATTCCATACGAACTATATAAGAAATATGGAGTGCGTCGTTATGGATTCCACGGAACATCCCATCGCTATGTGTCCGGACGTGTATGTGAATTCTTAGGTGTACAACCCGAAGGGAAGAAAATCATTACTTGCCACATTGGTAATGGCGGTTCTATTTCGGCCATTAAGGATGGTAAATGTATGGATACCAGTATGGGATTAACTCCTTTGGAGGGACTTGTAATGGGAACTCGCAGTGGGGATATTGATGCCGGTGCTGTTACCTTCATTATGGAGAAAGAGAAGTTGACCCCTGCCGGAGTATCAAACCTCCTGAATAAGAACAGCGGTGTGTTGGGAATTTCGGGCGTATCAAGTGACATGCGCGAATTGGAAGATGCTGTGGCTGCCGGTAATCCGAAAGCTATCTTAGCAGAAAAGATGTATTTTTATCGCATCAAGAAATATGTAGGTGCTTATGCAGCTGCATTGGGAGGTGTGGATATCATTGTCTTTACCGGTGGAGTTGGTGAGAATCAGATCAATTGCCGTAGTGAAGTTTGTGCCGGATTTGAATTCATGGGCATAAAGATTGATGAGGAAAAGAATAAGTTGCGTGGTGAGGAAACAGTAATTTCAACTGATGATTCCCGGGTGAAAGTAGTCGTGATTCCGACCGATGAAGAATTGATGATTGCATCTGATACCATGAGCATATTGAACAGGAAATAAAAGACGGATAATCCTTCTATACTAATAAGTGAAAGAATAAAATCATCTCATAATGATAAAATAAGAAAAGAGCGTGCCTAAATAGACACGCTCTTTTCTTATTTTTATCTCGTCTTTTAGCTACCAATCTTTATTTTAATAGAATCTTCACATGCCGTGGAGATAAAAAAAGCTATCTTTGTTCACCTCTTATTAATAATATTGTTTTAAGAAAACTTAGATAAAGAATTATTTTATGAAACGATTAGTGTACGTGTTGTTATTTGTCTTGTTGTCAGGCATGACCTATGCCCAGCAGGCAAAATATGTATTCCTTTTCATCGGTGATGGAATGGGAGTAAACCAAGTAAATGGAACAGAAATGTATTTAGCCGAGATGGAGAATCATATCGGTGTGAAGCCTTTGTTATTTACCCAGTTCCCCGCAGTTGGAGTTGCGACCACTTATTCCGCATCAAATTCTATAACAGATTCGGCTGCAGCCGGTACGGCTCTTGCCACAGGAGTGAAGACTTATAATGCTGCTATCAGTATGGATATGCAGAAAAATGTACTTGAATCGGTTGCTGAAAAGGCAAAAAAGGCAGGTAAAAAGGTTGGTATTACGACCACAGTTAGCGTGGACCATGCAACTCCTGCAGTATTTTATGCCCATCAGCCTAATCGCAATATGTATTACGAAATAGCTCTTGATCTGCCGAAAGCAGGTTTTGATTTTTATGCAGGAAGTGGCTTCTTGAAGCCTACTACTACTGCTGATAATAAACAAGCTCCCAGTGTTTTTCCTATTATTGAGAAAGCAGGGTATGCCATAGCTAAGGGAGTAGACGACTTTAAGGCTAAGTATGCACAGGCTGATAAGATGGTTATGATCCAGAAGGAAGGGGCCAGTCCCGTTTGTTTGCCTTATGCTATTGATAGAAAACCGAGTGATTTGACACTTAAGCAAATCACGGAGAGTGCCATTTCTTTTCTGACTAAAGGAAAAGATAAAGGCTTCTTCCTGATGGTTGAAGGGGGTAAGATAGATTGGGCATGTCACGAGAATGATCCTGCAACAGCTTTTAGAGAAGTGGTAGATATGGACGAGGCTATAAAGTCTGCTTATGATTTTTATAAGAAGCATCCCAAAGAAACACTTATTGTGGTTACGGCTGACCATGAAACCGGTGGTCTGGGTTTAGGTACGGGAAAATATGAGCTGCACCTGAAATCATTAAAAGATCAGGAACAATCTTTGGATGTTCTTTCCGCTGCTATTACAGATCTTAGAAAGGAGAAAGGCAATAAAGTTACATGGGAAGAAATAAAGAATTTGCTTGCTGAGAAGATGGGCTTTTGGAAAGATTTGCCTTTGACTTGGGAGCAGGAGAGAACGTTGCATGACGAATATGAGGCTTCCTTTGTGAAGAATAAAGCTGTCTTTGAAGAAAGTTTGTACGCAAAAACAGAGCCGTTGGCTGCTTGTGCTAATAGTATTATGAGTCAAATAGCCATGGTGGGGTGGACTAGCAAAAGTCATACGGCCGGATATGTACCGGTATATGCTGTGGGCGCAGGGTCCAAGTTGTTTGCAGGAAAAATAGATAATACTGAAATTCCTAAAAGAATAGCAAAGGCTGCTGGCTATACTAAGTAACAGGATCTCTGCTCAATAGACAAACATGGGGGTGTTTACCTAATGAACATGGAGGTTTTGTAATTCCTCAGTTCAAGTTATAAATGCGACATTTCAGTCAGATAGAGTTGTGAAGTATAAAATAAAAGAGAGAAGTAGATGAAAAAGTTCCCATCTTTCTTCTCTCTTGAAAGAAAAAAAATAAGAATTTGCCGTCACTCCGTCACAAAGCAACTTAGTGCACAGTGTATTAGGACATTATATGGTGACGACAAGCGTGATGGCAAGTGACGGCAAATCCTTTGCCGTCACTGTGTATTGTCCTGATTTTGGTGGACTGGTTAAACTTCATGTTCCCTTTTGGGGATTCATTGTATTCATGCCTAAAAAATACAATGTTAGTCTTAAAGAATATATGTCACTTTGTCCCTTTACTTTTGTTCCAATCCTTTGGGAAAAAGCTCTGATGTCTATGGTAAATCTTGGGCCCACAGTTGTGGGCTCTTCGTCACACAGCTGTCCCCCGGCGAGCCCACAACTGTGGGCCCGAGATTTGCTAGTGATAAACAGGGTTGACGCATTATAGTTTTTACTAAAATAATACAATGTATTTACTTTATAAATATACTTAAATGGTTTATTATATATAGTATTATTCACTTTTATATGTCGTACTTTATTCTTATATTTATAGTAAAATAAGAAACACTAATTGACTAAGAAGATGGGCATATTTAGTATTTGTAAACAAATCAATGATCCT
>JALCME010000023.1 GCA_022648295.1 Bacteroides sp. | reverse complement strand
TAAACAAATATTACGAACTATGAAGATTACGACATTCCTTCTTTTGTTTGTAACGTTTCAGGCATATAGCAATGCCGGTTATTCACAAAGTGCAAAAGTTAGCATTCCCAACTCTGCACTAAACGTTAGCGAAATTTTAAATCAAATTGAATCACAAACAGAATACCTATTTGTATACAATAAAAAGAGTGTGGACGTACATCGCATTGTCAATATTTCAGCAAACAAGTTACCGGTATCTGAAATACTGGACAATGTATTTAAGGATACGAATATTAAATACATAATGGAAGGCAAAAATATTGTATTGACAGAACGTAAGGAAAACACAAATTCAGACTCTTCTCAACAAGGCAACATTATAGTAAAAGGAAGCGTTACAGATACTAAAGGTGAACCAATTATTGGAGCTAATGTCCTTGAAAAAGGGACAACAAATGGGGTCATCACAAATGTAAATGGAAAATTCAGTCTTAATGTACCAACTAATGCTACTTTGACAATAAGTTTCATAGGGTATCAACCTATAAGCATCCTTGTCAATGGCAAAAAAGTGATTAATGTACAAATGAAAGAGGAAGCATTAGCATTAGAAACTGTTGTTGTTACAGCCATGGGCATTAAAAAGAAAGCTGCTTCTCTGACATATTCTACTCAGCAAATTGGAGGTGACGAATTAACCCGTGCTAAAGACCCCAATTTAATTAACTCTTTAGCCGGTAAAACAGCAGGAGTATCCATCACTAAAAATGCCTCTGGCTTAGGCGGATCTGCAAAAGTATCTATCCGAGGCATCCGTTCGGCCAATGAAAACGGAAACAATCAACCACTTTATGTCATTGACGGTGTACCAATGCTAAATAATACCACAGAGCAAGCATTCAGTGTTATGGGAGGTAACAATGATGCGGGCAATCGTGATTCCGGTGACGGCATATCCAATTTAAATCCCGATGATATTGAAAGCATGAGTATTCTCAAAGGGGCATCTGCCGCTGCTTTATATGGGTCTCAAGCCGCCAATGGTGTTATTCTCATTACCACTAAAAGAGGGAAAGCAGGAATGCAACGTATTACCTTTTCCTCCAATCTAACAGTTGACCAGGCCATTAGTCTACCCGAATTTCAAAACACCTATAAAATTAATGGTACAACTAGTTGGGGAGACAAACAAACCGACATGAAAGACTATAACAATGTAGATCATTTTTTTAGTAATGGAGTAACTGCTATCAACTCTGTAAGTGTTCAAGTCGGCAAAGAAAAGACACAAACTTATTTTTCTTATGCTAATACAACAGCTAAAGGAATCATCAGTGCAAACAAACTATACAAGCACAACTTGACTTTACGAGAAACAGGTAATTTATTTAATGACAAACTTATATTAGATGCTAACGTAAATTTAATTACGCAGTCAGTTAATAATCGCCCAACTTCAGGCGGCTACTACATGAATCCGTTAGTCGGATTATATACTTTCCCACGTGGCAAAGATATGTCTGAATATCGCGAAAACTATGAAGTCTTTGATGAGTCTCGAAATATGCCCTTGCAGAATTGGTATACATCCACTCTTGATTTTGAACAAAACCCTTACTGGACAGTCAACCGCATTACAAGCAAAGATAAACGCTACCGTGCAATTGCATCACTAAACGCGAAATTGAAAATTAACGACTGGTTCAGCATACAGGCACGTGGTAACATAGACTTCATCAATGACAAATTCCAGCAAAAGTTTTATGCAGGAACGGCAGAAAATCTATGCCATGAAAATGGTCGGTATATTGACCTGAATAACCAGGAGTTTATGGCTTACGGTGACATTATGGGTATGTTTAATAAATCATGGAATGATTGGGCGGTAAATGCTGCTTTAGGCGCTAGCAATAACATGACAAAGACAAATATGTTAAAATTGGACTCAGGAAAAGCAGGCCTATATTACGCAAATGTCTTTAGTGTAGCCAACATGATACTCAACAGTGGTACTGCTTATGTTGATGAAACTCAAAATGCCAGACGTAATGTCCAATCAGTCTTTGCCACAGCACAAATTGGTTGGAAAGAGAGCATATACATGGATTTAACAGCCCGTAATGACTGGTCGTCCACTTTAGCCAATACCAGTAGCCTACATTCAGGCTTTTTCTACCCATCCGTAGGCCTTTCCTGGATTATTAATAAAACACTATCACTGCCTTCATGGATCAATTTCAGTAAGATTCGCGCATCTTGGGCACAAGTAGGAAATGATCTTCCTATTGGCATCACCTCTCCACAACCATATATAACATCCGGTGGTATAGTAAAACAAATACAATATGATTTTGACAAAGACTTGAAACCAGAAATCAGTACTTCATGGGAAATTGGTTCTGAATGGAAATTCTTCAACAATCGATTGGATCTCGATTTCACATTCTATCATACAAACACAAAAGACCAATTGTTATATATCAATACTCCCACAGGCAGTCACCCATATCGGTATATCAATGCTGGTAAAATCCGTAATTATGGCATTGAAATAACACTTGGTGGCACTCCATTCATGACGAATAACTTCCGATGGAAAACTAACGTAAACTTCTCAACGAATAAAAATAAAATAGTATCATTAGGCGATAACCCAGAATTTGATTATGGAACAGGGGTTAACATGCCATACAGGATGAGAGTAAAAGAAGGAGGTTCCTTAGGAGATATCTATGGGAATGACTTTGTACGTGATGAGAACGGGAAGATAGAAGTAACTGAAACCGGAGCACCTAAAATAGAAACCGGAAATAACTCTCTAATAGGCAATGCTAATCCAGATTTTATGCTGGGATGGAATAATACTTTCACATATAAAGGCTTCAGCCTTTATGTCCTGCTCGATGCAGTAATAGGCGGTGACGTTATATCCCTTACACAAAGTGCTCTTGATCTAAGAGGGGTTAGCAAGGCTAGTGGTCAAGCCAGAGATAAAGGTTATGTAGAAATAGAAGGGCAAAAATTCACCGATGTGGAAGGATTTTATAATGTAGTTGCCAACCGTGGTGACGGATGTACTAGCTACTATCGTTACGATCGTACAAATATCCGATTACGTGAACTATCACTCAGTTATTCTTTTCCACAATCGCTGTTAGAAAGCACTAAATTTCTTAAGGGAATAGATGTATCCTTAATTGCACGTAACCTATTTTTCCTATACAAAGATGCGCCATTTGATCCAGATGCTATCTTATCCGTAGGAAATGCAAATCAAGGAGTTGACATATTCGGTATGCCAACAACTAAAAACATTGGATTCAACATTAAATTTACTTTCTAAAATCGATGTAATATGAAAAAATATATATTATTCTTCGTCTTAAGCGGACTCGCCATATTCTCAGCATGTACTGAAAATTTTGAAAAGTATAATAGTACATCGGGGGCATATACCGATGACTTACAAGAGTATGATTTTCAAAAACAACTCATTCCATTTAAAACCATACAAACAGCGATAGTATATCAAACGGGAGTTGACGGCACTGATTGGCAATTTCAGATTATGGAAAATTTAGCAGCAGATATGTTTGGCGGATATTTCCATGATATGAATGGTGGTTTTAACACTCAAAATTCATCTTACAAGCTAAACTCTGGTTGGGTAGGAGCTCAGTGGAGTTATACTTATGCACAAGGTATGCCTCCCATTGCCAGTGCAGAAGCTTTATGCAGCAAAGAAGAATACCCGGCATTTTATGCTTTAACAAAGATTTTAAAAGTAGCAATGATGCATCGGGTATGTGATTATTACGGACCTATTATTTACAAAAACTTCGGAAAGGATACCCCGACTCCTGAATCTCAGGAAGATGTTTACACTGATTTCTTTGACGACTTGGATGAAGCAATAAAAATCTTAGTAACTTATGTTGCAGATAAAGGGCCTAATACTTTTGAATCAGCAGATATTATGATGCCGGAAGGCAAACGTACCTATTCCCAATGGCTGAAGTTTGCAAATTCATTGCGACTCCGTTTGGCCATGCGTGTATCCAATGTTAATAGCGAATTGGCTAAAACACAAGCACAAGCCGCTCTCAATTCTGCGAATGGAGGAGTACTTGAAAATGCTGATGAAACAGTAGGTGAATATGGTATACGTAATCCTTTGGGAGGGGTAAGTGCATGGCAAGAGGTGTACATGAATGCCAGTATGGAATCTTTTTTAAATGGATATCAAGACCCGCGGATAAGCAAATATTTTTCAACAGCAGTAGGAAATACCGGCAAAGAAGGAGAAGTAGCGGAGCTCTTCCCTATTGTAGATACATACAAAGGAATTCGTCAAGGAACTGCATTAGATAAAGACAATCGTTATATGAATCATTCCCGCACGACTATCACTACTTCCAGCAATATTATTGTAATGACTGCCGCAGAAGTTTGGTTTCTTCGTGCAGAAGCTGCTTTAAGAGGATTTGTAGATACAGGAAAAGAAGCAGAATACTACCAAAAGGGAGTAGAAACGTCTTTCGCCCAATGGGGAGCCGGAGACGCCAGCTCATACCTAACAAGCGAAGCCACTCCTACCGACTATAAGGATGCATTCGATAATAAATTCGATGTAGCAGCAAGGACTTCTGTCACACCTAAATGGACAGAAGGGACTAAAGAAGAAGAGTTAGAACGTATTATTACCCAAAAATGGTTGGCTACCTATCCTGACGGATGTGAAGCATGGGCAGAACAACGCCGAACAGGATATCCAAAATTATTCAAAGTTGCAGTCAACTTAAGTGGAGGTGCAATAGACACAGACATCATGATTCGACGCGTAACCTTCCCCACAGATTTAGATGCTGCAACAACAAGTTCATTAAATCAATTATTAGGTGGCTCTGATAATGGTGGAACTCGTTTATGGTGGGATGTAGGACAAAATAACTTCTAAAATAAAAAGATAATCTGATAAAGCTTTTCCTTACATTTAAGCAAAGAGCTTTTTGAAGGAAGTAAAGTTTGGGGGCTTTACTTCCTTTTTTAATTTACACAATAACTTCCATATCGAAAATTACCTATAGACTTGCACCGAAAGTTCCTTCCGAAGAGCACCCAAAGCATTCATAGCAAGAGCTTCCATCTCATTCTCACCGGGGTAGACAGCTATAGGAGCAAGAAAGGAGACACGTTCCTTCAAGCGCGTAACAACATAATCGGAATGGGCAATACCTCCTGTCAGAATAATTGCATCAACTTTTCCATAAAGAGCCACAGCCGCCGAACCTATACTCTTGGCTATCTGATAAATCATGGCATTCAAAATCAGCTCCGCTTTCTTGTCTCCCGATTCTATGAGACTAACAATCTTGGGAACATCAGTTGTCCCCAAATGAGCTGCCAAGCCAGCTTTCCCTGAAATTCTTTTCTTTAATTCTTCTCTGGAATAGCGACCGGAAAAGCAAAGGTCTATAAGTTGACCTGCAGGAAGAGTACCGGCACGTTCCGGTGAGAAAGGCCCCTCACCATCCAATGCATTATTTACGTCGATTGCACGTCCATGTTGATGAGCACCAACAGAAATACCTCCACCCAAATGGCAAATAACTAAATTCAAATCTTCATAGTGAACCGGATTCAAGGGATGAGCCACGGAATATTCCGCGGCATAACGGCGCGCAACAGCACGTTGATTCAATGCATGCCAAACAGTAATGCGCGGCATCAGCGGAGAACCGGTTATACGGGCTATCTCATCAAGTTCATCTACGACACCCGGATCTGCCATAAACGCACGGCATCCGGAAAGACGGGAAGCAAGATCTGCAGCAATAAGACAACCTAAATTACATGCATGAAGCCGCTCCGCATGTATCGTATCATTACGCATCGCTTCATTCACCTCATACACTCCGCCTGAAATAGGCTTCACCAGACCACCACGTCCTATAATAGCATCAAACCGGAAAGGAATTCCTCCTGACTCCAATTCTTTCAGCACAAGTGCCTCACGAAACTTAAATTGATCGATGACTTGAGGAAAAGCTTCCAACTCCTCAATTGTGTGGCTGATATTACGTACTAAAAGAGAGGTTTCGTCATCATAAACCGCAATTTTAGTAGAGGTAGACCCCGGATTAACAGCTAATATTCTCATATCATCTTTTCACAAGTTAAACAAGCCATAGCAATGCTATAATATTTAGACAATGCAGAATCACTACGAGAAGGTAAGACAACCGGACATATAGGTCCCTGCAAAAGCCCCGCCATTTCTGCCTTAGCAAAGAGCGAAATAGCTTTGTAAAAGGCATTACCCGATTCTATATTTGGAAATATCAGAACATCTGCCTGCCCATTAATAGGAGATACAATACCCTTAATTTCTCCACTCTCCCGTTCACATGCCGTACGCACATCAAGCGGACCATCGATAATCACATCTCCAAATTCTCCAGCCTCAGCCAACTCTACGATATTGACATAATCCAATGAATGAGGAAACTTGGGACTAACCTTTTCCGTGCAATGAATCAGAGCGATACGTGGCTGTTGAATGCCAAAACAACGGCTAGTACGGATAGCATACCAAATCATTTCAATGCGTTGTTGCAACGTAGGACGAGGAATCACCGCAGCATCCGAAAAGAACAACAACTTATCGTAAGTCGGAATCTGCATTACAGCTAAATGAGTCAACACCTTGCCCGCAGGCAACAATCCTTTCTCCTTGTCTAAAATAGCATGCAACAAATTATCGGTATTAATAATTCCTTTCATTAAAATATCTGCTTCACCTGCACGTACAAGACGTACAGCTTCGAGTGCTGCCTCGTCAGGATCTTCAATATGTATGGCGTGCACATATTGCGAATGTTTTTTTAACTCCGGATATTTTTTTAGAATAGCAGAATCACCAATCATCAAAAATTCAGCAAAACCTTCATTTAAAACACGGGTAATGGCATATTCCGTATTGGAGTCATTAGCGCAAACCACAGCAATACGTTTTCTTGTATTTAAGGATTTTAAATGGGACGTCAATTGAGCAAAGTTCCGGATAGGTTCCATATCGTTAGTTTTTAAGCAAATATCTAAAAAAGTATTCATATATAAAACATCTAATTTGCGAAAAGTAGAATATAAATATATCACTTTGACAGATTCTTACGATTCGCTATTTATTGTAGTGAAATTCTTATATTAACACATGAAAAAGCCTTTTGTATTAACATAATACAGAATTATATGTTATTTTATGTACATTTGCAAGCGCGACCTATGATTTAGAATCGCACAATACTCATAACCAATAAAATAACGTAACTTAAATAGATAGCATGGGTAGCCTCATTTTTCCTCCTTATTTACAAGAAGGAGATTGTGTAATTATACTCTCCCCTTCCAGTAAGATAGACAAGTCATTTTTAAAAGGGGCGAAGAAACGTTTAGAGTCTTGGGGACTGGAAGTTATCACTGCAAAACATGCAGGAAGCTCTCAGGGAACTTACGCTGGGAGTATCCGGCAACGGCTCGAAGACCTTCAGGAAGCCATGGACCATGAAGAAGCGAAAGCTATTTTATGCAGCCGGGGTGGATATGGGGCTGTACACCTTATAGACAAACTGGATTTCAAGTCTTTTGAGCAACATCCCAAATGGTTAATCGGATTTAGTGACATCACGGCACTGCATAACATATTCCAGCAAAAGGGCTTCGCATCGTTACATGCCCCAATGGCACGTCATTTAAGTGTAGAGCCGGAAGATGACTTTTGCTCCCTGGCCCTCAAAGATGTCTTGTTTGGACACATAACCAGCGAAACAGCACAGGCCGTAAGTGCCAGTAAAACAGGTTTCAGTTATGCCAGCCCCGTACATAAGCTGAACCAAAAAGGCATAGCTACCGGCATCCTGCGAGGAGGGAACATGTCCGTATTTTATGGACTACGTGGTACTCCTTACGACATTCCTGCCGAAGGAACCATTCTTTTCATAGAAGACGTAGGCGAGCGACCCCATGCAGTGGAACGCATGATGTACAATCTGAAACTCGGTGGTATTTTAGAAAAACTTTCCGGACTTATTATTGGACAGTTCACTGAATACGAAGAGAATTTTTCTTTAGGCAAAGATTTATATGGTGCTTTATCCGACCTTGTAAAGGAATACAAATATCCGGTTTGTTTTAACTTCCCCGTGGGACATGTCGCCATGAATTTGCCACTGATAAACGGAGCGGAAGTAACACTGGAAGCAGGCACTAAAGAAGTAAAGTTGAACTTTAATATCAATAAAATATGAGACGAACTTACACACTCATTCCCCTATATCTGGTTTTACTCGCTTTCATAGCATGTAGCAACAAAGCCAAAACGGCCAGTGAATCCAAAGTACTTGCAGAGACTGCCAATGTTCCCCAATTCAATGCAGACAGCGCCTACCAATACGTCAAAGCCCAGGTTGATTTCGGTCCCCGGGTTCCTAATACCAAAGCCCATGTGGAATGTGGAAATTATTTAGCAGCTAAGTTAGCTGAATTTGGAGCTCAAGTCACCAACCAGTATGCCGACCTGCCTGCTTACACCGGTACACTACTAAAATCCAGAAATATTATCGGGTCATACAAACCGGAATCAAAAAAGCGAATTGTACTCTTTTCTCATTGGGACAGCCGTCCATGGGCAGATGCCGACCCCGATGAAAAGAACCATTATAAACCTATTCTTGGCGCTAATGATGGGGCTAGCGGCGTAGGCGTACTATTAGAAATAGCCCGACAAATCCAGAAGCAAGAGCCTGAATTAGGGATTGACCTCATTTTTCTCGATGCGGAAGATTATGGAGCTCATAGTTCCTACAAAGGAGAGCATAAAGAAGAATATTGGGCACTTGGAGCACAATATTGGGCACGCAATCCCCATGTGCAGGGCTACAATGCACGCTTTGGCATCTTATTGGATATGGTAGGAGGTAAAAAAGCCATTTTCCGTTATGAAGCCTATTCCCAAGAGAAAGCCGGGAATATTAACGAAAAGGTTTGGAACACGGCTGCAAGTCTGGGATATTCCCAATACTTTGTGAAAGAAGAAGGAGGAGAAGTAACCGACGACCACGTCTTCATCAATGAATATGCAGGAATACCCACAATTGACATTATCCCCTACGAGGAAAACGGAGGATTTTATAAATATTGGCATACACTAAAAGATGATATGGATGCCATAGATAAAGCAACGCTGCAAGCTGTTGGACAAACTTTAGTACAAGTCATTTACAATGAAAAATAGCCGGCAAGGTAAGTTATTGATTAAGATTAAAGAAACGGACTAATTATTTCAACTGATATATATAATTAAAAAATAAGAAAAGATGAGCATCAATGAAGCACAAGACGAAGTTATTGCCGAGTTCAGTGATTTTAGTGACTGGATGGATCGGTATCAGCTTCTTATAGACTTGGGTAATGAGCAGGAACCACTTGATAATAAATATAAAACGGAACAGAATCTGATAGAAGGTTGTCAAAGCCGTGTATGGCTACAAGCAGATGAAATGGATGGTAAAATAGTCTTCAAGGCAGAAAGTGATGCCTTGATTGTGAAGGGAATCATCGCATTACTCATAAAAATACTATCGGGACACACTCCAGACGAGATCTTAAATGCAGACCTTTATTTCATCGACAAGGTTGGTCTGAGAGAACATCTTTCACCTACCCGCAGCAATGGTCTATTGGCAATGGTAAAACAGATACGAATGTATGCATTGGCGTTCAAGGCAAAGGAGAAAGGTGCCTGACTAAAAAAAGAATATCCCAAAAGCAGAATAAAGTCTCCGGGAATTGTAACAGTTGAAAAACCACTTCAAATACAGATTCCCGGAGAGGAGTAAAAAGGAAAAGAGGTTGTCCCAACCCTTGGAACAACCTCTTCTTATATACTTTTTCTAAACCAGTTCAGCAATAACCCACCTGATACAAACCCTATATCACATCGTCTTTATATTCCAAAATATCTCCGGGTTGACAATCCAATACCTTACAAATAGCTTCCAGAGTAGAGAAACGGATGGCTTTGGCTTTTCCAGTCTTCAAGATAGACAGGTTAGCCGGCGTAATATCTACCTTTTCGGCCAACTCTCCCAAAGATATTTTTCTCCGGGCCATCATTATGTCAAGATTTACTATAATCATATTTCCAATAAATATTAAGACAGCTCAGATTGTTAAATCCTGCTCTTCTTTCATCTTCAAACCAATAGCAAAAACTTGTGCTATAATTAATGATGCAAGTCCCACCACCAATAAAGTAGTGCTTACCATATCTGTCAAGCACAATGAATAATTTGTCAGAGAAAACACTTTCTCCACATCATATACCGTAAGGAAGGCTTTAAAAAGGCTACAGCCAAAGCTAATAATAAGTAACACGCCCAACCGACTCAAACGATGCACATTTTTCCAATTAAAAATATCCGATTTATTAATAGACACAATAAAAAGAACAAAGATCACAAGGGCCCATACAACCATGATCAAATAAACAATATCAGCCAGAAGAGAAAGAACTTTTCCCACTATGGAAGGCTTTGAATTCACACTGACAGTCATTTCCCCATAAGAAACCGGCACATATTTCCCCGACTTCTCATTAAAAATCGAATCTTGAAAAAAAACACCCGACATATTCTTAGGTAGCAAATGAATAGTTTCCATATTCATTAACTCCTTCTTCTTAGCCAAAGTCATTTCGGCATCTGTGCCCAACTCCACACCGGCTTTAAAACCAATACCGAAGTAATAGAGTCCTTCAAGCACCGAATAGCTCAAAACGAGCATTACTATCACACAAAGAATATTCAATTTCCGTTTCATAGGTCTACATCCGTATCACAAAGTTTATATGCATTTAGTGCCCTTAAAGATACAATAAATAAAATGACTGAAGCGACTAAACTGATCAAATATAAAGGTTGCCCCATCACGTCTGATATATAATCCACATCAGGATACTTCATACTTAAATAAACAGAAAGGCTATTATTTAAGATATGTATTATTATTCCGGGAACAACACTGCCCGACTTATAATAAAGCCACCCCAACAAAAGCCCCACAAGGCAAGCACCTACAACCTGTGCCGGATTGATATGACTAATACCAAAAATCAGAGCTGAAAAGATGATAGCCTTCATCGGGCTATACCTTTGTAACAAGACCTTAGTAATAGCCCCCCGAAATAGCAATTCTTCCAAGACAGGACCTAACACGGCAATACACACAATGCCAAACCAGCCTGACTGTAAGATATTAAATGTATTGTTCATCCAATCAGGAAGGAAAGACAAACGGGATGTGATAAAATCAACCAGAAAAATGGCTGAAATACACGCCACAACACTCCATCCCAAATAAGGTATGCCAATGAATGAATACATCTGCTTATCACCGGATAAGTAACCCTGCTTCCACAAATATGCTCCCATCAACAGAAAGCCTGCCAACAGAGAAGGAGTAAGAGAAAACTCCGCCATTCTTTGTATATCTCCGTACTCCATAAAACTATAGAGCATGGCAAATGGCGTAACGACCAACATGCCAAGAATCTGCATCAATAGATATATAAGCACTAACTTGATTGCTACCTTCATTTATTCTTTCCTTTTAAAAAACGCACAAAGATACACATTTTCCTCGATTAGAGAATCAGGCAATAGTTGCTGTAGCTCCACAGAGCACTGCCATTAATACTGACAATGAAATCACTAACAAAGAGATACTCATAAATGACCCTTTCATAACCTTTTTACCTTTATAGTTTTTGATATTCAATAAACTTTTATCGTTTTTCGATATGCAAATAAAAAGGATAATTTTTATATAAACAAGAAAAAAAGAATATATTTATCGAATATCAATAAAAAACAAGTGATTTTCGATAAACATCAACTGTTCAAACCAAACATTTACTTCTAATAGCAAAACAGATATAAATCAATAAAAATAAAATACACTATAAAGACTCCTACAAAGTCATTGACTGCTCTGCTACTACATCTATACCCATCACGCTACAACCTATTCTGAATAGGCATAAATGTGAAGTTATATTAAAAGGCTTTTATACATGTAATGAAAGCCTTTTAAAACATCAATAGAAGCCTTTTAATTATGTAATAAAAGGCTTTTAATTGAGCATAACATTCAAAGTGAGTGTAACTACCTCGTTATGACAGAGGTATTAACGGTTATAATTATATACATTAATATTGGAAAGACTTGTATGTCACAGATTAGTCCCGGCTTTTTTAGTAAATATCTAAAAACCGACAGCCAATAGCCGAAAAGAAATTAAAGGGGAGTTATATAACGATACGTAAATAAACCGCTATTTCGCATAACCGAAGATGATATAGAAATAGCAGTCCTAAATTGTTTGAATCAACAGGACTGGAACAGATTCAAAAACGTAAAAATAGCCAAAAATCAAAGAATGCCCTCAACAGTCTTTGCATCTTTATGAAGTTGAGCAATAAGCTCATCAACAGAAGCAAACTTTATATCCGGACGAATGTACCGGACAAAGGATAGGCGGATGACCTCACCATAAATATCGGCATGAAAATGCAGAATATGTACTTCAATGCTATGCTTGCCTCCATTATCAAACGTGGGACGAGTTCCTATATCAAGCATGCCGGAATACACTTTTCCACCTACAGTGACACGAACGGCATATACTCCATCGGAGGGAAGCAGCTTATCTGCATTATCCACCCGAAGATTGGCCGTAGGAAATCCGATTGTACGCCCCACTCGATAACCGGTTATGACCGTACCATCCAAAAAATAATCATACCCCAAGCGAATGGCAGCTTCGGACACATCCCCACTTAACAGCAGATTTCTAATACCCGAAGAGCTAACCGCAATGCTTTTGTCTAAATATGCCTGTGCAAGGAGCACCTCCATGCCCAATTCTTTTCCATAATTGACATAATCGGCAAAACCTTCACTCCGATTATGCCCGAAGCGATGATCATACCCCACTACCAGAGCTTGTATATTATAGTGCTTTTGAAGAAAAGCCATAAATTCCCGTGCAGATAAAGTAGCAACTTCGAGGGTAAAATCGAGTATCATACAATAATCCAGCCCCGTCTCTCCAAGCAAATCAATTTTCTCTTCGTAAGTTGTCAACAGCCTGGGACAGAAATCCGCTTGCATGACTTTACGCGGATGCGTAGGAAAAGTCACTACCGTGGAAGCATACCCGCGCTCGGTAGCTGCTTCACACACTTGCTTTATTAAAAAACGATGTCCACAATGTACCCCATCAAAAAAACCGATAGTAGCAACACACGGTTTCGGGAACATTTCTGGCATCGTACGAACCACCTGCATAACCTATATATATTATCCTTTTATAAACAATTACTTAAATAAATGGCTCCAGTCTTCTCCTGCATTCGGAGTGTAAGTAACAATACCCAATGTTTCGGCCGCACGACAATTTTCAGCCGAATCATCTAGAAACAAAGTCTCTCCGGGATCAATGCCGGTATCATCCAGAACTGCCTGGAAAATATTCACATCCGGTTTTACCATATGCATTTTATAAGAAAGATAGATGCTTTCGAAATAATCTTCAACCTTGAAGGTTTTATAAGGAAATGCATTTTTGCATGCCCACTTCCAATGAATATCGTTAGTATTACTCAATAAATACACCACATAGTTCTTACGCAATCTCAACAGCAAATCCAATTTATAAGTGGGAATGCCAACTAAGAAGCTATTCCATGCAGCATCAATGTGGGCATCCGAAACCATTTTTCCCATATGTTCCCGCAGTGCATTCCTAAATTCGGCACTTGTAATCAGTCCCTTCTCATGTTGTAAGAAGAAGCCTTGCTGATGACAGACATCGAGCATCGCCTCTATGCCCGGCATGCCCAATTTATCAAAATTATCAAGACAACGCTGACGGTCCAAATCAATCAAAACTCCGCCAAAATCAATAATAAGGTTTTTAATTCCTTTTTTTTCCATCTTTTATTTTTTTATTAAACGCCTGATAAAGCGTATTGCTTCACCTATCCACAGGACTAGGGAAGTAGAAGCAATAATTACCACCCAGGTAGAGAAATCAAGCGGCTCTGTACGAAATACAGCACCACCGAACTGTACGATAAAGAACTGTCCTATTAAAATGGCAAAGATAATAAATTCCAAGCCATACGACTTGGAAATTCGTTTAAAAGCAGAATCCGAAGTGCCAAATACTCCAGCATTAAATAAATTCCAGAATTGCAGCATAACAAAAAAGGTGAAAAATATGGTTAAGCGGTGTACGGTCATCCCCCCTTCTGCACGATTAAACCAAAATAGCATCCCCAAAAGTAAGACTAGAAAAATTCCTCCCATACCCAGAATGGAGTTAAGCATCGGCCGGGAAATAATAAAATCATCATTCCCACGTGGCTTTTCACCCATCACACTTTCATCAGGAGGAATAGAGGCCAATGCCAAAGCAGCAAAAGTATCCATAATCAGATTCACCCACAGCATTTGAGTTACCGTTAACGGTAAAGCCGTCCCAATTAAGGCTCCCAACAGCACAATAAGCAATGCTACCAAATTGATAGTCAGCTGAAAAACGATAAAACGCTGGATATTTTTATATAACGAACGCCCCCACATCACAGCCGTTCCTATGCTATTAAACGAATCATCCAGTAAAGTTATATCGCTGGCTTCCTTAGCGACAGAAGTACCAGTACCCATCGAAAGCCCCACTTGGGCATAATTCAGCGCCGGAGCATCATTCGTACCGTCACCGGTCACTGCCACTACCGCACCATTTTGTTGTAGCAACCGTACCAAACGCTGCTTATCGGTAGGACGTGCGCGCGACATAATCTTCAAATTTGTCACACGTTTGAGTGCCTCTTCATCCGTCAATCGGGCAAAGTCATTCCCGGTAATCCGGTTATACTCCGTATCCTCGGGAGTCCACAAGCCAATCTGTTTAGCTATTTCAGTAGCTGTACCGGGGGTATCGCCTGTCACAATCTTAATATCAATGCCTGCTGACTGGCATTTGCTAATCGCCGCAGATACATCCGGTCGGACAGGGTCACTGATAGCAACCACCCCCAAAAAGGACAAGTCTCCAACAGCAATCAACTCTACGCACTCTCTGATATCAGCATCGTCCACAAATTTAAATGCAAAACCAAGTGTACGCATAGCCATCTTCTGATAACCAAGTAGTTGATTCTCTACAGAGGAACGATATTCTTCCGTATTGATCTGACTATCTTTCAAAACAACATCCTTGCATTTGCCCAGTACTATTTCGGGGGCTCCTTTTACATAAAGCACTTTCCGCCCCATGAGAGGAGACTGCACCAACGTTGCCATAT
This sequence comes from Bacteroides sp., assembly GCA_022648295.1. Classification (GTDB taxonomy): domain Bacteria; phylum Bacteroidota; class Bacteroidia; order Bacteroidales; family Bacteroidaceae; genus Bacteroides. The sequence goes on along the minus strand of JALCME010000023.1, from coordinate 67,865 downwards.
ATTTCCGCTCCGTAGAGAAAGTTAGCTGATCAATCACTGACGCTCGTTCACGCAACTCTAAATAATTACGCCCCCGTGTATCCAACCATAACAATAAAGCAACTTCTGTCGGATTCCCGACTCCTTTACTCTTCCCTGCCTCTACATTCCTTTCTAAAAAAGCCGTAGAGTTGGCACTAATTCCTTCCGCTATTAAATTGCTGATATCATCTTCTGCCAGTTCACCGTCATTTCTCAGGCCATAAAAACCGGACTCATACACTTGCATCATATTCTGGGTCAACGTACCCGTCTTATCCGTACAAATCACAGTTATGGCTCCCATTGTTTCGCAGGCATGCATCTTCCGAACTAGATTATTGGTAGAAAGCATACGCCGCATATTCAGTGCAAGACTCAGCGTCACACTCATTGGTAAACCTTCAGGAACCGCCATCACAATGAGCGTAACCGCCATCATAAAGTATTGCAGGGTATCTTCCAGAGCCGGAAGCCAATCAGAGAAAGAATGAAAGGACTTAAAATGATAAACCAACAAAACGTCCTTTACAAAGAACAGGACAAAAGCCAAACCTGCGACCGAAAAGCCTATTTTTCCGATAAAATTGGCCAGCTTAGTAAGTTGTTTATTCAGTGGAGTTGGCTCAAATGTCTGTTCCATACTTTGACGTGCCACTTTCCCTATCTCAGTTGCATCACCTACATCGTGAACACGCATAGTACCATGCCCATCTACAACCATAGTACCCCGCAAAACCTGGTCGGACGCATACGTAGCCTCTTCATCAAAATCTTCTTCCACCACAGTTTTGTTCACAACAGGCTCACCTGTCAGATTGGATTCATTAACCTGCAAAGAAACGGCTTCCATCAATTTCCCATCTGCCGGAATCTCCTCCCCCGTCTCCAATATCACCACATCCCCCACAACTATTTCTTTACGAGGAACCTCCTGTACACCGCCATTCCGAACAACTTTCACTAAAGTTTCTTCGTTTACAGCATTCAATAAATCAAACTTCTTATTCGCATCATATTCAAAAAAGAAACCGATACCCGTAGCCAGTAAAATCGCAGCAATAATGCCAATAGTTTCGGCATACTCATTCTCTACTACTGAAATTGCTAAAGAAAATAAAGCCGCTACTAATAGTATCCTGATAACAGGATCTTCAAATTTCTCGAGATATAGTTTCCATAAAGAAGAGCGTTTGGGAGGTGTTAATAAATTGAGTCCATATTTCTCACGATTTCTTCGTACTTCCTCATTAGAGAGCCCTATGCGATCATATTCACTCTTTACAATACCCATATGAAATTATAATTAAACACGTAGACAACACAATATACAGAGCAAAAGCGATACAATTATTCATTGTAGTGGAAGTACAAACCAAAACGTAGAACCTTTACCCAGCTCTGACTCAACTCCAATCTGTCCCCCCAGTTTACGAACAATCATCTCACAGATAGAAAGTCCCAAGCCCGTACCCTGTTTTTCCAGATTTACCCTGACAAAACGCTCAAAAACATGTCCAACTTTGTCCTTCGAAATGCCAACCCCTGTATCCTTTACATAGAAATACAAGCCACTCTCACAAGGCCTATACCCTAACGTAATGCTCCCGGAATCAGTGAACTTAATAGCATTTGTCATGAAGTTAGAAAGGACCTGCGCCAACCTATTCCGGTCTGTACGCATGGAGCATTCTTGCAGAGGAACCTCTCGAACCAGTTGGATAGAACTGGCTTGTTCAGCCAAACGCATTTTAAATAATTGTTCCAAATCGAGCATCAATTGGTTCACATCCACATCCGTAAAAATAAACTCCAACGTACCCGCCTCTATTTTGGACAGATCCAATATATCGGCTATTAATTGCTGCAACAATTCATTATTAGAACGGATAATTTCAAAATACTGCGCCTTTTCTTCTTCAGTACAGGCAGATGCCATCAGCTCAGAGAATCCGACAATGGCATTCAGCGGCGTACGTATCTCATGACTCATATTGGCCAAGAAAGCAGACTTTGCCTTATCCGCATTTAGAACATCTTGATTTGCCTTCTCCAATGCATTTTTCATCTGCATCAAATGCGTTACATCATGGACTGTAATTACCACGTAGTCCTCACTGCCTATTTGCATATATTCACCCGATACATGAGTAATATGTTCTGAGGCTTTTCCTTCAGCATCTCTAATGCTCATTGTAGCCTCCAGGTTAACAAAATCCTGCTTACTAAAAAACACCTGTTCTATCGCCTTTCGAATAGGGCAAAAGCTACAGGATGCATGAGTTCCACAGCCACCCGCAGATGACAAAGCATTATCACATCTCAATAAATCACCGACACGCACAACCTTGCCAGTTTCCTGAGTGCCGGTAATATCATAATAGTTTGTACGGACAACTTCACAATTCCTGTTAACCAATAAAATAAAAGCATGGATATTTTGCAGAACAGCCTTTAGCAGTGTTTCATAATTCATCACTGCCTTATCGGAAGCTTCTACCCGGCACAACAGCTTTCTGTTTTTATCAAGTTGCAATGCATACAGTGCTACTCCCCCTGTCAAAAGTAGCACGCCGATTAGAGTTCCCACCATAATAATATAGATTACAATTAGTTAGACGGAACAAAGATATTTCTTTCCGTTTAAAGTTAAAAACAAAAGCAACAAATATCTTGTTTATGAGAATATAATAAAAACATAAAATTATGGATAAGTACATGTGCACAGGCTGCGATTACATTTATGATCCGGAGATAGGTGACCCAGACAATGGTATTGAACCCGGAACAGCATTCGAAGACCTCCCCAATGATTGGGTTTGCCCCCTCTGTGGAGTTGGAAAAGAAGATTTTGAGAAAGTGTCCTAGGACGCTTTCTTTTCTTTTATATCGCTGCTGGCCTCAACAACATTGACCACGTAATCGCCCAATTTCTCACATTCCCCTATGATGTCCATGTAGTAAACCCCCATTTGGTAGTCATATTCCTTATTATTGACATCCAAAATATTCTGGTTCTTTAATTGATTACGATAATTATTTATTTCGTTTTCAATATTGAAGGACTTATTTACATCAATACTTTGATGTTCCGGACGCTCCACTACAATAATCATTTGCAATAAGGCATCATCAGTCAGTTTCATCATAAAATGAATGTGTTCATATTGCTTTTCAGTGAAATCTTGATTGGTTTGCCGTTTACGATTAATAGTACGTGCTAAATTATAGCAACTATCTCCTATACTTTCTATCTCTGTTACTTCGCGAAGCATAGCGCGTATTTGCAGCTTACTTTCCGAACTTAAACGTCCTTCGGATACCTGATTCAAATAGTTAGCTATTTCTAGCTCCATGCTATCACTAATATTCTCGTACTTCTCCACACGACTAAATAATTTATTAAAATCATCGTCTTTCTCCGTATGCAGCAGGTCCTGCACCATATTAAACATACGATGTGTACGTTCGGCAAATAAATGTATCTCCTTGCGCGCCTGCAATATGGAAAGTTCCGCCGTAGAAAGCATACCACCCGAAATAAAGCGCAGACGGTACTCTTCATCCGTCTCTTTTTGAGGAATAATGGCACAGACTGTACGTTCTATAAACTTAACGAACCAAATCAATATCAATACATTACAAACATTGAAACAGGTATGGAATGCTGATAATTTAAAAGGTACCGACAAGGTAGGATCGGTAATATGCATCACATGCTCCACAATCCAAGACACTCCCCTGGTAAAAGGAGAGAATAAAAGTAGAACCCAAATCACACCAAATATATTAAATACCAAATGTGCTAAAGCCGCCCTCCTCGCTTGCGTATTACCAGTCAAGGCTGCAAGATTTGCAGTAATGGTTGTTCCGATATTCTCCCCCAGTACTAACGCTGCACCCAGTTCAAAGCTAATCCAACCGTTAGCACACATAATAAGTGTAATAGCCATAGTAGCAGATGATGCTTGCACAATCATGGTTAAAGCCGTACCGATTAAGACAAACAACAGGATTGAAAGATAACCCATATCAGTATAACGTTGCACAAACGCCAACATCTCAGGATTCGATTTCAGATCTGGAGCATTGAGTTGCAATGAAGCAAGTCCCATAAAGAGAAAGGAGAAGCCAAATATAAATTCACCTATGGATTTGCGATTACTTTTATGAGAAAAGATAAGAGGGATTCCTATAGCAAGTAAGGGTAAGGAAAAAGCAGCAATATCAACTTTGAAACCTAATGCGGAAATAATCCACGCCGTGACAGTAGTTCCAATATTAGCACCCATAATCACTCCAATGGACTGTCCCAGAGTCAGTAAGCCGGCATTTACAAAACTCACCACCATAACCGTAGTGGCGGAAGAAGATTGAATAAGAGCTGTAATAAGAACGCCGGTCAACACGCCAGTCACCCGGTTGGTAGTCATTGCCGTAAGAATTTTCCTTAACCTGTCGCCGGCAAATTTCTGAAGTCCTTCACTCATGATCTTCATTCCGTAGAGAAATAAAGCCAACGAACCAAGCAGCTTTAAAAAATCATAAAAAGAATATTCCATTTTTAATTAATTAATGGGTTTTATTGCCACATCTGTTATTATGCCCTATATTTAACGTGTTAATTAACTAAAATAGAGATGTATGAAACACATGTTACAAATTTGTTGCAAAAATAATAATATTTATAAAGAATTCCCTATCGGAAGCTCACTTTTGGACATTTATTATGGCTTCAATTTAGATTTTCCTTATCAGGTTGTCAGTGCCAAAGTCAACAACCGCACCGAAGGACTGAATTTTAGAGTATACAACAATAAAGACATCGAATTCCTTGATGTACGAGATCCATCAGGAATGCGAACCTATGTACGTAGCTTATGTTTCATCTTGTACAAAGCAACCAGCGAACTTTTCCCGGAAGGTAAACTATACGTGGAACACCCGGTATCCAAGGGATACTTTTGCAATCTGGACATCAAGCGCCCGCTCACATTGGAAGATGTAACCGCTATCAAGGCACGCATGCAGGAAATCATAGCCGAAGACATTCCTTTCCGTCGTACGGAATGCCACACCAGTGAGGCTGTACGTATTTTTAGTGAAAGAGGTATGGACGATAAAGTAAAACTGCTGGAAACATCCGGATCAATTTATACGTATTACTATACGCTAGGTGACACCGTAGATTATTATTACGGCAGTCTTCTCCCTAGTGCCGGTTTCGTCAAGCTCTTCGACATTGTGAAGTACTACGACGGGCTGTTGCTCCGAATCCCCAATAAAGATAATCCAACGGCACTGGAAGAGGTGGTGAAACAAGAAAAGATGCTTGATGTCTTCAAGGAGCACCTTCACTGGAATTACATCATGGGATTAGGTAATGTGGGAGACTTTAATCTTGCCTGCCAAAAAGGACATGCCACCGACCTCATCAATGTGGCGGAAGCTTTACAGGAAAAAAAGATAGCGCAAATAGCCGATGCCATATACAACCGGGGAGAAAATGGAAACAAGATCAGGCTAGTGCTTATTTCGGGACCTTCTTCATCCGGTAAAACCACTTTCAGCAAACGCCTGTCCGTACAATTAATGACCAATGGGCTACGTCCATATCCCATCTCTCTTGACAACTACTTTAAAGACCGGGAAGAGACTCCTAAAGATGAAAAAGGCAATTACGATTATGAATCGCTCTATGCACTCGATCTTGAATTATTCAATCAGCACGTACAGGCTCTTTTACGAGGAGAAGAAATAGAGCTGCCGCGTTTTAACTTTACTTTAGGGAAAAAAGAATATCGGGGTGATAAGCTTAAGATAGACGAACACACCATACTAATATTGGAAGGTATACACGCTTTGAATCCGGAACTTACCCCTCAAATCCCGGTAACAAACAAGTATAAAATCTATGTTTCCGCCCTGACCACAATATCACTGGATGATCACAACTGGATTCCAACAACAGATAATCGGCTTTTAAGACGTATCATTCGCGACTACAATTACCGGGGATATTCTGCCCAAGAGACTATTTCACGCTGGCCAAGTGTCCGAGCGGGAGAAGATAAATGGATTTTTCCCTATCAAGAGAATGCAGACGTCATGTTCAATTCCGCACTGCTCTTTGAATTTGCAGTATTACGCTGCCATGCCGAGCCCATACTAAACAGTGTACCACGAAATTGTCCAGAATATGCCGAAGCCTACAGACTACTGAAATTTATCAAATACTTTATACCCATCCAAGACAAAGAGATTCCGTTTACCTCTTTATTAAGGGAATTTTTAGGAGGAAGTAGCTTCAAGTATTAAATATATTTTTTACTTTTGCTATCAGATTCAGATAAATAGTAAGACTTATGAAACAACTCGTTTTCATACTCTCCATTGTGCTCTGTTTAGGCACAACAGTTCTCGCGCAAAACACCACTCGCGCTGATGAGCTTATGAAACAGGCACAGACCAACCTTGAGCAAAAAGAATACATCAAAGCACGCTACTTGTACCTTCAGGCATACGGTGCTTTTGCTAACCAGCAAGACTATGCCCGGGCGGTAAAATGTGGCATCCAGACTTGTAAGCTATACCACAGAGAAAATTATTACAAAGAGGCATTTGATCTCTGCCGTGCTATGGACCAATTGATAGCAAATGGCGAACAGAAACAGAGCAAAGCCATGCCGGAACTGCATTTCCTTGTCGGCGGAGAAAGATTACAAATGTATATAGCCTTAAAACGGGCTGCTCAAGCAAAAGAGATATTGGACCAACTGACGGAATATGCCAAAGCCTCCCGTAGCGATTCCATCAACGAAGACCTTCTATACACCCAAGCTAATTATTACTACACTTTTGGAATGTACACACAGGGAGACGCCTGCTTCAAAAAACTAATAGTAAAATACAAGCAGCAAAAGAACTATCCTAAAGTAAATGATTGCTATAAAACTTTGATTTCTATTGCTCAAAAAGCAAACAATGCCAGCTTAGTGGCACGTACCTATGACAAATACATCATTTGGACAGACTCTGTTAAAGCACTTACTGCACAAGACGAATTGACCGTTTTGAAACGAAAATATAACGAAAGTCAGCAAATCATTCAAGACAAGGAGAAATCCATTTCAACCAGACATTACGTCATCATCGGACTATGCATCGTAAGTGCTATACTTGTAGCAGTACTTATAGTAGGAGGAATCATATTACTCCGTTTCATCTTACTAACCCGGAAGCAAAAAAAAGCAATTAGCATAGCTAATGAACATAATGAACTAAAAACTCAATTCATCCGAAACATTTCAGCTCAAATGGGGCCAACACTGGACACTCTGGACGGAAAGCAACCCGGCGTACAAGCTCTACATGCTTTTGCCGAACATATTCAGGTTTTATCGGAACTGGAAAGCACACTCTCAGAAACATACGAGATGCACGAAATTAATATCAGCACTTTTTGCGAAAACGTGATGGACAAAATAAAAGGTAAAGCAAGGCCGGACGTCACCGCTACCGTTAATGCTCCTAAATTGAGTGTCAAAACTAATCCCGAACAATTAGAACGTATTCTCATCCATCTATTAAATAACGCGGCTGAGCACACGCCTGAAGGGGGAAAGATATGGCTCGATTTCAAAAAACGAGGAGCGCATACCCACCAATTCGTCGTTACAGATACCGGGCCCGGCATCCCATCCGAAATGCAGGACAATCTTTTCAAACCTTTTACCGAGGTAAAAGATCTCACACATGGCGATGGACTTGGTTTACCGATCTGTTCGCTCATTGCAACAAAAATGAGCGGTAGCCTGACCTTGGAAAATAGCTATACCAAAGGAGCTCGCTTCATTTTGGAATTACACGTATAAAGTCCTTCTAAGGACCTTTAATAATCTCGCAGAGGAACATCTCTTCCCCGTAGAGCAACGTTTCGTTTCTCTACGGGGAAGAGTGCTTTACTTTATGAGAAAGATTTACTTACAAATTTTACAGAAAAGAAGCAGCCTGATTAAAAACAGAAGTAAAGGCTTTGTTCACTTGCTCCGCTTCAATTTTTCCACGGACAGGAAAAGGGACCTGATGGGAATAAAGAAAAGGAAAATCCATCTCCTTCAATATTTTTTTCGAAGCCTCTCCTAAAGCGGAAAGGATTCCGACTGTTGGTATCACCGCATCTTTCTTCAACGAGATAGCACGGACACGGTCACATGCACGCTCAAAGAAACGTTCTCTAAAATCCGGCAACACATCCGGACGAATCATCGACTTAAACGCATGCTCCAGAAAATCATTTTTAAAGGTATGGGGTACCGTCGTCCGCTCAATAAAACTATGAGTAAAATAATGCTCCATCCGGTCAAAAGCATCCTGATCCATAATATCACGAGCCCTCCCATCCATTTTACTAAATATGGACCCGCCACAAAACATAAAAAGACGCGTATCCGTAAACAACTCATCCGGGTTGGCCAATAAAAGGATCTGAGCAAGAAACGCCCCTATCGAATAAGCAAATATATTAATGTCTGTACCTTCTTTAAATAAAGGATGCATCCCACTTTTTATTTCCGAAACCAGTTGCCAAACATTATATGCCGACTCCCTTCCTGAAGCATAAAACCGTAACGGATTTTTAGAAATTCTGCTGCTTAGTGCCACATTAGCAAAGGTAGAATTACGCAATCCTTCCACTTCCTGTCTCCTCCGGTCCGCCCAAGGCAATGCGGCACGCGGATCGCACCAAAGTCGTGGCGTGCGATTCATATGGAATGCTATGGGAAACAGAATAACGGGCTTGCCGGTATTTTCAGCCAAATATTCAGCCCAGGTAAGATACTTTTCCCATGTCCGCTCATTCAATCCGTGCAATAGAATAATCGCCTGCCCTGCTTTATCCTGTCTTAACGGATTAAAAACAGTATAGGTAAATGATTGATTCTCCTTAATATGATCATCCGTCTCCGGACAGAAATCAGTTCCGGACAGTTCCTTCTGAAAGTCTTCAATCTCGTTGGCACCGGTAGTTTGGATAAAACGAAAAGGAATAATTTCCAATTGACGATCCGCAATCTCCGCTTTCCGCTCATAAGAGAATAGCTGATTCAAATATTGCATACGAGTTAATAAATCCATAGCTGTACATTATCTACTTTTACGATACAAACAAACAACACTTTTTCATGCTTTGCAAAAAAATGGGCTTACAGCATGACGACAGGGACAAAAAGGTTAAATGAGGGACAGAAAAACGATATCAGGGGCTAAAATCAACCGGATTTTCTTTACTTTTGTCCACAGGAAAGAGAATATTTATGGAAGGTCGTTCAAACAACATACCGAATTACATCTACGAAAAAAGCAATATCGTGCGATTGATTTTGCTAACAGCTTTTTTCGCGCTGATCTTTATCAACATATATAAGCCTTTCAGTTCGGAAAGTTGGTACAATGTATCCGAATTTAAGTTCTTCCTCTTTTCAAGTCTCATTATCCTCACCGGAGTATTGGTTGTGGTCATCAGCCGGATTATTATGTACTATTACGGAAAGAAACATGCCATATCCTATCCTGCTTACGCCATCTGGATTTTATTGGAAATATTCTTCATGGCTTTGTTTTACACTGTCTACACTCTTGTGCTTAGTCCAAAGCGTGAATATCTGGCTGTGTTCAAAGAGTCGGTAGTCAATACAAGCCTTGTATTGCTCCTACCCTATGCAGCTTTACATCTCTACTTTTCCTATCGTGAAAAGGAACGACAATTACTGATGCTCTCCGGTGAGCATGAAGAAGCTGCCGCTCAACAAAATGTATATTCCTTCTATGATGAGAAAAATGAACTTCGTCTATCAGTAAAACGGGATAATCTGCTTTATATTGAATCAGCGGACAATTATGTATGCATATGGTATTTGAATAAGGGTATTGTGAGTAAATTTATGCTCCGAAATTCACTCAAAACCATTGAAGAAAGTTTCATAAAGACCAACGTGCAGCGTTGCCATCGTTCATACATGGTCAATTTTGATCAGGTCAAAGTGATTCAACGCCGTAAAGACGGAATGTACATGGATTTAGGTGTAGATAGAGTACCGGATATTCCTATTTCCAAAACCTATAGTGAAAAGGTAATACAGTGGTTTATTAATTGTTCTTCATAAAAAAGGACTTCCTATAATATAGACATGTAAAATATACGTGAACTAAATATTCATTGCGTAATATACTCTTAAGCTTTCCTGAAAGGAAGTTGGGAAGAAGATTACAAACTAAGTTGAAGGGTAAGTCCCTATTGAGTAAGTAGAGTATCTTATTCGTATTAAGCTAAAATAGCGTCCTTTCAAAACTTAAAAACATAAGAATATGAAGTTTGCAAATGTACTGATAAATATCCTTATTCTTTTCTTTTTCAATTTTTGCCCTATACATGCACAGATAGAGCAAAAGACAGTGCCGATCCCTCAAAGCTTGCCACAAGAACATCCCCGATATATGACGACTCCTAAAGGTAAGGTCGAAACGCTGAAACTTATAGAAAAAGAAGCATGGGCAAAAGACATCTTTGAAAAACTAAAAAGACGGACGGACATTTACGTCCAACGAACAGAGGAGCAATCCGATTGGTTACTGTCGCGCTTAGCAATGTACTGGAAAACGCATGCTACAAACGTCTATATTAAAAGCGAAACGTTTGACCATACAGGAGGGCCAAAAGCTCCGGTCCCCACTGTGCGCTACACTGGCACACGTGGCACGATGGCAACTTATGGAAGGCCTAAATTGGAAAACATCATCCCCTACGACGACGATGAAAACGGCAACGTAACTTTTTGCAATAATTCCCTGCCCGGACATCCCCAAGAAAAGGTACATCCCTCGAAAACCGGACGTAATATTGAAAATATAAACTGCGAAATCATCGGCATTGCCCGTGATGCTGCTTTTCTGTACTGGTTGACGGGAGACGAACGATATGCCCGATTGGCATCCGGAGTGTTCGACACTTACATGAGCGGCATCTACTATCGCAATATCCCTATTGATCTCAACCACGGGCACCAGCAAACTTTGGTAGGTATGACCTCTTTCGAAGTAATCCACGAAGATGCTCTCAATATCGTAGTGCCGCTGTACGACTTTCTGTACGAATACCTATTAAGGCATTACAAAGACAAAATGCCTGTTTATACCGGAGCATTCAAGAAGTGGGCGGACAACATTATAGACAACGGAGTACCCCACAACAACTGGAACTTAATACAGGCGAGATATATTATGAATGTAGGTATCATTCTGGAAGACAACTCGCAATACCTCGACCACAAGGGACGGCAATACTACATTGATTATGTGATGAACCATTCCGGCATACGCCAATGGAGTCTGACCAGACTGGCAGACTACGGATTCGACCCAAACACTGGAATCTGGGCGGAATGTCCCGGCTATAGCAACGTCGTACTCAATGACTATGCCGACTTCACCAACCTCTTCGACAACAATCTCCATTATGATCTCGTAAAGGCCATGCCAGTACTGCCAAAGGCAGTAACCGCCGACCTACAATATCTATTTCCCAACAGAATGATTTGCGGCTTTGGTGATACACATCCCAGCTACCTGAAGCCCAATCTCTTTATCCGTATGATTCAAAACGCACAAGCCAATGGGAAAGAAGAACAGGAAAACTATTTTACGGCACTACTGAAATGTCTCAATTCTGAGGCAGGGAATACCATAGCACAGAACATCAATATACCAGTATCGGTCAGTTCTTTCTTTAACAATAAACCGCTTGAACTGAAACAAAAAATTAAACCCGGGCATATAGAAGATTACGTTTCTCCTCTCTTCTATGCGCCCAATGTCTCATGGCTGGTACAACGTAACGGGATGAACCCGCGCCATAGCCTGATGATCTCGCAAAATGCCAGCCTAGGCAATCACATGCATGCTAATGGCATTTCAATGGAGCTCTACGGCAAAGGCTATGTATTGGGGCCGGATGCCGGCATCGGGCTCTATTTATACAGCGGAATGGATTATGCCGAATATTACTCTCAATTTCCCAGCCACAACACCGTCTGTGTTGATGGCATATCCAGCTATCCAGTGATGAAAAGCAACCACGCTTTCCAGCTAGAGTCCTGTTTTCCCTTACCCTCCGCCCCAGGTAAGCTTTTTAGTCCGATCAGTTATAGCGAGGTCAACTTCCGTGAACCTGAAAGTCGCGCCGATCAAAGACGCCTAATGGGCATAGTGACTACAAGTGACAAGACAGGTTACTATGTGGATATTTTCCGTAGCCGGAAAGAGTTTGGAGGTGACAAAATGCACGACTATTTTTACCACAACCTCGGACAAACTCTTTCATTAACCGGAACTGATGGTTCCGATTTAAATTTGCAGCCAACGAAAGAACTGGCATTTGCAGGTGCACATCTCTATGCATACTCCTATTTATATAACAAAAAAATGGCACCGGCTAACAAAGATATAAAAGCTACTTTTACCGTAAGAATGAAAGACGATGATGACATCTATATGAACCTTTGGATGAAAGGTGACTCCAACCAGCAAGTTTTCACAGCATCAGCGCCCATGACTGAAGGATTGAGTCGCACTCCCGGTATGCCTTACGATATCAGGAAACAGCCCACTCTGACTTTTGTTGCCCGTCAGCATGGAGAAGCTTGGCATCATCCGTTCGTCGCCATTTACGAACCTTCATCAGTCAAAGAACCCGGCTGCATATCCCAAGTAAACTTTCCAAAAGTAAACGGCAAAGAAAAAGACAGTAATATCGCCGTATGCATCGAACAAAGCAATGGATGTACCGATTTCATCCTTTCTTCAGACAATCCATCTAATGAATGTGAAAGTGGTCATATGAATATGAAAGGTACATATGCCCTATGGAGAAAAGATAAAAGCGGTACCATCACTCTGTTTCTTGGCAATGGCACCCGGCTCACAACTCCCGATGTAACAATTGAAGCAACAACACCCGTCAGTATTCTTTTGGAATATAAAGGCGAGAGATGGTACTACACTACCACGGGAGAAGCTCTTGTCAACATAAAAGGCATGCCCCATTCAACTAAAGAGACAGATATATCAAAAAGGCTCTTCTAAAAAGGCAGGACCATATAGTGATAGATTTTACTTAATCCGCCATGTAGACTACCGATATTTTCCTTATATTTGCTAATCCGAAGCAAATCCCAACTATGAAATGCAATATCCAATAAGGAACATATTAATATTTCTTTTTACAGTTTTCTTATTATCAAGCACACTGTCAGGGAACCCGCATACATACACTTTCCGCGGACTATCGATCACGGAAGGGCTTTCCGATCTGGTAGTCAATGCACTCTATAAGGATTCGGAAGGATTTGTATGGATTGGCACCGGAAACTCTCTTGAACGTTTCGATGGAATACGCCTCAAGCACTATAAGATTCCCGGCACTAATGAAAAACTAAAACGAGTAAACGTAATCCTCCAAACAGATGACAGAAAAATATGGATGGGAAACGGCATGGGGCTGTGGAGGATAAACCCCCAAAAAGAGGAATTGGAACAAATTGAAACAAACCTCATACGAAACGGGGTAAGATCACTCCTGAAGGATGACAAAGGTAATCTTTATATAGGAAGCGAATCAGGGCTGTTTATCTATAATAAAGAAAAGACGGAGCATTATTTAATCGATTCCAATGTACTCTCTACCGCCAATAATATTGCAGGTCTGTCACTCGACAACGAAGGGAAATTATGGATCGCCACTGCCAAAGGTCTTTACTCCATGTCCCCATCCGACAAAAAAATCACATTTCACCAAACTACAGGCGGAGCCAGCAACAGCTACAGTAATATCACCCTCATAGACCAGAATATCTATCTGGGTACCATGGAACAGGGTCTTATCCGCTATGAAAAGACAACCGGAAAATTCAGTCATTACATTGATGTGGGCTGTAATGTGATCTCTTCCATATCCACCGATGGGAAAGATATGTTATATGTAGGTACCGACGGAAATGGTGTTCACTTCATATCCACCAGACAGAACAAGGTTATGCGTTCTTTTCGCCACGAACAAGGTAAAGACGAAAGTCTGCGCTCAAACTCCGTATACTCCCTATTGGTAGATCGAGACGGACTCCTTTGGGTCGGTTTTTACCAATTAGGACTAGATTATAGCCTATATCAGCGCGATCTGTTTTCAACATACAGTTACCCACCATATTTCAATTCCAAAGACATGCCCGTCCGTACCATTGCTATTAACAATAATGAACGACTTATCGGCTCACGTGACGGACTCTTCTACATAAACGAAACCACCAGATGTTTCAAGAGTTTCAAATCCCCTGAATTACGCTCAAGCATGATCATGTGCAGCCTCTATTACCATGGTCAATACTATGTAGGAACTTATGGCGGAGGAATGTATGTTTTTGATCCGCAAGCACTTTCCATACGAGACTTTGAGCCCAATATAGCCCAACCCTTTCTAAAGGGTCAGATTTTCTGCATAAAGGAAGATAATGAAGGAAACCTGTGGATCGGAACTTCAATGGGACTTTACCGCTACAAAGATGGCAAAGAAATTAATCATTTCACTACTGCAAATTCCAGATTGCCAGAAGGAAACGTATACGAAATCTTTTTCGATTCCACTCACAAAGGATGGATTTGCACGGAAAATGGTCTGTGTATATGGGACCCCTCTTCACAAAGTCTGAAGACAGAAATATTCCCTCCCAACTTCACAATTGACAAAGAAAAAATCAGAGTAATTTTTGAAGATTCTGAACACAACCTTTATTTTCTGCCCGACAAAGGTAATATGTGTATCTCCACTCTTTCAATGGGAAATTTCCATAGGTTAGGCTCCAACAATCCAATGGCTGGAAAAGACGGCATGTTTATAGCAGAAGATAAAGAAAAATGGCTTTGGATAGGAACTACCAACGGATTATATCGTTACGATAAGGAAAACACTTTTATTCCTTATAATTTTATAGATGGCATCCCAAGTGCTATATTCACTTTCTGCCCACCAGTGAAGGATAACAAAAACATATTATGGATGGGTAACTCCAAAGGACTCATTTTTTTTGATCTCAACAAAAAGAATAAAATACAGCAGTGCAATTATCCTCTTGCTATTACTAATATCTATATTAACGGAAAGCCAACAATACATCCTAGAGTCACAAAAAATGGACATTATAATATAAAATTAAATTCATCTCAAGACAATTTGACTCTTTACTTCTCAAGTTTCAATTACACCGAGCCTGCCTACATGACTTATGAATACAAGCTGGAAGGTGAAGATAAGGAATGGCAAGTATTAACCGGACAATCAGAAATCACGTATTACGATTTATCCTCTGGTCATTATCTTTTTAAATTAAGAAAAATTGGAGACCCAACATCGGAGATTCAAGCAGCCATACATATAGCCTATCCATGGTTAAAATGGAGTTTGAGTACCCTTGCATTAATCGTAGTATTCTCCGGTGGCTATTTTCTTTATTACCGGAGCAGGAAAGCTAAAGCGATAACGGTACAAGATACATCCATGCTACAACTGCCAGAAGAAGATGCCATACATACAAAAGGGGAGAAATATAAAACGAATAAAATAAGTAATGAAGATTGCCAAAAACTATCGGACCACTTATCGGATATCATGCATAAGGAAAAACCATATATAAATCCCGATTTAAAACTAGCTGATCTAGCTACTTTACTCGGCACTTCTCCTCACTCTATGTCTTTTCTGTTCAACCAATATTTGAATAAAAATTACTACGATTACATCAACGACTACCGGATAGAAGAATTTAAGCATCTTATAGATAAAGACGAATACTCCAAGTATACTCTAAGTGCCCTTGCCGAGTTATGTGGCTTCAGTTCACGTGCTTCCTTCTTCCGCTACTTCAAAAAAGCTACAGGAATCACTCCTAATGAATATATCCGGAGTATAGGGAAAACAAACGAATAAAATAATATTCAGTCTCATTTTATTATTGAGACTATAAAACCTCAAAATACGAATTTCATCCCTAAAAGGATGAAAAAACGTCTCACTTTTCTCCCACCACGCCATACTTTTGAGCTACAGATCAACCGCAAAGTTTAATAGTATGGAAAATAATTCGTATACAAAATCTAAGTCGATAGCTAGCGTTTATCAAAGCTACCATTACTGCATATTCTTCCATATCTTACAAAAAATAAAGAAAGAAGAAGATGCAAAAGACCTTACCCAAGATGTATTCCTACGCCTTATGGAATACAAATTAATGTTAAAATCCGATACAATCAAATTCTTTATCTTCAGCATTACCCGCAATTTGGTGACAGATTATTTACGTCGGCACTATAAAAAGATAGAAATCACCTCATATATATATGACTGTACTACGAACTTCACTGATAACGTGGAAAGCGAACTTATTGCCAAAGACTTGTTAACATTAGAAAAGAATATACTAAAAACAATTCCCTCACAACGTAGAAAAGTATATATAATGAGTAGATATGAAGAAAAAACAATTTCAGAAATTTCTGCTGCTCTTTTCCTTTCACCACGAACAATTGAAAACCATTTGTGCATGAGCAGGAAAGAAATACGCAGATACATAAAGCGATGCATTTAAGCCTAAAGTTATAGACAAAACATAAGATATTCCCCTTATAAATAATTGTGTGTTAAACCAATTCTAATTATTAAGTTTATGAAAAACAATCCTTTAAAATTTCTATCAAGAGAATTTTACTTCTCTATGATGGTGGCGTCTATCTTTATATATGGTAGCCCACAAGTCGTCTATGGCAATTCTGAAGAAAAACAAACGATTATGCAAACTAACGTTGTAAAAGGCCAAATAGTTGATGTCAATGGAGAACCTATTATTGGGGCAAGTGTACAAATAAAAGGAGGACAAACAGGAGTAATTTCTGATATCAATGGAAATTTCTCATTGAGTGCATCTAACAAAAGCATTTTCCTAATTTCTTATGTAGGATACAAACCTCAAGAGGTCAGTTTAAATGGTAAAAATTTCATTAAAGTAACCCTCATTGAAGATTCCGAAATGCTTGATGAAGTAGTAGTGGTAGGTTTCGGTACGCAAAAGAAAATAAATCTAACAGGTTCTGTAGGTATAGCAACTACAAAAGATATTGAATCACGCCCTGTAGCGAATGCAGTACAAGCTCTGCAGGGAATAGTACCGGGAATGCAAATCACAACAAACAATGGTGAACTTAATAAATCAATGAGTATCAATATTCGTGGAGAAGGAACAATCGGCACAGGTTCCAGCGGTAGCCCTCTTATTCTAATTGATGGAATGGAAGGTGATCTGAATACTATAAATCCACAAGATATTGAAAACATATCTGTTTTAAAGGATGCTTCAGCATCTTCCATATATGGCTCCCGTGCTCCATTTGGAGTTGTTTTAGTGACAACTAAAAAAGGACATGCCGGAAAGACATCTATTAACTACAATAATAGCTTCCGCTTCAGTAGTCCAATGAATCTAGCACACTCCATGAATTCCTATGATTTTGCAAACTACTTCAATTCAGCATCAATAAATGCAGGGTGGGGAGTTATATTTTCAGATAATGTCATGCAAAAGATGCTAGATTTTCAAGCTGCCGGGAAAGGTAACACAGGAGGATTACCCACCGACGGAGTATATTGGGGAAAACCGGCAGCAGACCCTTATACCAATGCCTATGCCAATGTAGATTGGCTTCATGAGTTGTATGGAGGAACCAAATTTTCTCAAGAACACAACCTCAGCTTTAATGGAGGAAATGAGAAAACATCATACTATGCATCTTTAGGATATTTAGATCAAGGTGGTCTGCTGAATTATGGAGATGACGACTTGAAACGTTACAATATATCAGCTAAAATTAATTCAGAAATAACATCTTGGCTGGAATTTAGCTATAGCACCCGTTTCATAAGAACCGATTACTGGAAGCCAACCTCTTTTGGAGATGGTCTATATTTGAACATCGGTCGTCAAAGCTGGCCTAATTTACCTGTATATGACGAGAACGGTTATTTATACAGTAGCCCAACCCCAGCTTTAGGGTTAGTGGAAGGAGGGAAAACAAATACCCAAACCGACCAATATTACCATCAAGGTGCACTTATCATGGAACCAATAAAAAATTGGAAAACACATTTTGAATTTAACTACAGCACCTATTCTTATGATAACCGACAAGTTAGTTTACCCACTTATAATCATGATGTAGCCGGAAATGTCGTTGATACCAAAGGAACAAGTAGCTTATACCAAGAGCACAAGAAAGAAAACTACATGAATATTAATGTGTACTCAGAATATTCACGCTCATTCAATGAAGCCCACAACTTTAAAGTAATGGCAGGTTTTCAATCGGAAGAGATGAAGCAATCCGACTTTGGCGCAAAGGCCTACGGCCTATTGTCCAATGATTTAACCGAATTAGACTTGACTTCGAGTACAGATGGTACAGGAAGCACGTTAATCGACGAAGCATCTGGATACAGAAATGAATGGTCAAGTGCAGGTTTCTTCGGACGGATCAACTATGATTACAAAGGAAAATATTTGGCAGAAGCAAATTTACGATATGACGGAAGTTCTCGTTTCCGTAGAGGAAATCGCTGGACTACTTCTCCTTCATTCTCTTTAGGATGGAATATTGCTCAAGAAGATTTTTGGAAGCCCATAGAAAAAACAATCAATTTATTAAAGCTAAGAGCTTCTTATGGGAAATTAGGCAATCAAAATACAAGCTCCTGGTATCCGACATACAGAACCATGAATATAGGTTCTGCATCGGGAACATGGTTACAAGACGGAACATACACTAATACTGCTTCCGTTAGCGATCTGATTAGCACCTCTCTTACATGGGAAACTGTCAGAACGTGGAACTTAGGTTTGGACTGGGGAGCTTTTAATAACCGGTTAACAGGCTCATTCGATATCTATACACGCTACACAGACAATATGGTTGGACCGGCTCCCGAATTACCGGCGACATTGGGTGTAAGTGCTCCGGCTACAAACAACTGTGATATGAAAACCCAAGGATGGGAGCTGCAAATATCATGGAACGATCGTCTTAGAAATGGGTTAGGCTATGGAGTAAAGATGGTCGTATCCGATGCCCAAAGCACAGTAGAAAGCTATCCAAGTAACTCAACCAATTCTATATCTACATATTATCCGGGCAAAAAACTTAATGAAATATGGGGATATCAAACAGTAGGAATCGCAAAAACACAAGAGGAAATGGATGCACACCTGACAAAAGTTGGCGGACAGCCTTTTGGTTCCGAATGGGGAGCCGGCGATATCATGTATGCTGATTTAAATGGCAAAGATGGAGTTACAGCAGGTGCTGGAACATTAGATGACCCAGGAGACAAACGGGTAATAGGCAATAGCACTCCCCGCTATCAATTCGGCATTGACCTTACGGCAGATTGGAAAGGATTCGATTTTAGAGCTTTCTTTCAGGGCGTAATGAAAAGAGATTTCTGGTCTTCGGGAAATATGTTCTGGGGAGTTGTCCAGAATCAATGGATGTCCACTGCTTACAAACAACACGAAGATTATTTCAGGGCAGAAGCAATAGGAGTGGAAGGACATGAACTTGAGGCCAATTTAGATTCATATTATCCACGCCCCAACTTTGCACACGCTACGCAGAATCAGCAGGTTCAGACCCGTTATCTTTTAAATGCTGCGTATATCAGATTAAAAAACATACAATTGGGATATACACTACCTCAGTCATTCACTCGGAAATTTTCTATCTCCAAATGCCGGATATTCTTCTCCGGAGAGAATCTTTGGACAGGAACAAAACTTACCAAACTATTTGATCCTGAAACTATTGATGGAGGTAGTACTGACAGCTCTCAATCTTCTTGGATTAAGGGAACCGGAAACTCTTATCCCCTGCAAAAGACTTTCTCTTTCGGACTCAGTCTTACACTTTAATAATCAATAAAAAATAGAGCGATATGAAATCTAATAAATTCAATTTAATATATAAGTCTATATTCATTATAGGATTGATATTCACTTCATGCGAAGACTTTCTTGATAAAGAACCAATGTCAAATATATTGCCTGAACAATATTTGAGCAGCGCGTCTCAATTGGAAAATTATGTAAATAAATACTACGGAAATCTTCCGTCTCATGGAAATTGGAGTTACGGTATTTATGGCAACGATAATAATACAGACAATCAAGCAGGCGTATCCATAGATAGCAAATATACATCGGACCTTTGGAAAGTAGGACAATCCGGTGGCAATTGGAGCTTTGGCAATATATATGCCTACAATTATTTCTTCTCCCAAGTATTTTCCAAGTATGGTGATGACATAAGCGGATCTGCCAATACGATAAGCGGATCTCTAGCCGATGTACAACATTACATTGGAGAAATGTACTTTCTCAGAGCCTATGAATATTTTAATAAGCTTCAAGCATTCGGAGACTTTCCCATAATAACAGAACCTCTTTCTGATAATTCAGAAGAACTCATTGAAGCAAGTAAGCGGAGTCCCCGTAACGAAGTTGCCCGTTTCATTATTGAAGATCTGGACAAAGCTATCACGTTGATGTCTGCAGAGGACATGGCAACGACTCGAATTAACAAAGCCCTCGCTTTATTATTCAAATCACGAGTTGCTCTTTATGAAGGAACCTGGTTAAAATACTTTAAAGGGACTGCATTTGTACCCAATGGGACGGACTGGGCAGGAGCAACAAAAGATTACAATTCCAATTACCAATATCCCAGTGGTAGCATAGATAATGAAATCGATTATTTCTTGGGACAAGCAATGGATGCATCCAAACAGATTGCCGAAAGCTATAAGAACTTTCTCGCTGAAAATACTGGCGTTAATGAGAGTTCTGGATATTATGGCACGACACCCGTTATAAAGATGGATACCAACAATCCCTATTATAATATGTTTGCAGAAGAAGACTTATCCAGTGTAAAAGAAGTTTTGCTATGGAGACAATATGCGAGAAGCAAAGTAACCCATAACGTAAATTCTGCAGCAGGACGTGGTAACTATAGAATTGGGCTAACTCGCGGTTTTGTTAACTCATTTTTGATGGCAGATGGCACACCGGTATATACACACGGAACATATGCTGACGGAGATGGATATTATCAAGGAGACAAGACTATAACCAATGTCCGTGAAAACCGTGATTCACGTTTAGGCATATTCCTAAAAGTACCTGGGCAACAAAACGTTTATGAGGAATTGGATAACACTGAAGGTACGGAAGTCGTTTTCGTAGAACCATATCCATCTATCACATTAGGTGACGGAGAACGCGGTTATGCAACAGGCTATGCACTACACAAAGGAGGTTCATTCAACAGAAAACACTATGGAAATGGCACCGGATATACCGCTGCTGTATGTTTCCGGGCGGCGGAAGCTTTGTTGAATTACATGGAGGCCAGTTATGAGAAAAATGGGACGATAGATTCATATGCAGATGAATATTGGAGAATTTTAAGGAAACGAGCCAATATAGATCCCGATTACAACAAGACAATCAGCCTGACTAATATGAGTAAAGAAGCTGAAAATGACTGGGGAGCTTATTCTGCAGGAACCTTAATTGACGCTACATTATATAATATACGGCGCGAACGGCGTTGTGAATATATAGCAGAAGGATTAAGAAATATGGATTTGCATCGCTGGAGAGCATTAGATCAACTTAAAGCCACACCCTATCACATTGAAGGTTTCCATCTATGGAACACTCCTATGGAAAAATGGTATACCAACCTCGTAGCAAACAATACCAACAATGCCAATGTATCATCAAAAGAAAGGAGTGAATATCTTCGCCCATATGAAAGATATGCAGGGCAAAACGGATATAATGGATCAACTTGGATGATGGCTTATTATTTGGAACCTATTGCCATTAAACATTTCCAACTAACTGCTACAAACTCTACAGACTTGTCCACCTCTGTAATCTATCAGAATCCGTATTGGCCGTTAGTGGCTGATCAATCGGCTGAAAATTAGTTTATTATGTATTTAAGAAACAACTAATAACCCCCGTCTTTAGCTTTGACAGAGTTAAAGACGGGATTTTTACAACTTTGCTCCATTTATGAGAAAAAACAAATAGCTAATGGCGTAGCAAATATTACATAAATAAAGATTTCATTATTTTTTCAGCCAAGGGATTCAAAGGAATTGCAATAATTACATGAAAACTTTATATAAATAATAACGATTAAACTATATACAATGAAATACAAATTATTAACTATCTTCATTTTGTTCAACATTAGCACCTTTGCACAAAATAGTGAATGGAAAGACCCTCAAATAAATGAAGTAAACCGCGCACCCATGCATACCGATTATTTTGCTTATGAATCGGAAAACGCTGCTAAACAGAAATGTAAAGAGACATCAGATAATTTTATGACTTTAAACGGTCATTGGAAATTTTGCTGGGTAAAAGATGCCAATCTCCGTCCCAGAAATTTTTATCGTAAGGATTTTGACGATAATAGCTGGAACACAATCAAAGTACCTGGCAATTGGGCCCTTAATGGATACGGTGATCCTCTATACGTCAATGCCGGGTATCCTTGGGGAAATCAATTTAAAAGTGATCCACCAAATATACTCGAAGAGAACAACCATGTTGGTTCATATAGAAAAGAAATTATTATTCCTGCCAAATGGGAAGGGAAAAAAATCTTTGCTCATTTTGGTTCGGCAACTTCCAATATATATTTGTGGGTAAACGGACGATACGTAGGATATAGTGAGGATAGTAAACTTGAAGCTGAATTTGATTTGACTGATTTCCTGAAACCGGGGAAAAATCTCATTGCATTCCAAATATTCCGATGGTGTGACGGCACTTATCTGGAAGATCAAGATTTTTTCCGTCTCGCAGGTATAGGAAGAGAATGTTATTTGTATACACGTAATCATAAATATATCCAAGATATCCATTTAACTCCCGACCTGGATGCCACATATGAAAATGGTACGGTAAATTATGAATTAAATCTAGTAGGAGATGCGACTGCCGAATTAAAATTAATGGACTTCCAAGGAACAGAGATTGCAAATGCCATTGTCAAAGGAGAAGGGCACAAAAATGGAAGCATGAGTATAGCCAACCCTAAAAAATGGACTGCAGAAACTCCTTATCTATATACCTTAACCGCTATATTGAAAGATAAAAATAAAATTTTGGAAATCATACCTCAACATGTGGGATTTCGCACAATAGAATTAAAAGATGGGCAGGTACTGTTAAACGGAAAACCGATATTGTTTAAAGGAGTAAATCGACATGAAATGGATCCTGACAATGGGTATGCAATTTCCCGTGAACGGATGATTCAAGACATAAAATTGATGAAAGAGTTCAATATAAATGCGGTACGTACATGTCATTATCCTGATAATAGTCTGTGGTATGATTTATGTGATCAATACGGCCTATATGTAGTAGCGGAAGCAAATCTTGAATCACATGGCATGGGTTTCGGTGAACATACATTAGCCAAAAACCCTGCTTATGCAAAAGCACATCTGGAACGGAATCAAAGAAACCTAGAACGGAATTTCAATCATCCATCCATTATTGTTTGGTCTTTAGGAAATGAAGCCGGTTTCGGAAGCAGTTTCGAAGCATGCTATGATTGGATTAAAAAGAAAGATCCATCACGCCTGTGTCAATATGAACCGGCAGGTAATAGCAAATTTACTGATATTTTCTGTCCAATGTATTATGATTATGACAGTTGTATCAAATATTCAACAAGTAATCCCAGCAAACCACTTATCCAATGTGAATATGCACATGCCATGGGCAATTCAATGGGAGGTTTTAAGGAATATTGGGATATTACACGTAAATACCCACATTATCAAGGAGGTTTTATTTGGGATTTTGTTGATCAGTCGTTGCGTATAAGCCGCCCTGACGGGACTTCTTTTTATGGCTATGGAGGTGATTGGAATCAGTATGACATTTCAAATCAAAATTTTTGTGACAATGGTCTTGTAAGTCCTGACAGAATGCCCAATCCGCACATGTATGAAGTGGGGCATATTCTACAATCAATTTGGGCTAGTCCTGTTGATCTGAAAAATGGGAAAATCAGTATTTATAACGAAAACTTCTTTCGCGACCTTAGTGCTTATTATGCCGAATGGGAATTACTCGCAAATGGAAAAATTGTGGAGAAAGGATGTGTTGACAACCTGCATGTGAATCCGCAAGAAACAGGTGAATTGAAAATAGATTATAATGTGAAACCCTATCCGAAGGAAGAATTATTATTGAACATCGCCTTTAAACTAAAAAAAGCAGAAAACCTTCTTCCTGCCGGGTATACAGTGGCAAAAAATCAATTAAAAATACATGAAGGGGATAAGTCAAGCATGGATCTAAAAAACAAAGAAAATAAAAATATAGCATTGACTACACCTCAAATCATCAACAATGATTTTAACTTTCTTATTATAAAAGGAAAGAACTTTCTACTGAATTTTAACCGACACGATGGATACCTCTGCCGCTACGATGTAAATGGGAAAAAGCTGTTGAAAGAAGGAGGAAAACTGATCCCCAATTTTTGGAGAGCACCGACTGATAATGACATGGGAGCAGAAACAAATCTACGTTATCGGATGTGGCACAACCCACCAATGAAGATGATCATGCAAAAAGCTGAAATACGAAACAATCTTGTTGTTGTAGAAACGAAATACAACATTCTTGAAATCCATACCGATCCTGATACAGATCTTAGAAGAAATGAAGTCACCATGAAACCAGGCACAGGAAAAGAGGTAAAAGCATGGCTTTACTTAACTTACACAATCAATAATATCGGCGAGATAAAGATTTCACAACGTATGGAACTAAACACCACCGAAAAAGTGTCCAATATGTTTCGCTTCGGCATGCAAATGCAACTCCCGAAAGAAATGGAATATATCCGATATTATGGACGTGGTCCCATAGAAAATTACAGCGATCGCAACCAATCAACTGATTTGGGAGTTTACAATCAAACAGTAACAAGTCAATTCTATCCCTATATACGCCCACAAGAAAACGGAGCTAAAACGGATGTACGCTGGTGGAATCTGACCGATCGAGGGGGGAACGGTTTGCAATTCATCGGTGCATCTCCTTTCACAGCAACAGCACTTCATTATTCCATTAAATCATTGGATGACGGCATATATAAAAAGCAAAGACATTCAGAACTGATACCACAAGTAGACTACACCAATTTCTGTATTGACATGCTCCAATCAGGAGTAGGTTGCATAGACAGCTGGTCACATTTACCTTTACCTCAATACCGTGTTCCGGCAATAAATAGGGAGTTTATCTTTATTATGAAACCAATCACCAATGAATTCTAAGAGAACATAAATGATGAAGGCAAAAGAGACATTCACAATACTGATCATTTCATGCACATTGTTATCATGCCAATCACCCCATGAAAATATGATGAAAGGGAAATACCAGCCCACATGGGAGTCTCTGTCTCAATACCAACAAGCACCGGAATGGTTCAATAGATGAAAAAGAGGAAGTCATTTTCTTCAGAAGACATGAGATTCGTCATCAAAGGAGATACACTTTATGTACATGTACTAGGGTGGCCTGTCAGACATGAAATACAGATTAAATCATTAAAAGACAACAGCCCATGGTATGGCGCTAAAGTAAACAAAGTGGAAATGCTCGGTTGTGAAAAAGAATTAGAATATCATAGAGCAAAAGACGGTCTATTTGTCAAACTCCCAGAGAATTATAAACCCAACGAAATATCATTTGTGCTAAGAATTCAATAGGACCGACCGTATATTGATTATCGCCTTCTTAATAGACATATTAAGAAGACCTTTATGATTTTCCTATGAAAATAAATAATAATCAGCTCAAAAAAGTGATTTATTATTTCCGAGTATTGAATAATATATCTATTTTCGAACGATAGTGCACCACCGTGTGAAACTCTATAATCACGTTTTCTGAAATATGAAAAGCAAGATATACATTCTTATTCTTTTAATACTGACTGCTCCCCTTTTTATTCATGCAAAACACTTTAAAGTTTTTGATGTTTCAGACGGGCTATGCAACAACACGGTGAAATGTATCTCACAGGACAAGCAAGGCTTTGTTTGGTTTGGTACATTCGACGGACTATGCAGATTTGACGGGGTCAACTTCACCACTTTCCGACATAACGATGCAGACAGTTTATCCATAACCAACAATCACGTAGAAAACATCTTGCCTGTTGAAAATGGAATGTGGGTGGGAACCGAAAAAGGGCTAAACTTCTATTCATATAAGGAAAATTGTTTCTATTCGACCGAGTATTTTTCTCCGACAGAGAAGAAAATGATCATGAATAAAGCCGTGAGAGGAATCGTAAAAAATGATAAAAACATCTATATTCTAGACAGTACTTCCAAGCTATTTGTGTGGAAAGGCAATTTAAGGTTTAAAGCATATATGTATGAATTACCTTTCCTTGCAATATGTAAATATAAAAACGGACTACTATTGGCTTATACTGCAAAAGCATTATATTTACTTAACCCCTTAAAAGGTTCCATTGTCAGCTCCTGCCATATTAAAAATGAGGTAAGGGGAAACAATATATGTATGTATTATAGTAAAACCAGAGATATTGTGTATGTAGGACTTGGAATTGGATATGCATGCAAAGCTTTCAGAATTGACACGAAATATCAGACAAAAAAAATAAAGACAGATGCTCCTTCGGATGTAAAAGCAATTGTTGATTACCAAGACAAAACAATATTTGGCACAGATGGTAGTGGTCTTATTAGTATATCTGCCTCAAAAACGGAACGCTTTACTCCAAATAACAGTAATATCAGCAATGATGCGATTCACTCCCTATTTGTGGACAGAGAGAAGAATCTTTGGGCAGGGACCTACAGAGGTGGAGTTAATCTCCATTCCACCCATTATGATTGGTTCAGTACACTCACAATGAAAAACGGACAACTAACCCATAACATTGTGACAGCAATTTTACCACGTGACAAAAAATTATACATAGGTCTTGACGGAGGAGGGATTAATGTCTATGATACAGAAACAGGGGGTGTGTCGTCCCTTACCACCAGAAACAGCAATATCCCGGGAAACAATGTACTTTCGGTAATAGGAGACGATAAATATATATGGCTCGGAATATATGGCAAGGGACTATGCCGGTTTTCTCCTTCAGACAGAACATTTAAAACTTATTCTTTATCAGTAAATGACAGCAATACGAATCCAAATTACCTTTGGGAAATAAAAGATGATAATAAAGGGAATATATGGTTAATTGGTGAAAATATTTATATATTCAATAAAAAGGAGAAAACATTCTCCGAAATAAAAAGCCTTAATCACACTTACGCCTCTACAGTTGTTTTTGAAGATAATCAGATATGGATCAGTTCTGTCCGAAACGGACTATACAAAATAAATTCGAGTACCAATAGAATAGCCAAACATTATTCCACTGAATCTCTCAACAATCCTCTAGCAAGCAATGCCATCCGTTATCTGTTCGTTGACTCCAAACATCAAATATGGTTTTCCGCCGAATACTCTGGTTTTTACAGACTTAACGAGCAGACAGGCAAAATAACCTCATTCGGAATTAATAACGGACTGACGGATACAAACGTGACCTGCATGCAAGAAGACAGTTCAGGCTGTCTATGGCTGGGAACTTATAACGGACTATTCCGTTATGACCCGTCAACAGAAACTTTCATTAAATTCGGAAAAGAAGATGATCTGTCGTCCGTGCAGTTCAACTATAACGCATCCTTCCAAAAAGACAGCATAATGTATTTTGGAAGTACAAACGGGCTCGTTTACTTCAACCCGGGAAAGATAAAATACAAACAATATTTTGACTACGTATATTTTACGAATCTTGATATTCTGAACGAAAAGGGGAAAAGTGTCCATTTATATGGTGAGAAACCAGAAACGGTCTATCTTCCGTATAATCAAAACTTCTTCACCATTCATTTTGCAGTGTCCGAACTAACTGCACCGGAAAAGGTTAACTTCTCCTGTTACATGAAAAACTTTGAAGGTGAGTGGCAGGAAGTATCACATGACAGACAACGCTCTTATACGAATGTTCCCCCAGGAGAATATTATTTTTATGTACGGGCATCGGACAGTAACGGGAAATGGAGTGAACAAGTTTCATGCCTGCATATTATTATCACACCTCCATGGTGGAAAACAAACGGGGCCATTTTCCTGCGGAGCATGCTTTGTGTCGGATTTATCGCATTGATATTCTGGTTCTATCGCCATGAGCTGAATATCAAGCACATGGTACAGCTGAAAGAGATAGAAAAAAATACGGCCAAAAGCATAAATGAAGCAAAGCTGAGCTTCTATACCAATATCACACACGAACTGCGTACCCCCATATTTCTTATCACCGCTCCCATCGAAGAATTGCTGTCATCAGGAAGAAAAGTTATACAAGTACAAAAGTCATACTTGTCTACCATGTATCGCAATGCTATAAAGCTGAATAAGTTGATAGATCGGATAATAGATTTTCGCAAGCTGGAAGCCGGAAAGCTACAGTTGGAAAAGCAACGTCTTAACGCAGTCACTTTCTGTAAAAGTCTGATTGATGACTATGAAGCACTATGCCAACAAAAAAATATCATTTTTCACTTTCTTCCTTCTAAAACAATCATCCAGCTGGACTTTGATCCGGAAAAGATGGAAACGATATTGTCCAATCTAATATCCAACGCCTTCAAATATACTCCCGAAGGAGGAAAGATTGTATTATCCATTGACGAAACAGATAATTTCGTGCAATTCACAGTAAAGGATAATGGCATTGGAATAAACGAAGAATACCATGAAGCAATATTTGACAGTTTCTTTCAGGTAAATCCATTGCAGACCAATTCTACAGGAGACGGAATAGGACTCTCATTTGTGAAATATCTGGTAGAGCTTCACGGAGGGTGCGTCACGGTAGAAAGCAAACCAAATATAGGATCTAAATTCATCTTTAATATTCCAGTCTCAACAGAAGAGTCCAATATCATTATACCCTCTCCTACTATAATCAATAAAGAGTTATTAGCGAAAGATAGGGCTGCCTCCACGCCGTCACCAGCAGCCACGCACACGATCCTTATTATAGACGATGAACCGGAAATTGTAGAACTGTTAGAAAGAACCTTAATCAATGATTTTAAAATTTTAAAAGCCTATAACGGTGTTGATGGATTCGCCCTAACACAAGAACATCTACCAGATATTATAATTTGTGATATTATGATGCCAAAGATGAGTGGAACGGACTTTCTATCCTTGGTAAAAGGAGACAAGAAAATATCTCATATTCCCATTATCATGTTGACAGCCAAAATTTCAGAAGAAGATAAAATCATTGCTTTCGACTATGGAGCCGATGCTTATCTGACTAAGCCCGTATCAATAAAATATCTTAGAAACCGCATAAATAACCTGTTACTTCGCTCGGAATCGGCAGATGCAACAGACCTCATGTCGAAAAAAGAAAAAAATTACACCAAAGAAGAGCAGCGCTTCTTGCTTAAATGCAAGGAGATTATAGATGACAATCTCACTAACCGAGAATTTGATATCATCTACTTTGCTGAGAAAATGGGTATGAGCCATTCTGCACTTTATAAGAAAGTAAAAGCCATTACAGGAATGTCCGTCATCGAGTTTATCAATGAATATCGGATATTTAAAGCCGTTCAATATTTCAAGGAAGGCGAAAACAACATCAGTTCCGTAAGTCTGAAATGTGGATTCAATGACATCAAGACATTTCGCGAAGCATTTAAACGCAAAATGCAAATGAGTCCCAAGCAGTATGTGCAACAACTGTAAAACTCCAAGTAATTTCTAGCATACAACATTTCACTTCTCCTCATAAAAAGGGAGTAAAAGTCTCATCTTATTATTTAAGACTCAGCATCTTATCAATTTAAGCAACTGATTATCTGATAATTACACAAACGTAAATCTTGATTAATGAGATGAGATTTATTTAATATTACCAAATTATATTTTCAATAATATCCTATCTACTTTTGCTCCCATAAAGTACAACCATCCTCAGACTCGGGTTGCATTGCCATCGTTAACCATGCCAATAAATTCACTTATAAATTATTAATAATATTATGAATAACAAAAAATGAAAAAAAATAGAGCTCTCACAAAAAGAAGAATAGCATTCTTCACACTATTCACTCTACCACTTTGCCTTCAGCTTAGTATGGCAAACACAGCAAAGGAGATAGACGAAATGTACATAACACAACAAGTTGTACAAAAGAAAATTACAGGAATTGTAGTAGATGAACAAAAGTCTCCACTCCCCGGAGTTACTATTCAAATTGCCGGTAAACAAGGAGGAGTAATTACGGATATTGATGGAAAATTCTCTATTGATGTCTCACCTACCGACAAATTAGTTGTATCATATATAGGTATGGAAACTAAAACAGTCACAGTGGGAGATAAAAAAAGTATAAATATCGAATTAGTTCCGAAGACCGATGAGTTAGATGAAGTGACAGTCGTTGCATTTGCTAAACAGAAAAAGGAAAGTGTATTGGCTTCGGTAACGACAGTAAAAGTTGGAGAATTAAAAGTACCCAGCAGCAATCTGACCACTGCATTAGCAGGAAGAATGGCTGGTTTAATATCTTATCAACTTAGTGGTGAACCCGGTAAGAATAATGCAAGCTTTTTTATCCGTGGTATTACTACTTTCTCAGAAGAAGCCCGTGATCCATTGATTCTAATTGATGGTGTAGAGCTGACCGCCGATGACTTATCCCGTTTGAATACTGACGATATCGCTTCATTCTCCTTGATGAAAGATGCCACCGCTACTGCTCTTTACGGTGCACGCGGTGCCAATGGTGTGATCTTGGTAACAACGAAAGAAGGCAAAGAGGGTAAGGCTAAGCTTTCAATACGCATTGAAAACTCTTTTTCTTCGCCTACAAAAAACCTAAAGTTGGCAGATCCCATAACTTTTATGAAATTAGCTAATGAAGCGACTTTGACGCGTGATCCTCTTGGTTCAGCTCCTTATTCCAGCAAGGACATTGCCATGCGTCAGGATGGTGCTAACTCTTATGTCTATCCTACTGTAGATTGGATGAATATGTTATTTAAAGATGTCACAGCCAATCAACGCATCAATCTTAACCTTAGCGGTGGTGGAAAAATAGCACGTTACTATGTTGCAGGCTCTTTTACTAATGATAACGGTGTACTCAAAGTTGACAAACGTAATAGCTATAATAACAACATTAATCTGAAACGTTATTTACTACGTTCAAATGTCAATATAAATGTGACCCCTACTACTGAGGCTATTGTGCGTTTACACGCTACCTTTGATGACTATTCAGGTCCGTTGGATGGTGGAGACGCATTGTATCAGAAAGTAATGCAAAGTACTCCAGTTGCTTTTCCTGCATATTATTTGCCAGACGAGACCTATCGCTATGCCAAGCACATTTTATACGGCAATACCGCTACCGGAGATGCAGTGAATCCTTATGCCGATATGACGAAAGGATATAAGGAATATTCAACATCATTAATGATGGCGCAAGTAGAGTTGAAACAGAAACTGAATTTCATAACCAAAGGATTGGCACTCCGTGCAATGATGAATACATCACGATATGCCTATTTTGAGACGAAACGTCAAATGAAGCCATATTATTATCAGGTGGCTACCTATGATCGGCTGAAAGATGTCTATACATTAGCTCCCATTAATACCGACGGGCAAGAATTCCTGAGCTTTGAGAATGGAAGCAAAAACATAAACAGTACTATGTATATGGAAGCCGCCCTGTCTTACGATCGCACTTTTGATAAACATGGAACAAGTGGTTTGCTAGTATATCAGATGAGAGATTATAAGAACGGGAATGCCGAGAGTCTGCAACTCTCATTACCCAAACGTAATTTAGGACTTTCAGGACGTTTCACTTATAATTATGATTTGCGTTATTTTGCTGAGTTCAACTTTGGGTATAATGGATCAGAGCGTTTTTCTAAAGATGAACGTTTCGGCTTCTTCCCTTCAGGCGGTTTGGGATGGTTAGTATCCAACGAGCCGTTTTGGAAAGGCAACTTGAAAAAAGTCATTAGCAAGTTGAAACTGAAAGCAACTTATGGCATGGTGGGTAATGATCAGATTGGCAATGATAAAGATCGTTTCTTCTATCTGTCTCAGATTGAGCCTCAAAATTCAAGCTGGCAGTATAGTTTTGGTACGGAAAACGGATATACGGTAAAAGGAGTTAAGATTTCTCGTTATGCCGATCCTTATATTACTTGGGAGACCGCTTATAAACAAAATTATGGATTGGAATTAGGGCTTTTTGAAGATTTGGAAATTCAGGTAGACTATTTCCGTGAAAATCGTAAAAATATTCTTCAGACTCGTTCGGATATTCCAACTACAATGGGACTTACAGCAACCCCCAATGCTAATATTGGAGAGGCTTTCGGACAAGGTATTGATATTTCACTGGACTATCAACATTCCTTTAGTAAAGATTGGTGGTTGACTGCGCGAGGAACATTTACGTACGCCTCCAGTGAGTATAAAGTGTTTGAAGAACCAGCTTATAATGACACTCCCTGGCGGCGTCATATTAATCAAAAATTGAGTCAACAATGGGGATTGATAGCCGAGCGTCTTTTTGTCAGCGAAGAAGAAATAAAAAATTCGCCCAAACAAATGTTCGGAGACTATCAGGCCGGAGATATCAAGTATAAGGATATCAATAAAGACGGACTTATTGATGATCGTGATAAAGTGCCTATCGGATATCCTACTACTCCAGAAATTAACTATGGTTTCGGTTTCTCTACAGGATATAAGAATATAGATTTTTCTATCTTCTTTCAAGGTTCAGCAAAGTCTTCATTCTGGTTGAACGATTATAGTAAAATTACAGATCAACAGTCCATTGCACCGTTTATTCAGAATAATGGTGGTGGCCAATTACTACAAATCATTGCGAACAGTCACTGGTCTGAAGACAACAGGGATCTATATGCTTTCTGGCCTCGTTTATCAAATACGGAAAATAAAAATAATACACAGAAGAGTACTTGGTGGATGCGTGATGGCAGCTTTATACGTTTAAAATCACTTGAAATTGGATATTCATTACCTAAAAATCTGCTCAAAAAAGTCCGTGTATCGAACTTGCGTATCTATTTAAGCGGAACTAATTTATTATGCTTTAGTAAGTTCAAGTTATGGGATCCAGAAATGGGAGCTAAAGGTATGGGATATCCTCTGCAGAGAGTATTCAACTTAGGTCTTAATATAGACTTTTGATATGTGAACCTAAGATTTAGATAATCATTTAATAAAATACAAAATGATGAAATTAAAAAATATAATATATGTTATAGGAGTTATAACATTATGCTCCTGTTCGGATTATTTGGATGTAGTGCCTGATAATACACCAACCCTCGATCATATCTTTGCAGACAGAACTAATGCGGAGAGTTTCCTTTTTACTTGTTATAGTTCACTACCTGGGCATGAGGATGATACCAGTAATCCCGCTTTTTTTGCCGGTGGCGAAGCTGTCTGTTTGAATTCCGGTTATCTATGGCATGCTTCCGATTGGTCGGATATCGTAGTTCCTGCTTATCGTATATTGGCAGGACAGCAAAACTCTAACGACCCCTATAATAATTATTGGGACGGATCAAGAAATGGGAAAAACCTTTTTATAGGTATACGTAATTGCAATATTTTTCTTGAGAATGTTGATAAACCAATTGATTTGACGGAAAGTGAAAAGAAACGTTGGATTGCGGAAGTGCGGTTCTTGAAAGCTTACTACCATTACTGGCTTTTCCAGATGTATGGTCCAATACCTATAACCGACAAAAATCTTCCGGTGGATGCTGATCCTGAAAAGGTAAGAGTATATCGTGATCCGGTAGACGACGTTGTAAATTACATTGTTTCTGAACTGGATGCGGCGACAGTAGATCTGCCAGAAGTGATTGATAACCAATTGAATGAAATGGGACGCATTACAAAGCCTATCGCCCTTGCAGTAAAGGCTAAAGTGCTGACATTGGCCGCTAGTCCTTTGTTTAACGGTAATGCAGATTATAAAGACCTGACTGACAACCGTGGCATGAAACTTTTTCCTCAAGAATATGACAAAGAAAAATGGAAACGTGCGGCAGATGCAACTCTGGAAGCAATCCAGTCGGCAGAATCCAATGGGCATAAACTTTATAAATTTGTAAACTTGCGTAATCTGAATGATTCTACCGTTAAAAAGATGGATGTCCGTGGATCCGTAACCGATAATTACAACCAGGAAATAATTTGGGGGGCTGCTTCTAAAGCAGATCACATACAAAGGTCGGCCATGCCATCGGTTAGCAGTCAGTTTTCTAATACTATCAGCTCAGAGATGGCCATCCCTTTGAATGTCGTTGAAGAGTTTTATTCTAATCACGGCGTGCCTATCAACGAAGACAAATTGTACGATTATGCAAGTAGGTATAAAATAAGACAAGCAACCAGTGAAGATCGTTTTTATATAAAGGAAGGAGAGAAAACCGCCGGTGTAAATTTCGATCGTGAAGTTCGCTTTTATGCCTCTATCGCCTTTGACCGCAGTATCCTCTACGGTGCAGGGATCCTAAACGATGTGGCCACTAACACTGAAAATATACCACATTACATAAAGGCACGTTACACGGAGTATGGAGGCAAGCGCAGCTCGGAATGCTACTCTTTGACCGGATATTTCCCCGTTAAACTTGTGCATTGGGAATCTGCTTTCAGTAGTCCTCAAAGCTTCAGTACAGCTACTTATCATTTACCTATCATTCGTTTAGCAGATCTTTACTTGTTGTATGCTGAAACACTAACAGAATATTCAGAAGACGTAAATCCAGAGGTATATGCTTATATTGACGCCATACGTGAAAGAGCATCGCTGAAGGGTGTAATAGAGAGCTGGGAACAATATTCCACTAATCCTGATAAACCTAAAAATAAAACCGGTTTGCTGGATATAATCCATCGTGAACGTTTAATAGAATTGGCGTTTGAAGGACAACGCTTTTGGGATATGCGTCGTTGGAAGACTCTAGAACAGTATGTTAACCAACCTTTCAGAGGATGGAATGTCAATGGACTGAGTCCAGAGGATTACTATCAGATCCGTACAGTATTGAATACCTCTTTTGGCAGAAAGAATTACCTATGGCCGATCAAACAATCTTCCTTGGATCAAAATGCCAATTTGATACAAAATCCCGGATGGTGATATTGGAAGATATATATAGAATAACAATTAAAAAAATAAATGCTATGATAAAAAATATATTTTGTCTGCTGTTATTTGCAGGTCTGTTACAGTCTTGTGGTGAAGATAGAGTGGGACAGGTACCTACCGACAGCAAATCCCCGGACAAGGTGGAAAATGTAGTGATAAAGAATATTCCTGGAGGTGCACAGCTGTCCTATGACTTACCTCTTGATGAAGATTTATTATTTGTAGAGGCTCGTTATGAACAAAAAGGAGTCGTGCGTAATGTCAAAGCTTCCTGTTATGAATCGAAGCTTATAATTGGAGGTTTCGGAGATGAAAATGAACATAGCGTACAGCTTTATAGTGTAGATCGCAGTAACAATTATTCAGAACCGGTTACTGTCGTGATTAAACCCGAAGAGAATCCGGTTTATGCAATCAGCAGGTCAATAAAACTGAATCGTGGTATAGGCGGTATTGATATTCAATGGAAAAATCAATTGAATACGATTATAAACTTACAACTTTATGCCGCTGATGATGAAGGTCAATTGCAATTAGTTGAAGTATTGGCAAGTGATGCTGCTGTGGGTACTTTCAGTTTACGCGGATTTGACGATAAAGAACGTCGTTTTGCCGCAATAGTGAAAGACCGTTGGGATAATTATTCGGATACGGTTTCCGGTGTATTTACTCCTCGCTTTGAACAACTAATTCCTAAAGCCGGATATAAGAGAATATTGTTGACCGAAGATAATAACACTGAGCTTGGAGGAAATTGGGCTTGGGGAAAAATGTTCGATGACGTCACTGGCGTAGATAATAATGGATGGCATGTACGTACTAACGGTTCCGGTCATGGAGTATACTTTACCATTGATTTAGGACATAAAGTGGAATTGACGCGTTATATGCTTTGGCAGCGTGGAGGAGGCTGGCCCTATACACAGAACAATCCCAAGCGTTGGAGGGTGTATGGTCGTGCAGAAGCCCCAGATCTGATTTATTCTAAACATACAATTGATGATCAGGAATATTGGAAAGAAGGATTTCGGAATGATACTGAAAATTGGACGCTATTGATGACTTGCCGTACGGAAAAACCTTCCGGATTTGACAATCCGAATGTAACTGAGCTTGATAAGGAATATGCTTATTTAGGACATGACTTCATCTTCTCTGAAGATCTCCCTGCTATGCGTTACATACGCTTCACCATTGATGAAACATGGGGTGGTGGTGATCTGTTTAACTGTAATGAGCTGGCCTTTTATGGAAAGATTACAGACGACAAATGAATAGAAATAATAAATTGGCATAAATATGAAAACAAATAAAATAATAGGTTGGGGGTTGGCTCTATTTGCAACTATTGCCGGAACTTCATGCGGCGATATGTCAGAGATTTATCAAAAATATCTGGATCAGGGTGAACAGATATACATCGGGATTGCCGATTCTCTTACTATTCTTCCAGGCAATTGCAGGGCGGAAGTTAGATGGAAACTGGATGCAGACCCTAAATTGAAGGATTGTGTCATAAAATGGGGAAAAGGAGATTCTATAGTAGTGCCTATTGAAAAGGCCGGAGAACAGTGGATGAAAACTATAATACCTAACCTACCGGAGGAAAGTCTCGTTTTTACGGCCTACACAAGAGATATGTATGGAAATTCTTCATTGAAAACAGAAAAGTCCCAGACTATTTACGGTTCAACTTATATATCTAATCTCGGAGAACGTAAAGTTTCCAGCATAGAAGCTTTGGACGATACGAATCTCATTATTAAGTGGAATAGTATGGATAATTGCGTAGGCGTAAACCTTCATTACACCAATAAGAGAGGAGAGCAAGTCACTTACTTTGTCGTCGCCGATGAAATGGAAACGACTTTGCACGATGCACAGTTAGGGAGCCAAATCAGTTATACAACGCTTTATCGTCCTGTAGAAAATAGCATTGACGTCTTCGAAACACTTACCCCGTATACTATGACTTTACCATCGGGATTTGTATTGGATCGTTCCGATTGGATAGCCACAGCATCAAGCGATGCAACGCATAAGAATGACGGTGGAAAGGCACAAGTAGTTCTCGATAATAATTTCGACACATACTGGCACAGTAGCTGGAGTCCAAATGAACCACTTCCCCACTGGGTTTTAGTCGATATGAAAAAAGAATATGTAATAACCGAAGTAAGTATATATAAACGTAAAGATAATACAGACTGTAAGAAAGTTGAAATATATCTTAGTGCTGATGGAGAAAGTTTCAATTTGGTTGGTACACTTGAATATCAAAAGACGGCATCCCCAAATGGCCTAACTCTGGCACTTAAAGATCCACTAAATGCTAAATTTCTAAAGTGCGTGATAACCGAAAGTTACAGAGAGCCATTCGCTAGCCTTTCGGAGATAAAAGTAAGCGGCAGACCCGCAAATTAGCTTTCTGAATATAGGACTGTAATACATTATAATGCCTGCAAAATCGAAACGTGATTTTACAGGCATTACTTCTTTAAGCAGAATAAAACGTTCAATATAGTCTCAAATTATTATATGAAATCCAAAATATATTATCGTATATTATTATATATCAGAATATTATGATAATACTATTCTATGCAAATGAGATGAGATTCATTTAGGATTCATTTGAGAAATATTCCGCACTATCATTTCTATATTTGCTTTCAGAAAATACCATAAAAAACAACGATATGGAAAACAACTTCATCAAATCCACTCAAATAATAGCTGATTCTTACTGTGAATATCGCAATTCTATTTATCGCTATATCTATTATAAGATAAGTAAGGAAGAGGAAGCTAAAGACTTGACGCAAGACGTCTTTCTTCGATTAATAGACTACAAACAGATGTTACGCAAGGACACCGTGCGTTTTTTCATTTTCACTATAGCCCGTAATTTAGTAAATGATTACTTGCGCCATTATTACAAAGTGCAAGAAGTAACGTCGTATTTGTATGATCGTACAGAAAAATACACGAATAATGTAGAGAGCGAAATTATTGCAAAAGACTTATTAATGCTTGAAAAGCGAAAACTAAGCATACTCCCTGCACAACGACATAAAATTTATGCAATGAGCCGTTTCGGTAACAAGACATCATCAGAAATTGCTACATCGCTAAATCTTTCGCAACGTACAGTCGAAAATCATTTATTTATCAGCCGAAAGGAAGTACGTGAATATATCAAAAAGTGCATATAGCACTATCTCTAAATATTTATCCTAATTTGACAACAAAGAGATTATGTTAATTTTAAATTGTAATTTTATGAAGAAAGATGTTCTATTTTTCATCAAAAAAAGAACTCTTCTCTCATCAATGATTGCATTTGCTTTCCTTGTGGGTAGTCCTCAATTTACATTCTCAAATGTATATGAATCCCATAAAGTCATGCAGAATAATGCAATAAAAGGGAGAATAGTAGATAATAACAATGAACCGATAATCGGTGCAAGTGTTAAAGTAAAAGGAACCAACAACGGTGTAATTACCGACATTGATGGGAATTTCTCCGTAAACACCTCTTTCAAAAGTATTTTGGTGATTTCCTATATAGGTTATAAAACGCAAGAAGTACCCGTGAGCGGAAGGAACTCTCTCAAAATCACAATGATAGAAGACAGTGAACTTCTGGACGAAGTAGTAGTAGTGGGGTATGGCACTCAGAAAAAGGCCACGATGACAGGATCGGTCACCGTAGTTGATGACAAGATTATGGAAAACAAGGGGACATTATCAAGTCCTGTTCAGGCTCTGCAAGGTCAGGTTCCGGGAGTTATCATAACCAGATCATCTGCTGCTCCGGGAGATGAAAGTTGGAGTATGAGCTTGCGTGGAGCTGTTTCCAAGAATTCTACAAGCCCACTCATTATTATTGACGGAGTAGAATACGAAAGTGTAAATGAGTTACGTCTATTAAATCCATCTGATATTGAGTCAATCAACTTCTTAAAAGATGCCTCAGCATCTATATATGGTAGCAAAGCTGCAGGAGGAGTAATATTGGTGCAAACAAAAAAAGCGAAAGAAGGAAAAACTCGGGTTGAGTACAGCGGTTCAATCTCAGCCAAGTTTGTAGGCCTTTCCCCCACCCAGATGAACCTTGATCAATGGGCTAATGCGGTAATACAAGCACGTACCAATGATGGTTATACCGACAGTGAAACATGGATGAAATTCGCCAAATTAGCCTTGGCAAATAAAGGGCATTATATAGATTTAGATCATAGCCAGAATCCAATCCCAACAAACTTCAATGATGTTGCCGACTTCGTATTTTTTGATACAGATTGGAATAATATTATGTGGGGCACCGCATCCTCTAACCAACATGAATTGAGTGTGTCTGGAGGAACCGACAAATCATTATATCGTCTCTCTCTGGGATACATGTATGATGGCAGTAATTTAAGATGGGGCAACAATAATAATCAACGCTATAACTTTCGCCTCTCCAATACATTCAAATTAACAGATGCATTCAGTATCGAATCTGTTGTGGCCTATAATCGTCAAGATCAAGTTGCACCGACTCAAATAGGTTCTGCTTTATCCACTGCAACACAGCAACCGGGATTTCCTTCAGCAACAGCCAATGGAAAACCTTATGCATGGGGTACTTGGGGAGCTCCCAATTGGTATTGTGAACTTGGTGGAGACAATAAATTAAAGGTTTCAGCCATCAATATTAGTGAAACTTTCAAATATGCTCTCACTAAAGAGTTGAATGCTGTAGTAACAGCCGGATATAATACATCCACCGCAATACGCGACAAGCAATCAAACGCAATTGACTGGTATAATTATGCCGGTAACCGTGTAGTTAGAACTTTACCGAAGCAGGAAGAAAGTTCATATACGAAATCCTCTGCCAGAACAGATTTTTATTCTATATCCGGCTACATGGATTGGCATCATACTTTTGCTGAAGATCATGACCTCAAAGTCATGATAGGAAGCCAATACAATTTAAAAGAATATGATTATGCTTCAACTTTGGCAAAGAATATTCTATCCAGCTTGGAAACCATAAATGGTTCCGGACAAATTAGTATTGATAAAGCAGAAAAATGGCATGAAGCTGTAATGTCTTACTACGGACGTCTCAATTATGCATATAAATCAAAATATCTATTTGAGGGATTGGCACGTTACGATGGTTCTTCCAAATTTCGTCCAAAAAATCGTTGG
This sequence comes from Bacteroides sp., assembly GCA_022648295.1. Taxonomy (GTDB): domain Bacteria; phylum Bacteroidota; class Bacteroidia; order Bacteroidales; family Bacteroidaceae; genus Bacteroides. The sequence continues at coordinate 27,097 of JALCME010000023.1, read as the reverse complement.
GCTGCATTCTGGGGTGTATCCGGAGGATGGCGCATTACTGAAGAAGCTTTTATGAAAAACATAAAATTCATAAATGACCTTAAACTGAGGCTATCTTATGGAAATGTAGGTAATCAAAGCGGAATTGATCGGTATGACGGAATTCAACTTTATAACTTTAAATCCAATTCAGGAGCCTTAATTGGAAATAATAAAGCTTCTTACATTGAGACTAATGGTAAATTAATCAGTATGGATCGTACATGGGAGCGTATACATAATTATAATATCGGACTTGATTTCGGACTAATAGACAGTCATCTGACAGGTACAGTTGAGCTCTTTATGAAAAAATGCAACAACATGCTTATTGATATTACATATCCCGGCGTTCTTGGAGATGCAGCTCCAACAACCAATAAAGGAAAGTTCAAAGCAAATGGTTGGGAAGGCAACATCAACTGGACTGACAAAATCGATAAGGTAAGCTATCACATAGGTGGAACCTTTACTTACGCCACGAATGAATTGGTTGATAATGGAGGCGATGCATCCAAGACAAACGGAGTGGTATCCAACCGTGAAGGATATCCATTAAATTCAGTTTTTGGGTTACGCTATTGCGGTAAGATTCAAACTCAAGAACAATTGGACAAATATAAAGAGAGAGATACAGCAAATAGTACTATAGGCTCTATCAGTAGTCTGCGTTTAGGTGACAATATGTTTGAAGATGTCAACCATGATGGCAAGTTAACCGAAGAAGATTATGTATATTTAGGAACCGATGATCCAAAAATACAGTTCTCCTTCAATGGCGGCCTTGAATTCGAAGGAATAGATTTTTCATTTGTTCTTCAAGGAGTTGGCAAGCGCACCATCTTACGAGAAGGAACATGGAGAGTCCCAATGTATGCTGCTTACCAAAACTCTACCAATCAGTCGGTAAACAACATATGGAGTTCAGAAACTCCCAACGCCTATTATCCATCATATACTAATAATAGCTCCATAAACAATTACAACTATCAAAGTTCGTCATGGTCGGTTGAAGATGGTTCATATTTAAGATTAAAGAATATAACATTAGGCTATACTTTACCAACTAATTGGTTGGCAAAAACACGCGTATTAAGTAAAATACATGTGTATGTATCCGGGCAAGATTTATGGGAACATAGTAATATTCACGATGGTTGGGACCCAGAAGCTACCCGCAAAGTATCTACAACATCACGCTATCCTTTCACACGTACTCTTACTTTTGGAGCAGACATAACCTTTTAATATTAGAGAATTATGAAACTTAAAATAAAATATTTTTTTATATTAATTACCGGGCTCATATTCAATTCATGTTTGAACTTGGATCCTCAAGATCAATTGGCTGAAACCAATATTTGGAGTTCAGAGAACGATTATAAATTATTTGCCAATCAGTTTTATGGTTGGACTCGCGATTTCTCGAGTAGCGTATATGATGCCCCACATTCAGACAAGCGTTCTGATATACTGTTGGATGGCAATGATCCGGGAAATCTATTTAGAAAAGGGACCAACAGTCTTACTACTTCAGATGGCAACTATACCGATGCATACAAACGAATAAGAAGGACGAACTTGCTGTTGCAAAATTCAGAGAATTATGCCAATCAAAGCGAAATCACTCAATATATAGGTGAAGCAAAATTCTTTCGAGCATATTGCTATTTCGATTTAGTGCAACTTTTTGGAGATGCCATTATCGTGAAAAAGCCTTTAGATGTTACTGATCCAGAAATGAAAATAGCCCGTAATGACCGGAGTGAAGTTATTGATTTTATTATTGATGATTTGAAAGATGCCGCATCAAAGTTACCCAATACATCAGAAGTGGAAAATGGACGCATTGGTAGCGAAGGAGCATGGGCTCTTTTATCAAGAGTAGCCCTATATGAAGGTACATGGCAAAAATTCAGAGGGGATGAAAGCCGTGGAAAAGAACTACTTGGCATAGCAGCAAAAGCTGCAAAAGAGGTCATTGACAGCAAGAAGTTTGAGCTATTTCAACCGGCAATCTTGGGAGACAGTGCACAAAAATATATGTTCATATTGGAAGATGTAAAATCAAATCCTGCCGGATTAATAAAAAATTCAAATAAAGAATATATTTTTTCACGTAGACATGACGAAGTCCTTTCACCAATCGGTAAGAACATTACCAAAGAGTCTTTAATCAACGTACAATGGATCTCTCATAAATTTGCGTCCATGTATCTTTGTCAAGATGGATTGCCCATTGAAAAGTCGAAACTATTCAAAGGCTACGATAAAATAGACAGTGAATTCCAAAGCAGAGACAACCGCATACGTTATACACTGGCAAAACCCCACGACAACTTTTGGAGTAATGAGAAACCGCGTGTAAATTGGACGGGCGATGCCGCAGATCTGGCTTCTGCATCTGTCACAAATTTAAAGCCAAGTAGTGGTAGTGGGTACAACAATCAGAAATGGGCTTGCGAGCGTGCAGTAAATACAAATTACGAAGGTTATGACTACCCGATCATACGCTATGCAGAAGTCCTGCTAAACTATGCAGAAGCCATTTACGAACGAGATAATGCAATAACCAATGAAGACTTGGATATATCTCTGAATTTAGTTCGTTGTCGCATAAATGCAGGGATGCCTAAACTCTCAAACGAATTTGCAAGCACTAATGGACTGGATATGCGTACTGAAATTCGTCGTGAACGCACTATTGAACTGTATAACGAAGGATTCAGAATTGATGATTTGAAAAGATGGAAAACTGCGGAAACAGAAATGCCACAAGATTTTCTCGGAGTGAAATGGACAGGAACAGAATATCAAACGGTTTATTCGAAAGCAAGTTATCCCAAAAATTCAGATGGTTTCTTAATTATAGAGACCAGTCGTAAATGGACGGATAAAAACTACCTATTGCCATTACCGAGTGATCAATTACGCCTTAATCCTAATTTGAAACAAAATCCGGGATGGGAAAATTAATTTATGTTTTCAAATAAAAAAGTAATTATGAAGCAATATTTATATAAAAACAGATTACTATCTATATGTAATGCTTTAGTAGGCATAGGTCTTTTAAGTTTGTCTTCTTGCGACAAAGACAAAGTATTTACTACACCGGGATCAGAGAATCAATTGATTACATCTATCAAATTGGACGTATCATCCACTCTTCCCTTAGCTATAGGAATGGATTCAGCCTTGGTATATAGCATATCCCCTGAGAATCCTACAAATCCGGAAGTTCTATGGACATCGTCCGACGAATCAATAGCTACTGTTACCCAAGATGGAATTGTAACAGGAATAAATGCAGGCGATGCCATCATTACCGTATCACCAGCAATAGGCTTTGGTCCCGATGATGCAATAAAATCGGTCAAAGTACATGTCATTCCAGAAATAACAAAAGCAACTACCATAAAATTCATCAATACAGAAACTGAAATTTATGCAACAGATAAGCTACAACTCAACTATAATATTTTACCAGAAAATCATACCTATGATTATTTGACTTGGGAAAGCAGTGATAAATCCATTGCCACTGTATCTGAGACAGGGCTTGTTTCGGGAATAAAACCCGGTAACGTAACTATAACAGCCTATACTCATGACAATAGTGGAGTTAAAGCTCACTATGATCTGCTGATTAAAGAATACATCGCAGTAAACAGTGTTACAATACAACCATACGACGAACCTCTCTGCATGAATCAGCCCGTAACGCTCAATGTAACCTATACTCCAGAGAATGGAACATTGGGATCTGTCGATTGGACTTCAAGCGATGGAAATATTGCAAAGGTCGACAAAGGTGTTATCACACCCACAGGATTTGGGATAGTCACGATAACAGCCACTTGCAAAAGCAACGGTAGCCAGGCTTCAGTTACAATCAACATTCCGGCAGGCTGGTACAAATGGGATGCTACAGACGGTTTCAATGGATGGAAAATATCAACAAGCGGAACCACATACAAAATTGAAGACGGTAAGATGGTAGTCAATATGAAGAAACAAGGCAACGGAAGTTGGCGTGGAGATTTCCAATATAATGGTTCTCCAAAATCTTTCCATGCCGGTTTATATCCCATTCTTGCAATAAAGTGCACAGTTCCCAAAGGTGGAAGAAATACTCTGGATGCCGTTGCTTCCGACGGTTCTGTCAGTGGTGGCTATGTCCCAAATACAGAATTAACGTCAAAAGATGCGAAAAGAGTCCTATATTTTGATATGTCACAAGGCTGGAATGGGAAAATGCCAAAAACAGGCTTAACTGAATTTAAAACATATCAAATTAAAATAGCGGATATCCCAGCTGCAAACTCTGAAGATGGAGTATATGAAATATATTGGTGTAGAACATTTAAGAATTTAACAGATTTGGAAGACTTCTTAAATAAAGAATAAAAAGAGACAAAGATATGCCAGCAGTCTCATTTTTAATTGCTTGCTCTTCACAGTGATTATTGCAAGAACGAATTCAGACTTTTGGTATACCTTCATACTTTACAATTATAATTGAAAATGAAAATGAAAAAAGAAATCATATACATTTATACGATATTAGCTTCTGTTCTATTTATTTCATGCTCAAGTGAAATAAAAGATGGAACAACTGATATAGACTCATGGGACAATGTCATTGGTGATCAATACACTCCCTCATTGGAACATCCGGGAATCTTACATACCGCAAAAAGTATTAAACGGATGCAGACTATTGTAAAACGTGCAGACGCCAATGATCCGGCATATCAAACTTATCTGGAAATGAAGAGCAACAACCTGGCAAAATCAACTTATTCCATGCAAGGACCTTATGAAATCATTTCGAGAGACGGTGACTATGCATGGACTAAAAACGGTTTTGAAGCCGATTTTGCCGCAGCATACTTAAATGCCCTCATGTATGCCGTTACAAAAGATGAAGCACATGCTAAAAAAGGGATAGAAATATTAGTGAAATATGCAGATAAATTAAAAGAGATACCATCAACCAATGATGCTCCTTTGCTCGCAGGACTACAAGGCTTTCAAATTATTTATGCTACAGAAATGTTGAGCCACACCTATGATAAAATGTCTAAAGAAGACTTGGATAAAATCAACGCAATGCTCAAAAACATCTTTCTCCCAGTATTGGAAAAGTTTTATAATACACCTGCATATACCAACGGCAACTGGGGGATCATTGTAACGAAAGCATATATGGCAGCTGCGATTTTATGGGATGATATAGATATGTATAAGAAAGGAATCAAATTTTATCTTTATGGCGATGACAACGGAACTATCAGCCATTACCTTGATGGAGAAACAGGACAATGCCAAGAGAGTGGACGTGATCAGGGACATACACAATTAGGACTTGGTGGCTTGGCCACAATTTGTGAATTGGCGTATCAACAAGGAAATGACTTATATAGTGCCTTGGATAATCGTCTGCTGAAAGGATATGAATATTCTGCAAAATACAATTTGGGATATGATGTGCCATTTAAACAATGGAAAGACATCACAGGCAAATATAGTAATTGGAGCACAATCGGCACAGGAAGCCGCGGAACCTTCAGAGCGATATATGCAATAGCATACAACCATTATGTTACACGTAAAGGTTTAAGTATGCCATATACCAAAGAAGTAGCATTAGACAAACAGCCCATTGAAAAATATGACAGCGATAATATTGGCTATGGAACATTTCAATTCTGTGACGGAGATATTGATGAATAGAATATTTTCATAAACATCAGGGAAAAGCACTCCCAATTAAATCAACGATGCCTGCAAAATCGTAAGAAATTTTGCGGGCATCGTTTGTTTTTAAATCTGTAGATTTGCATTACTGTTCTGAAAATAGTTTCTAAATAGTATCTTATAAAAGCTTCTTTTAACGCTTTTTATTGAGAAAATCCTCCTTCTCATTAGGAGTATCTAGCTTTTCAAACGTATCTGTATGAAAAGCTAGCTTATATATGATGAAGAAATTGAAACTAACGGCAATGTTGCTGTTTGCCTCAATAGCCACGTTGGAGGCTCAGATTGTTACTTATTCAGTACCCAAACAGTTATATTATGCCCATCATAATGATGATTACACAGTCAGGGTACGGCAGGCAGGAAGCAAAGAATGGACGGATTTGTACGAATACAACGTCAAGGTGGATGCAGATACACGTTCCGATGCCTCCATGGTACAGTTTGACTTCAATGGGAAAATAGAGATACTGGTACAGAAAAATAACGGCGAGGTGCGTGACGTTACTATCCGCCCTCTTTCCAAAGGCATTAAGCCATCAGTTGACGGCAATTACGTGCTGTTTACGCTGGATAAACCACAAAAGCTTTCCGTGGAGTTCAACGGCGACAAACTTCATAATTTGCATGTATTTGCCAATGCCATCGAAACAAATGTTCCGGATAAGAAAGCCCCGGGTATAATGTACTTCGAAGCGGGTTATCATGAACCGGACTCCATAGAAAAGTGCTTCAAGATACCTTCCAACACGACAGTATATCTGGAGGGGGGAGCTGTATTAAAGGGACCTCTCTTGTGTGAGCATGTAGAGAATGTAAAGATTCTGGGCCATGGCATGTTGCTCGAAACTTTCAACGGAATCACCATCAACTATTCCAAAAATGTTCTTGTGGATGGCATCACAGTAGTTAACCCACGATACAACACCACTACTGTAGGACAATCGGAAAATATCACATTGAAGAATATAAAATCATTCAGTTATCAAGGCTGGGGAGACGGTCTGGATTTCTTTTGTTCCAAGCATGCACTTGTGGAAGATGTTTTCATGCGCAACAGTGATGACTGTATAGCCGTATACGGACACCGTTGGAACTTTTATTGCAATACGGACGATATCGTGGTTCGCAATTCCACGCTATGGGCAGATATTGCTCATCCTATTAATATAGGAACCCACGGAGATACTTCAACCGAAGGTGAAACATTGGAGAACATGCACTTTAGCAACATTGATATTCTGGAACACGATGAAGATGACCCGGATTATCAGGGTTGCATGGCAGTTAATGTAGGTGATCATAATTTGGCACGCAATATTCTTTTCGACAACATACGGGTAGAACGCATCGAAGAAGGGCAATTGTTTCATCTGCGAGTGATGTACAACAAAAAATACAATACCGGTCCCGGAAGGGGAGTACAGAACATCACCTTCCGCAACATCAGTTTCACCGGCAAGTATACCAGCCCGTCATTGATGGAAGGATACGACGCAAATCATGCCATAAACGACATCACTTTTGAGAATATATATATTAACGGAAAAAAAGCCACCACACTGCAAAAATTAAACATCAACAGGAAAGACTTTACAGGGACAGTTCATATCAAATGAAAATAATCTTTCCCGAGAGGATAAAATAACTTAAAGACATATACCGGATCATGAATATCAGAACAAACATCTTTGCCTCACTTTGTATCATCGGATGCATGGGAACTTCCGCTCATAACCGAACGTTGCCGGAAGCTGGGTATGCAGAAGCATTGTCAAAGCCGAAGCAAACAACAAGCACGACGTATACACAACACATAGAAAAAGCAACGACCTTTAAAGTGACAAAAAAGACAGCTTCACCTCGTGAAACCGTCAACTTTAACCGTGAATGGAAGTATGCACGCGGAGATTTTCAATATGCAGAGAGTCCTTCTATGAGAGACGATACTTGGGAAAGTATCGGATTACCTCACTCTTTCAGTATGCCTTATTTCATGTCGAAAGATTTCTATACCGGCTACGGATGGTATAGAAAGTACTTCACTTTATCCTCCGTCGACCTTAAAAAGAAGTTGTTTTTAGAATTCGACGGAGTGTTTCAAGAAGTGGAAATATACATCAACGGGAAGCTTGCAGGAAGCCATATCGGCGGATATACAGGGTTCTCAATAGATATTTCATCTTATGTAAAAGAAGGACATAATCTGGTTGCAATCAGGGTAAACAACCTTTGGAAACCAGATGTGGCACCCAGGGCCGGCGAACATGTATTCAGTGGAGGAATTTACCGGAATGTGCGTCTGGTAAAAAAGGAACCGGTTTACATTGCCTGGTACGGAACGTCAATAACCACTCCTGATTTGGAAGCTAATGGTGGAAAATCCGCCATAGTGCATATATCCACGGATGTGTGCAATCAAACGGGAAGTGTCGGTAAATTTATATTGGTAACGGAGATTAAGGATAACAATGACAGATTGGTAACCCGGGCAAGCTCAACTTCAAAAATTGGTTCAGGGAATAAGGCTAAAATAAAACAAGCTACCCGGGCTATTACCAATCCACATTTATGGTCGCCGGAACAACCGACACTTTACAAGGCTGTAAGTCTGCTATATAAAGACGGGCAATTGCTCGACCGTTATGAAACCACATTCGGCTTCCGCTGGTTTAAGTGGACTGCCGACAAAGGGTTCTTTCTAAACGGAATACATCGTTTCTTCAAGGGTGCCAACGTACATCAGGATCAAGCCGGTTGGGGAGATGCCGTCACGGAAACAGCTATGCAACGCGATGTGGAAATGATGAAGGAAGCCGGATTTGACTTTATACGCGGTTCACATTATCCACATGCACCGGCTTTTACAAAAGCATGTGATGAAGTGGGAATGCTGTTCTGGTCCGAAGCTCCATTTTGGGGTATAGGAGGATTTAAGCCCGATGGCTACTGGGATTCCAGCGCATATCCGGTCAATGCCAAAGATACAGCCAAATTTGAAGCAAGTGCATTGCAGCAATTGGAGGAAATGATACACATTCACCGTAACCACCCTTCTATCATTGCCTGGAGCATGTGCAACGAAGCATTCTTTTCTGCACCATCTGCCATGCCGGGAGTACGCCGGCTTTTGAAGCGAATGGTAACATTGTCCCATCAGCTTGACCCTAGCCGCCCCGCAGCTATAGGAGGTTCACAACGTCCGCTTGGCAATGAACGCATTGATCGTATAGGTGATATAGGCGGATATAACGGCGACGGCAGCACACTTCCCGACTTCCAAAATCCCGGTATACCGAACGTCGTTTCGGAATACGGGAGTACCACAGCCGATCGTCCCGGTGAATATGCACCGGGATGGGGTGATCTGAAGAAAGATGATGGATGGATAGGACGTAGCTGGCGTAGCGGACAAGCGATATGGTGTGGTTTCGACCACGGGAGTATTGCAGGGAGTTCGTTAGGCAAAATGGGAATTGTAGATTATTTCCGTATCCAGAAGCGCGCATGGTACTGGTATAGGAACGAATACAAACAAATAGCCCCACCCGAATGGGCTAAGGAAGGTGTGCCTGCAAAACTTAAACTAAAGGCATCCCGTACGTCAGACATTCTGGCAGACGGAACGGATGACGTCTTACTGACAGTTACCATACTGGACAGCCTAAATAAAGAAATCAGTAATTCTCCGGATGTGACATTGAAACTGGTATCCGGACCGGGAGAATTTCCAACAGGCCCTTCCATCACCTTCAGCCAAAAGAGTGACATCCGTATAGCCGATGGTAAAGCAGCAATCACATTCCGCTCCTACTACGCAGGAACTGCTGTAATAGAAGCTACTTCACCTGAATTACAACCGTCCCGCATCACCATCTCATTTACAGGAGCACCACAATATGTCGAGGGACAAACACCTGCCGCAGCAGAACGACCATACACACGCTATGTATGCAATAAGCAGACAACTGTCATACAAACTTTCGGATGTAACAACCCGACTTTTGCCAGCAGCCAACGGGCACAGCACACTGCCGGACTAGCGGCAGATGGCAATACCTCCACCTGGTGGGAAGCAACAAGTGATGACCAATCGCCTTCGTGGATATTGGATACGGAAAAGGCACTGGCACTGGAGCAGATAAAATTGCAGTTCCCGCGGGAGTATAATTACCGATATGTCGTGGAAGTATCAGACGATCGCAACGCTTGGGTCACCGTATTGGATAAACGCAACAATACGGCAAATGAATTGAAAGAAGAAATCTTATTCACCGGACAACAGGAAAAGCCCTACGGACGTTTTATACGCATTCGTTTTGTTGCGGGCACTTACACTGCCTTAGCAGAAGTGGAAGTGAGCGGCATTGTCCGTCAATAAAAGAAGGAAATCAGCATAAAAAAGACAGACTGTCAATGCTCTGATATAAAAAGATGCTTATCTTACGGAAAAATTTAGGGATGATCATTGAAACCGTATATAGCTGATAAACAATTACAAATATTTATTTACATTAAACAACAAATAAATAACTTATTTATTATTATGAGACGAATCGGGATGTTTTATCTTAAATCCATTCTTTGCTTTGCATGGGTGGTAATGAGCTTCCTGCAATATGCTGGTGCAGAAACAGTAAATACCAAATCACCGACATCGGGCAAATTGCAGACAAAAGCCATAGAAACCACACAACCGCCAATGACACTGTGGTATAACAAACCGGCAACCGTATGGATGACTTCCGCTCTTCCCATAGGCAACGGCGAGTTGGGGGGAATGTTCTTCGGTGGGATAGAAAAAGAACAAATGCAATTTAATGAAAAGACCTTATGGGCAGGAGATCCTCAGAAACGGGGAGCTTATCAGAATTTCGGTGACTTGTATCTGAACTTCGGCAAACAGGAAAGTGAAGGAAACGTAACGGAGTATCGACGTGAACTTTCATTGGACAATGCCATCGGCTCCGTATCATACAAGCTAAACGGGGTAAAGTATTTAAGGGAATATTTTGCTAGCAATCCGGACAGCGTTATCGTGATGCGGCTTACCACCCCCGGCAATAAAGGCAAACTCAACTTCTCGGTAAGTCTGGATGATGCACATCCGGGCATCAAGACCTTACACAAGAACCACATCACCATAAAAGGCAAACTTAACCTGCTGTCGTATGAAGCCCAGGTAATGGTCATGAATGAGGGAGGGAAACTCACGACTACTACGGACAAGATAACGGTGAGCAATGCCAATGCCGTCACTATCCTGCTCACGGGGGGAACCAACTTCGACATCCATTCCGCTACTTATGTCAGCGGCAACGAAGCACAATTGCACCAACGGATGAGCAAAAGAATGGCGCAAGCCTCTTCCCTAAATTTCAATAAGCTGAAAGCCAAGCATCTGAAAGACTACAAATTACTGTTTGATAGGGTGAAGCTGGATATGGGAGCCCAAGTGCCCGACATGACCACAGACGAACTGCTACGCCATCATAAGGAAAACACTTATCTTGACGTACTTTACTTCCAGTTCGGCCGATACCTGATGTTAAGCTCCTCCAGAGGAATAGATTTGCCTAACAACTTGCAAGGTCTCTGGAATAACGACAACAAACCGGCTTGGGAATGTGACATACACAGTAACATTAACATTCAGATGAACTACTGGCCTTCGGAGAATACCAATCTGTCGGAATGCCATCTTCCTTTCCTGCATTATATTGCCGCCGAAGCGTTAAAGGAAGACGGCAGTTGGCAACAGATAGCGCGCAAGGAGCATAACAGGGGATGGACCATAAACACCCAGAGCAATATTTTCGGCTTTACGGACTGGAACATCAACCGCCCCGCCAACGCCTGGTATTGCATGCATCTGTGGCAACACTATGCTTACACGCTGGACAAGGAGTATCTTGAAAAAACAGCCTTCCCCGTGATGAAACGTACCTGCGAATACTGGTTTGACCGGCTGAAAACGGATAAGAACGGCAAACTGATTGCTCCGGATGAATGGTCGCCCGAACACGGACCCTGGGAAGACGGGGTGTCGTATGCCCAACAACTGGTATGGGAACTGTTCAGCCAGACCTTGCAGGCAGCCGAAGTGGTAAAGCCGAATGCCGGATTTGTAGACGAGTTGAAAGAAAAGTTTGCCAAATTGGACAACGGACTCACTGTGGGAGACTGGGGACAGATACGGGAATGGAAGATAAACCCGGACGTGAAAGGAGACAATCACCGTCATCTCTCCCACCTCATTGCATTGTACCCCGGCAACCAGATCTCTTATCACAACGACAGCGTCTTTGCCAATGCCGCCAAAACCACATTGGAATCGCGAGGCGACGGGGGCACAGGATGGAGCCGTGCATGGAAAATATCCTGCTGGGCACGGCTTTTCGACGGTGACCATGCCTACAGATTGCTGAAACAAGCTTTACATCTAACCTACGTGACCAAAGTCACAATGGAAGACAATGCAGGAGGAGTCTATGAAAATCTGCTGGACGCCCACCCTTCTTTTCAAATTGATGGTAACTTCGGTGCCACGGCTGGTATTACTGAAATGTTGGTGCAAAGCAACTTAGGCTTCATTCAACTGCTCCCTGCATTGCCTTCGGCATGGCCCGACGGTAGCTTCAAAGGACTGCGCACCCAAGGAAACTTCACCCTCGGATTAAATTGGAAATGGAGCAAACCAGCCATAGCAACGCTCTATTCCGGCTCGGGAAAAGAATGCATCCTCGACTATCCGAACATCCGAGTACGAAGTATAACAGACGGAAAAGGTAAACCAGTGGCATTCAAGGAGGAAGGGAAAAATAAAGTTTCCTTCACTACTGCCAAAAGAGAAACCTATACTATTATCTTTGCAACAACAGAATAAAAGAATGCAATGGTAACTGCCGGCGTAGTTTAACTTAACAAGAACAATAATGAGGAATTCTAAAAGTATAAGTACCATAGTGTTATTCACCCTGACAGCATGTTGTCTCAACCTGCATGCCCAACTCGTGGCTTATCCCGACAGTCCGAATACCGGCATGCCCCATAATGACGACTACACGGTGCACGTACGTATACCGGGTGGAGAATGGAAAGACCTTTTCGAATACAATATACAGGTCGATATGGACAATGTACAAAATGCTTCCATGGTACAGTTTGATATGGGTAGTCCGGTGGAAGTAATGGTGAAAAAGAACAACGGCACTATTCGTGAAGTTGCCATACGGCCATTGAATAACCATATTGCCTACAACCAAATGCAGAACACCATCATTTTCTCTCTGGATAAGCCTCAATATCTGTCCGTGGAGTTCAATGGAGACCGTCTGCACAATCTGCATCTGTTTGCCAATCCCCCGGAAATGGAAAAGTATACCAAATCAACTCCCGGAGTAATATATTTCGGTCCCGGAGTGCATCGCCCGGCGGACTTGCCCAACAACCAAATCCGCATACCCAGCAACACCACGGTTTATCTGGCTCCGGGAGCAGTGGTAAAAGCAAAATTGCTGGTAGACAAAGCGGAAAACGTACGTATCATCGGACGCGGCATACTCGACCACCCAATACGAGGCATTGAGATTACCGATTCTAAAAATGTATTGGTGGATGGTCTCACCGTAGTCAATCCGGATCACTACACCATCTTCGGGGGAGGCTCCACCGGAGTCACCATCAGGAATCTGAAATCTTTCAGTTGTAAAGGGTGGAGTGACGGTATCGACATGATGTGCTGCAACAAAATACTGATTGACAACGTATTCATGCGAAACAGTGATGACTGCATTGCATTCTATGCCCACCGTTGGAACTACTGGGGAGGCACAAGCGACATCACCGTACAGAACTCCGTGCTTTGGGCGGACGTCGCCCATCCCATCAATATTGGCGGTCACGGCGATCCCGACTCTCCTATCGGCGAAACAGTGGAAAATATGACTTTTCGTAATGTCGACATTTTGGAACAAGATGAAGATGACCCTGCTTATCAAGGTTGTATGGCAGTGGATTGTGGCGACAAGAATCTGGTCAGAAATATTTTATTTGAGGACATCCGGGTAGAAAGCATTCAGGAAGGAAGGCTGTTTCACGTTAGAGTGCGTTTCAATCCCAAATATGACAAACAGCCCGGAAGAGGCATTGAAAACGTCACGTTCCGCAATATCACCTACAATGGTGTGGGAGAGAATCCATCGCTCATTCAGGGGCTTGATGCCGAGCGTATAATACGCAATGTTACTTTCGAGAACGTATTTATCAACGGAAATAAGATGAAAGATCTGAAAGGCTTCATTACCAATGAATTTATCAAGGATATTCGAGTGAAGTAAAAGTATCTGTCATGCAGTTAAATACAAGCCTCCATTAATTTACAAAAATACACTTACCAGAATAATCAGCAAGTACAATGAAAAAGCTCAAGAACACAACAGGTTTTATCCGCCATTCCCGAAAATTCCGGGACGGTTATTGGTAAGAAACAGGCAGTGATCCGTATTATATTCCATAAATAGGACGATGTTTAAAGTTTAAGAATCACGCGATATGAAAAAATGGGTTGGACTTTTAATGCTGATCTGTCTCGTAAATAATGTAACGGCCGCCGAATGGCAATGGTCGATAAGGCTGAAAGGCTACATTTCAGATGAGACGAACAAAGAACCGCAAGCTTTTCTATGGATACCAGCCGGCTGCAAACAAGTACGGGCAGTAGTGGTGGGACAACACAATATGACGGAAGAGACACTGTTTGACAATCCTCTTTTCCGGCAGAAGATGGCTGAGATAGGCTTCGGCCTGATATGGATTTCACCCGGCATAGACCAGCAATGGGATATAAACAAAGGAATTCAAAAGGTATTCGACCAAATGATGACGGATCTGGCAGAGGTCAGTGGGTACGGGGAACTGGCACACATCCCTCTTGTACCGATAGGACATTCCGCCATGGCCACATATCCCTGGAACTTCGGTGCATGGAATCCTGAACGTACTCTGGCCATCATTTCCTTACACGGAGATGCCCCGCGTACCAATCTGACGGGCTACGGACGCGAAAACCTGGAATGGGGACGGACACGTAACATTGACGGTATTCCGGGACTGATGATTGAAGGGGAATACGAATGGTGGGAAGATCGGGTAAACCCGGCACTCGCCTTCCGCATAATGTATCCCAAAAGTTGTGTTTCTTTTCTTTGCGACACGGGAAGGGGACATTTCGATGTAGCCGACAAGACAGCCGTCTACATTGCCCTGTTTCTGAAAAAAGCGGCACAGTATCGTTTACCAGCAACGGAGACTGTAGAAAAAAATCAGCTAAAGAAACTAAACCCGACCGAAGGATGGCTAGCCGAACGATGGTGGCAAGACGGTCGGAAACGCTCAAAACCCGCCCCCTTCAAACAATACAAAGGTAACATTCACGATGCTTTCTGGTACTTCGACGAAGAGATGGCCCGCGAAACAGAGAAGCGCTATACAGGAGGAATCGGAAAGAAAGAACAATATATAGGTTCTGAACAAAATGATCAGCTAGTCTCTTTCAATCCACAACTACATGCCCGCATGACGCCATGCTTCGAACCGGAAGCAGACGGACTGACCTTCCACCTTAAAGCTGTATATACAGACAGCTTACATTCCCATTTATCAGACCAACATGCTCACAGCCTCCTCCGGATAACGCGCATCTGCGGCCCCGTAGAAGTAGTCAACGACACTACATTTACCGTTCGTTTTTACCGTATGGGTATGGACAATCCGCGGCGCACAGGAGACATCTGGCTGTTGGCTTTCAATGACGGGGACAAGCGCTATAAAAGTAGCGTCCAGCAATTGAACATCCGTATCCCTTATCGAAATACAGAAGGAAAGAGACAATACATACTATTTCCGGGACTACCGGATGTTACTTCCGCAACAAAGTCTGTATTCTTAAAAGCAGTTTCGGATTGCGGATTGCCTATACATTATTATATCAAAGAAGGGCCTGCAGAACTGAAAGAAGACAGTATAATCTTCACCCCCATCCCACCCCGTACCAAATATCCCGTAAAAGTGACGGTAGTAGCTTGGCAATATGGCATTGCCGGAAAGGTACAAACGGCCGAACCTGTGGAAAGAAGTTTCTATATCACAAAAAAATAAAAATTCCATCGGAGAGAAGCTATCCTCTTATCCATGATTCAAGATAAGCAAGCTACAAAAATCTATGCGTCTTATTAAGTATAGAATGACTTTAAGACGTATATCTATAAAAATATAGGATGAAACTCATAATTACTGCATTTACACTTATAACTTCACTCTGGAGCAACTTTTCAGTATTAGCCTCTTGCGGAAAACAAGTACCTTATGCGCACGCACAGACTTCCACAGAACTGCGGTTAAGTTCTCCCGGCGGTTTACACGAAGTCCGTTTCCGGGAAGTGCAAATCTCTCCCACAGTGAACGAATTGCACTACCAAGTCGACTACAACGGCAAACCAGTCATAACTGATTCACGGGCGGGATTGCAATTGGACAACCGAACATGGGAACTAGCACTGGCACTCCGGATTGAACAGCCCAAATGCTGGATGGACAACTTTGTAGTGGATAGCGTTTGCTACCAACCATTGACTGATCACATATGGCATCCCCTCTATGGAGAGCGTAGCACGGTGCACGACCGCTATAACAGCGCCGTTATGTATCTGTCAAAAAAAGATGGTTCACAATACCGCCTCAACATCGAAGTACGGGCTTACGACGAAGGCATCGCCTTCCGTTATTTCTTTCCTGAACACCCTAAAGCCGTCTTTCATAAAGTAGTCGGCGACCTTACGGAATATACCTTTTCCCCCGGCACAAAAGCTTGGACGGAACAATGGGCACAGGCTCCTTTTGAATGGCTATCTATCGGCGAAATTAAACACCCAGTGGAACGTGCCCTGACGCTGGAACTACCCAACGGACTTTGGACGGCATTAATGGATGCAGATGTGGACGACTGGTGCTTGACGAAATTTCTCGCTTCCGAAACAAAACCAAACACACTGACCTCGGTCATGTATAGCCCGGTGGATATTGTCACCTACTACGCCACTCCCTGGAAAATCATTATGACCGCTGACAAACCGGGGCAACTGCTCGAACACAACGATATAATCCTTAACCTGAATCCTCCATGTGAAATCGCCAATACCAATTGGATAAAGCCCGGAAAGATCATGCGTGAAACCACTATCAGCACCGAAGGTGCCATAGCGACCATTGACTTTTGTGCCACCCATCACATCCCCTATATGCTATTCGACTGGAAATGGTACATGCCCTGCACCTCGCACGACGGAGATGCTACAAAGGTCGTTCCACAAGTGGATATGCCACGTGTAGTGACCTATGGCAGGGAGAAAGGAGTCGGCATCTGGCTATACGTCAACCAACATGCACTGATGAAGCAGATGCTCGAACTCTTCCCGTTGCTCCGCCAATGGGGAATTGTAGGGGTCAAATCGGGATTTGTAGAATACGCCAGCCACCGCTGGGCAACTTGGTTGCACGACATGGTACGCTATGCCGCGGAAAACCATCTGATGATAAACATCCATGACGAATTCCGCCCTTCGGGATTCAGCCGCACATACCCCAACCTATTGACGCAGGAAGGTATACGTGGTAACGAAGAGTTTCCCGACGCCACCCACAACACCATACTGCCTTTCACCCGTATGATCAACGGAGCGGCAGACTATACCATTTGCTACTATGACAAGCGAATAAAAACAACACATGCCCACCAACTGGCAGCTTCGCTTATCTTCTATAGTCCGCTGCAAACCATCTTCTGGTACGACCGCCCTTCATCTTATAGCGGTGAACCGGAAATGGAATGGTTCGAGAATCTGCAAACGGTATTCGACGACAGTAAGGTACTGGACGGAACACCGGGAAAGCACGTAACCATGGCCCGCAGAAAAGGCAAAGAGTGGTTTGTTGGCACCATTACCAACAATCAGGGTTCAAAGGAAAGCATTCCGCTCAATTTTCTCGATAAAGGAAAAACTTACCTGGCATACCTTTATACCGACGGAGGAGAAACAATAAAAACCCGTACACAGATAAAGTGTAACTATAAACTGGTAAATACTTCGCAGACATTGAGTTTCAACCTGAAACCAAGTGGCGGATGTGCCATACGGTTTGTGCCTGTCAATCCGAAAGAAGCAAAGAAATATAAAAAGTATAAAGGAGAAGTTCTATAATAATTTATCCGTCGTTGAGTAACCGGAAAGATTCATCCGTATAATTACAAAATTATACGATAAATATCATGACTCTCTAAGAGACCAAACGTCACTTTGGGAATGATTAGCGATGAGTAAAAAGACATAGAGTATTAATTCTGTTTTTGAGAAAAAGTAAGGGTTAAGTATTTTAAACATGGAAGTTTTGAGTATATCATTTAAGTGTGTAAAGAATTATTTTCAGGGTAATTTACTAGAATAGAAAGCTTAGGAATAAGCAACTAAAAATAAACAATTCAAGATAAAGGTAAAAGATGAAACATATATATCTGCTGTTTTTTATTGTATTTGCATATTGCCAACAAATCAAAGCCCAATACGTTTCCAAAGTATGGGTAGCCGACCGGAAAGATGGAACTTACGTGAATCCTATCCTGCATGCCGATTATTCCGATCCGGATGTATGTGCCGTTGGAAATGATTTCTACATGACCGCTTCCAGCTTCGAATGTGTCCCCGGTCTGCCTGTTCTACACTCTAATGACCTCGTCAACTGGAAGATCATCGGCTATGCTCTTAAAGAACTGGAACCCGTCGACTTTTTTAACCAGCCACAACATGGCAAGGGCGTATGGGCACCTTCCATCCGTTATCATGAAGGAGAGTTCTATATTTATTGGGGAGATCCGGATTACGGCATATATATGGTAAAAACCAAAAACCCGGCGGGAGAATGGGAAAAGCCGGTGCTTGTGAAAGCCGGAAAAGGTATGATAGATCCTGCTCCACTATGGGACGATGATGGGAAAGTCTACCTCATACATGCCTGGGCAGGCAGTAGAGCGGCGTTTAACAGCATTCTCACATTATGCGAGCTGAATAAAAAAGGCAGCCGGATGATAAGCTCCCCTGTACTTGTATTCGATGGAAACGACGGTACCAATCATACGGTGGAGGGGCCCAAACTCTATAAACGCAACGATTACTACTACATCTTTACCCCGGCGGGCGGTGTTGCCACTGGTTGGCAACTGGTACTGCGTGCCCATAACATATACGGGCCATACGAATCGAAAATCGTAATGGCTCAAGGCAAAACCAATATAAACGGACCACATCAGGGAGCCTGGGTAAAAACAAATAGCGGTGAATCCTGGTTCATCCATTTTCAGGACAAGGGAGCCTACGGGCGGGTTATTCATCTGAACCCCATGAAATGGGCAGACGACTGGCCGATAATAGGTGAAGATAAAAATGGTGACGGTTGTGGCGAACCGGTAAGCCGATACAATAAACCGAATGTAGGCAGAAGCTATCCAGTGGAGACTCCTGTAGAAAGCGACGAATTCAATTCACGCACATTAGGATTGCAATGGGAATGGCATGCCAATCGGCAAGATACTTTCGGACTCACCTCCGACTTAGGATTCGCTCGCATCTACGGGCATATCCTATCTAAAGACTTTGTCAACTTCTGGGAAGTCCCCAACCTACTATTGCAAAAATTTATGGCGGAAGAATTTACGGCCACCACCAAACTGAAAGTTTCCGCCAAAGCAGACGGACAACAATCGGGACTCATCGTTATGGGTTGGGACTACTGCTACCTCGGTGTGGAAAAACAGGGAGAGCAATTTATCTTAAAGCAAGTGACTTGCAAAGATGCCGAACAAAAAACACATGAAGTTAAAACACGGATTGCAGTGCTAAAACCCAGCCGCAAATACGAAGCCGGGGCACTGCACAATTTCGAAAGGAATATTTATTTGCGGGTAAAAGTGAGTAAAGGAGGGATTTGTCATTTCTATTATAGTACGGATGGGGAAAAGTTCCTGCCGGCAGGAACTGCATTCACCGCCCGGCAAGGCAAGTGGATAGGAGCAAAAGTCGGATTATTCAGTACCACTCCTTATGGAAAAGAACGTGGATGGGTGGATGCCGACTGGTTTCATATTGATAGATAAAGAAAAGATTATATGAAGGTTAAAGGATTGTGGATAGGTTGCTTATGTCTGATTACAGCTTGTAGCACTCCCGATAAAGGACTAGATGTCAACAAAGAACTGGACTATTGCAATACTCAGGTGCATCGCACATTGGAAGAATTGCAGAACCGACCTTCGCTAACGGCGGAAGCTTCGGGAAACAGTCAGGTCAGAGAACAGGCAATAGATTACAGCATGATGCCACGCTGCATAATGGATAGCTTGAAGACATGGGAATGCCGCAAAGCATCTAAGGACGAATGGTGCAGTGGATTTTGGCCAGGCATTCTATGGTACGATTACGAATATACACACGACAATACCATAAAAAAACAAGCGGGGTATTTTACCGCCTCACTAAAGTTCCTTTCCAAGATACCAGCCTACGACCACGACTTGGGCTTCCTCATATTCTGTAGCTATGGAAATGGTTATAGACTAACCCACAACCCTGAGTACAAAAAGGTTATACTGGACACGGCAGACAGTCTGGCTACACTATTCCGCCCTCGTGTAGGCACCATACTTTCCTGGCCTCGCAACATTAAGATGTTCGGCGGATATAACACCATTATGGACAACATGATCAATTTGGAAATGCTTTTCTGGGCAGCACGAAATGGTGGTAACCCCTACTTATTCGATATAGCGGTATCCCATGCCGATAAAACAATGAAACATCAATTCCGGCCAGACTACACTTCCTATCATGTGGCGGTATATGACACACTGACCGGAAAATTCATCAAAGGGGTTACTCATCAGGGATATTCGGACAGTAGCATGTGGGCACGCGGACAGGCATGGGCCATATATGGATATACAATGGTGTATCGTGAAACCAAAGATCCCAAATATCTTGACTTTGTACAGAAAGTGGCTGACATATACTTGAAACGACTTCCTGCCGATTACATACCTTACTGGGATTTTGATGCACCGGACATACCCAAAGCTCCGCGCGATGCATCTGCCGCATGTATTGTAGCTTCCGCACTAGTGGAACTCTCCACTTATATAGCTGGGAGTAAAGGAGAAAAGTACAAGCAGGCAGCAATAAAAATGCTCACTTCACTCAGCTCGGACAAATACCAATGCGGTAAAAGCAAACCGGCTTTTCTACTCCACTCTACCGGGCACTGGCCTAACAAATCAGAAGTGAATGCTTCTATCATCTATGCAGATTATTATTATATTGAAGCGCTAATACGATTGAAAAGGCTAGAAAAGAATTAAAAATATCGAATTACATCCACGAAAAGAGCAATATCATGTAACATATCCCGCTAGCCGTTTTTCTCCGTATCAGTTTTATCACCAACATTCAGCCCAGGGAAGATGTATATAGATAAGGAATGAAAAGACACCTGCTAAACCCTTAACAAGATCAATCTTTATCTAAACTTTTCCTGATAACGGAATCTATATTCCTTAGGCGTTATTTCCATCTCCTTTTGAAAAGCCTTGGAGAAATGAAACTGATCATAATAGTTCAATCGAAATGCGATTTCTTTAATTTTTAGTTCTGTAAATTGCAAATAAGAACAAGCACGCTGTATTCTCAATTGATTAAAATATTCAAAAGGAGAGATAGATGTTCTTTGCACAAATAGAGCATTCAGACGAGAAGTGGAATATCCTGCAGCACGTGCTATATCGGCTATCGAAATCTTAGTTTCCAGATTATCTTTCATAAATAGAATACTACTTTGTACAATGTCTTTCTCCTTCACCTTTTTAATTTCCCTATATTGCGGTATATATTTAAGAGATGCCATAAAATGCATCAAACAGAACGTTATATACTCCAAGTTATCAGGATTATAGCCCATATCAAGATTCTGAAATATTTCATCAAATAGTTGTATCCGATCTCGATACCGACTATTATCAGAAGCATCTATACTTAAAACTTTCCCTATAATAGAACTAAACATAAAGACATTATCGCCTCTGAAATGTAACCAGTATATACTCCATGGATCTCTCCTATCCGCCCCATACACATGCTTCTCATTAGCAGGCAAGATAAAGAACTGGTTTTCCGATAGGATGAACTTCTCATTATTATATTCGATCCATCCTTTACCTTTATCACAATAAATAAGGATATTCTCAGGTGCTCCATTTTCCCGCTCCCGAAAATGATAATGAGCATCCGGGTAGTAACCTATATGAGTTACATACAACTGTCTGGTGATTTCATTTTTAGATTGAAATCTTCTAATATAGTAAGGTGTGACGATGGTTTTTTCTCCTTTAAAGCCATCAGGGATAGTCATGTTTTCCATTATTCACCTAAAATAAGTAGCGGATTAGCAAGACAAAAATAGTTGTATTTTACATGATTTGCAATGGATCTTACATTTTTTAATCCCCTAACAGCCCATATCTTTGTCACACAAATCAAAATCTATTTTAACAGCTATGAAATATTCTACATCACAAAAGAAATCTTACCTCATTCTTATCACTTTCGTATCTGCGATGGGGGGACTTTTATTCGGCTATGATTGGGTGGTTATAGGAGGAGCAAAACCGTTCTACGAAGTATTTTTCAATATCGTTGATTCTCCCTATCTGCAAGGTACAGTGATGGGTAGTGCGATTCTTGGTTGCCTTATTGGAGTAATGATATCCGGCAGTCTATCCGATAAATATGGAAGAAAGCCGCTAATGGTTGTTGCTTCTTTAGTCTTTATTGTTGCGGCTGTCGGAACCGGACTAAGCGACCATCTATCATGGTTCATTGTGTATAGAATATTAGGGGGCATTGGAATAGGAATTGCTTCTAACGTATCTCCAATGTATATCGCGGAAGTCTCTCCTGCAAATGTGAGAGGGCAATTTGTGTCAGTTAATCAACTGACAATTGTGCTAGGTATACTGTTGGCACAGATCGTTAATTGGCTCATTGCAGACCCTGTTCTTCCGGAAGAAGCTCTTTTAACTTCATGGAACGGACAAATGGGATGGCGCTGGATGTTCTGGGCCGGCGGCATACCAGCCATTGTTTTCTTTATAATGCTGTTCATACTACCCGAAAGTCCACGTTGGTTGAGTATGCGTAAAGAGTTCTCAAAATCAGAAGAAATACTAAAACGTATAGGAGGACAAACCTATGCGGAGAGTGAAATAGCCATCCTAAAAACAGCCTCCTCAGGAATAGAAGAAAAAGGAAACTACAAACTTTTATTTAGAGGAAAGATGCCGAAGATTTTATTGATAGGAATCGTTATCGCCGTTTTTCAACAATGGTGTGGCATAAATGTAATCTTCAACTATGCACAAGAAATATTCTCAGCAGCAGGATACGGTGTCTCTGATATACTATTTAACATCGTTATCACAGGTATAACTAATGTTATCTTCACAATAGTGGGAATGTACACTGTTGATAAACTCGGGCGTAGATCTTTATTATTATTCGGAGCCATAGGACTTACCCTTATTTATACTTTGTTAGGAGCATGTTATTATCTTCATCTATCAGGCATCGCCGTTTTAGTATTAGTCATGCTGGCAATAGCTTGTTATGCCATGAGCTTAGCCCCAATCACCTGGGTAGTCATTTCCGAAATATTCCCTACACGCATCAGAGGGATGGCAATGGCCGTATCCACTTTCTCCTTATGGACTGCATGCTTTATTCTTACCTATACATTTCCACTCTTAAACACTTCTTTAGGTGCTTACGGAACATTTTGGCTATATGGCATCATCTGTCTGTTGGGATATCTATTCATAAAAGCAAATTTGCCTGAGACCAAAGGCAAATCATTAGAAGAAATTGAGAAAGAATTCACCAAATAAGCATTATTCAATAAATCATAAACAGCTAAAAGCTACACGAAAAATGGAAGAAATAACTAAATATCTGACTCAATCTACTGTAAACGAAAAAAATAGGGTGAGAGCATGGGAAGAGAACATCATGCTCCCGACCTATGAAATAGGAAAAGAAGAAAAGAACCCGATATTCCTGGAGAAACGAGTCTATCAAGGAAGCTCCGGAGTAGTATACCCATACCCTGTCATAGAGAAAGTCTCAGATGAAAAGAAAGATAAACAATATAAGGCCTTGTTTATCGAAAACGAGTATATTAAAGTGATGGTACTGCCTGAACTCGGTGGAAGAATCCAAATGGCCTATGATAAAGTTAAGCAACGCCACTTTGTTTATTATAATCAGGTTATAAAGCCAGCCCTTGTCGGATTAACAGGACCTTGGATATCGGGAGGTATTGAGTTTAACTGGCCTCAACACCACCGCCCGAGCACATTTCTTCCTACAGATTATATAATAGACCACAATGATGACGGTAGCGCCACAATTTGGTGCAACGAAGTAGAGCGTATGTTCCGGACTAAGGGCATGCAAGGTTTCACGTTATATCCAGGCAAATCTTATATTGAAATAAAAGTAAAAATATACAATCGCACCTCCTTTCCACAAACCTTCTTATGGTGGGCAAATCCGGCTGTAGTGGTAAATGATGGATACCATTCGGTATTTCCACCCGATGTACATGCCGTATTTGACCATGGGAAACGTGCTGTTTCAAATTTTCCAATAGCAACCGGAGAATATTATAAACAGGATTATTCCGCTGGAGTAGACATTTCAAAATATAAGAACATCCCCGTACCGACTTCATACATGGCCATCCAATCCAAATACGACTTTGTAGGAGGTTATGAAGAAGATGTAAAAGGAGGATTACTACACGTAGCCGATCACAATGTATCACCGGGAAAGAAACAGTGGACATGGGGAAATGGAGATTTTGGGAAGGCATGGGACAGAAATCTCACAGATGAAGATGGTCCTTATATAGAACTAATGACAGGCGTATATACAGATAATCAACCTGATTTTAGTTGGTTAGAGCCAAATGAAGAGAAATCATGGGTACAATATTTCATGCCTTATTCAGAAGTTGGGTATGTAAAGAATGCGAATAAAGATGCCATTGCAAATATCGAAATAAAGGATAACAAAGCAAAAGTCATCCTCTATACAACCTCTGAGTTCAAAAACCTTCACATTATTCTCAAGGATATTAACGGTAAGGTATATATAGATGAGCACGCAAATACCTCTCCGGCTAAATCATACATAAAAGAAGTTGTAATCGGTGAAGTCTCTTCTGAAAACGTAATTTTTGAGCTCTATAATTCAAACAGAGATAAACTCTTAACGTATCAAGCCGATAAACCGGAAATTAAGCCCATACCGGAACCCGCAAAAGCAGCAAAAGACCCTAAAGATATTGCATCTATCGAACAATTATTCCTCACCGGACAACATTTAGAACAATACCGCCACGCTACATATAATCCATTGGATTATTATATGGAAGCACTAAAACGCGAACCCGGTGACATCCGCTGTAACAATGCCGTAGGGCTCTTATTCATGCGTAGAGGTCAGTTTGCAAAAGCAGAACAATACTTCAGAAAAGCCATAGAGACGCAAACAGAGCGGAACCCAAATCCTTATGATGGCGAGCCATATTATAATTTAGGATGGAGCCTGAATATGCAAGGTAAAAAGGACGAAGCCTATGCCGCATTCTTTAAAGCAACATGGAATGCCGCGTGGCAAGATTCAGGATATTATGCCTTAGCCTTAATTGATGCTTCACGGCATCTCTGGAAAGATGCTCTGGATAAAATAAATAGAAGCTTAATTCGGAACTGGCATGATCACAAAGCACGTCAATTAAAGATTTCTATCCTCCGAAAAGCAGGGCGTAAAGAAGAAGCACTTGCCATTATTGAAGAATCTCTAAAGATTGATCAATTCAACATGGGATGTTATTTTGAGAAGTATCTTTTAACAGATGACCCGGAAGTTCTAAACAAGTTGAAGACCTTAATGAGAGATGCACCGCATTCATATATTGAATATGCTCTTGATTTTGGCGGGGCAGGATTATTTCCTGAAGCAATGCAATTACTTTCATATTGCATTAAAGATAAAAATAAGGTCTACCCAATGGTCTACTACACCTTGGGATATCTGGCCTCAATGTCCGGTGACCTTATAAAAGCTAAAAGCTATTATGCACAAGCTTCGAAGATGTGTCCTGATAGATGTTTCCCCAACCGTATTGAGGAAGTCAATATTCTGCAAGATGCAATTAAAGTAAATCCCGCAGACCCATTTGCTCCTTACTATTTAGGCAACTTCTGGTATGCAGCCAAACAATACGATGAGGCTAAAACCTGTTGGGAAAGCTCAATGCACTTAAACAATACATTCCCCACTGTATTACGCAATTTAGCATTGGTATACTATAATAAATGCAATCAAAGACAAGAAGCCCGTAAGTTACTTGAAAAAGCATTTGAATTGGATACAACGGACTCCCGTTTACTAATGGAACTTGATCAGTTGTACAAAAAGACCGGAGTTCCACCAATTGACCGCTTGGCTTTCTTAGAAAAACACCTGCAACTGGTAAAAGAACGTGATGACCTCTACATCGAGCGCGTAACACTCTATAACCAACTGGGTAGGTATAGTGAAGCGAAAGAGATGATCACATCCCATAAGTTTCACCCATGGGAAGGAGGAGAAGGAAAAATTACTAAACAATATATCATCTGCCGCGTAGAATTAGCCAAACAGGCTATATACAATAAACAATACCGGGAGGCTCTGATTCTTCTGCATGAAACAGATTCCTATCCCTATAATTTAGGAGAAGGGAAATTAGCTAATGCTGAAGAAAATGACATTAATTACTATAAGGGAATTGCATACAGAGGCTTGGAAGATGAAGAACAAGCACGCATCTATCTACAAAAAGCAACAATTGGATCGCAGGAACCTCAACAGGCTTTTTTCTATAATGATCAACAGCCTGATCAAATTTTCTACCAAGGCCTAGCTTGGGAAGCGTTAGGTGATGTAAACAAAGCTCACGGACGATTTAACAAATTAATAGATCATGGTAAGAAACATTTATTTGATGATTGCCGAATAGATTATTTTGCCGTATCGTTACCCGATTTAGCCATATGGGAGGACAGTCTAAATATCCGTAATAAAATACATTGCTATTATGTAATGGCATTAGGATATAG
>JALCME010000022.1 GCA_022648295.1 Bacteroides sp. | reverse complement strand
CTATAATCTGCAACCGTTTCATCCATTGTGCTTCTTTTTGGTTTCGGCTGTCCGAAGAAAGACGTTTGCGGTAAGTTGCGTACAAATCACGGTATATGGACTCGAAGACAGATTCAGGACGTCTCTTGTTGGCGTCCCTCCAGACCGTTGGATAAATGAACGTTTATATCACTTATCAATATGGATTCCTTCATCGAGGGAGATTTTACTTTTTCTTCCGATATGCTTTCCCGGAAATCTACTTCCAAAGGAATCAATGATTCTGATTGCAATCGAGAGTTAGGTTGATTCATTTGTTGATTCCAAAAGCTTTTGGTGGCATAACGCCGGAGACAGCTGTAATCAAAATCTTCATCCCTACAAAATTGCTTTAGTGAACGACCATTGCCATAAGTGGCAAACTGACGATAAGCGGCTGCATAATCTACTTTGTTTATTGTTCCCATGATTTTTATTTTTATGTTCAGGGAACAAAAATAAAATATCACTTGCATTACTCAAGGCGGAGATGTGGATGGTTACTTTTATTATAGCTTTTGACTCACTCTTTATTGTACCTATATTCCTCGCTTATTATATTTCCATATTCATATTTAAGTTATACCCGTTGGCGGAATTAAATATGCACTAATTTAATTCCGCCAACGGGTCTCCATCGTATTTTGATACGATTCGATTAAACTTACTTCTGTTGAGAAATGCAGTCAGTTGAGCGAAAACGTATTTATCTTGAAACATATGCTATTCAATTAAGAATGCAAAGTAACAGA
Organism: Bacteroides sp.; assembly: GCA_022648295.1. Taxonomy (GTDB): domain Bacteria; phylum Bacteroidota; class Bacteroidia; order Bacteroidales; family Bacteroidaceae; genus Bacteroides. The sequence goes on along the minus strand of JALCME010000022.1, from coordinate 97,917 downwards.
ATCAAGTCCGTTCGCTCGAATAATCGTTGTATAAGACCAATATTCAATCATTTCAAAGAACTCTTTGCGTTTTTTAGTGGATGCTTATGTATTCAAGTATAAAAGTAAAAAACAGAAAAGAAATAAAAGTTAAACTGCTCAACAATATACCTATGCTTCTTAAAAGGCATTAGTGGCGATTGATATATTTGTTGAGCAGTCTTAATATTTAGTCGTCCACATTTTTAGTGGACACTAGTGATTTATCATCTTAAGTAATTTAATTGATATATGCAGAAAGCATTTTGGCCGAGATGTTTTTGACTATAATGACACCATTAGCATCTAATAAATAGTTAGTCAATCCCCTAGATAAACGATATTCCTGAAATAAATCAGAAGATTTTCCCTTTGTCTCTACAAAACAATAGACAGATTTAACTATTTGATCTTTTCGAATGGTCTCTTCAAATATTGATCTATTTTCATCAAATGAAACTGAAACCATTCTCAGTTTATCAGAATTCATGGCATGAAGAACATTATTCAAACAAACATTTTGCATGCGCGATTGTGCATCATAACTCGCCCAAAAGCAGAGCAATACATACTGCCCCTTTAAATAAGACAATTTTTGATCTTCCTGCTTATCAAACATAGACTTAAATTTAAAATCTGGAGCTATATCACCCACGTCTAAGCCTCTATTTGGCTTATTTTTTTCTACGAAAGAGGTCAATGAACTAATTAGCAATACAACAAAAATCCATTTTACATATCTCATGTAATTCGGTTTTAGTTAATACTTGTCGATTTACAACATCTTATTCAGACAATATTGCCATCTAATAAAATGAATGCAAAAGCGAACATTCTTTCTTGATTTAAACAAAAATCTCGGCAAAGATACTATATTAATACTGAAAATCAACAATATGGCTAATAATTTATGTTATGTAATTCATATACAGACTTAAAGGAGTAAAGATATTGCCATAAATTCCTAATACCACGTAATATGATATTAATACATATTTTTCGCCATATTTAGCATGGTTAGAAGGAAAATTCCCTACTTTTGCATCACGTTATTCTTTAATAGAAGGTATAAATATATGCAATTATCAACAGAACTTATCTTAATCCGCATAACTGGCGAAGATCGTCCAGGGTTAACGGCCACAGTTACTGAAATTCTAGCTAATTATGATACGACCATATTGGATATAGGCCAAGCAGACATTCATAATACACTGTCATTGGGTATCTTATGCAAAACAAACGAACAATATTCTGGTTTTATAATGAAAGAGCTGTTGTTTAAAGCATCCTCTCTAGGAATTACAATTCGCTTTTATCCTATAACATCAAAGGAATATGACGATTGGGTAAGCATGCAGGGAAAGAACCGCTATATCTTGACATTATTAGGTCGTAAGTTATCTGCTAAACAGCTAGCAGCAGCCACTCGTATTCTTGCAGACCAAGGTATGAATATAGATGCTATTAAACGTTTAACGGGACGCATTCCATTAAATGAATCCAACGCCCGTACAAAAGCATGCATTGAGTTTTCAGTTCGAGGCACTCCTAAAGATAGAATTGTAATGCAAGAACAATTAATGCAGTTAGCTAGTGATTTAGAAATGGATTTTTCTTTTCAATTGGATAACATGTACCGCCGGATGCGACGTCTAATTTGTTTTGATATGGATTCTACTTTGATAGAAACAGAAGTTATTGACGAATTGGCAAAATGCGCTGGTGTAGGTGAGCAAGTGAAACTTATAACCGAACGGGCAATGCGTGGTGAAATAGACTTTACCGAAAGCTTTCGTGAACGAGTTGCTTTATTGAAGGGATTAGATGAGTCGGTATTACAAAATATTGCAGAGAAACTTCCTATAACAGAAGGCGTTGATCGATTAATGTATGTATTAAAAAAATATGGTTACAAGATAGCTATTCTTTCTGGAGGCTTTACATATTTTGGTGAATATCTACAGAAGAAATATGGCATTGATTATGTATATGCCAATGAATTAGAAATAATTGATGGAAAACTTACCGGCCGATATATAGGAGATGTCGTTGACGGAAAACGAAAAGCAGAACTCCTTCGTCTTATTGCCCAAGTAGAAAAAGTAGATATTGCTCAAACTATTGCAGTGGGTGATGGAGCAAATGATTTACCTATGTTGGGAATTGCTGGACTAGGTATAGCATTTCATGCAAAACCAAAGGTTGTAGCCAATGCGAAACAATCCATTAATACAATTGGGTTGGATGGAGTATTATATTTCTTGGGATTTAAAGACTCTTATATCGAATAGCATATTTAGCAACTTTGATTTATTTTTCTATCTTTGTAGGCAAATATAAGAAACATGAAGTTTTCCGAACTACAATTGAATGACAGTGTACTTGAAGCACTGGATTCCATGCACTTTGAAGAGTGTACACCTATACAAGAAGAGTCTATTCCTATTATACTTGAAGGTCGTGATTTGATAGCTGTAGCCCAAACCGGAACAGGAAAAACAGCAGCTTATATATTACCTATTTTAAATAAACTATCGGAAAAGGAACATCCTGAAGATGCAATAAATTGTATAGTCATGGCTCCAACCCGTGAATTGGTACAACAAATAGATCAACAAATGGAAGGCTTTTCTTATTTTCTACCGGTCTCAAGCGTTGCGATATATGGAGGTAATGATGGAATACTTTTTGAGCAACAAAAGAAGAGTCTGGCTTTAGGAGCAGATGTAGTAATTGCCACTCCTGGACGATTAATAGCGCATCTTAGCCTAGGATATGTTGATCTTTCCCGCGTTTCATATTTTATATTAGACGAAGCTGATCGCATGTTGGACATGGGATTTTATGATGACATTATGCAAATTGTAAAAGCACTACCTAAGAAAAGACAGACAATCATGTTTTCTGCCACTATGCCTATTAAAATACAGCAAATGGCAAAAAATATTTTAAATAACCCTGCTGAAGTAAAACTTGCAGTCTCCAAACCTGCCGATAAAATAGTACAAGCAGCATATATTTGCTATGAGAATCAAAAACTAGGGATTATACGTAACTTGTTCGCAGAACAAACTCCAGAACGCGTTATTGTCTTTGCTTCTTCCAAAATAAAAGTTAAGGAAGTCACCAAAGCTTTAAAGATGATGCATTTGAACGTGGGAGAAATGCATTCCGACCTTGAACAGAGCCAACGTGATTCTGTTATGCACGAATTTAAAGCAGGAAGAATCAACATTTTGGTTGCTACGGATATTGTATCAAGGGGGATTGATATAGATGACATTCGCTTAGTTATCAACTATGACGTTCCACACGATAGTGAAGATTATGTGCATCGTATAGGCCGTACGGCGCGTGCAAATAACGACGGTGTCGCCATAACTTTTGTTAATGAAAAAGAACAATCAAAATTTAATAGTATAGAAAACTTTCTGACTAAGGATATTTATAAAATACCTATACCTATTGAATTAGGTAGTTCTCCTGAATATGCCCCTAAAAGAAGAGGAACTAAATCAAGAGAGAACGGAAAGCATTTCAGAAAAGATAAACACGCAAACAGAAAGAAAAATAGAACAACTGCTACGCACTAAAAAAGCAAGGTTAGTTTTCTACCTTGCTTATAATCAATTGTTTATTCATGGTAATGGTTAAATTTGCTAAACCAGATATAGAACTTTCGGGGACGTTTAGAGTAGCTTGATAATGATATCCCCGAGCATCAACCCCCATAAATCTCATATCATATAAAATGGCTTGGTTCAAGAAAGAATCAGGAAATTGATTTGAAAACATCTGTTTCTTTATATCCTTTCCGTAAAGAAGTTCTTTACCTTTATACACACAAATATGAATGATATTATCAAAATAGATATTATCTACGCTAATTCCATCCTCAGTATAAGATGTCCTAATAACCTTTATTTTTGAAGGATTTATGTATACATAGCCTCTGTAACGAATGCCATTATACATCACAATACTGTCTTTTTGCATCACACTTTTAGTGGCTGAAGCTATTTGCGTATTTTGATTTCCGAAAGAGAGATTGTCCACTGGATTATCCGATTTATGTAGTTTTATTATTTCATCGGATATCGAATGAAACCAAAAATCAAATTCAGTTTGTTTATCTATCTTATAAGCAGAGGTAACACTTCCATAAACATAAACCGTATCCTTAATTATTTTAAAATACGTAGGCATATTTTGGGAATCGGTATAATATATTGTATCACCTTTAATACGAATTAAAGGCATCTCAGTTTCATCATCTACCCAAATGCCCTGCAGCATTTCTTTAGCAATAACATCTTCTTTAGAAGTGTATTGTTCTTTATTTCCGCTACACGATATTAGAAATGAAGCCCCTAACACAAACAGAACCGCACTCCACTTAATCATTTTTTTTGCTTTTAGTTATTTTCCAATGCAATAATATACAAATCCCAGATCTTCCATTTCCTGTTTCTCATATATATTACGTCCATCCAATATAACAGTCTGTTGCATTGTTTTTTTTATGACAGCCCAAGAAGGCATCCGAAACTCTTTCCATTCCGTCAATAGCATTAGTGCATCCGCATCTAAAGCAGCATCATACATATCTTTAGCATAATATATACCCTCTCCAATACGCCTACGACACTCTTTCATTGCAGCCGGATCATACGCCCTCACTTTACATCCTGCTTTTAAAAGTCTATCTATTAAAATTAAGGCTGGTGCTTCTCTCATATCATCAGTCTCCGGTTTAAAAGATAGTCCCCATAATGAAACAGTTTTTCCTTCAAGATTATTATTAAAATGTTTACTCAATTTATCAAATAAAATGCCTTTTTGGCTCTCATTTACTTCTTCAACAGCATGCAATACACGCATAGGATACCCCTTTTGTTCCGCAGTTTTTATTAGAGCCTTTACATCTTTCGGGAAACAAGATCCTCCATAACCTATGCCTGGATACAAGAATTTCCTTCCGATGCGAGTATCAGACCCTATTCCGTTTCTAACCATGTTTACATCAGCTCCCACCAATTCACAAAGATTCGCAATATCATTCATAAAACTAATGCGCGTGGCTAGCATTGAATTAGCAGCATACTTGGTCATTTCCGCAGATGGTATATCCATGAATATTACTCGGAAATTATTTAAAAAGAAGGGTTTATAAAGCTTACTCATCAACTTTTCAGCACGTTCAGAGTCCACTCCAACCACCACTCTATCGGGGCTCATAAAATCATTAATAGCATTTCCTTCCTTCAAAAATTCAGGATTAGAGGCCACATCAAAAGGCAAACTAATTTTACGCCTATCTAATTCTTCCTGAATCGTAGCACGTACTTTTTGAGCAGTCCCTACCGGTACCGTACTCTTGGTAACTACAAGTACATACTTTTTCATATTCTTACCAATCGTTCTTGCTACTTCAAGCACATAGCTTAGATCCGCACTCCCATCTTCATCCGGTGGAGTGCCAACTGCACTAAACACAACTTCTACTTCATTTAAGCATTCCTCCAACGAAGTAGTAAAATGTAAGCGTCCAGCTTTTACGTTTTTGTTCACCATTTCTTCTAGCCCATTTTCAAAAATAGGCATAATCCTGCTTTTCAGAGCCTCAATTTTCTCTTTATTTGTATCTACACAAACAACATTGACTCCAATCTCTGCAAAACAAGTCCCTGTAACTAGCCCTACATATCCTGTACCTACAATAGCTATTTTCATACTCTATTCAAAATATTCTGCATCTTTAAATAACACGGCCTTTTTATCTTTGTTTGATAATACTAGCTGTTCTTTTGCAATTGGCCAATTAATTGCTATCATCTCATCATCATAACAAATCGACGCTTCAGCCTGCGGAGCATAAGCATTATCTACTTTATACGTAAAGACCGCTTCGTCACTTAAGACTAAGAAACCATGGGCAAATCCACGAGAAATAAAAAACTGGCGTTTATTATCTTCGCTTAACTCAACACTAACATACTTACCAAAAGTTGAAGAAGACTGACGCAAATCAACAGCGACATCCAGTACCCTTCCCTTTATGACTCTCACCAATTTGGATTGACTGTACTCCCCTCGTTGATAATGTAAACCACGTAATACTCCGAATGAAGATTTCGATTCATTATCTTGAACAAAATGGACATCACCTATGTTGGCATTAAATTCCTCTTCTTTGAACGCTTCCATAAAGTATCCCCGTTCGTCACAAAACACCTTTGGCTCTATTACCCAAACGCCATTTACCTCTGTCTGTATATAATTCATCTTAATTATAATATTTCGTATATGATTAATATATTATATAATAATATGCGTATATTTTCCTTTCTGCAACAAGTCTCGAAATAGTTCCACCCCTCAATAAACATGGAATATAATAAATATGTGCAAAAGTAGAAAATTTTTCTAATATATCAGATATTGATTTAAGTAGAGTTTTTCTGTCTTGCCATATAAAAGTGCCACTTTTAATAACAAGACTCTTCTCTGTTTATATACTACGATCCTAATGGAAAAACATCATAATACATAAGAGAAAACTCCGTTTTACAACTGTGGGCCCACAATTGTGGGCCGAAGAATTGCATGTTTATAATTTGTTGAAAAGAAAACAGAACTTGGAAGGGTAAATATTCGATTATTACATTAATTTTGCATTATGATAGAATTAGCACAGCACATAGAAGCATTATTATTGGAGAATGATTGCGTCATTATTCCCGGCTTAGGAGGATTTGTAGCTCATTATGTCCCTACAACACATATTAAGGAAGAAAATATATTTCTTCCTCCTACCCGTGTAATTGGCTTTAATCCCCAGTTGAAAATGAATGATGGTTTGATTGTCCAATCATATATGACTGTATATGGCACTAATTTTTCTGATGCAACCAAAATGGTAGAACATCAAGTTAAGGAAATAAGTGCAATTTTACAGGAGAATGGAAAGATAGAGCTGCCTAATATTGGTGAATTACACTACACTATCGATAATAAATATAATTTCATTCCTTATGACGATAAAATAACAACGCCATTTTTATATGGCTTGGACATGTTTGTAATGAAGGAATTATCTGCTATAAAAGAAGAAAAGAACCCCAAAAACATTCCATTCCCAGCTCCAACAACAAATAAGCAAACTACTATTAAATTATATTCAGGCTATTTAGCAAAAACAGCTGCTATTGCTGCAATAATTATATTATCCATTTTCTTTTCTACTCCAATACAGAATACTGAAGTAATGAAAGAAAATTATGCCAAACTACTTCCTGAAGAACTTTTTGAAAAAATAGAAAAACAATCATTAGTATTTAATCCCGTTATAATAAAAGAAACACCCACCATAAACAATTCCACTTCTGCTATTAAAAAAAATACAACTAAAGAAAAAGCTATTACTCCAAAAGTTGCAGTAAAATCAGCCGCTGTGACGAAGGTAAAAGTTAATGCAGTAAAAGTAATACCATCTATCAGTAAACCTTACCATATTATCATTGCTAGTCTAGGAACAGAAAAAGATGCCCAGCATATGGCTGCTCAATTAAATGAGAATGGCTTTTCATCAGCAAAAGCTATTATAGGAGGAGGCAAAATGCGTGTTTCCATCAACTCATACGAAACTGAATCCAAAGCATATCAAGTTTTATCAGATATGCGTCAAAACGAGAAGTACAAAAACGCGTGGATACTTAAACAATAAAGATGAAACGAATTCGATGTCCTAAATGCGATAATTATCTGCTATTTGATGAAACCAAATACAACGAAGGCCAATCATTGGTTTTTGTATGTGATCATTGTGGAAAACAATTTAGCATACGGTTAGGTATGACTAAAGTACGTCCACCTCAAAAAGAAGAACACCCCGACAGTTCTGAATTCAAGGAAGCATTTGGAAATATAACAGTCATAGAAAATGTTTTTGGCTTTAAACAAGTAATACCTTTACAAGAAGGTGACAATATTATCGGTAGACGATGTATAGGCACTGAAATAAACGCACCTATTGAAACTTCTGATATGAGCATGGACCGTAGGCATTGTATTATAAATATAAAGCATAATAAACAAGGCAAGTTGATTTATACACTACGTGATGCTCCTAGTTTGACAGGTACTTTTCTAAATAATGAGATTCTAGGGGATAGAGATCGCATTCGTATCGAAGAGGGTGCCATTATAACCATTGGTGCTACCACCTTTATTCTACACAAAGGAGTCGCTAAATAATTATTGCCCAGGCTCCAAAATGACAGTCATTATTTGGCTAAAAAACTTCCCGTATCTTACCTCACAAAGTGTGTCATTGTGAGGTAATCAAAACGATATTGTGAAATCCCAAGTGATTCATAACCTCTCTAAGTATAAGTTCATATGCTATAAAACTGTTTTCTTCCGGCAAGAGATCAGTCGACGCTGGTCTACCGGTGATAATTGCAGCCATTCTTGAAAATATGCCTTCCACATCTTTTACACTCAAGCTCGTTCCTTCTACTTCGGCATAGAATGCTATATCTTTTGCATTTTTATCTAGCGTCACAAGTTGGTAATTTTTCTTTTTAATATCTGCCACTATTGGCATTAGCGCATCTTCCACCAAATTAATGACTATTTCAATTTCATTTTCATTTGGAGGGGTATGGATAAAGTATTTATTTGACAGGCTCTTTGATCCGAAAGGCAATGTTGTTACACCTTCCGGAGCACTAATAAACGTTTGGTCGTCTTCTATTTTTAGTAATGCAATAGCTGTTTTATCACTCATTTCTTATTTATCATTTCTAGGCTGTAACAATATAGAAGTCATACTCAACGATCCGGCAATTACCTTATCATTGAAAATCCTAATTTGATCCTTCGGTGATCTGATTCCTATAATGTAAAGTAAGGGTATATAATGTTCTGCAGTTGGAATAGCATAACGTATTTCTTTATGGAGGGAAGTATAATCAATTAATGGTTTATCGTTTCTTTCTTCTATCCTGTTTTTGAATATTTCATTTAGTTCAATTGCCCAACTATAGCCATATTGAGCATTGATATCGCTTTGTCGGATCTGCATCATACGCAGGTTATGTATCATATTTCCACTTCCTATAATCAGTACGCCCCTTTTACGAAGGAAAGCTAATTGTTTTCCTAGTTCATAATGCCATTTTGCATCTTTATAATGATCAATACTGAGTTGTATAACAGGTACATTAGCAAACGGATAAAGGTATCGCAGAACACTCCATGTCCCATGGTCCAATCCCCATTCAGCATCCATTTCTATTTGCGGTTGATTAATTTGGCCAATAATTTCACTTGCTAAGTTTGGAGCACCAGGAGCCGGATACTGTTGTTCATACAATTCTCGGGGAAATCCATAAAAATCATGAATTGTTTTCGGCTGTTCATTGATTGTAATATAACTTCCTCGGGTTTCCCAATGGGCAGAAATACAAATAATAGCACGAGGAATTGGTAACAAATTACCTATCAGTGTCCATTCTCTATTAAATTCATTCTTTTCTAATCCATTCATCGGACTTCCATGTCCGACAAAGAGGGCAGGCATCATTGGTGTTTCAGAAAAATCACTAATTACATTATTTAAATTCATAGCCTTTTATAATTCATTTACAATTGATATTCTCTATCGAGTAGAAAACATTATTATTTTATGTATTGTTTGCTCAAATCAATTAGTTTAACTTTGCCCACACTAATTCAATTTTATAATGAAAACGAAATGGATTATCAGTCTGTCCATCCTATTAGCAATTACTATTCCAATTAAGGGACAAAAATTGCCTACACAAAATAGTTTCACGATATGTGGCGGCCTTCTTTTTAGTCTATCAGAAGGAAAGGGAAATTATATGGATATTACAAATAAACCTCTTTCTTATTTTATAGAAAGTAGTTACAGACACTATCTTTCCCCTGCCATAGCATTTGGAGCTACCTATGAATACATTTCAAGTTCCAGAAATGGCAATGAAATGAAAAATCATTTCATTGCTCCCACCTTTACATTCCGTTATCTTATGGATGAAAACACAAATGCGGTCTGGAGTAGCATTGGCGCAGGATGCCTGTTTTACAGCGATAAACTTCGCAATACCAATTTCTATAGCTCAGGCAGTACATTCAGTAAAGGGTATTTCTGCATTTCGTGGGCATTTGGCTATGATTTTGCTATTACTAAAATGATTGGAATGCAACTTAAAGCAGAATTTTTGTTCGCTGATTGGCATTTCAATTCAAATTATACACCCAAATTTGCCAGAGATAATCCAGATGAATATCAGACTATTTTTGATAATAATCTTACATACGTTTCCTTAGGAATTGCCTTACAATTTGGGAAATAAAATAGGGCAAAACTTTTGTTCCGCCCTATTACTAATATAAATATGATGATTAAAGAATTCCTTTAACAGTTTCCAGCATTCCTTTTTTCTGAATAGAATCCAGATCTGCTTTTACGGCAGCAGCCAGCCCCGAAATAGAGTTCAAATCTTCACCCCAAATAAATGTAGCCGCTAAAACACCTTCAGTTACTTTCTGTGTATCTTCTGTAGCCCATAAGTCTTTTAACAGTTTCATAATTTCAGGAGCATCATTCGGAATTATTTCAGCACCATCTTCACGAACCCCTCCCTTGTAGTATGTAATAATAGCGGCTAATCCAAGTACAAGACCTTTAGGAAGTTCTCCTTTACGTTTTAAGTACGTCTTTAAGCCCGGTAAATCACGAGTTTCATATTTAGGAAATGAATTCAACATAATACTGGTTACAGCATGATCCACAAACGGATTATTAAATCGATCTAATACATCTTTAGCAAATTTCTGTAACTCTTCTTTAGGTAAGTTCAGCGTTTCCATCAATTCATCAAACATGACTTTATGGATATACTTGCCAATTATAGGATGCTGACAAGCATCACGCACAATATTAACACCTGATAAATAAGCGACTGGCGAAAGAACCGTGTGAGGCCCATTTAGAAGAGTTACTTTCCGTTCATGGTACGGTTCCTCCGAAGGCACAAATAAAACATTCAAGCCCGCTTGATCAGCTGGGAACTCTTTGGCAACCTTCTGAGGAGCTTCAATTACCCACAAATGGAAAATCTCAGCCTGCACTACCATATTGTCATCATACTGCAATTTATCCTTAATAACAGCAATATCTTTACGTGGAAATCCCGGAACAATACGATCCACCAGTGTAGCATAAACGCCGCAAGCTTCCTCAAACCAAGTCTTAAAATCATTCCCTAATTGCCATAATTCAATATATTGATATATAGTTTCTTTTAATTTATGCCCATTTAGGAATATCAGTTCACAAGGAAAAATAATCAAGCCTTTTGTCTTATCACCCTTGAATGTTTTAAAACGATGATAAAGAAGTTGGGTTAATTTTCCAGGATAAGATGATGCAGGAGCATCATTCAACTTGCATGAAGAATCAAAAGCAATGCCAGCTTCCGTTGTATTGGAAATAACAAATCGCATCTCTGGCTGCTCCGCTAATTTCATGAATTCATCATTATGAGTATATGGATTCAATGCACGACTAATAACGTCAATCATAGTCAAACTGTTTACGGCCTTACCATCATCTAGCCCTTGAAGGTTAACATGATAAAGATCATCTTGTGCATTCAACATGTCTATCATGCCTTTTTCTATAGGTTGAACGACGACAACACTACTATTAAAATCAGCTTTTTGGTTCATGTTATAAATAATCCAGTCAACAAATGCACGTAAAAAATTACCTTCACCGAACTGAATAATGCGTTCCGGACGTTGTACTTTCGGAGCGTTTTGCTTGTTTAATGCTTTCATCTTTTATTTTTTAAGTAAATATATATTTTTAATATTGCTTATTCAAACTCAAAATAGAAATCAATATTCTCTTTCATTAATACATCAATAGGCATGTATTTAACCGGAGCTACAGGTTTTTTAAAAACCACATGGATACATAATGCCTTAACTCCATAGTAACCTTGTAATTCGGGGCGTTGTCCAATAAGATAATTAACTTCACCTGATCTTAAAAAATCAACATTCTTTTGCAAAAGATCATATCCCATCAGTCCCTTCAGGAAATGACCTGTTTCTTGTAAATAACTGGCAACCTGATATACTCGTGAATTAAAAACAATCCCTAACTCTGCACGTGGATGTTTATTAAAAAACTCATCTAATAACTGACGATTAGCTGCATCGTCTTCTTTATTTAATAAAATGTCATGAATATTTAGATATGTATAATTTTTAGTAATAAACTTCATAAAGCCATCTAAACGACGCTGCATTTGTATTTCAGCAGGATTATCTTTCTCATTATTAAGAAATAAAACTAATTCTTGCCCACTCTCATAGTTCCTCATTAAAATCTTAGCAGCAAGGTATCCGCTCGCCATAGAATCTTGCCCAATGTAGCATAATGCATGCGTATGCTCTATATTAAAATCAATAAACACATACGGTATATGATTTTTTTCCAAATAACTAGTTAACTTAACCGTTTCTTCACGAAAATTAGGAGCTATCAATACAGCATCAGGAACCTCTCGATATGGAGCCATACAGGCTTCTTCATATGAACCGTTGTCAGCATGACGATAGAATGAATAATTTATACTAACATTGAAAGGACTAAGTTCTTCTGAAGCACGATTAATACCTTGAGCTACAGAATGCCAATAATCTTGTTCTATATAATAAGGTATAATACAAAGAATATGATATTTTTTTTTTGCAGCTAAACCGATAGCAAACATATTAGGATGATAGTCTATCTTATCAAGTACATTTTGAACCTTCTCCTTACTTGAAAGTGACACATCCCCACGATTGTGTAAAACTCGATCCACTGTTCCTGCAGAAACACCCGCCATACGGGCAATATCCTTAATGGTGTAATTTTTGTTTTCCATAGACATATTTGCTACACAAAGTTACTAAAGGTCCATTATCAAAAAACTTAAATATTATAAATATTCTTCTGCAAAGATACGAATTATTTTGTTTCTCCAAGTAAATTATCTATTTTTGTGTTCGATAACGGTTAATAAAATTAAAAACAACAAATTACCTATAAGCTTTAAAATCAATACTATATAGGTATACAATCGAATAGTAATATTTTTATATACTAAAAACACAATAGAATGAAAAAATTTATGGATGAAAACTTTTTGTTGCAAACAGAAACTGCACAGAAGTTGTACCACAAGCATGCAGCTAAGATGCCAATCATTGATTATCACTGTCACTTAATTCCTAAAATGGTAGCAGACGACTACCAATTCAAATCATTAACAGAAATATGGTTAGGCGGAGACCATTATAAATGGCGTGCAATGCGTACAAATGGTATCGATGAACGCTTTTGTACGGGTAAAGATACTACAGATTGGGAAAAATTCGAGAAATGGGCAGAAACTGTCCCATATACTTTTCGTAATCCCCTCTACCATTGGACTCATTTGGAACTAAAGACAGCATTTGGTATAGACAAAATTTTGAATCCTAAAACAGCACGCGAAATCTACGAAGAATGCAACGATAAATTAAAACAGCCAGAATATTCAGCACGCGGCATGATGCGTCGGTATCATGTAGAAGTAGTTTGTACCACTGACGATCCTATAGATTCTTTAGAGTATCATATAAAAACCCGCAAAAGTGGTTTTGAAATTAAAATGCTACCAGCTTGGCGTCCCGATAAAGCAATGGCGGTAGAAGTACCAACAGATTTTCGCGCATACATTGAAAAACTAGCAGAGGCGAGTGGTGTTACTATCTCTAGCTTTGAAGATATGATAGAAGCTTTGCGTAAACGCCATGACTTCTTTGCCGAACAAGGATGTAAATTATCCGATCATGGAATTGAGGAATTCTATGCAGAAGACTATACCGAAACTGAAATAAAAGCAATTTTCAACAAAGTATACGGTGGTACAGAATTAAAAAAAGAAGAAATCCTAAAATTCAAGTCTGCTATGTTAGTAATCTTTGCAGAAATGGACTGGGAAAAAGGTTGGGCTCAACAGTATCATTACGGTGCTATTCGTAACAATAACACCAAAATGTTCGAATTGCTAGGTCCAGATACAGGTTTTGATTCTATTGGAGAATTTACCACAGCCAAGGCCATGGCTAGATTCCTCGATCGTTTAAATTCAGAGGGGAAATTAACAAAAACCATTCTGTACAATTTAAATCCGTCGGCAAACGAAGTAATTGCCACAATGCTCGGCAATTTCCAAGATGGGACAACACCTGGTAAAATCCAATTTGGTTCCGGTTGGTGGTTTCTTGACCAAAAAAATGGAATGGAAAAGCAAATGAATGCACTTTCATTATTGGGATTATTAAGCCGTTTTGTAGGTATGTTAACTGATTCACGTTCATTCCTATCCTATCCACGTCACGAATATTTCCGTCGCACATTATGTAATCTTTTGGGTAATGATGTTGAGAACGGTGAAATACCAGCATCCGAAATAGGACGCCTAAATCAAATGGTTGAAGATATTAGTTATAACAACGCTAAAAATTATTTTCAATTTTAATCTGTAATATTCTTCTATTCCAAGAAGATACAATTAAAAGGGGCGGATATAATGCATATCCGTTCCTTTTTTAGTATAATAAAAGGACTGGCTAAGCACCTCCAATTTTTTTTTTTATGTATATTTGCCGTCACATCGTTCAAATGTGACGATTATTAATATAAAAAAAATGAGAGTTAAATTTATAAGCCTTGCGAGTGGAAGCAGTGGCAACTGTTATTATATAGGAACTGATACATACGGTATATTAATAGATGCAGGCATTGCAGCCCGCACAATAAAAAAAATATTGCGAGATTCAGGAGTTGGAATGGAATCTATACGTGCTGTTTTTATAACTCATGACCATGCCGATCATATTAAAGCCGTTGGAGGACTTGGTGAGAAACTAAATATTCCCATTTATACGACTTCACTGATACATGAAGGGATTAATAAAAGCTACTGCATGACAGAAAAGCTCCATGATTCAGTACGCTATCTGGAAAAGTATCATCCTATGCAACTGGAAGATTTTCAAATTGAATCGTTTGAAGTGCCCCATGATGGTACTGATAACGTGGGATATTGCATTGAAATCGACGGAAAAGTTTTTTCTTTTCTCACAGATTTAGGAGAGATAACTCCTACTGCAGCCAAATACATATGCAAAGCGAATTACTTGATATTGGAAGCAAACTATGATGATGAAATGTTGCGTATGGGAACATATCCTCAATACTTGAAAGAGCGTATTTCAAGTCGTACAGGACATATGAGCAATCTTGATACTGCCGATTTCCTTGCAGAAAATATTACGGAACATTTAAAATACATCTGGTTATGCCATTTGAGCAAAGATAATAATCATCCGGAATTGGCCTATAAAACGGTAGAATGGAAGTTAAAGAATAAAGGGATACAAATAGGTAAAGATGTACAATTATTTACCTTAAAGCGTAATACACCTTCAGATATTTTTATTTTTGACTAGTTTTAGTTTGAATAAACTTTATAACTTATAGATTGTTTTAAATACTATTAGAAATTCTCAATGTTTCACTAAAAACGGAATTATGAAGAAAAATAATTTGAAACTTGCTGCAACTGTTATGATTTGTGGCGCATTTTTATTTAGTTCCTGTGTAGGTTCTTTTGCTCTGCATTCTAAATTAGCCACATGGAATCAAAGTGTTGGAAATAAATTTGTAAATGAACTTGTTTATTTAGCCTGTAATATTATTCCCGTGTATGGTGTATGTTATTTGGCTGATGCATTAGTGATTAACTCCATCGAATTTTGGTCTGGAAGTAACCCAATGGCAAACATAGGAGACGTAAGAACCGTTAAAGGTGAAAATGGAACCTACTTAGTAAAAACTCTAAAAGACGGCTATTCTATCACTAAAGAAGGAGAAAACACATCAATGGAGCTAATCTATGACACAGATCTCAACACATGGAACGTTGTTGCTAACGGTGTGAGTACAGAACTTTTGCAGATGAATAATGATGGAACAGCAACCATGCCTTTGCCAAATGGCGAAGCCATAAATGTCACATTAGATACACACGGGGTATCAGCTGCCCATCAAGCATCTTTAATCAATACATATTACGCAGCACGCTAATTCTTATCAGATAATAAGAACTCCTCTTATTCTTTTCTTTTTAAAGATAAATAAGAGGAGTTTTCTATATCTTTAAAATGGATATCCTACTGCAAAATGAAAGGCAAAGTCCCGTCCAAAATTAGGGTGCAATAAAGGATAACGGTTACTTCCGCTTTCATATACAGGATTAAGAGCCTTCATTCCTCCATCAAAACGAAGAACAAAAAAATCT
This sequence comes from Bacteroides sp., assembly GCA_022648295.1. Lineage (GTDB taxonomy): Bacteria > Bacteroidota > Bacteroidia > Bacteroidales > Bacteroidaceae > Bacteroides. The sequence goes on along the minus strand of JALCME010000022.1, from coordinate 81,457 downwards.
AAGTCAAGTCGCAAACCTAATCCATACGCCATTGCTATCTGTTTGTAAAATTGTCCAATCTGAAATTGTCCCCCAGGTTGACTATCATAGCTACGCAAAGTCCAGATATTACCCGCATCAACAAATATAGCTCCCCTGAATTTCCAAAATAATCGTGTTCGATATTCGACGCTTGCATCAAGCTTAATATCTCCTGACTGATTCAAGAAATTGCCATCACCAGCAAAAGCCCCAGGTCCAAGACTACGAACAGACCATCCACGCACACTATTTGCACCTCCTGAAAAATAGCGTTTTTCAAAAGGCACAACAGTTGCATTTCCATAAGGGACAGCAATGCCACCTCCAATATGAAAAGCCACTGCATTACGGTTATCAATCATTATGTTTTTGGCATAATCAAAATCTCCTCTCACATATTGAGCATATGGTATACCTAGCACAGTGTATTCTCCCTCTTCATTTTTTTTCATGGAAGTCATTCTGGAAATCAAATACATCAAGTTACCAGCAGACTCAAAATTAAATCGAATAGAATATGAATTTCCCACAATAGTATTGTTAACTAAAGCATGACCTGCACTATTAAAAGTATAACTGTATCCAGAACGAATAATTAATCGATCATCGTAATTATACTTTAAAATATAATTTTGTTCATTATCTAAATACTTCTCTTTAAATGCCAACGATATGGAAGGCATATATAGATAATTAATATCAATTAAATCTATGCGATTTTGCGACCGTTGATGCTGAAGTCCCCACTTATAGCTCCATCCGGTAGAAGCCACAATACGTGAGAACTCAGGACGAATCTGATAGCTGTACTGCAAATTTAATTCAGTTGTCGCACGAATTTTCCGCTTAAATTTATTCGATAAGAAAGGGAATTTAAATCTAGGGAAATTAATGCTTGCTTCTGCTCCTAATTCAGTATAGTTTTCATTGCTGTAATCAGATGATTGCAAACCAGATATTGCCTCATAAGCCCCACGCAACTTTAGCATAAAAGTCTCTGAACCTTTAAATATATTACGATGCTGAAAAGCAACCGATGCTGCAGCTCCTAAATCCCCGGAAGAGTTTGTACCTTCCAGCTCGAATGATACAGATTTAGGTTTGCTCTCAGTTAACATCACGTATGCATTTAACTTACTACTATCAGCTATTTGTGTCTCAAAAAAGCGAATATTAGTATATTTCACGGCAGACAAACGTCCAAAATTAGAGTAAGTACGTTGTACATTTTGCTCATTGTACAATGTTCCCGGCATTATACGCAAATTGTTCAACAATATCTTAGGGCGAAGGTAAAATCGGCCTTTGTAATAAATAGGAAATTCTCTATAGTGTATAGAATCATTTATCTCCACACTACTTAAAGCGGATGATTGCAAGACATCATAATTAGTTATGAAATTTACTTTATTGATCGTATATTGAGAATGGTTTCTAGGCTTATCTTCATTATTTTCCTTATATAAGGCTAAATGCAAAGTTAAATCGACTTGATAAGTTCCACGTATAGTATCAGCAGTATAAGTAATATAATCTTTATTGAATTTATAATATCCATTTCTTAATAAGTTGTCAGTTACACGTTGACGCTCATAATCCAATACATTAACATTAAAATACATGCCACTTTTTAATAAAGTCTCGGCCGAGTCTAGCTGCATATAGCCTCTAATCTTATTATCTTGAATATCATATTTAATAGAGCGAATGACATATGGCTTACCAGTAGTAATTTTATAAGTTAGTTTCAGCTTTTTTTTATTCTTTTTCGAAAAGCATTGCACATAAGCTCCCATATATCCCAAGTTTTGTACAGCCTTTGTTATTTCTTCCCGGGAACGTTCCGTTTCTTCTTCACTATATACCACAGGGGCATCTCCCAACCTACGCAATGCTCTATTTATCCATTTAGTTGAATCTCTTCCAGACCAATTATAAATATATAGTTGTGTCTTTATCAAGCTAAACCATTTGGAGTTTGGATTTTGACGAATATACAAAGATAAACTAGAAGGTTTTATTTCCTTATTATCGGTATAAATGCGAACTCCATCCAGTAAATATGAGTCATCTGGCACATATTTAGTAGTGGAACATGAAGCCAATGCAGCTATAAACATAATAAGTATGATGCCATGAAAACTTCTCTTCATACCGGATTTTATAAATTGCGCATAAAAGTCTACAAATATAACTGTATTTTTTCTTTTTCGAAACTAAAATAGGCCGAAGTATATCCTGCTTTTTTGAGTATCTAAAAATAATGATGTATATTTGCTCAACGTATCACACACATCATATGCCATTAAGTAAAAACCGTATTAAATACATCCATTCACTTGAGCAGAAAAAAGTTCGTAAGTCCGAAAAAGTTTTTTTGGCAGAAGGGCCAAAGTTAGTAAAAGACTTACTAGGACATTTTCCCTGTCTATTTCTAGCAGCTGTACCTGAATGGTTAATAAAGAATAACATTCCCGATGCAGATGAAATTGTTGAAGTATCACAAGATGAACTTTGTCGTGCCAGTTTATTGAAAACACCTCAAGAAGTACTTGCTATTTTTAGACAACCCGAAGAAAACACTGATTATACAGTAATTGAACATTCCCTTTGTTTAGCATTAGACGATATACAAGATCCTGGAAATTTAGGAACAATCATTCGTCTAGCTGACTGGTTCGGCATAGAACATCTATTCTGCTCTCCGAACACAGCTGATGTTTACAATCCAAAAACAATTCAGGCGACAATGGGAGGCATCGCCCGTGTGAAAATACACTATACTTCTCTACCCGATTTAATCCGAACCCTAGACAAAACACCAGTATATGGCACATTCCTTAACGGGAAAAACATATACCAAGAGCAACTATCAGCAAATGGACTAATTGTAATGGGCAATGAAGGTAACGGCATTACAGCAGAAGTGGAACAACTCATTACTAGCCGACTTTACATTCCTAATTATCCAGAAGCAAGAGAGACATCCGAATCATTAAACGTTGCAATTGCTACGGCAGTTGTTTGCGCTGAGTTCCGCAGACAGGTTGCATCAAAGTAAAATCAAACGGAGAGAATAAATAGGCATGAAAGAATAGAAGAGGAATGTGACCTTCTGAAAATTCTAGTGGAATCTTTTCCAGAAAAGGCACTTTTTCCCTAAATAGATGATCCAATATATTGTGTTTTGGGAAAAGCACTATTAGCCCAGATAACCATTCTGTCGATTCTATTTCCTCATTAAAAGGAAATAACCTTACCACAAATTCATGCTCAGTCTCAACAACACATTTTTTCAGATAGCCGTATGGAGGCAATAACAAGAAATGTGAAACATATCGCTTCATTATTTACGAATTTATTTATAGAAGAATTTTTACAACAAATTTCACCGCTTCTCCATTTTCAAATTCTTTTTCAATACAGGGGCATGATCTGCTTCCCGTCTGTTGCGTATTCTTTCTCTTTCCTGATTCAAAGGATTTGTTCTCTTCATCGCAGAATCTCTTTTAGTAGAATCAGAAGAAGGTAACTGTATTTCCTTCTTAGATATACTGTCATGCTTGGAATGATATAAAGTATCAATAGCATGGTACCGCATTAATGTTATACGGTCTATAATTAATTTTAACGTATTGTCCGGTTCTTCAGTTGAATAGTAAATAAATCCCTTTACTTCCTTTATTCCTCCCAAAGTATCAGAATGGAGAGTGAGGTTTTCCATACCAGCTCTATACACTTTTTTAAGAGAACTAACAGTAGTATCATTCTTATAACGGATCTGCATTGACATAACAAGGTTGCACCTATTATTAAGACTGCCTTTATTATAAAAACGAAAACGTGCCTGCCAGCGTAATGTATCCCGATCTTTAAAGTTTGAATCAGCCGGAAAGACGAACGATATTTTATTACTTAAAGGTGCTCCTGTCAAAGAATAGATAGGTCTCCAACTCCATATGTCTATACTGTCACCAGGTAAACTCTCTTTAGGTGTGTTACTTCGTAAAGAAATCAGGTGGTTTATATTATCTCTTTCTGCTTTTAACTTCTCATTTACTTTTTTATAAATGTCAGTCATAACATCTGGATTACGGGCAAACCATACCATAGACGAATCAAAATCAGCTTGTGTAATGCCATGTTTTTTAAACGCCGATTCAATATAAAGTTCCTTTTTATAACTTTCATTATAAGGAACTCCTTCACCCATAGCTTTGGCTATGTGATAATCATAGAGAACATCCTCCATTTGGGTATCGGACATAACCGCACTTGGACGTTTCACCTCACAACCCGTTAAAACAAAAGTTATAAGGAATATGTAAGACCACTGATATTGTCGCCGTTCCTTCATGATTTTTTTAACGCATGATAGGAGTCATTCAAATATTTGCTATAGAATAATAGTAATGCAATGATACCACAACTAATTGAAGCATCAGCAAAATTAAATATCGGGCTGAAAAATATAAAATGTTCACCTCCTACAAATGGTATCCAGAGAGGCCAATAAGTGTCGATAATCGGAAAATAAAACATATCCACGACTTTTCCGTAAAGCAAAGGAGCGTACCCTCCCCCATGTGGCAGAAACGATGCTATTTGTGCATGAGTACTCTCACTGAAAAGTAATCCATAAAACACACTGTCTATAATATTCCCTAATGCTCCGGTCAAAATAAGTGAAACACATACAATATAGCCTGTCTTCAGACCTTGTTTCACAATTTTCATTAAATACCATCCAATTACAGCTACTGCCGCAATACGAAATGTAGTAAGAAATAATTTTCCAAATATTTCCATACCAAATGCCATTCCGTTATTTTCAGTAAAATAGATATAAAACCAATCGGTGATGCGTATGCTTTCATGGAAATACATATGCGTTTTTATGGTTACCTTGATTATTTGGTCGATAATCAATACAGAGAAGATGACAAGCAGAGCAATTCTCCCTTTAGTGAATATTTTATTCATCCTTTATTTTTTACCATTTTCTTTAGCCTCAATGCTCAACGTTGCATGAGGTACAGCCCGTAAGCGTTCCGCAGGAATCAGCTTTCCTGTTTCCCGGCAAATACCATAGGTTTTGTTTTCTATACGCACCAAAGCAGCTTGAAGAGACTGAATGAATTTCAACTGACGCTGAGCCAAACGAGTTGTTTCTTCCTTTGATAATGTATTGGCACCTTCTTCCAACACTTTATATGTAGGAGAAGTATCGTCTGTATCATTACCATCTGCTCCGGTTAAGCTAGCTTTTAATTGATCATAATCACGTTGTGCCAGTTCCAACTTTTCCATAATAATGGCACGGAATTCTTCCAGTTCCGCATCCGAATATCTCGTTTTTTCTGCCATAATTTTACATATTTATAGGTTAGTATTATTATTCTTTTATAATGCTTATGTACAATAAAAAATCATCAAAATTAAGTTCCGTCGAATTTTTCACCTCATCAACCAAAATTAATGAAGTTCCCAAAACTTGGTTACAAATATACTTTTTATATTCGTTCACCGCATCATCGGTTTGTGTATTTTTAGACAATATAATCTTTATCTTATCAGTTATCTCAAAGCCACTAGATTTACGGATATTTTGTATACGATTAACCAATTCACGGGCAATTCCTTCACGGCGCAATTCCTCTGTTATTGTAACTTCCAAAGCTACAGTCAATTTGCCTTCATTGGCAACCAACCATCCGGGTATATCTTCACTATAAATTTCCACGTCAGTGACATTTACTACAATTTCTTCCCCACCAATCATCAGCGCATAACTACCTTCTTTTTCAAGTTTGGCAATGGCATCTTGTGACATTCCTGCAACAGCTGCAGCCACTCCTTTCATTTGTTTCCCAAACTTGGGCCCCATCTTCTTGAAATCACACTTCACTTTTTTCACCAGAACTCCGGCTGTCTCATCCACAAATTGGACTTCCTTGACATTTACTTCACTCATAATCAGAGCCTTTACAGCTTCAATATGAATACGTTGTTCTTCGTCTACCACCGGTATCATGATGCATTGTAATGGTTGGCGTACCTTGATATTTACCTTGCGGCGCAAAGCTAATACCATGGAAGTAACATCCTGAGCCATTTGCATACGAACTTCCAGATCCTTATCAATCATCTCTTCATGGCACACAGGAAATTTAGCCAAATGCACGGAAGCAACCGTATCCCGTCCAGTGACATCAATCAGATCACAATACAACTGATCGGAATAGAACGGAGAAATGGGTGCCATCAATCTAGCTACAACTTCCAGACAAGTATACAATGTCTGATAAGCAGATAGCTTATCTTGTGTCATTCCCCCACCCCAGAAACGTTTACGATTCAAGCGCACATACCAATTCGACAAATTGTCGTTCACAAAATCCGAAATTAAACGCCCCGCCCTGGTTGGTTCATATTCATTGTAGCAAGTATCCACTTCCTTTATTAAGGTATTCAGTACTGATAGAATCCAGCAATCAATTTCCGGACGCTCAGCCATCGGGATATCAGCCTCTTTATATTCAAAGTCATCTACATTGGCATAAAGAGCGAAGAATGAGTAAGTATTGTAAAGTGTTCCGAAGAATTTGCGACGGATTTCTTCAATGCCATCCACGTCAAACTTCAAATTATCCCACGGCGAGGAATTTGTAATCATGTACCAACGCAAAGGATCGGAACCATATTTCTCGATAGTAGTAAACGGATCCACTGCATTTCCCAGCCGTTTGGACATTTTGTTACCGCTCTTATCCAACACCAGTCCATTGGAGATAACAGCCTTGTATGACACACTGTCGAAGACCATTGTTGCAATGGCGTGAAGGGTAAAGAACCACCCACGAGTCTGATCCACTCCTTCGGCGATGAAATCTGCCGGATAAACTTCATGTCCATCAAGCAATTCTTTATTTTCAAAAGGATAGTGAATCTGTGCATAAGGCATGGAACCGGAATCAAACCATACATCAATCAAGTCAGTCTCCCGCTTCATCGGTTTTCCATCCTTAGAAACCAAAATAATATCGTCTACATACGGACGATGCAGATCTATCTTATCGTAGTTATCTTTAGCATATTTACCGGGTACAAATCCCTTTTCCTTATAAGGATTCGATTTCATAAGTCCGACGGCAACAGATTTCTCAATTTCATTGTAGAGCTCTTCAACCGACTCAATGCATATTTCATCACTGTTGTCCTCGGTACGCCATATTGGCAACGGAGTACCCCAATAACGGGAGCGACTCAGATTCCAGTCATTTAAGTTCTCGAGCCACTTGCCAAAACGCCCCGTACCTGTACTTTCAGGTTTCCAGTTAATGGTTTTGTTTAATTCCATCATTCGCTCTTTACAAGCAGTGGAACGAATAAACCAGCTATCCAGTGGATAATACAACACCGGTTTGTCCGTACGCCAGCAATGTGGATAGTTGTGGATATGCTTTTCTATTTTAAAGGCTTGATTCACAGCCTTCATCATCATGCAAATTTCAATATCTAATGATTCGGCAGCCTGAGCAGCCTTTTCATCATATTTACCATCAATAGTAAATTGTGGATCATAGGCATTTTTCACCCATTTTCCTTCATATTCCTTATAGGCATCCACATTAACGCACGCCCTTACAAAATCTTCATCAAGTTCATTCAGCATGTAGAACTTTCCGGTAAGATCCACCATCGGGCGCGTTTCCCCTTTTTTATTCAGCATAAACAAAGCCGGAATACCTGCAGCACGAGCCACATTGGCATCATCCGCACCAAATGTTGGAGCGATGTGTACGATACCAGTACCATCTTCCGTTGTCACATAGTCTCCTGGAATTACACGAAAACCCTTGTCGCTAACGCTCCAATCTCCATTCTCGTCAATATTCACAGGTTTTACCCAAGGCATCAATTGTTCGTATTCCATGCCGACAAGGTCCGTTCCCTTATACTCACCTACTATCTTAAACGGAATCAATTTATCACCTAGTTTATAATCTTCCAGAGCAATCTCCTCGGCCTTTTTATTGAAATGAGTATAAAGCAAAGGCTTTGCCAATACTACTGTGATCTTATCACCTGTATATCCGTTGTAGCTTTGTACAGCCACATAGTCAATTTTCGGTCCCACACACAGGGCCGTATTGGAAGGCAATGTCCATGGAGTCGTAGTCCATGCAATAAAATAAGGAGTTCCCCACCCTGTCATCTCAGGCTTAGGATTCTTCATTTTAAATTGAGCCACTACCGTAGTATCTTTTACATCACGATAACATCCCGGCTGATTCAACTCATGTGAACTCAATCCTGTTCCAGCGGCCGGAGAATAGGGCTGAATGGTATATCCTTTATATAATAATCCTTTTTTATAGAGCTGTTTCAGTAACCACCACAACGTTTCAATATACCGGTTGTCGTAGGTAATATAAGGATCCTTCATATCCACCCAATAACCCATTTTGTGGGTCAAATCCTCCCACTCTTTGGTATATTTCATCACATCCTTACGACAGGCTGCGTTATAATCAGCTACAGATATGGTTTTGCCAATGTCTTCTTTCGTAATACCAAGCGTTTTTTCCACACCCAGTTCCACAGGAAGCCCATGTGTATCCCATCCCGCTTTACGTTTTACCTGAAATCCTTTCATCGTTTTGTAACGACAAAATATATCTTTTATGGAACGAGCCATCACATGGTGAATACCCGGCATACCATTAGCAGAGGGAGGTCCTTCATAAAAAACAAAAGAAGGACAACCTTCACGTTCTGTCATACTTTTAGCGAAAATATGATTTTCATCCCATTTCTTTAAGACTTCCTTATTTACCTCAGAGAGGTTCAACTGCGAATGTTCGGCAAACTTCTTACCCATATCTTAATGATCAATTTTTCTATTAATCCATAGCATAGGAGTGCTCTCCTATTTTTAAGGGTGCAAATTTACAAAAAAGTTCATAAAAAGAGAGTTTTAGCTAATAAAAACATATAAAAAGCTACCCTGAAATCAGGATAATCTTTCTCATAATGTGCTTATTGATGATATAAATGATATAAATCAGCGATATATTGACTAAGAATAGCCTGCTTATTCAGCTTTTTCGATATTCGGTAGGCGACATACCTAAATGAGCTCTAACGTACTTACCAAAGAAAGAAATATTGGGAAAATCCAACTCAATGGAGATTTCTTTAATTGATTTCGACGAGTGCCTCAAACGATACCGGATGTCTTCTGTAACATATTCATTAATCCATTCCGAAGCAGTCCTTCCACTTACGTCTTTACATACTATCGATAAATATTTGGGAGTAACATTCAATAAATTACTGTAATGTGATACAAAACGCTTCTTAGGAATGCTTTGTGACAATAGATCAATGAACCTTTGAAATAAAAGTTCTCCCTGCTTCAATAATTTACTATCAGATGAGACAAGTCTGCTTAAAGAATTGGACATATCATAATAAAAAGCCTGAAACAATGCCCGCATTAGCTCTTGATGATAGATATGGTCCCTTTGCTGAACTTTAGAGCGTATAAGCCCATAGTATTGGCTAAATACATTAATTTCATTTTCTTTTAGATGTAACTTAGGATTCTGGGTGATATAGAAAACCTTATTCCAAATTTCAGCACTACTACTTTGAAGTTGTTGTTGAATAAATCTGGAAGAAAAGCATAGCATTTTTCCTTTAAAATCAGTACTGATCATATAATTATTTATGAGGACATTGGGTGTACAAAATAGCACGTCATCTTTATAGATAACATAGGGAACTCCCTTGACAGTAACTTGCAATTTCCCCTCCACACAAAAGAGAACAACGACTACTTTCAATCTCATTGGATCGTCATCTATCGATGATAGGAATTCATTGTTAATTGACAATCCGTTTAGATCATCAATAACAGCTATATCTTGATCTATATAATTAACTCCACTGCAACTTGTAACATCAACATTAAGCTCTCTAATATCTATCTCTTTCATATATAATAGTAGTATTGAAATGGTGCGAAAGTAATACTTTGTATGTGATTCTTTCAATTCTATATAGTATCAAAAGTGTTCCATTTTTCCAATTAGAAACTCTATGGAAGAGAAAGAACACTTTGAAAGTTTTTTAGAACTCTTATATTATCCCAAATATCCTCATTTTTGCGCGAAAAATAAGAAAGATGAAAAGAATGTATTATTTAGGAACACTATTATTCGTGGTATTAGTTATCGCATGTAATTCTGGCGATAAAATCAGAGAAACAGAATCAGTAAAGGTCAGAGCACTCAAAATTCACCCTATCAGACCAAAGGGAGTGCAAGTCTTTTCCGGGACAATAGAAGAAATGAATGGATCAACTTTAAGCTTTTCGGTAAATGGAACATTAAAGCGTATTTTAGTCTCCCCCGGGCAAACAGTGAAGAAAGGAACGCTTATCGGGACTGTTGATGACACTTCCATAAGGAACGCACACAATGCCGCTACAGCCTCGTTGATACAAGCTAAAGATGCTTATAAGCGAATGAAATTGTTGCACGACAACAAGAGCCTCCCTGATATTAAGTGGGTTGAAATTCAAAGCAAATTAGAACAAGCTAAAGCAATAGAACAAGTGGCGAACAAGAACTTAAGGGATTGCAATCTTTATGCACCATACAATGGAGTTATTTCGGAGAAGAACGTGGAGATTGGGCAGAATGTAATGCCTGGTATGCCGGTTGCCAAGATCGTTAAAGTCAATCAGGTAAAAGTAAAGATTGCAGTACCGGAGAATGAAATTGCAAAAATAAATATCAATCAGACGGCATCTATAAACGTTTCCGCATTAGAAGGTCAAGGATATAAAGGACATGTCATTGAAAAGGGCATAACAGCAAATGTTTTATCCCGATCGTATGAGGTTAAGCTATTAGTTGATAATTCAGCCCTGGAATTAATGCCGGGAATGATATGCGAGGTGAGCATGGATAAAGAAACAGAAAAGAGTATTTATGTCATACCTGCGCACATCATTCAATTGGATGAGTATAATCATCCTTTTGTTTGGATAAATAAAAATAATCAAGCTATAAAAAGAGTTGTAGATGTGGGAGGTTATATCAATGAAGGCATTGAAATAAAAGCCGGACTGAACGATGGTGACGAAGTGCTCATTGAAGGTCAACAAAAAGTGAGCGAAAATACAGCAATAGAAATTATAAGATAAATAAAATGGAAAGAAAGAAGCGCAATGCCGTAGAATGGGCGATGCACTATAGACAAATCATCATTCTGGTGACTTGTTGTATGATAGCATTGGGCATTTATGGCCTATCTAATGTAAAAAAGAACGAAATACCAGATTACACCATACGTCAGGGAATTGTTATCGCCGTATACCCGGGTGCAACAGCATCCGAAGTGGAAGAAGAGCTCACTAAGCCTTTAGAGAATTATATTTTTACTTATAAGGAAGTAAAGAAGTCTAAGACACACTCTGCCAGTAGCAATGGGATGAGTGTGATACAAGTTTACTTAAATGACAACTTAAACAACAAAGATGAATTTTGGAGTAAATTCAAACATGGTATAGAAGAATTTAAACGAAACCTTCCTAAGGAAGTAATGGCAGTTCAGGTAGTAGATGATTTCGGAGATACGTCGGCTTTACTTGTCACTATGGAAAGTAAAGATAAGACTTACAGGGAATTAAACACTTATATGGATGGTTTGAAAGATCAACTGCGTAAAGTAGAGAGCGTTGGGCGTTTAAATGTATATGGAATGCAGAAAGAACAAATATCTATATATCTGGACAACGATAAGCTATCTCATTACGGCATCAATAATCAGACTTTAGCATTAACGCTATTTACAAAAGGACTTACAACAACTGCCGGAAGGGTTAAAAGCCCAACATATATTGCCCCCATCCATGTAAACAGATCATTGAACTCACTACGAAATGTACAAGAGACAATCATTTTCTCAGATGCAAAAGGCAATAATATCCGCCTGAAAGATGTAGCCAGAGTGGTAAAAGAATATCCTGTTACCGATTCTTACATTACAAATAATGGGAAAAAGTGCCTTTTACTCAGTATTGAGATGAAAAAAGGGAAAAATATAGTAAAGATGGGCAACGAAGTGAAGGAAGCAATGAAAACGTATGAAAAGACGTTGCCGGAAGATGTGCAATTATTTAAAATAACAGATCAAAGCAAGGTGGTGGATGATAGCATCTCAAATTTCCTACACGAATTGATTATTGCTATATGTGCCGTTGTCATAGTAGTCATGTTATTACTGCCTTTCCGCGTGGCAATGGTAGCTGCTTCAACCATCCCCATTACCATATTTGTCTCGCTCGGTCTATTTTATGCTTTTGGGATTGAGTTGAATACAGTAACCCTTGCCGCTTTAATCGTAACCTTAGGGATGATAGTGGATAACTCCATTGTTATTATTGACAGTTATCTGGAATTAATAGCGGAAGGGATGTCACGTTGGCATGCATCCATCATGAGTGCCACCCATTTTTTCAAATCTATTTTTTCAGCAACGTTGGCGATTAGTATCACATTTTTCCCGTTTTTATTTACAATGACCGGAATGCCAAATGATTTTGTGAAAATATTCCCATGGTCCATTACTTTAATTTTAATGATCTCGCTGCTCGTTGCAGAATTATTAGTACCTTTCATGCAATTCTATTTTATCCGGAAGCCTATTTTAAGGGAGGTACCCCAAAATGGTAAAAAGAAATTTTCATTATTAGATTTATCACAGAGTAGCTACAACTGGATACTCAATAAATGCTTTGCACATCCACGTATTACTATTGGATGCGGCATACTATCAGTTGTTATTGGTATACTAATAATGAATAAATTACCTCAACGGCTACTACCAACAGCTGAGCGTAATCAATTTGCTGTCGAAATATTTATGCCCACAGGTACGGCCGTAGAAAGAACAGCAGTAGTCGCAGATAGTTTGGAGCATATTTTGCGAAAAGATAAGCGTGTGGTATCTGTAGCTTCCTTTAAAGGATGTGCTTCTCCACGCTTCCAGAGCACCTATGCTCCACAAATGGGAGGCACTAATTTTGCCCAGTTTATTGTAAATACGACAGGAAATGAAGCTACTGTAGAGGTCTTGGATGAATATACACTTAAATACAGCGACTATTTTCCCGAAGCATACGTACGTTTCAAACAATTGAGTTATAGCGAAGCTTCGAATCCTATTGAAGTAAGGCTTAGCTGTGATAGCCTGAATATACTAAAGCGAGAAGCTAATAAGATTGAAACGATATTGCGTTCCATGCCAGAACTATATCTGGTACGTTCAAATTATAATGATCCCCAAACGACCCTGCGCATTGATTTAGACGAAGATAAATCAACACGTTTAGGCATTAGTAATGGAATGCTTGAAACCACTATGGCCATGCGTTATAGCAGCGGATTTACAGTAGGTACAATGTGGGAAGGAGATTATGATATTAATGTGGTACTTAAAGGGAGCAAAGCAGATTCTGCTTGTTATGAGAACATTAAGGATGAATTGATTCCAGCAAATATGGGCCTTGCAAATGTACCGTTACGCCAAATAGCAAAAGTTGTACCTGCCTGGAATGAAGGGCAAATAGTCCGCCGGAACGGAGTACGTACCATTACTATAATGGCTGAAGTTAAAAGAGGTATTAATATCATTTCAACCACCGCCAAAATACAACAAAAACTATCTAAGATTGAATTACATAAAGGCATCACATTGGCTTATGGTGGCGAATATGACGAAAATGAAGAACAGAGTCCCCATATTATATCAGCTTTATGCATTGCCATCGCAATTATTTTCTTTATTCTCTTGTGGCATTTCAAGCGTATTGGAACAGCTGTGCTGATGCTTGTGGCTCTTACGCTTTGTATCTTTGGGACAGCTCTTGGTATCATTATACAAGGAGTGGACTTTAGCTTAACTTCCACACTTGGCATTATCAGCTTAATGGGGATTTTGGTGCGCAATGGCATAATAATGATTGATTATGCCGAAGAGTTGCGTGTAAATGAAAAGATGACGGTGCATCAAGCCATTTACCACTCCGCCCAACGACGCATGCGTCCAATCTTCTTAACTTCCGCAGCCGCTTCAATGGGAGTGATACCTATGATATTAGGAGGGAGCGGACTCTGGATGCCAATGGGAACGGTCATTTTTTATGGAACCCTAATTACTATGGTATCTATCTTAACCGTACTTCCTGTATCTTATTGGCTTGTACTAAGCGGAACTACAAAGAAACGCAAAAAGAGTGTTCAATTAGAATTAGAATAAAAAAGAAGAAAATGAATCATATAATAAAGAAACGGAAAATAATCACTTGCAGTATGTGCTGTCTTTTGATCACAAATCACATCTGGAGTCAACAGACGTATTCGTTGGAAGAATGTCGTTCCATGGGTTTGGAGCATAATATAAGGATTAAGGAAGCATCTGATAATATCAGGGGGGCAAAACAACTCCAGAAAGAAGCTTTCACCAAATATTTTCCAAAAGTTAGTGCCACAGGATTAGGGTTCAATGCAAACAAAGGACTAATTGAGATGACCCCTGCTCCCGAGACAAGCCTGTCTATGCTGAAAAACGGAATTACTGGAGGTATTACTGCCACCCAACCAATTTTTATGGGTGGACAGATTATTAACAACAACAAATTAGCCAAGGTGGGTATGGAAGTCAGTAAACTCAAGATGCAACAATCAGAAAAAGAAGTCAGTCTTACCACCGAAAAGTATTATTGGCAAGTAGTGACTTTAAAAGAGAAGCTGAATACCATTACATTAATTGAAAAATTTCTCAGCCGTCTATGTCAGGAAGTAGAGACGGCCGTTAATGCCGGAACGACGACTCGGAATGATCTACTACAAGTGCAACTAAAAAGGAACGATATCATCAGTAAAAAAATAAATCTTGAAAATGGACTGGCACTTAGTAAAATGGTACTTGCTCAATATATCGGTCTGAACGAAACTTCATTTGAAGTAAAATCAGGCATTCAAATGGACAATGTTCCCTTCTTTCCTGAGGAATTAAGAAGAGATCATCAAGCTTCCCTACTTCTTACACCGGAATATCATTTATTGAAAAAAAACGTCGAAGCCAATCAATTACAAAGTAAATTGGCGATAGGTAAAAATCTTCCGGCTGTAGCAATAGGTGCTGGATACATGTATGACAATCTAATGGACAAAGATCGTTCTTTCGGCATTGCTTTTGCCACAGTATCCATCCCACTTTCCGATTGGTGGGAAGGTTCACATGCTGTCAAAAGGCAAAATATAAATCTAAAGAATGCAAAAATAGAGTTGACAGACAATTCTGAACTTCTAATCATAAAAATGCAGAAGGCATGGATTGATCTGGAAGATGCATACAAACAAATTATTATTGCCCAAAAGTCCATAGAGCAGTCAACTGAGAATTTGAGATTAAATGAAGATTATTATAAGGCGGGGACTTCAAGCATGAGCGATTTGCTTGACGCACAATCCATGTTTCAACAGAGTAAGGATAAGTATGTTGATGTCTATGCGCAGTTCCAGATAGCTAAGCTTGAGTACTTACAAGCTACAGGACAAAATCCGAGAACCATGAAGTAAAAAGATAAATTTATAAAAAAGGGGATGCACTACTATGAACGCATCCCCATTTCTTCTTTGATAGAAAGCTCTTTTAATGTTTATCCCAGTGGATTATCATCTATAACGCCACTGTCACCGGAACCACTATCACCACTGCCACTCCCCGAACCGCTGTCTCCTCCTGTAGCAGTAGTACCTGATAGATAGAGACTGTTGGCGGAAGTTAATTCATCCTGTGAAGTAAATCCAAGATAAACCACCAGCTTATCTCCTGTCCAACGGGATGGAAGATTTAATTCAGCTTTACCCGCAACTCTTGCAATTGCATGTGTACTGAACACAGCCTCTTTTTTCACTGTATTGTATACTAATGGCATGGCCCAATCGGTAGCCAATGCATCCCCCTGCCCGCTATTGTCAGTCCATGTAAAGGATACTTTTCCATTACTTTCGGTAGCAGCAGCCTCCATCACCGGCATAAGATTTCCATGCGAAACCAGGACTTTGCTATAATCAATTTCACCATCGGTCATAGCCTGCTTAATTACATAAGACATCGCTGCATTAAAAGAAGACTGACGCTCTTTGAATCCGATGTAGCCAATACGCAAATAAGCTGTAATCGGTTGTAAGAAACCAACCACACGGGCAAACCGTTCTTGCTGTATAGCCTGTGCCACTGAACGAGTCTTAGTTGTACTTTGAGCAATGGAACGCATATAACTGATTCCTCTCCATGAACTACCTATCACATTTCCTACTTTACCTGAGAACCCACCTAGGATTCCTTGTTTGATAATTCCCATAATTATAAATTTTAAATTATTAATAAATTGTATTTATCGGACTTAGCACGAGCTCTTTTGCCTTGTCGTGCCACAAAGTTAAGAAGTCGATATGACGGTTTCAGAGGTTCGCGGAGGTTTACGGAGGTTTTCGGAGGATAACGAAGGTTTTCGGAGGTTTAACTTTAAAATTAAGAGAGCATTCTGCCGTTTCCTATTTGTGATCTGAGCAAATGACCACAACAAGTAAAATTACGAAACATTTCTGCAAGTCATCTATCAAATCTTCTTATTTTCATTCGCAATAGTGATTGCTACTAAATATTCAAACAATTCAAATCAGCGCGCAAAAAAGGCTAATTATCAACATTTTATATTCAAAAAAGAAGAATAAAGTAAAACATGATATTGTAACATATACAACAACTTTCTGTAACAGCTACGCAATACATACGTAAAACAGAGCCTCTACCTTTGGCACCGAATTTACAATCATAATTAATTTAACATGAAAAAGGTAATCAGACTATTGTTTTGGATCACATGCCTAGCAAGCATTATGAGTTGCCCCACTGTCCAGGCAGCGCCTCTGGCAAACTATGTGGTCAAAGGAGAAGTAACCGATAAAAGCGGTGAAGCTATTATCGGTGCCAGTGTATTGGAAAAGGGTACCACAAACGGTACTATAACCAATACCGACGGAAAATTCACATTGACTGTGCAAAATGAAAAAAGCGTGCTGGAAGTATCATATATCGGCTACATCACTCAAAATGTTAAGGTCAGAAAAGGTGAAAATCTACATATTATACTAGTAGAAGACTCTAAAATTATTGACGAAGTAGTAGTGGTTGGCTATCAAACTCTACGAAAGACGGATGTCGTAGGAGCAGTAGCCAGTGTCAAATCCAAAGAACTGAATATCAGCGCTCCAACGGTAGGACAAAGCTTAGTAGGTAAAGTAGCAGGTGTACAGATATCACAGGTGAGCGGTGCTCCCTATAAAAGCACGAAAATCCGTGTCCGCGGTGTAACCTCTATCAATGCCAGCTCAGACCCCCTATATGTTATTGACGGTTATCCCTCAAATACCGACCTGATGATCAATCCGGAAGACATTGAATCTATCGAAGTATTGAAAGATGCTGCCTCGGCAGCTATTTATGGGTCACGTGCGGCCGGAGGCGTTGTTTTGATTACTACTAAACGAGGAAAGGAAGGGAAGGCTAAAGTAAGTTACGACTTCCAGTACAGCGTCACCCAGCTTGCCAAAAAGGTAAAATTGCTGAATGCTGCACAATATGCCGACCTACACGTGGAAGGGCATAACAACGCTTACAAGAATTTGATGGTTTCGGCGGGCAAAACTTGGGACGACAGTTACTTTAGCGATACCAACGATGTTCGCGCTCAACGCTTAGGCTCAAGAAATAGTGCTGCAATGATTCCTGAATTCTTATACGACTTCACTAACCAAAAAGTCATCACTCCTGAATACGACACCGACTGGCAGGATGAACTTTACCGTAATGCTCCAGCGCAACGTCATCACATTTCCATTAACGGAGGCAACGATAAAGTGCATTACGAAGTAAGTGCAGCTTATCAGGATCAAGACGGTATCATACTTTCTACCAGCCAGAAGCGCTTGAACTTACGTTCCAATATTGATATTCAGGTCAATAATCGATTCAAGATGGGAGCTAATTTCTCCAATACCTCCAACTGGAACAGAGAGGTACAGGAAGGACGCTTTAATCAAGGACCAATATTAGGAGCACTCATATACGCCCCGATTTTCCGGTGTTATGATGAGAACGGACAGATTATTAAAGGCGAAATGACGTCTTATTCATCAGGATACGGCATGCAACAGATTGAGAATCCGGTTGCATTGGCAACAGAAACCATTATCCGCCGTAACGGTAGCCGTAATACTTATAACCTCACCGCACAATATGAAGCGTTGAAAAATTTGTATTTCAAAGCCAACCTCGGCATGTATTCCTACAGTGAGAAGTATGAATTCTACAGACCTACCAGCCTTTCCAGCGGTGCTTATCAACCGGGAAGCGATCAAGCTAAAGCGGCTGCAAATTCCATTGCAAGAACAATATTGCAGAACGACTACTTGGGAGAATTCACAGCCAATTATAACAAGACATGGAGCAAAGTGCATAATTTTAGCGGCGTAGCCGGTTACTCCATACAAAGGGATACTAAAGATATTCTTGGAGTGAAAGCCACCGGCTACGAAGATGACCACATCACGGAGGTAACCGGACATGGAGCCGATCCAAGTGATATCGGACTGGATGGTACTTCAAAATCCAATTGGAGTATGATATCCTATTTCACCCGCTTAAACTACAATTTCAACAATAAATATTATCTCACCGCATCGTTCCGCGGAGACGCTTCATCCATGTTCGGACCCGAAAACCGCTGGGGCTACTTTCCTTCTGTATCAGCGGCCTGGACAATGTCCAATGAGGACTTCTATAAGAACACGTTTGGACACAATTCTTCACTGAAACTGAGAGCGAGCTGGGGTATGAGCGGTAACAACAACATTGGTAACTACCAATATACAGCTGAAATGAGTTCTCCATCGGGAGTCGTATTTGGAAATGGAACAATTTCATCAGCCATGTATCCGGGAGGGGTGAAAGACAATACCATCGGCTGGGAATCAACCTCCCAATACAATGTTGGCTTCGACCTCTCCATGTTCTCCAATCGTCTGTCCATTTCGGCCAACTACTATATGAGCTATACCAAAGACTTGCTGTTCAGCCAACCGGTATCGGCCATTTCCGGAGCTACCTCGATAATGACCAATTTGCCTAATTCGAAGATTCGAAACGCGGGTTGCGACATCCAGGTAGATGGTCGTGCAATATCAGGCAAAGACTTCAACCTAAACATCGGGGGTAATCTCTCCATCAATCGAAACAAAGTATTGGAGCTGGATGGTGGAAACACTATTATCACCAACGGTGCCGAGCGTTCTTATAAGACCCACATCACCATGGAAGGACAACCCATCGGTATGTTCTATGGTTTCAAGGTAAAAGGCATGGTAACTGAAGCCGACATGGCTGGTTTAGCAGCCGACAATGCTGTTTATAAAGCCAATAACAACTCCTTCCCTGAAGGCTATAAGCTCCAAGGTCCCGCACGCTCACTGTCACAATCAGTAGCATTACAGCCCGGTGACATTTATTTTGAAGATGTAGACGGTAACGGCGTAGTAGATGACAATGACAAAACCATTATCGGTACACCACATCCTAAATTCACATACGGCTTAAATATTAGCGGTAACTACAAGAATATCGATCTTACCGCATCGTTCAATGGTTCATATGGCAACAAGGTGTTAGACGGACAAGACTATTACCTGTTCAATATGGAAGGATCAGGAAACCAATATGTAGAAGCCGACCAACGTTACCGCAATGCCTCCAATCCCGGCAATGGATGGGTTTATAAAGCATCACGCGGTGGTACACAGAGCAATAGTACTCGTTTGTCCACGTTCTATTTACAAGACGGTTCCTTCTTCAGATGTACTAATCTCAGCATAGGCTATACTTTCAGCAACATCAAACAGATATCCAAAGGGCTCATCGGTAGTTTAAGAATTTATGCATCCACCGATAATTTGTTTACCATCAGCAAGTACAAAGGCTACAATCCGGAAGTAGATTACAACAACGGTGCTAACCTGACACCCGGTGTGGACTATGGTAAATATCCGTTGGCCAGAGCATATAACATGGGAGTACAATTAACATTTTAAAGGATAAACAGTAAAATGAAAAAATCAATTATATTCATATCAATCCTGACAGCTGGTTTAAGTCTGTCATCTTGCGAGGACTTCCTGACGGAAAAGAATCCGAATGCAATACCTATCACGAATTACTTCACTACGGAAAATGATGTGGAAAGAGCTGTAAACGGTGCCTATTTGGCCTTACGCTCCAACTCATGCATGGGCGAAGGTAGTACAGCCTATACTGAAGAACGTTCCGACAACACGGGGCGTTTGGACAATCAGTCCAATTCAGGCGAGCCTTTTCAATTCACGGACTTTTCATTGCTACCAAGCAATACTTATCTGAAAAGCTATTGGAACGCAGTGTTTAAAGCTATCAATAACAGCAACTTTGCATTGAAAGGTACCGAAGAAGTAACGTTTAGCGACGACAAAGAAAAGATTAATTATGCAGCCGAGGCCCGTTTTGTACGAGCACTGGTTTACTTTGACATTGTCCGTAAATGGGGAGACGCACCGCTTATTGATACTTATCTCTCTACACCGGCAGAAATTACAGCCCATACTTACAGAGAAGACAAAGCAAAAATATACAACCTGATTGTAGAAGATTTAAAGTACGGACTCGAACAAAGCACCTTGCCCAACCTTTCTACCGAAGGAAACAAAGGGCATGCCTGTAAAGCTGCTATGGCCGGTTTACTGGGAAAGGTTTACCTGACCATGGCCCACGTATTGAGTGATGGAAAAAGTAGTGAATATCTGAACAGCGCAGAAAGCTATCTGCAACAATGCTATTCCATGAAAACCTTTACCCGTTTATCCGATATTACTTATGACGATAATACCAAAACCGGTCTTTATGCCGTAGCCAACAAATCTACTTGTCCGGAAATCATCTTCCAAATTGTATATATCCAAGGCGATAAAGACTACTACTCATCCATAGCAAAGAATAACCAGTCGAAAGGAATTACAATCAATTCACAATACAAATCCACGGGAATGGGCACTTTTGTCAATCTGGACCTGATGAACGAATATGAATCCGGCGATGCTCGCAAAGACTATTCTGTAACCTATGCCAGCTCTTACAATTCATGGAACATCACAAAGTTTCGTGACACCAGTGACGCTGCCGGTACTTTAGGCTATGGAGGTAACGATTGGATTATCCTGAGATATGCCGATGTCATATTGATGTTGGCTGAGGTATACAATGAATTGGGACAGACAACCAAAGCCATTCCTTACTTAAACGAAGTTCGTGAAAGAGCCGGATTGAGCGATTATGCCACTTCCATGCAAAACGCTGAATATGCGACTCACTATCCCACTCTGAAACTCGCCATCCTGCACGAACGCAGAGTGGAGCTAGCCTTCGAAAACCAACGTTGGTACGACTTGCTGCGCTTCTTTACCACCAGCGAACTGATAAACTATATGCACAGCAAAGACGGTAACAACTATGGCATATCCAATCTTCAAAACTTCACTGAAAAAGATATTTATTACCCAATACCTTACGACGAATGGAAATTGAATAAAGAAGGTATGTTCCAAAATCCCGGTTATTAATTATATTTGCAAAAATGCCTTTAAAATGAAAAGAATACTCTGTATAATCGGATTTCTTATTCCAGCCTTTACGCTCTTTGCACAAGAGAGCGTAAAGGCTCTTGTCCATGAGCTGAAAGACAAAGACTCGAAAAAAGTCATAGTTGTATCGCATCGTGGAGACTGGCGCAACGCTCCCGAAAATTCGCTTCAGGCCTGCAAAAATTGCATCGAAATGGGGGTGGACATGATTGAAATAGACTTGAAGAAAACAAAAGATAATCAGTTGGTACTGATGCACGACCAAACTATTGACCGCACCACCGACGGTAAAGGTTCACCATCATGCTACACCTTGGAAGAACTTCGCAAGTTCCACCTGAAAAATGGTTTAGGAAGACCCACTTTTCATCAGATTCCCACACTTGAAGAAATGTTGGAATTGGCAAAAGGAAAAATTATGATCAACATTGATAAGGGGTATGATTACTTTAAGGAAGTCTATGCCTTATTGGTAAAGACCGGAACCATTGACCAGGTAGTCATCAAGTCAGGACGTTCTTACCAAAAGGTAAAAGCTGAAAATGGCGATGTGTTGGATAAGGTGATTTATATGCCCATCATCAACCTCAACGCACCCAACGCCGGGGAAATGATAGATGCCTATAAAGTCATGAAACCGGTAGCCATAGAGTGCTGCTTCTCTGAAGTTACTCCCGAAGTTTTACGTCTGCTAAAAAAGGTCAGGAATAATGGCTCCAAAATCTGGCTAAACTCTTTATGGCCTTCACTGAACGGCGGACATGATGATGACCGCGCCGTAGAGTTAGAGCAAACAGATGCAAGCTGGGGGTGGCTTATTGAGCAGGGAGCCTCACTGATTCAAACCGACAGACCTCATGAATTAATCAACTACTTACAAAAAAAAGACAGAAAATGAGACTATTTACAATATGCTGCGTTACGCTCATCCTCGCATTGCCTTTAAGGGCACAGAAATCTGACAGTTTCTGTGCTTCAATTTATCAATGCGTGGAAAGTAAAAACTATTATTTCACGTATCTCCTTCAGGAGAAAGAAGATGTGGATTCACTGATAGCCACAAGCACCGTGCTAAAAGAATTGGCTATCAAAAAGCAAGAAGAACTATCGAAAGCCGGAAGTGTAAAAGAATATTTAACCGCCTTTAAGCTATCTGATGAAGAAATTCTGAAAGCAGGCAGAGCATTGACCGAACTATATCAAAACGGTAATGCTCTTGAACGTATGATGACACAAATGATCATACCGTCCGGGTGTTATCAGCAATACAAGGAGCAAGGTATGGCTTTGGTACGGAAAATATGGGAACAGGATGCCCAGGGAATGAATTATGCTATTGACATATATGCTGCCGCCCGTAAACCAAACTATCCCAGGATTGACTCCATAGGCTTTAACATCCACAGCCGCGAATTTCAGAAAGAGATATTACCCATCTGCAAACAGGATATTGAAATGTGGAATAAAGTACACCCCACCTTCTACTCTGTTCCACTGAGAGCAGTGTGTATGCTGCTTGATCTCAATGACCGCTTGCAGGCCGCTGATTTTGAACCTCTGGAAGAAACGGTTAATCGGGCAAGCTACGCACAGGTAGGCCTTACAAATTGGGATAGTTATCCTTATAGCGCCATTTTAGTGTTAGGAGCCGGTCCGGAAGATCCAAATGTAAACATCAACCCGATTGGAAAGATGAGAGCAGCCTATGCAGCCCTACTCTACCGTAACCATCAGGCTCCTTTCATTATCTTGTCTGGAGGCAGGGTGCATCCTTATCATACACCATACAACGAGGCAAATGAAATGAAAAAGTATTTAATGGAAATGTGGCAAGTGCCTGAAAGTGCCATCATTATGGAACCCCATGCCCGCCATACCACGACCAATTTCCGGAATGCTGCACGCATTATGCTTACCCAGGGCTTTCCCAAAGGAAAATATGCTTTGGTTACCTCGTCAAAGTCGCACATTGACTATGTGGAAAAGACAGAACAACTACCCCAACGCTGCATACGGGAATTAGGCTACGAGCCTTATAAAATAGGGAAAAGAATATCGGGAAGAGTCATTGAATTCATGCCACAAGCCGCTTCATTTACCATCAATCCACTGGAACCTATTGACCCTTAATAAGCCAAAACAATTAACCATATAAAAAAATCAAATGAAATTTCTATTACTCTTTCTATCGTTATTATCTCCCATCGTTGTTTTTGCCACACCGCAAAACATCGCTTCGTACGCCAAAGTATCTTGCTCGTCAGCCATCTCCTCACAGTACGGTCCGGAACATTTAACGGACGGCGTATCACGCGTTTTAAATAAAAATGAATGGCGTTCTGACAGCCGACTTGACACACGCGGCAGAGTACGTCCGTTTCCATGGGTACGATTGGATTGGGACAGTATCGTGTCCGTAAGTAAAGTCATTTTGTACGACAGGGCCAGCGAAGAGAGCCATACAGCAGGCGGTACGCTGATATTCAGTGACGGCAGTACCATCACCGTCAATCAAATTGCAGATAACGGCGCTCCCAAAGTAATAGAATTCTCCCCTAAAAAAATCCAATGGCTTCGCTTTCAGGTGACTGATGGAGAAGGTATGAATCTGGGACTATCCGAAATAGAAGTTTATCCTTCACCGGAATCTTACCAAGACTACGTTTCTTATGTGAATCCGTATATAGAAACAGCCAAAGGACGTTATTTCTTTTTTGTAACTGGTAGCCTGCCTTTCGGTATGATCAGTGCAGCCCCCCTCACCCGGAATATCAACCAGGGAGGAGGCGGGTACAGCTATAATTCGACCCGCGTTCTAGGCTTTCCCCAAATACACGACTGGATGATTTCCGGTCTGAATGTGATGCCGGCAAGCGGAGAAGTAGAAACAAGCAAAGGAGAAAACGGCTGGAGTTCTCCTTTCTCACACGACGGAGAGGTGGTTCAGCCCGGCTATCACCGTCTCTATCTGGACAAGTACCAACTATGGGTGGAGCAAACTGTAACTGAAAGAGTAGGATTTTATCGTCTCACCTACTCGCACGATGCATCAGCCAAAGTGTTGCTAAACCTAGGAGGGCACATATCCACTTCCACCATGATTAACGCACATGCATACAAGGTCAGTGATTCGGAAATAGCCGGTTATTTTGATACAGCAGGACGCGTATGGGGCGGAGTAGATGTGGCAAGAGTTTATTTTGTGGTACGATTTAACCGTCCTTTCGAAGCCGTAAACAGTTGGCTTGGAAATAAAAAGGAACACAACATCAAACAAATGCAAGGTTCCCCGGAATTGATCAAAATACCCGGTTCTTCTTTCAAACAATCACCAACCACAGGGATGGAAGCCGACTTCGGACAGATGGAAGCAGGTGGACAACTATTGATGAAAACGTCCGTTTCTTTTGTCAGCGTAAACAACGCGCGTGAAAACATAGACAAGGAATGTGCCCAGTGGAACTTTGACCAAGTGAAGAAAAGCTCCTTTGACACATGGAATAACTGGTTAGGCAAAATAGAAGTGAAAGGAGGTACCCCTCAACAGCGGATCAAATTCTACACAGACCTGTGGCATGTACTGTTGGGACGCCACAAGATAGACGATTATAACGGTGCCTACCCCGATTACCTGACGGGAGGCAAACGCATTGGGAAGAGAACCCGCATCCATACAATAGCCCCGCACTATCAAGCCCATATGCTCCCGAAAGACCGGAAAGGTAACGTGAAATACCATATGTACAACTCTGATGCTTTATGGCTGACGCAATGGAACCTAAATACGCTTTGGGGACTGGCCTACCCTTCCATGCTCGATGAGTTTTCCGCCTCATTCCTTCAATACGACAAAGATGGCGGATTACTGCCCCGCGGACCATCCATCGGTTCGTACACGTACATTATGACGGGATGTCCGGCCACACCACTCATCACAAGTGCTTTTCAGCGCGGATTGTGTAAGAAATGGCAGCCGGTTGAAGGATATAAGGCTCTGAAAAGAAATCATGAAAAGGGCGGCATGCAGGCTTTTGATATGAATGACGAACTGGACTTTTACATTAAGCATGGTTATTGTCCCAATGAAGCCGGACTCACCATACAGTGGAGCTTTGAAGATTGGACCTTAGGACAAATGGCTAAAACATTGGGAAAAAACAAGGACGAAAAATATTATACCAAACGGGCCACCGGTTGGCCAGCTTCTTTTCATCCGGGCACAGGCTTGATAATGCCCAAAAAGAAAAACGGTGAGTGGTTACACACCAATCCGATGTCCGAAGAAGGATTTGTACAAGCCAATGCCTGGCAGGCTACCTTCGGTTTGTCGCACGATATTCCCCGGTTGGCTCAAATGATGGGAGGAAATGATAGTCTGGCCGCCAAATTAAATGATGCTTTCGAAAAATCGGCAGACAAAAACTTTCTATTTGGCCGTATCAGCTATGCCAACCAACCAGGTTGTTCATCAGCCCATGTCTTTGCACATGTAGGCAAACCATGGTTGACACAATATTGGGTACGTAGAGTGTATGAGCAGACTTATAGTTACATAACTCCGGAGAGAGGTTACACAGAGAACGATGAAGACCAGGGACAGATGGGAGGTGTCAGTGCACTGATGGCTCTTGGACTGTTCAGTTTGGACGGTGGTTCTTCAAGTCATCCTTGCTATGACATCACTTCTCCCCTCTTCGACGAAGTGACTATTCATCTGGATGCCAACTACTACAGAGGAAAAACCTTTAAAATTGTAACATACAACAATTCCAAACAAAATTGTTATATTCAGAAAGCCGCATTGAACGGGCATGCATACAATGCCTACCAATTACCGCATTCCATCTTTGTTAATGGCGGGATACTGGAACTATGGCTGGGTAGCAAACCCAACAAAGCATGGGGAGAAAATCTTACTCATGCAAGGCCTTAAGCGAAAATATCATTTTAGCGCAGATTACTATTGCAAAGTCAATCAAAGTTTTGTATTTATCAAACCGACAGAAAAAAGGTTGATTAACCTTAATCTATTTGCAAAAAATATTCCATTAACTAAATGAAGAACTAAAATGCCTCCTATACTGTGAAGGAGTTGTATTGAATGTTTTTAAAAACACCCGATTCATATTTATAGAATTCTTTAAACCTGATAAACTTGCGATCTCATCTATTGTTAAATGCGTTCCTGTCAGCTGACGGCAAGCGGTTTCAATTCTTAATTTCTCCACATATTTAATTGGAGTCATTTTTAACTCACGAACAAAAACACGTGCGAAATTTCTTGGACTCATCGAAGATAATTCCGCTAATTTTTCTACAGTAATATCTTCATTTAAATGATTGTATATCCATTCGGTTATTTTATTGATAGGTTGATAGTCTGTCTTCTGAGATTCTAAAATTGTACTATATTGCGTTTGATTTCCAGGACGTTTTAAAAAAAGTACTAATATTTTTGCGACATGAAGTGCTAAAGCCTTTCCTAAGTCTTCTTCTATTAAGGCCAAGGATAAATCCAGCCCTGCCGTCACTCCCGCCGAAGTATATACATTCCCGTCTTTTATAAAAATAGCATCCATATTTACTGTTATATCAGGATACATTTCAGCCATCTTTTCACAAAGTTGCCAATGAGTCACTGCATTCTTGTTTGTTAAAACACCTGCTTCAGCTAAGATAAAAGCTCCAACACACATTGAGCATATACGACGCACAACACCTGCCTGCTCTTTTAACCAAATTAGAACTTCCTTTCTAAAACCATTTTTTAAAGGTGCTCCTGCAACAATAAGCGTATCAATAGGATAATCTATTGCCTTATATGAACTCTCACAATTGATAGAAATTCCCGGATTCATATCAATTCTTCTATTCTTTTGAGCAGACACAACATGTATTTGATATGAAAAGTCAATGCTACCACCTATCCTGCCAATATTATCTATTGCAGTCTGAAAGACCTCTATTGGAGCCGATATATTCAACATTGTGGAATATGGATGAACCAATATCACAATATGCCTAATATTACTACCTGTTTTCATATTTCTAATTTTTTTTCAAAGATAATCATTTTCTTCTAAATGGCAGTATTTGCATATAATATGTCATTGCAGCCAACAGAATAATGCACTAACTTTGCAGAAAAAC
Organism: Bacteroides sp.; assembly: GCA_022648295.1. Lineage (GTDB taxonomy): Bacteria > Bacteroidota > Bacteroidia > Bacteroidales > Bacteroidaceae > Bacteroides. Next base: position 53,477 of record JALCME010000022.1, on the reverse strand, counting down.
AAAATAGATAGTTAATCACTTAAAATTTCAAAAGTATGGATAAAATTAAAATTGGAATCAATGGTTTCGGAAGAATCGGACGCTTAGTCTTTCGGGCAGCCCAAAAGTACAAAAACATTCAAGTAGTCGGAATCAACGACTTGATTAGTGTGGATTATATGGCATACATGCTAAAGTATGACACAATTCATGGACATTTTGATGGAACTATTAGTGTGCAAAATGGTAATTTAGTCGTTAATGGGGAAGCAATACGGATAACCTCAGAACGGAATCCGGAGGATTTGAAATGGAATGAAGTCGAAGCTGAATATATCATTGAATCAACAGGTATCTTCTTAACCAAAGAGAAAGCACAAGCCCATATAAAAGCCGGTGCAAAACGGGTAGTTATGTCTGGCCCTCCCAAAGATGATACCCCAATGTTTGTTATGGGAGTAAATGAAAAAAAGTATAAAGGAGAAGTCTTTGTATCAAACGCTTCATGTACAACTAATTGTGTAGCGCCTTTGATAAAAGTAATCAATGACAAATTTGGAGTTACCGAAGCATTAATGACCTCTATACATGCAACTACCGCCACGCAAAGAACAGTTGATAGCCCTTCTATGAAAGACTGGAGAGGTGGACGGGCCGCTGCCGGCAACATTATTCCATCTTCAACGGGAGCAGCAAAAGCAGTAGGAAAAGTAATTCCTGAGCTTGCTGGCAAGATCACGGGATTATCATTTAGAGTGCCAGTCTTGGATGTTTCAGTTGCAGACCTGACATGTCAACTTAAAAAGCCTGCAAGTTATGACGAAATATGTAAAATAATAAAAGAAGCATCTGAAAATGACCTGAAAGGAATATTAGGATACACGGAAGAAGATGTTGTATCAACAGATTTCATAGGTGAAACAAGAACATCTGTATTCGATGCAAAAGCAGGTATCTCTCTATCGCCAACTTTCGTAAAATTAGTAAGCTGGTATGACAATGAGTATGGATTCTCTAATAAAATACTAGACTTAATTGTACATATGAACTCTGTAAAATCTGAATAATAATCAAAATAGATTTAAATATATGACAACGACTCAAAAATCAACATGCAACAATACTGGGACACTGAACACCTGCAATAAAAGCCCATAATTAAATATAAATTTATTTTACTTCAAAATTATCATTTGAAAGATATTCAAAGAGGTTTTAATGAGAGAGAACCATCTCCGTACCTCCTTCGTACCTTCTTCGCTCCATTTCCGCTATAGTTTGCCTCAGCTGGAGCGAAGAAAAGCGAAGCATTAGCGAAGTTGGTAATAAGAAAGTATTACCATGCTAAATAACCAGATATGAAAAATGGTTTGCAAGCTACTATTATGAGAGTAACCTACAAACCGACTGTAGAAAGTTTCTAATAAATCAACAGTATTTGCTATTCATAGTATTTTTTGAATTGTGGAAACAAGTTCAGACAGTTAGCATATTCCATGCCTTTGAATGCTTGTTCAGAAAGCTCTCCATCCTCAGTAAGATTCTTGATTACTGTGGGAGCGACTTCTTTAGCTATATAAAAATCCGAGCCGAATACCAACTGTTCAGGATTTACAAAATCTTGCAAAGCTTTTAAAGCTGCTTTACCAGATACTAATGCAGTATCATAGTACATTCTCTTTAAAAGTTGCAATCCCTTAGTAGGCTTTCCATCTTTCATTAAAACATCCGCCAGCTCTTTATTCACTCCCTTATACGCCATTGCTGATAAACGCCAGGCCAGAAAAGGAATAGTTCCACCCCCGTGCGAAAGTATATACTTAATATCGGGATATTTCTCAAGAGTACCCTGAAACAAAAAATTAGTGGCTACTCTGGTGGTCTCAAAAGGAGCTTCTATAAAAGCATCGGGAATTTGCAGACTGGAATCGGGATGCTTTCTCAAAGAAGAGGGATGAATATAAACGACCGCCTTTCTTCTATTCAATTCCTCAAAGAAAGGATCAAACGAGGTATCTCCCAGATACACTCCGTTATAATTAGTCATCAAACAAACGCCATCTAGTTTAAGACAGTCCATCGCATAATACAATTCTTCAATTGCATCCTCAGCATTTAGCATGGGAATAGTGGCAAAGCCTCCAAAACGTTCGGGATATTGCTCTCTGGTCTCTGCAATGATTTCATTGGTCATCCTGGACAGGTATTTGGAGAGCGTTTCAGAAAAAGGAGCTTCCGGATCAGACGAATAGACTCCGGGAGCTGTTATTGACAGCATCGCTATCTTTATACCGGTTTCATCCATTATCCTCAATGAAAATTCCGGCGTCCATACCGGAAAATCAAACCCGAGGGATTTCTTAACGCCTGCCTGTTTAATCGCATGTACGTATTGCAACGGGAAAGGATGATGATGCACATCAATTTTAGTTATAGTATTCATTATTTCAATAGTTAACTGATTTCTATTTTATTTTTATCTTTTATTCGGATATAAGTTTTCGAACAGTAAATAAATGGTATTGCAGTTCAGACTATCCGTTCTATTTGAGTTCTGTAGCCCACTATTTGCTAAAGACTTCACTTAATTTTCCACAGACTAAAGTCAGGGCGTCACGTGCTTCCTGCAAAGTTCTTTGCATATTGAAGAAGCCATGAATAATTCCGTCATATCTCTTTAGACAGACATCAGCTCCAGCCTTTGCCAGCCGTCTTGCATAGTCTTCACCTTCATCCCGTAGCGGATCATACTCTGATGTAATGATACAAGCATCGGGTAAGTCAGTAAAGCTTTCTGCAAGTAACGGTGAAGCTAAAGGATTTTTTGCTTCACTTAAATCGTTTAAATATATTGGAACATGTATTCCTTCAATCTCGTCGGTCTGCAACCTGTATCCCTTAGCATTCTCTACTCTGGACAACGGTTTGGTCTCTCCAAGTAAATCGAACATCGTATTAATAAGTACCTGATAAGCAATATTAAACTCTCCCCTGTCTCTTGACAGTTGAGAAATAACAGCAGAGATAGTGCCACCTGCACTGTCTCCTCCAATGGCTATTTTAGCAGAATTTATTTTCAGTTCCTTTGCATGCTCAAACATCCATTTGGTAACCTGATAACATTCTTCCACTGGCTGTGGAAATTTGTGTTCCGGTGCAAGTCCGTAATCAATAGATAGAACCATGCAATTTACGCGGTTAGTTATCGAACGGCATATGGCATCATAGACTTCTATACTTCCGAGGCAGAAGCCCCCTCCATGTACCCAGATAAAAGCAGGATGATCTCCGGTTGTTTCAGGATAGTATATCCTAACCGGGGTATCTCTTATTGAAGTTTTTACAGTGCGGTTGACTACAGAGCCGACTTCGATCACATCACCTTTAGAATCATCCCAGCTCTTCAAGTAATACGCTCTAAACTGTTCGAGGTTCATAGAAGAATACAAACTGTGAAAATCCGTTTCCAGGATTTTTGCACATACTGAATTTAATGCCATAATATTTTTTTATTAGTTCGGCACAAAATAAGGTCAAGCAGAAATGATGTGCATTGATGTAAGTCAAAATGCTATTTTGACTTCAAACGGCTAAGAGTTTCTTGTGAAATATTAAGGTAAGTGGATAAGACTCGATTGGATAACCGTTGCAAGTAATGGGGAGTCTCTGTTAGTACCATTTGGTAGCGTTGCCCGGCTGATAACGTCATAAGACTCTTTATCTTGATATTCTGATATATAAAAGCCTCTTCCAGGTTTTTTCGATAAAAAGTTTCCCATGCCGGGATCTGATCCACCAAACTATAAAAATCATGATACCCCATGAGCAATATATCCGAGTCTTCAAGAGTTTCCATCAATTCAGAACTTGGAGCCTGTGCTACAAAGCTGGTAAAGACCGTATTTAGTTGACCTTCAAAAGATATGCGCCTTGTTCTCTCATCACCTTTGGATGAAATATAATAAGTACGTACGCAACCTTTAAGAACAAAATAAATGTATTTACAAGTCTCTCCACTACTCAGCAGGAGGGTATTTGATTTATAACTTTTATGTTTTAATGTGCTAACAATTATTTCGGCTTCTGAATCCGAAAGATTAATCTTTTGATTAATGATATTTCTAAATAATTCTAAGTCGTCCATTGTTCCCTTTCAATACAGACTATAAAAGTAGCAAACATAATAGAATTAATATACGCCGGAAGTCCATTTGTATGGCTATTCAGCCTTTGGGAACCATTTTTGCGTACGATTGGCTATTTTTACCAACATCAGCATAACCGGAACTTCGACTAATACACCGACAACCGTAGCTAATGCGGCACCGGATTGCAAACCGAAAAGGGAAATGGCAACAGCTACGGCCAACTCAAAGAAATTACTTGCTCCTATCATTCCGGCAGGTGCAGCAATATTGTGGGGTAATTTCCACCATTTGGCCCAACCATAAGCTACAAAAAAGATCAGAACAGTCTGCAAAATAAGTGGGATAGCAATTAATATAATATGCAGGGGATTGTTTAAAATGGTTTCTCCCTGAAAAGAAAATAGAATGATAAGAGTTAATAGCAAACCACCAGTTGTATAATTACTGAACTTTTTAACGAAGATATTAGTGAAGTATTCTACACCTTTACGTCGGATAACCGTGACACGGGTTATGATCCCGGCAGAAAGTGGAATAACGACAAATAAAACAACCGATAACAGTAGCGTATTCCATGGAATAGTAACGCCACCGACTCCCAATAAGAACGCTACAATTGGAGCAAAAGCAACCAGAATGATTAAATCATTGACAGCCACTTGCACCAATGTATAGGCTGCATCTCCATTGGTCAAATAACTCCATACAAATACCATTGCCGTGCATGGAGCAGCTCCCAATAACACCGCCCCTGCCAAATATTCTTCAGCTAATTCGGCTGGTATCAAAGTTTTAAAAATAACGAAGAAAAACAGAAAGGCTATTCCGAACATAGTAAAAGGCTTTATAAGCCAGTTGGTAACGCAGGTAACAATAATCCCTTGAGGACGTTTCCCTATATTTTTTACGCTTTGAAAATCCACTTTCAACATCATGGGATAAATCATTAGCCAGATGAGGATAGCCACGGGTATGGACACATTGGCATACTCAAATTTGCTTAATGTTCGGGGCACTACCGGAAGCCATTGCCCAATAGCAATTCCGGTAACAATGCACAATGCCACCCATATAGTCAGATATTTTTCAAAAAATCCTATTCCTTGCTTCTTTTCCATAACAGTAACTCCTTTATTTTATTGTAATTTCAACTCGTTAATATGATGTCCGGACCCTGTGACTCTTGCTTCTCGCCAAATAAAACTGGTACCTAAATGCTGTAAAACAGCTACTTAGATAATAACCACTTTGAACACCCATTTATTAAAGAAGTAACTTTATTGTTCGTTGTTCGCAAAATTACGAACCTATTCTTAAATGCCCAAATAAAACGATTACTTTTTGCTGCATTTATTTATATACGGCATGTCACCTCCCCTTTCTCATAACAGATAGGAAGCCAATACATCGTTTTGAAAAGTAAGTACAATTATTTATATCCTTGTTATTATTTCTAAATGAATAGAATTTGATGTATATTTGTAGATAAAATGTAAATGGCAGATATGGATACTACCAAATGGTTTTCAGAATTAGAGAAACGGCCTAATGTAGATTATATTCATGATGAAATATATCTAACAGATGATCCAAGTATTATACCTTTGATAGGATCTCAGAATGAAAACGAGGGTGTCATAGCTTACATCTGCATGCAGGGGGAATTCAGGATTCAAATTAATTTAGTATCTATTTGCGCAAAAGCATCCAGTATGCTTATACTCTTACCTCATCAACCATTCCAATATGAAGGCTTTAGTGAGGATTTTCAGGGTGTATTTGTTATAATGGGTAAAGAGCTAACTAAGAAAATTGATATTCCCGATTCTTTGCCTGTATTCATTTCAATACGGAGGGCTCCATGTTTCATGCTTCAAGAGAAAGAGCTTGATGCTTTTCTCAATTTTTATAAAATGATACAAGGCGTATTACAGAACAACGACGAAGGATTTAACCGCAAAGCAATCGTCAAACATCTTATCATTGCGCTCTTTTATGGATTTGGATACTACCTGCACAAATCATTGGGGCAAAACTTAAAGACAAGAAGAGACATCATTATAGATGATTTTATAAAATTAGTGCAGAAATATTACAAGCAGGAACGAAGCATAAGCTTCTATGCCGACAGGATGTGTTATACGCCTAAATATTTATCTGAAGTTGTAAAAAACGGCAGTGGCAAATCTGCAGGACGCTGGATTAATGATTATGTTATTTTAGAAGCAAAGTTACTACTAAAATCCACGGATCTAACTGTACAACAGATCAGTGATGAATTGAACTTTCCATCCCAATCTTTCTTTGGCAAATATTTTAAGAGAGAAGTTGGCATGTCCCCTAATCTATATCGTAAAGATTAGATCACATTATTCCCCTTTCCTGAAGCGGGAGAAAAGTAAGTATATGATAAGGAAAACTTCGAGTATGGCAATTGCCATGAAATACCAGCTAATATCTGAAGAAACGAAGATAGCTGTCGGGCCATCAGCTCCTCCTATGATTCCGATAGTTCCTTCTTTACGGCTTGCTAATGCCCAGAAGGCATCATAAATAAAAGGAATGGGAAATAGGTGCAAGAAGATCAACAAAGTGTTGATTATAAGCAATATCCAAACAATTTTCTTTCGATTCATGAAGCAAGATACTTTGTTAAGTCCTCAATCAAGATGTCTTGTTCGGTTTCAAGTCTTTTAAAATTCTCCGTTAAAATTGAAATCTGAAGAACCAGATAATTAATATTATCTTCACCTTTATCTTTAAAGAATCCGAATATACCGTTTCTCATTGAGGATTCCAATTCATTAAGCGAGTCTTGATATTTATAGCATTCAACGATTTTGGACATTAGTCCGGGATCTAAATCTTTTAGTATTCCGGTATATTTAGCAATTTCGTAGCCCACATTTTTCAAATCTGAACCTGTATACTTAATCGTAATATTTGCCGAATGCTTTATATTGTTTTTTGTTTCCTGTATCTGAACGAAAGCACTTTGCAGAGAATCTAAATTAGCTATAGATTCCTTAATATTTTCCTTATTTTCTTTAAGCTCACTAAGAATAGTATTTAGTACTTGCTTCTGAGTAGCTTTTTCTTTTTGACCAGCACCAATATTATTGATCCAGAAAGCAATGAGAATACCTAAAATAACAATGCTAAGTTCCTTAAAATACTCTTTACCATTCATAATATCTGATTTTTATCCCTGCTTGAGTGGCATATTTACTACCAAAGCAATACCTTATTCACTATGCAAATGTAGAAGATTATACAAAGTGAATAAGGCCGGATTTAGAATATTATGCTTTTTTAAGGGTTGAGAGATGTTAACCTCTATACCTTATAATGTCTATAAGCGGTTGGTGTGTTTCCTACATATCTTTTAAATAAGCGTGTGAAATGTTGTGGATACTGAAATCCGAGTTCATAAGCTATTTCGCTAATGGTTTTGCTGGTATCAAAAATCTTTTCTTTGGCAACATCCATCAGCTTGCCCTGAATGTATTCCTGTGCATTCTTTCCCGTCTCTTTCTTTATTAAATCACCAAAATAATTGGCTGAAAGATGTAATTGATCTGCGCAATAGCTCACCGTCAATAAGCCATTTATCAATGGTTTATCCGATTGATAATAATCATTAACCAAGTGTTCAAACTTGGAAAGAATATCTATATTCACATTCTCCCGCGTAATGAATTGTCGGTCATAAAAGCGTAGACAGTAATTTAGTAATAATTCAATATTTGACGCAATCAGCATTTTACTATGCTTATCTATCCCATGACTTAATTCTGCTTCAATATTTCTGAAACAGTCCAATATGACGTGACGTTCCTGTTCCGACAAATGTAACGCTTCATTAGATTCGTATGAGAAAAAGGTATAATCCTTCATACTGCGGGCTAATGGCGTGCCTTTTATCAAGTCAGGGTGAAAGACCAGTGCTTGTCCCTTAGGTTGAAAGGTATTGTCCTGACTGCCTTGATTACCACTTATTTCAATAATCTGCCCCGGTGCCAAAAAAACGAGAGTACCTTCCTGATAATCATAGTACTGACGTCCATAGTGAATATCCCCGCACTTGACATCCTTCAGGAAAATAGCATAGAAGCCGTAATATTGCCGTCTATGCTCAACCCGCTTACATTTTGAAAAATCAACAATACTCACGAGTGGGTGCAACGTATCATATCCCAACCATTCATTGTATTGATAAATATGTTCCAGCCTCAAAATATCATCCATAACTCATTCATTTAAGATCGGATACAAATATATGAATTAATAAAATAAATGATATGTACCTAATGATAAATAAGTAATAATGGTAATAGAATCCGTAAAATATATAAATACGGTGTATAAGAATCGGAATATTTTTGTAAACGCCAATATAATTCTTTATAAATTATCTATCAGTTAAATAAAAAGAAGTATATTTATGCACTATTATATTGGAATCGGAAAAATGACAAGAAAACACAATAACATTTAAAACAAACAAGTGATATGAAAACAAAAATCTGGCTATGGACAATAATGGCACTTTTTTTGACAATCATACAAACATCCGCACAAAGTAGCAAAAAGAGTGGAAAAATCTTAGTAGCTTATTTTTCACACAGTGGAAATACAAGGAATATGGCTAATCAGATTAAAGAAGTGACAGGTGGTGATATTTTTGAGATTCAGCCGTTAGAGGCATACCCGTCTGATTATAAGACACTATTAGATCAAGCGAAGACAGAAACAAAAGCGTTCTATAAACCGGCATTAAAAGCAATGCCCAAGAATATAGATAGCTATAATATAATTATCATTGGCTCTCCCAACTGGTGGAGTACTATTGCTCCTCCCGTGGCAAGTTTCCTGTCGAAGGTAGATTTAAAAGGGAAGATCATTGTTCCGTTTATGACTCATGGAGGTGGCCGTATGGGACATAGTATGGAGTACATAAATAAGTTATGTCCAGATTCAAAAATTACAGAAGGGTTACCTATTCGCGGAAATGAAGTTACAGACGCCGATACCAAGCAGGAGATAGTCAAATGGTTGAAGAAGATAGAAATCATTAAATAAAAATGTGCCTATGTTACGTAAAATCAGACGGATATTTGCAATTGCGTTTTTCGCGCTCGTCACGCTCCTATTCTTAGATTACACTGGGACACTACATACCTGGTTCGGATGGATGGCAAAGATCCAATTCTTACCAGCTTTATTGGCCCTGAATGTTGGTGTCCTTTTGTTTTTAATGGCACTTACTCTTATTTTTGGACGGATTTATTGTTCTGTAATTTGCCCCTTAGGAGTCTTTCAGGATTTTGTTTCCTGGATCTCTGGCAAACAGAAGAAAAACAGATTTAAATACTCCAAGTCCATAGACTGGTTGCGTTATGCTATATTGATTTCATTTGCAATAGCTTTTGCTTTCGGAATCAGTTCCATCGTTGCACTTCTGGCCCCATACAGTGCTTATGGACGAATAGCCAATACCCTCTTCCAGCCTATTTACTTGTGGGGGAATAATATACTTGCGGGATTAGCGGAACGTGTCGATAGTTATGCCTTCTATAAAACGGATATTTGGCTTAAAAGTCTTCCTACATTGATTATAGGAGTAATCACTTTAATAATAATCGTTATCCTGGCATGGAGAAATGGACGGACATATTGCAATACGATCTGTCCGGTAGGTACGATATTGGGCTTCTTCGCCAAATATTCATGGCTAAAACCTGTCATTGACACCTCGAAATGCAATAGTTGTGGACTCTGCTCACGCAACTGTAAAGCATCCTGCATTAATTTTAAAGAGCATACCATAGATTATAGCAGATGCGTAACGTGTATGAACTGCGTGGAGAAATGCCCCAAAGGTTCCATTTCGTATAAGCACCCCATGAAGAAAATTACAGCATCTCCCACATCTCCTCTAAATGAGGTGGATGGTGCACGGCGCTCCTTTTTAACCGCAACGGCAATCGTTACAACAACGTCTATCTTAAAAGCTCAGGAAAAGAAAGTTGATGGAGGCTTAGCTGTTATTGAAGAAAAACAGATTCCACACCGTAACACTCCATTGACGCCCCCGGGATCACTGAGTGCACGTCACATGGCACAATATTGTACAGCCTGCCAGCTATGTGTCTCAGTCTGTCCGAATGAAGTTCTCCGACCGTCTACCAATTTGATGCATTTTATGCAACCGGAGATGTCTTACGAACGCGGCTATTGTCGGCCGGAGTGCACCCGATGCTCGGAGGTCTGCCCGGCGGAAGCCATACACCCTATCACAAAGGCGGAAAAATCGTCAATACAAATAGGACATGCAGTCTGGATAAAGGCAAATTGTGTGGTTCTGACCGATGGTGTGGATTGTGGCAATTGTGCCCGCCATTGTCCTACCGGAGCCATCCAGATGGTCTCTTCCGACGAAACAGTTAAAGATTCCCCCAAGATTCCGGTGGTAAATATAGAACGTTGCATAGGCTGTGGCGCATGTGAGAATCTTTGTCCGGCCCGTCCATTCAGTGCTATTTATGTGGAGGGACATGAAACACATCGAATTATTTAAAAAGAGGAACGAATGGAAAAAAGAGATAAAAGAAAGATTAACCGCCGTGACTTCTTTAAGAAATTAGGCGGAGGAGCAGCAGCCATTACTTTATTGGGATGTGGCAATAACCCTCAAAAGATAAATAAGGCTGTATCAGGTGATGTTCCAACTGATAAGATGACCTATCGCATTAATCCTTCTACAAAAGATAGAGTCTCGATTCTGGGGTACGGATGTATGCGGCTGCCAACGATTGGAAGTGGTAGTGCCCGTAACGATTCAAGTGAAATAGATCAGGAAATGGTGAATAAGTTAACGGATTATGCACTGGCTCACGGTGTAAATTACTTCGATACATCACCAGCCTATTGCAAAGGGCATTCAGAACATGCTATGGGAGTTGCTTTAAGCCGTCACCCTCGCAACAGCTATCTTATTGCAACAAAATTATCGAACTTTAGTCCGGATACATGGAGCCGTAAAGCATCGTTAGCTATTTATCACAATTCTTTTAAAGAGTTACAGGTGGATTACATAGACTACATGCTACTCCATGGCATAGGTATGGGAGGAATGGAGGCTTTGGAAGGACGCTATTTAAAGAACGGTATGCTCGACTTCTTGATTGAAGAACGTAAAGCCGGACGTATCCGTAATCTTGGTTTCTCTTATCATGGTGATATTAAGGTGTTTGATTATTTACTTTCACGTCATGATGAAATCCACTGGAATTTTGTCCAGATCCAACTTAATTATCTGGACTGGAAACATGCAAAAGAAGTGAACTCTTTTAATACAAATGCCGAATATTTATACGAAGAACTCACTAAAAGAAATATTCCGGTCGTCATTATGGAACCTCTTCTGGGTGGACGTCTTGCCAATGTGCCGGATCATATCGTGGCACGTTTAAAACAGCGTCGTCCCGATGACAGTGTGGCTTCTTGGGCTTTCCGTTTTGCCGGTTCATTCAAGAGCGTATTGACTGTGTTAAGCGGAATGACTTACATGGAACATTTACAAGATAATTTGCGTACTTATTCGCCTTTGACTGCACTAAGCGAAGAGGATAAAGCCTTCTTGGAAAAAACGGCTCAATTAATGCTGAAATACCCTACAGTACCTTGCAATGATTGCAAATACTGCATGCCTTGTCCCTATGGCATTGATATTCCGGCTATTTTGGTACACTACAACAAATGCGTTAATGACGGTTACGTATCACAAAGCAGTCAGGATGAAAACTATAGAACAGCACGCAGAGCTTTCCTTATAGGATATGATCGTGATGTACCCAAGTTACGGCAGGCCAGTCATTGTATTGGATGCAGACAATGTGTTCCCCACTGTCCACAGAGCATTAATATCCCAGAAGAATTGCATCGTATTGACCATTTTGTAGAGCAGTTGAAACAAGGAACATTATAGAAACATGGTTGATTTAGTTACCACAGGCAAGCATTTATTTTCATACGTTAAAGAGATCGGTAATAAAGGTAATAGTTTCTGTAAAATAGTTATTCTGACTGAGTGAAGTATCCCCTATCTTTGCAGCATTGAATTATAATATATATTCAAAACAATCTAAAATATAACATTATATGGAAACAATTTTGAATTTTAAGATGTACACTCCCACCCGCATAGCTTTTGGGGCCGGAGCAGTGAATAGCTTACATGAATATGCAATGCCGGGGAAAAAAGCGTTACTGGTTATTTCAAACGGGAAGTCAACTAAGAGTAACGGTTATCTGGACCGAGTTGAAGAACAATTGCATTTAGCAGGCGTGGAAACGGTTCTTTTTGATCAAATAGAAGCTAATCCATTGAAATCTACGATCATGGCAGGTGGCAATTGTGCCAAGAAGAATAGTTGTGACTTTATTGTAGCATTAGGTGGAGGTAGTGTGATTGATGCCTCTAAGGCTATCTCGTTTATGGCTACCAACGATGGCGATTACTGGGACTACATTTGGGGAGGAACCGGGAAATGTCAACCGATAAAGAATAAGCCTATACCCGTCATCGCAATAACAACAACAGCCGGAACAGGTTCGGAAGTTGATCCATGGGGAGTGGTAAGCAATGAAGAAACCCAGGAAAAAATAGGTTTCGGAACAGATGATTCTTATCCGGTGCTGGCAATTGTGGATCCAGAGCTAATGCTTAGTGTACCACCAAAGTTTACGGCATATCAGGGATTTGATGCTCTGTTCCATAGTGTGGAGAGTTATGTTTCGAAATTTGCAAACCTGCAAAGTGATATGTATGCTCTGACAGCCATAGAAAATGTTTCACATAATTTGGCAGAGGCCGTTGCTAGCGGGAATAATATTGAAGCACGTACCCGTGTCGCCTTTGGTAACACTTTATCGGGAATCGTTATGACTCTATCCCTAACCACCAGTCAACATTCATTAGAGCATGCCATGTCAGCTTTCCATCATAATCTGCCTCATGGAGCAGGATTAATTATGCTGAGCAAAGCCTTCTTTACCCATTTTATAAACAAACATGGATGTGATGAACGTTTTATTCGTATGGCACAAGCTATGGGCATGCCTGAGGCTAAAGAACCTATGGATTTTATCCGCATGCTTGCCAAACTGCAAGAGGATTGTGGAGTAGCTAATCTGAAAATGTCTGATTATGGTATTACTCCCGATGAGTTTGAGAAAATGGCTATTAATGCAAAGGAGACTATGGGTGCTTTGTTTGAAGCAGATCGTGTACAACTCAGCACGGAAGATTGTGTGAACATTTACAAGGATTCTTACAAATAAGAGGTAGAACAAAGTTATGAAAGGCTGTATATAAAGCTTTATCCTCATAAGAAAATGAATCTGCATGTGCAGGTTCATTTTTTATTTTTCTTCTTTCGGCATATGTAATACCCGTTGGGGGAAAGGTATATTGATACCTAACTCTTTAAACTTATAGAATAAATCATGACGGATATTACTCTTTATATTTTCCACGCGGAATACGTTTTCACACCAAAAATAAACGGTGAACATCAAAGATGAATCGCCAAAATCATTAAACCGCACAAATGGTTCCGGGGTCTTCATCACTCCTTCCTGCCCTGTACAAACGTTTTTCATTGTAGACATTACTAAATCCACATCCGAAGCATAGTCTACTCCAACGTTTACTTCAAAACGGGAGGAAGATACCGAATGTGTCCAGTTTATCACTTCATTTCTAGTTAACCAGGTGTTAGGCAAAAGAATATATTTATCATCGCGGGTCAACACCAGAGTGGTACGAAGATTGATCTCCCGGACTTCACAGACCAATCCGTTGACATTGATCACATCATCTACCTTTATTGAAGAATCTATTAATAGAATAATTCCCGAAACAAAATCACTGAAAAGATTCTGTAATCCTAATCCAACTCCAACCAAGAGTGCTGCCGAACCGGCAAGTACGATCTTCAAATTGAACCCCAGCAGCTCTAAACCCCATCCGAAGGCAACAATAATAATGATGTAATGACTGAGGTTATTAAGTGAATACTTCTTTCCAATATCCAAATGTCTGGACTTGTATATGGTTTTCTTTATAAGATAGAGTAAAAGAAGGGTTATAACAACAATGGCCAGTAATTTTATAACTGTCAACACTGTGATATCCGTTGTTTTGCTTACTTTTAAGATCGAATAATTCAGTATTTCCTGAATATTATTACTTTCTTTCATAGAATATAGAAATAAATGATAAGCTAATTTTAAGATGAAAGTAATAAAAAGATTATTCTAAACCAACTTTTCTTATAAATATCTATATGGAATAAGCAGGAGTTATGGTAATAGCAGATTTTTCATGGAAGAAATTACATATTGTTTCCATTCGTGTAACATTGGCTCAAAGTCTTCTTCTTTATCCAAAAACAAGGTTATTACTAAATTTTTGGATAGAAATGGATAAGTAAGAAGTCCGTAAAAGGTAAAAAACACAAAAGGTATGGGCACAGTCTTTAACTTTCCTTTTTGCATTTCATCAGACAAGTATTTATAAAGTATATCAAAGCAATTATTTAATTGTAGTTCTTTTGCTATGCTTATAAGATGATTTACATCCCGCTGAATTTCTCCCAAGATGAATTTGACTAAATATGGACTTTCTATGAATTTCTTAATATATTCATCCAATATCAGTTCCATGCGTTTAATAAAAGGAACATCCTGCCTTAGAATATCTTGTACCTTAGGGATTACTGAAGCTACAATATTGCTGAATACCGCTTGGAACATCTTATCTTTTGTTCTAAAATAATAATGAAGCACCGGACGATTAATCCCCACTGCATGGGCAATGTCGCTCATACTTGTTTCTACAAATCCTTTCTCAATGAACAACTGCTGAGCTGTTTCTATTATTTTCTGTTCCAAATTGTTATTTTCAATTGCTCCCATATTCCTTTTCTTTTTTTAATTCATCTATAAATAGCAATAAACGGTTGACTATATTCACGTCACTGACACTACTATCAAAATCCAGATAAAGTATATTCATTTGTGGATATAATGATTTTATCCGTTTTTCAATGCCTTTAGCTACAATATGATTGGCTATACAACCAAATGGCTGAACACTAATCACATGGTTAATCTTTTGTTTGGCATAAGATAATATCTCACCGGGGAGAAGCCAGCCTTCGCCAAACTGGGCACTCAGGGATATTACTTTTTCCGCATCTTTCGCCTCATCATAAATATTTTTAAATGGAGTAAAGTAATGAAATTCTTTAGCAGCGTCATTAAAACGATCTATTAGATTCTGAACCCGCTTATACAACCAATGAATCGTAAATTCCGGTATGACTCTTTTTTGTAGATGCACATCTTGATTATACTCGGCATTCACAAAACTTTGAATAAAGAAATTGGTTAATAAAGGCGGCATGACTTCAATACCTTGATTGATTAGCCAGTCGGTTATATTCTTTTGTGCAAAAGGATTAAACTTTAAGAAAATTTCCCCCACCATTCCGACTTTGGAATATTGCCCCTGATTACATATTGCATTAAAATCTTTAGCAGCAAGTGACAAGTAATCAATAAAGTCGTAAGGTTTGTTCTGTGATATAACGGTTTCTGCCATTTTTAAATACATATTACGTAAGCGGGCGGCTTCTCCTTCTTTATTTTCACGGATAACAGATGCATAATAAAATTCGGCGATGCAATCACTATATAGAATAGAGGCCAATGTAATAGGCAGCATCTTTAGCCAATGTATCTTAAATCCGGGTTGCTTATTACGTAATCCGCTTCCCATTGATAAGGAAACTACCGGAACATCAGCATAGCCACTTTCCACCAAAGCCTTTTTTATTAAAGAAATGTAATTACTGGCTCTACATTGTCCACCAGTTTGTGTGATGGCAATGGCTATATTTGCGGGATCGTACTTACCACTCTTTAGAGCTTTTATTAAATCACCGACTATCAGCGTTGCAGGATAGCAAACTTCATTATTAGCAAATCTTAATCCCCAATCGCTTGATGCAGTATCACTCATCGGCAAGTTCTCAACATCATAACCTGCTTTTTTCATAAGAGACGGAATAAGTGGGGAAATGAAAGGCGTGAAAAAAGGCACTATAATCTTTCTTTTTCTGTCATTTCTTTGATACGTGGGAGTGGAAACAAATTCCTGTCTGGCAGCGGAAGAGGTTTGTTTCAGGCTAAAATTCAGGCTTTCAACTAATGAACGGACACGAAGCTTAAGAGATCCTGTATTGCTTACATCATCAATCTTTAAGATAGTTAAGGTCTTACCATAGCGCTTCAATAAAGAACGTATTTCATCCAGAAGAAAAGCATCCGGTCCACATCCAAAAGAAGTCATTTGCACATATTGTATATCAGCATCCTGCGTAGCAACCCATTTAGCTGCTTTCAAAATGCGATCTGGATAAGCCCATTGAGACACAAAATGTACATCGTCCAGGGATATATTTTGTTGACGGACAATATCATCGGTAATAACATTTACCCCTAATGCAGCAATCATATCTGATAATCCGTGTTGAATAAGCGGATCTGTATGATAAGGACGTCCCGCAAGAAGCAGGATCATTTTATGTTCCTGACGTGCATTTTCAACAATTGTCCGATTATAAACCGACATTTCCGTTTCAAAAAGACTTTGATCTTCTAAAGCTTTACTAAAAGCTGATTTGATTCTTTGTTCCGGAACACCTAATGAAATCAGATATGTTTTGCACTGTTTATATAATAATTTCTGCTCCTTAAACGTAATGGACGGAGAATCGATAGGAATTGTTCCGCTTTGTACACTTTTTATTACTTCTGAATAACCTGATACAATTGGACAATTATAACTATTTTGTTGGTGATCTTCTGGCTTCTCGTACACAACAAACGGCATAAAGATTCGGTCTACTTGACGAGAAACGAGATTTTGGATATGGCTATGTACTAATTTAGCTGGAAAACAAATATTATCAGCCATCACCATTTTAACTCCGGATTCATAGTTCTCAAAAGTGGAGGATTCAGAGAGATAGACCCGAATGCCACTATACGTAAATAACGTATACCAAAAAGGATACTCCTCATACATATTCAGGCAACGTGGAATTCCTATAGTAAGTAAAGAATCACAGACTTCATCGTTCCTGTCAAACAATAACTTGTTCTTTTCAGCATAAGCATTCATCCCTTTTTTAATGGCATTCCCTTGATTCGAAAAGACCTTCTCACAACGATTACCGGAAAAATAACGATTATTATTAAATTGATAACGCGTAACGATACAAGTATTCTCACACCCATGGCATTGTTGTTGTCTGGACATATATTGAGCTGAAGATAACATCTCATCTAAAGTTATTTCTTTGATATGTTCAAGCTGTTGTGCATACAAAGCACAACCATATGCCCCCATTAATTCCGGACAATCACTACGGAATACAGACTTACCTATTAATATCTCCAATGCTCTTACAATAGAATCATTTCGCATGGTACCTCCCTGAACGATAATATTAGTTCCAAGCTCTTCAATATTTCTCAGTTGTAGAACCTTATACAGGCAATTTTTGACTACAGAATAAGAGAGTCCAGCTGAAATATCGGCAATTGAAGCCCCTTCACGCAGTACTTGTTTTACTTTGGAATTCATAAAAACCGTGCAGCGTGTACCCAAATCGCAAGGAGACTCAGCAAAACAAGCTAGTTTTGCGAAGTCTTGGATATTATAATTTAAGGAACGAGCAAATGTCTCCATAAATGAGCCGCATCCCGAGGAACAAGCTTCATTTATTTCAATACGGTTAATTACGCCGCCATTCACAAACATAGCTTTCATATCTTGTCCCCCGATATCTAATATGAAAGAGACTTTCTCATTAATGTGTTTGGCCGCCAAGTAATGAGCTATAGTTTCAACAATACCGATATCCAATTGAAAAGCAGCCTTGATTAAATCCTCGCCGTATCCTGTGGAACATCCTCCCCTTATCTTTAGTATTGCCCCTCTCTTTTGACAATCTGAATCAAGCTGTTGCAGCCCTTTTCTTACAGCATTTATAGGATTCCCTTCGTTAGCGGAATAATAAGAATAAAGCATCTTACTCTGATTGTCAAGCACAACTATTTTTGTTGTCGTAGAACCTGAGTCAATGCCAATAGTAACATCGTGTACTCCTGAAGACAACTCAGCACACTGTACCTGATACCAGTATTTTTGTTCTTTCCATTGTTTATACTCTTTTGCATCTGCAAAAAATGGGGAGAGAAAATTATGTGAAATAGAAAAGGTATTCAATGAATTAGCAAGCAATTCTAATAAAGAAGATATTTTTATAGTATCTGTATTATTAGCCAAAGCGGCTCCCCATGCAGGAATCAGATTACTTTTTTCGGGCAGTATAATATCGTTACCTGATAGATGCAGATAATCAACAAAAGCTTTTCTAAGTGCAGGAATAAATGTTAATGGTCCTCCGCAAAATAAGATTGGTGCAAGAATACTACATCCATGCGCAAGGGTAGTAACCGTTTGTACAGCAACTGCATGAAATATGGAAGCTGCTATATTTTCCTTACTGACATTTTTAGCAATGAGATTCTGTATATCAGTTTTGCAAAAAACGCCACATCGTGATGCTAACGGATAAATCTGTGTAGCTTGTAGGGCTAAATCATTCAGCTCATCAATTGATACATCCAGAAGAATAGCCATCTGATCAATAAACGCTCCTGTTCCACCTGCACAGTTTCCGTTCATTCGCAAATCTGTAGCTTCATTTTCATGGAATAATGCCACTTTGGCATCTTCTCCACCGATATCAATAAACGTAGAAATATGAGGATATATTTTACGAATATAATTAGTACTTGCTACAACTTCCTGTACAAAATATAAAGAACATTTTTCTGCAATTCCCATACCAATAGAGCCTGTTACATTAAGGGTAATTGGAACATCACCTATCTGCTCCCTTAATGCAGCAATATATTTTTCCAATAGACTTCTAATTTTGGCCTGATGCCTTTCATATCTGGAAAACACGACTGTTCCATCATCGTCTATTACAACAATCTTTATTGTTGTAGAACCTATGTCTAAACCCACTTTGTACATACATCTTTCATTTATGATTGATATATAAGTCTGACAGTAGTGTCAGATACTGCAAATGTAAACAAAGTTTCGATAAGATACTCTATATATATCAAAAAACAATTAGAAACAAAAGATTTTCAGATTTTCCTTTAATTTTTTATAAGGGTATCTATAAACTTACGTGTCTATTTAATAAATGATATATTAATGGAAAAATATACGCTCATAGCCAAATATTTATCAGGGAATGCAACTTCACAAGAAGAAGCAGAACTCACTACATGGAGAAAAGCGAATGAAAACAATGAAGCCGAATTTCAAGAATTAAATGAAAGTTGGCTACTTGCACACCATTCTTCATCAGTACCTGATAAAGAACAGACATGGCAACGAATCAGAAAAGGCATCTATCAGATGAAAACGTATACCTTAAAGGATTTATATCGAGCCGTCGGTATAGCTGCCAGTATAGCTTTATTGATCGGATTTACATTATTTCTATCCTTCTTCCCTGAAAAAGAAACAAGCAAACTCATCATTGTAAAGGCACCTAAAGGACAAAAAGCTGAAACAATATTACCGGATGGTAGTACAGTCCTTTTAAATTCAGGTTCCCAATTAGCCTATACAACTGACTTTAGTCGAACGAACCGGGCCGTAACTGTAAAAGGGGAAGCTTTTTTCGATGTAGTAAAAGATCCGGAGCATCAGTTTCTGGTTACAGTAGGCAATATTAAAGTAGCTGTTCATGGGACAGCTTTCAATGTGAATAATTATAGTGACAATAAAAACATAGAAGTAGCCCTTTTAAGAGGAAGTATAAGCATACTATCAGCCGATATGAATAAAGTGATGGTTAACATGCATCCTAACCAGAAAGTCGTTGTTCCACGCTCAGATTGCAATAAGCTTATACTCGCATCTTGTGATGCAGAAGAAGAAGCACTGTGGCATGTCGGAAAATTAAAAATACAAGGAGAAGATCTTACAAATGTAGTGCATAAAATGGAAAAGTGGTATGGAGTGAATATACAGCTTCGCAATATGCCTGCAAATAAGAAATATTGGATGACAATAAAAACAGAATCTTTCAAAGAAATGCTCGAGATTATTAATAAAATTACCCCAATCAATTATTCTGTCAATGGAGAGGAGGCCATCATAGTATGTAAATAACTAAAACACAGATGCAGAAGACCGCCATCTCCTGCATCCTAAGAAATGCGACCTGAGACGAATTATATATTTGCTAATAAGCAAATATGTCAGGGGTCACTTGCATTATATATAGGCAAAGATAATGATTATTTTTGTTTTATACCTTAAATATTTGTACAATGTTAAACTTTAAATCATTTGTATGTAGCATATGTATGCTAATGTGTCTGTTACCCGCTTCTTCGGGATGGGCGCAAGACCTGAAAAAAGTACATATATCCAGTGGAGATATTACTTTAAAACAACTCATTAAAGAAATAGAAAATCAAACCGAATATACATTTGTTTTCGACAACACAATCAATCTTTCCCAAAAGCTAACAATAAAGAAAGAAGACAATAATATTGAAAACATTTTAAAACAAACTTTTGAGAATACGGATATAACATTTGAAATTAGCGGTAAGCAGATTATACTAAAAAAAAGAGCCAGTGCTACTGATACCGGAAAACGCATCACCGGTAAAATAGTGGACGAGTCTGGCGAAGGAGTGATTGGAGCCAATGTTAAAGTCGTAAATACCGCTATTGGCACAATATCTAATAAAAACGGAGAATTTGTACTAAACGTTCCGGTTAATTCTACACTGGAAGTCTCCTTTATAGGATATGGTACACAAAACATCTATGTAGGAAATAAACAGACTCTTAACGTAACACTCAAAGAAGACAATAAACTGCTCAATGAAGTAGTAGTAATCGGATATGGATCTTCCAGAAAACGTGATCTTACAGGTTCTATTTCCACAGTGGAATCAAAGAGTATAACCGGACAAACCGTTCAAAATGTTGCTCAGGCTTTGCAAGGTAAGGTAGCTGGTGTACAAGTTACGAATACCGGTGACCCGGGATCAGCTCCACAGATCAGAATTCGTGGATTAGGCACCGTCACAGATGGTTGTAATCCGTTGTTTGTTGTAGATGGTGTCATTGTTGACAATATCAATTATCTTGGACCGAACGATATTGAGAATATCTCCATCTTGAAAGACGCTTCATCTGCTGCAATATATGGAGTGCGCGCCGCTGGAGGTGTTGTCATTGTAACCACAAAACATGGTACCTCAAATACCAAACCAACTGTTACATTCAATACTTACATGGGATATAAAAAGGCATCAAACCTGATAAAAATGGCCAATGGAGCTGAATACATCACCTTGTATAATGAAAAGATGGAGCAAATAGGTGATAGCAGACGTCTGAATGCTTCAGATTATACTTCACATAACTATTTCGACGATATATTTGCCGGTTCATGGACCAACTCCGAAGATTTGGGAGTTACAGGTGGTAGTGATAATTCACGATATAGTTTTGGGCTCACCCACCTCAAAGAAAACGGATTGGTAGATAAAAACAACTTTTCAAAAATAGGTTTAAGAACAAAATATGACGTAGATATTACCAAACATTTCCGGGCTGGTATCAGCGTCATCGTGCAAGCTGCAAAATCCAACCCTGTAAATACAGGCGTCATTCTTGATGCTTATAAAGCTTTACCTATTTATGCACCAAAGAAAGCTGATGGCACATGGACTGATCCTAATGTAGATAATATATCCGGCACAATGCCAAATCCTTCTGCTTCTTTGTATTATGACTACCAGTGGCAAACCAAAATTGATGGCATTGTCAATGCTTATTTAGAAGCCGATGTATTGAAATCATTTACTTTAAAAACAGATATATCTTTCAATCCCGGAATGAGTAATTACATTTATTTTACTCCTATTTATTACGTTACGGAATTCCAAAATTCCGATAAGAATAATATGAGCAAAAGCCGGAATCAAAATCTAAACCTTTATTGGGACAATACCCTCACCTACTCTAAAAAAATAGGTGACTCCCATAATTTGAAAGTTATGATAGGAACCTCATACCAATCTACTGAGACAGATTATCTATATGCCGCTGCGCAAGGACTTAAAGATTTGCCGAAAATAAACCATAGCTATTTATTTCTCAGCATGCCACGCATTGATGAGGATTATTCCGCTTCGGTATCAGATGATGGAAATAAAGATGTATCCGTATCCTATATGGGGCGTATAAGTTATGATTATAAGAATAAATACCTCATTAATGCGACCCTCCGCAGAGATGGTTCAACTAAGTTCCCTTCCAGTAATCGTTGGGGATGGTTTCCATCGGTTGGTTTAGGTTGGGTTATGTCCGAAGAATCTTTTATGAAGCAATACAACAACATAGACTTCCTAAAA
Organism: Bacteroides sp.; assembly: GCA_022648295.1. Classification (GTDB taxonomy): domain Bacteria; phylum Bacteroidota; class Bacteroidia; order Bacteroidales; family Bacteroidaceae; genus Bacteroides. The sequence continues at coordinate 30,741 of JALCME010000022.1, read as the reverse complement.
TTGCGGGCAAGCTGGGGTATCATCGGAAATGGGAATATTCCATCAAATATCTATGTACCAACAATTGATCATTCAGACTATTATGCAGTAGTTTTTGGCAATGGACAAAACACTGGTAACGGAAAGGTGATGTACCCTGGTACAGTAACCAATATGTACAATCCAAATCTAAAATGGGAAACAGTTCATGAACTTAATGCAGGTGTGGACCTTCGCATGTTTAAATCCCGCTTCTCTGCAACAGTAGATTTTTATTCAAAAGATACTAAAAATGCAGTCTTTCCACTTACTAATTTAGGTAGTTCCGGACTTAATTCCGACGGAGTATGGGGAAACAACGCAACAATTAATAATACAGGTTTAGAAATAAGTCTGGGGTGGAACAATATCACTTCTTATGGATTACAATATGCCATATCAGGCAATTTCACCTACAATCATAATGAATTGAAAAAAATCAATGCAAACGGTGCAAACGGAATTTATGGGAAATATGATGACAGTGATAACATCACTTACAGCACATTAGGTAACCCTATAGGTACTTTCTATGGATACAAGGCAGTGGGAGTATTCCAAAACGAAGCTCAAATAGAAAGTACTCCTCACTTACCTGGGAGCAAACCGGGTGACTTGATCTATGCGGACTTGAATAAAGATAAAGTAATAGATGAACTTGACCGTACTCAAATTGGCGATCCTAATATTCCTTTCTTCTATGGATTCGATGCAAATGTTGCCTATAAAGGATTTGACGCCTCAATCTCCATACAAGGGGTTGCCGGTAATGATCTTTTTAATGCAAACCGGATGTTCCGTTATGGAACAGAGAATTTCGATAAGGATTTTGTAAATCATAGGTGGCATGGTGAAAACACTTCCAACTCCTACCCTTCTGCATCATGGTCTAATCCAACCACTCCGAGCTCATTCTACGTAGAAAGTGGAAGCTATCTCAGAGTAAAAAGCATCCAGCTGGGATATTCTCTGCCTGCATCATTACTCACCAAACTCTCTGTGAAGAAGCTACGCATCTATTTAAATGCAGAAAATCCCTTTACTCTGACAAAATACAACGGATTTTCCCCGGAAGTAGGTGGGTCTCCTTTAATGACAGGAGTTGATAGAAATACTTACCCCTTGTCCTCGGTATACAGCATTGGCTTGAACCTAAGTTTTTAGTATGATAATCAATTTTCTAATATCCGAAAATATGAAAAATAGAATATATATACCAGCTTTTCTTTTGATTAGTGGAATACTGGCATCATGTGAAGGCAAAATGGACTTTGATCCATATGCACAAACTCCTCAACAAGAATTTTGGCAAACAGAAGACGATGCGACTTCCGCCATTGTAGCATGTTACGGTAAGCTATGTGACTGGCCTTTCTTTGAACCGACAACTTTTGCATTGGAAGAAATGGCATCGGGGAATACAGCCAAAGGAAGTACACCTGATGATCAACCAGATCTGGATAAAATAGTAAATTTCCAGTTCACTCCTTCAATGACGATCTTCGACACCTTCTGGAAATCAAGGTATGGTGTTATTAATGTATGCAACCAAGCCATCACCAATATTGGCAATATGAGCATTGATGAAACAAAAAAAGCAAGCCTTATAGGAGAAGCACGCTTTATCCGTGCGTGGATTTACTTCGAATTGGTGCGGACATTTGGAGAAGTGGTTGTTTATGACGGGCTTCCGGCAAATAATGACTATAATATTGCAAAATCATCTATTCCGGAAGTATACTCTTTCATTGAAAAAGATCTTGAATATGGAATTAAAAACCTACCACTGACAGCTTGGTCTGCGGATATGAAAGGACGTGTAACCTCATGGGCAGCCAAAGCATTACTTGCAAAAGTAAAAATGTATGAAGCTTCCGGTGCAAACTTCATGGAAGACGGACAAGCCATAAACGGCACAACGTGGCAAGACGTAAAAGATTTGACCGATGACGTTATTGCCCATGGAATATTCTCTCTCTATGATAAAGACGGAGAGGCCAGTTTCTTTAATTTGTTCAGAATAAAAAACGAGAATTGTGACGAATCTATTCTGGAAGCTCAATGTGGAGCATCTAAGCTAGCTGGTGGAGTAAACAGAAGTGCCTATGCAGTATACCAATGGGTTCGGGGCGGATCATTTGCAGGTTGGGGTTTTAACGTTCCCACAGATCAACTCATTGCTGATTGGGAAGCACGCACTGATGATGGAGTGAGGTATAAAGCCTCCATTGCATATCGGGGAGAAGTTCTGCCTGACGGTCGTACAATAGATGGTACGGAAACTCTTTCAGGAACCAAAGCAGGAACTGCGGGATACAAACCGGCAAGATATAACTTTAAAGTTTATGTTCCTAAAGATGATGAAACAGGACTTGGAGGGTGGATGACCTCTATAGAACAAAATCCAAGATTATTTCGATATGCCGACGTTTTATTGATCGATGCAGAAGCCGAATTCAATCTTAGTAATATCGGTGAAGCGGTAAAATCAATCAATAAAGTTCGTAATAGAGCTTATGCAACTCCATATACCGAGGAAAATCTCACCAAACAACTGATTTGGAATGAAAGACGCTTTGAACTGGCTTTTGAAAACGATCGTTTCTTTGACTTGGTCCGCACGGGGCAGGCTAAGACCGTTTTAGCTTCACAAGGGTTTGTTTCACCAAAGAATAATTTTTATCCTATTCCACAAAATCAGATAGATTTATCTTACGGTGTACTTATACAAAATAAAAACTATTAGTTACTAAAAAAAGAAGCTGTGTCGAAAGATCTTAATTTCAGAGAATTATCTTTTTTAATTTACAAGGCCAAAAAAAATAGATAAATAAAATCTGGCACAGCTTCTTTAAACTATAAATACAAAAACATACTCAATGAAGAAAACAACCATTTGTTTTTCAACATTACTAATTGCCAGTGCTTTAAATGCGCAAGTCATTAAGCATTTGCCACAATTAGGTAAAGACAATACGGATAGTGTTATAGCTGCAATGACATTACAAGAGAAAGTAAATATTGTGACGGGACTTGGTGATGATACCTGGACAAATCCTCCCCAAGGTAAAGCTACGGTCATAATCAATGGCATTGCCGGATGCACGTATGATATACCCCACTTAGGCATAACTCCCACTGTTATGGCAGATGGACCTGCCGGACTCCGTATTGATCCGCTATCCTCGGGGAATAAGAAGCCCCATTATTGTATTGCATATCCTACAGCCACAGTGTTGGCCTCAACATGGAATACTTCACTCGTGGAAGAAGTGGGGAAAGCAATGGGTAATGAAGTTTTAGAATATGGATGTGATGTACTCCTCTCTCCCGCGATGAATATTCAGCGAAACCCTCTTGCAGGACGCAATTTTGAATATTATTCAGAGGACCCGTTATTAAGTGGAAAAATGGGAGCTGCAATGGTAAGAGGTTTGCAATCCAACGGCATAGGAGCTTGCGTGAAGCACTTTGTGGCCAATAATCAGGAAACCAACCGTAAATCCATAAACGAAATTATCAGCCAACGGGCTTTACGGGAAATCTATTTAAGAGGATTTGAAATTGCAATTAAAGAATCCAATCCGTGGGTGGTGATGTCTTCTTACAACAGGGTGAATGGTTTTCATACTGCGGAAAACAGGGAATTACTCACTACTATATTGCGTGATGAATGGGGATTCAAAGGTATGGTCACTACCGATTGGTGGAGTGGCACGGATGCTACATCTCAAATGTATGCCGGTAACGACATGCTCATGCCAGGATGCTATCAGAGGGAAGAACTTTTGCAAGCTGTGAAGACTCATCGCTTAAGTGAAAGTATTCTTGACCGAAATATCAAACGCATACTTAACTATGTGGTTCAAACCCCTCGTTTTAAAAACTATCATTATACAAATAGCCCTGATCTTACAGCTCATGCCCTTACCGCACTTAAAGCAGCGGAAGAAGGCATCACATTGTTGAGTAACAAAAATAATTGTTTGCCGCTCAAGAAGAAAAACAGGGTTGCATTATTCGGTAAAACATCGTATAGTTTCATCCCGGGAGGAACAGGTAGCGGAGAAGTCAACTATAATTATACAGCCTCATTAAACGAAACACTAAAACAATCCGGCTTTAAAGTAAATGCTTCTTTGGAATCCTACTATATACATTTTGCCGACTCACTACGCACAGCAGCAAAAGAGGACAAGAAACATGCAGTGGATTTTGCCAAAGAACCGGTTTTGTCTCCCGAAACAATTCGCCGCCAAACAGCTCAAAGTGATGTAGCTATTATAACAGTAGGACGCAACGCAGGAGAAGGATGGGATCGAAAAGAGCAAGATTATTTTTTGCTTTCCGATACGGAAAAAGAATTAGTTGAAGAAGTCTGTAAAAGCTGTCATGAACAAGGTAAAAAAGTAATAGTCGTTTTAAATATAGGTAGCGTAATAGAAACCACGAGTTGGAAAGAGCTCCCCGACGCCATATTACTGGCTTGGCAAAGTGGACAAAAAGGTGCGGATGCTTTAGCGGAGATTATAAAAGGCAATATAACCCCATCAGGAAAACTACCAGTCACTTTCCCTGAAAAATACAGTGACGTACCATCAGCTACTACTTTTCCGGGTGAACCTGCCGCTGATCCAATAAATTCTTTCTATAATGAAGGCATTTATGTAGGCTATCGTTACTATGACTCATTCAATGTAACCCCTTCGTATGCATTTGGCTATGGATTGTCATATACCAACTTCAAATACTCCAATCTCCAATTGAACTTTAATGAATCAGCCCTTACGCTAAAAGGAAAAGTGACTCTTACTAATGCCGGACATTATAACGGAAAAGAAGTGGTACAGGTATACCTTAGCGCACCTACTGATAACATAGAAAAACCTGAACAGGAGCTGGAAGCCTTTGTGAAGACAAAGGAGCTTAAGCCGGGTGAGAGTGAAACGGTCTGTTTTGAACTTCATGGACGTTCTCTCTCATCTTTCTGGAACGATTCAAGTGAATGGGTTGTCGACAAAGGGATATATCAAATTAAGGTAGGTGCATCTTCTAAAGATATACGATTGCAAGGGAGCTTCATTTTAAAACAACAACATGTTATTGAAAAAGATCATTATGTGCTTCAACCGAACTATGAGGTTAAAGAACTTAGCACTCATAAATAAATACGACCATGAAGAAAATAATTTTAAGTATCATTTTACTTTATTCGTTGGTTATGTCCTTCCCTTTAAGGGCACAGGACTATTATCAATTATATATTTCCAATCCCTATTGTCAACAAAACGAGTTCATAAAGCAAAAGCCGGATTTGTCTTCCCCTCCTACATTTCAGCAATCAAAACATCTGCTTCCTTCGCCATATTGGCAGTCTCATGATGAAGCCATTTCTGCTTACTGGAAAGCATGGGAAATTGCATTTTCCGATCTGAAAAGTATAAATACCGCCAGCGGATTTGTAAGTCCCTATATCGATGCAGCATTCAACGGGTGCATTTTCATGTGGGATACTACTTTTATGACTCTTTTTGGTAAATATGGTGCCCGGGCATTCGATTTCCAAGGCTCATTAAATAACTTTTATGCAAAGCAGCAACCTGACGGATTTATATGCCGGGAAATAAGAAGTGTAGATGGGAACAACTGTTTTGAGCGCTTCGATCCATCCAGTACTGGCCCTAACATAATGGCATGGTCGGAATGGGAATATTTTAAGAATTTTAATGATACAATACGATTACGTAAAGTATTCCCCCCTCTTTTAGCATACTACAAATGGTTGCAGCTAAACCGGACCTGGAAAGACGGAACTTATTTCACTAGTGGCTGGGGAAGCGGAATGGACAATCAGCCCAGACTTCCGGCTGGCTATGACATACAGTGGAGCAACGGACACATGTCGTGGATTGATACTAACTTACAACAAATATTTTCTTCAAAGATACTCCAGCAAATGGCAGAGATGCTTCATCGCACGGCAGATGTAGCATGGCTTAAAAAGGAAACTTCAGACCTCACTAGTTTCGTCAATAGTAACATGTGGAATGACAGCATTCATTTTTACACAGATCTTTTTGACAATGGCACTCTATCATCAGTCATGAGCATTGGGTCATACTGGTCTTTGCTGGCCGGCATTGTCCCCTCATCCCGCCTTACACCATACCTTTCTCATTTGAGTAATAAAGATGAATTTTGCCGCCTTCACAGGATACCATCTCTCTCGGCTTCCACTCCAGGATACGAAGCCGACGGAGGTTATTGGAAAGGCGGGGTATGGGCTCCGGCTGTCTATATGGCTCTCCGGGGACTTACTAATGTGGGACAAGATAGTTTAGCCTACGAGATAGCCTGCAATCACCTTCATAATGTGGTGGAAGTCTATCATAAAACAGGTACATTCTTTGAAAACTATGCCCCTGATAGGGTACAAGGAAATGATCGGAAAGATTTTGTTGGATGGACGGGATTGCCTCCCATTGCCGAATTATTGGAATATATATTCGGAATACGAGCGGATGTACCTCATAATCACGTTATATGGGATATTCGCTTAACGGATGCTTTTGGCGTGAATGATTACCCGTTCGGGAAAGACGGAACGATAAGTTTTCATTGTGCAAAGCGCAAATCGGTCAATCAAAGGCCGGAAATAAACGTAACCTCCAATGTTCCATTCACTTTAACCCTGATATGGAAAGGAGGCAAGCAAGATATACGCATTTTGCCAAATAAACAACAGGCTTATAACACAATTAAAACAAAAACAGGAAAATGGCAATTGGTGTGGGATGACGAATTTGACTATAACGGTCTTCCTGATAGTAAACGTTGGAGTTACGATACAGAAGGTAACACCTATGGATGGGGGAATAATGAATCACAATGTTACACCGAGTCCAATGCCTCCAACGCCTGGGTAAGTAATGGCATACTAAGCATTACGGCTCGTAAAGAAAAAGAAGGAAATAAAAATTATACTTCCGCCAGATTAATAACCAAAGATAAAGGTGACTGGCTTTACGGACGCTTTGAAATCAGAGCAAAACTACCTACCGGGCGTGGTACATGGCCGGCTATTTGGATGTTACCCACTGATTGGGAATATGGAACCTGGCCGGCAAGCGGTGAAATTGATATTATGGAAAACGTGGGGTGCAATCCAGACAGCATTGTAGGCACGGTACATACCCAAAAGTACAATCATCTCATTGGCACTCAGAAAAGTGCACGCTTATATTGTCCGGATTCATACCGGAAGTTTCATACTTACGCATTGGAATGGACACCGCAGGAATGTCGCTTATATGTAGATGGAATACATTATTTCACTTATCACAATCCCCATAATGGCAGTCAGGCATGGCCTTTCGACAAACGATTCCATCTATTGTTGAATTTAGCTATCGGCGGAAATTGGGGGGGTATGAAAGGAATTGACGATAACATCTTTCCGCAGCAATTGCAAATTGACTATGTGCGGGTCTATCAAAAAATAAAATAGAGATAAAACAATATTCCCAATAAAATAAATAAGGAAGATGAAAAAGAGTCTTTTATTCGTTTTAGTGCGCTCCCCATCTGCGCCTCTACTGTTTTAACAGAGATGCTGAGCTTATCAGCAATTTGTTGGTAAGATAAATGTTCATACCGACTTAAGAGAAATATTTCTCTGCATTTTGCAGGTAATGCATTTACTGCATTACTTAGCTTTTCCGTAAAGACTTCCATGTTGAAGCAGTCTTTATGGCTCCGTTCATCAAGTTGCTGCTCAAACCATTTTTCAAGTAAATAATGCCTATTTTGTTCATCCCTTAAATAATTCAATACCCTGTTTTTAGCAGCACGGAATAAATAAGTTTTCATATAGTCCACCTCTATAACATCACGACCTTCCCACAGTTTCATAAAAACCTCTTGCAGAATATCCTCAATTATAGCCTTGTCTTGGGTATACAAATTCAGGAAACGGCTTAATGGTTCATAATATAAATCATAATATTGCCTGAAACTTTTGATATCAATATTCAATTTATGATTGTCTTTCACTAAGTTACATAGATTTTAAGGTAATTAATACTCAGACTAAGTAGCCATGATACTCTTATGCAAATATAATAAAGTGGATTATATTAACCCATCATATTATCTATTATTTTGTTCTTTATCACCTGTTTGCTTATCTTAAAGGAAATAAAAAACCACTATTGATAGGTATTTTATGATGTGACTGAACTTTTTGATCTACTTTTCTGTTTCTTATGATGAATTTAAATTTATAATAATAACAATTATGAAAAAGATAGGGATATATTATGGTACATCGTCCGGTAATACGGAGGAAGCCGCACAACTTATTGCGCAAAAGTTAGGCGTTGCATCAGAAGATATACATGATATCTATAAATCAAAAGTGAGTCCTCTGGACTATGAAGTACTGCTACTTGGAAGTTCATCTACCGGTGCAGGCGACATGCAAGATGACTGGGAAACCTTTTTGGAATCCTTGCAAAAACTCGATCTTACAGGCAAAAAGGTAGGATTATTCTCTTGTGGAGATGCTGCCACTTTCAGCGATACATTTTGTGGAGCAATGGGCAAAATTTACGAAGGTTTGAAAGGCACAGGATGCACATTTATAGGAGCGGATGTTTCCACAGATGGGTATACTTTTGATGATTCTGAAGCTGTAGTAAATGACGTTTTCGTAGGTTTACCATTAGATCCGGATAATGAAAGTGATTTAACTGAAAGCAGAATTGATGCTTGGCTTGAAAAAATAAAAACTGAAATTTGACTGAACCCCTCATAAAGCCCAAAAACGGTTTCAATATAAGATACTCTTTTAAATGAGTCCTTATAGCGGAGCCGTTTTTCGTTACAAGTAAGTCTATCATAGCTACAGATTAAGCTCGCACAAACGTCTTTTGAGATCTATACGATGAGGAGTGATAAATTGGTTTTAAGATCATCCATATTCAGTCGTATACTGAATGCCATTCACTCGTATAGTGTTCCCTATTCAGTCGTATACTGTTTACTCTCTCCCTAAGAATCCCCTGATAAGGAACAAAAAAGCTTCACAATAAAAATAAGAGAGATGAGATATAATGATAAAAGAAATAGATATTTAGATTTATTTCCTTCAAATATCACGCATCTGCTCCAAAATGAATTATTGTATATTACTCCTCAGAGAGCAATTCTTCATAAATGTTTTTTAATCTCTTACGTAAAAACTTAACGGCATAGTGTTTTCGTGAAAGAAGTGTTTCCACCGATAAATCTGTCTGCACAGAGAGTTCTTTAAAGGATACGCCTTTTAATTCCGTCTCTTCAAATACAAACCTTTGCTCTTGTGGAAGTTCGTCTAATGCATCCTCTAATTGTTCCCAAACAAGTGCACGCAAATATTCCTTTTCCGGAGATTGCTCTTCGTCGACAAGCACTTCGGTAACCTCTCTGACAAAAATATCACCGTCGTCTTGTGTGGTAATCTGCGGCATCGGCTCATCTTGTTTTTTGCGACTTTTATCTATAATACAATTACGAGCTACTTTGTACAACCACCCCGATACCTGCAGAACAGGAGATGTCTCTTCCGCTTGCAAGAAACGAAGAAAAACATCCTGCAATATATCCTCAGCATCTTCCTGTAATGGAACCCGGTCTGCAATAAACAAGAATAACTTTCGGCGATAACGATTAAATAAGTCCGAAACGTTATTTTTCATTATTGTCTTCCTCTTTTTCCAGACTGCGGATTCTGTCGCGAATAAAAGCTTTACGCTCATCGCGCCCCATATGCCTCATCCGTTCATGAAAATGACGATGTCTTCGATTATTTATAGAAAAATCCCCCCACCCCCAATAGCCATGCCCCCAGAGATGTCCACTCAATAACCGGAACAAAACAACAAGACCTAGAGCTTGCCAATAATTAATACATCCCCACCCCGTAATACCAGGGACAATCCAATTCCATAATCCCATGACAACAGCTACAATTAATGCTAAAAGAACAATACTGCTCACTGTCATAAAAGTAAATCTTCTGTTTCTCTTCATTTCGCATCTATTATTTAATTTTTATTGCTTTCACCGGGCATATTTCTTGGCAACGCCCACATCCTGTACATGCATCTTCGTTAACTACGTTAACAAAACGGCACATACCGTTATCTACAAGCTTTAGGACATGGTGCGGACATCTTCGCACACATTTTCCGCAACCTATACAGTCGAACGTAAAAATAACAATTTCTTTTTTCATTAGTTCCACTTCTTTAATCTTCTCATATAAGAAGACGAATAGCAGAAACAAATATTTTAATAAAAAGAATATTCTACGAAATTTAAGTCTTTAAGAAGAGCACAAACTCAATTAAAAACAGCAAGGAATATAATTACGTGTCAGATGATGCATTACAATTACAACGTACGAACTCAATTAGAACAGAAAGGATCATTAAATTAACTGGAAATAAGATACCTGCAAAGTAAAAGAAACCATCCTTAAGATTTAGTTTCCATCTCCTTTTCCAAACATTATGGGAAAAGACTTTTTTGAGAACTAAATTTTAAAGACGGTTTCTTACTTGTATACTTACGGATAATTGCTATTCTTTTAATTCTATCTAAGAAATAAGATTAGCTTTTTTTCCAAAGTTGACTCATATCTTCCAATGTCTTACCCTTGGTCTCAGGTACCCAACGCCATACAAACAATGCAGCAACCACACATATAATGCCATATAAGCTGTATGCAAACATCGGACTGAAATCATAAAGTGCCGGGAATGTGGATGACACAATATAATTGAATATCCACTGGAAAGCCACAGCTATAGCTACAGCCTTACCCCGAATGGTATTCGGGAAAATCTCAGCGATTAACACCCAGCAAATCGGTCCCCATGACATCATGAAGAAGGCAGCATAGACAATAATGGAAAATACGGGAACAACTCCTTTTACTCCCATACTATCGCATATGGCTACAGCAAATGCGCCAACAGCCATACCAATGGACCCAATAATCAGCAAAGGCTTACGTCCAAAACGATCTACTGTAAAGATAGCTACACAAGTGAAAAGAATATTGACTATTCCCATTATTACGGTTTGCATCATACCTCCTCCTTCGGCACCGGCACTCTCGAAAATACGGGGCGCATAATATAACACCGCATTTATTCCTATAGCCTGCTGAAATACCGAGAGCAAAATGCCTATGACAATAACCGTAGCTCCATAAGTAAACAGTTTCTCTGTTTTCTCATGAGCAGTGGCTTTAATCTCCTGAAGAATTTCTTTGGCTTTGCTGGTACCATTAACTTTCTCCAAAATAGAGAAAGCTTTTGTTTCCTGTTGTACCAGTACCAAATAACGGGGAGTTTTAGGTACAAAAAACAATAAGAAGCCGAATAATGCCGCTGGGAATGCTTCGGAAACAAACATCAAACGCCAGCCTTGTTGAATAGTCCACATATCCGATTGGGCACTTACCGTATAAATACCGGTGAGCTCATCTTTCAGCAATATAGGATTTTGATGCCCTCCCAAAATCAGATAATTCACAAAATAGACAACCAACATACCGAAGATAATAGCAAACTGATTGCACGATACCAATGTACCACGTATGTTTGACGGGGCTATTTCAGCAATATACATAGGACATACAGCTGATGCAAGTCCAACGCCGATACCTCCCAATACACGGTATAGATTGAAAGCAATGAGCAAATGCATATTAGGCTGTCCATGACTAAAGAACAAAAACTCCGGGCAGTATGAACCCAATGCCGAGAGAAAGAAAAGTATAGAGGCCAGCCTTAGCGAGTTACGTCGTCCCAATCGGGAAGCAAAGACACCCGATAAAGCACCTCCGATGACACAACCGATCAACGCACTGGAAGACGTTATGCCGTGTAGTACTTTGTCGTATTGAAAATCAGTAGCTGTTAAGAAAAAGGCTTCCAATCCTTTCTCCGCACCAGAGATGACTGCTGTATCATAACCGAACAGCAGCCCCCCCAGAATAGCAACGGATGTAATGGAATAAAGGTAGAGTTTACTACCATTATTATTTGTATTGTTCATGATAATAAAGTTAGGTTGGTGAGTGGAATCAGCAATACATATTCACAATTGCCTCATACAATTCTTGCTTACCACTGGTCTGTTTCGGTTCACCATTAGCTTTTGCATAAGCCACAACTTCTTCCAGACTCAATTTGCCTTCCTCAAAATCTTTACCCTTACCACCATCAAAAGAAGCATAGCGATCGGTAAACATCTTCTTGTAGGGAGATTCTTCCAACAATTTGGCTGCACCTTCCAAAGCGCGTGCCATGGCGTCCATACCAGAAATATGAGCGATAAAGATGTCTTCAAGATCAGTAGAATTACGACGGGTCTTGGCATCAAAGTTTGTACCTCCATTACCTAAACCACCATTACGGATAATCTGCATCATAGCTTGTATCAGCTCATAATTGTCTATGGGGAATTGGTCTGTATCCCAACCGTTTTGGTAATCACCGCGGTTGGCATCAATAGAGCCAAGCATTCCGTTATCTACAGCTACAGCCAATTCATGTTCAAAAGTATGTCCGGCTAAAGTAGCATGATTAACTTCAATGTTAACCTTGAAATCTTTATCAAGACCATGAGCTTTCAAAAAGCCGATAACGGTTTCCGTATCCACATCATATTGGTGTTTAGTTGGTTCCATAGGTTTGGGTTCAACCAGGAATGTACCGGTAAAACCTTTGGAACGTGCATAATCACGAGCAATAGTCAACATTTGCGCCAAATGCTCTTTTTCACGTTTCTGATCAGTGTTCAACAGGGACATATAGCCTTCACGACCACCCCAGAATACGTAATTTGTTCCCCCTAGTTCGATGGTTGCATCGATTGCATTTTTAATTTGAACGGCTGCACGTGCCACAACATCAAAATCAGGATTGGTAGCTGCACCGTTCATATAGCGTGCATGACTGAATACATTAGCAGTACCCCATAATAGCTTTATTCCTGTTTCTGCTTGTTTTTGTTTAGCATAAGCAACTATTGCTTTCAGGTTAGCTTCATACTCTTCAATAGTATCAGCTTCCGTGCAAAGATCCACATCATGGAAGCAATAATACCCAATGCCCATCTTCTGCATAAATTCAAATCCGGCATCCATTTTATTTTTAGCGGCCTGCACCTTGTCAGAAGCTCCATTCCATGGGAACGCCTTTGTTCCACCACCAAACTGGTCGCCACCTTCGGCACAAAGTGTATGCCACCATGCCATAGCAAATTTCAACCAATCTTTCATCTTCTTACCCATGATTACTTTTTCTGCATCATAGTAACGGAATGCCATAGGGTTCTTACTGTCTTTTCCTTCAAATTTAATTTTTCCTATTCCGGGAAAATACTCTTTTGTTGCCATAATATTTAATGTGTTTAATGTGAGTAAATAATCCGGTTAATTCTTTACTCACGGTTTATTATAATTTATAATATATTACTAATTTTCACTATAAAAATAAGATTGATCATACCTCATAAGAATATTCTATGAAGTTGCACTCTTTATTTCGCCATTGATTTTTCCAAACGGTGTTTCCAACATTCGTAAGCATCAAGATACTCCTGACGTTTTGCTTGATTTGGTTCGATGACATCCAATTTTTCAAGCGTAGCAAAAGCTTCATTATGATCTTTGTAAATGCCAGCCCCTATGCCAGCTCCCTTGGCTGCCCCTACTGATCCGTCGGTATCGTACAGTTCAATAACAGCTCCTGTAACTCCAGCCAAAGTATCACGGAATACGGAACTTAAAAACATATTGGCATGCCCGGCATGAATCTTTTGTACGGGAATGCCCATCTCTTCCATAATATCAATGCCATACTTAAATGAAAACACAATACCTTCCTGAGCGGCACGAACGATATGTTGTTTATTATGTAGGTTGAAGTTCAATCCACGAATAGAGCAGTTTATCTCCTTATTTTCCAGCATTCGCTCCGCCCCATTACCAAATGGTAGCACGCTAAGTCCGGCACTACCAATAGGAACTTGCGATGCCAATACATTCATTTCATTGTAAGAAATACCTTCAGGAGCAATGTTTCGTCTAACCCAGGAATTGAGAATCCCAGTGCCATTGATGCACAACAAAACGCCTAAACGGGTTTCCTTGTCAGTATGGTTGACATGTGCAAAAGTATTAACACGTGATTTCGGATCGTAATTCACCGCTCCATTCACTCCATATACTACTCCGGATGTCCCTGCCGTAGATGCTATTTCTCCGGGATTGAAGACATTGAGAGATAAAGCATTATTCGGTTGATCTCCTGCACGGTAAGTAATAGGTATACCCTCACGCAATCCAAGCTCTTTAGCAGCTAATGCATTTACACGCCCTTGTTCCGAGAAAGTAGATTTGACATCCGCAAGCAACGACTGGTCTATGCCATAAAAGTCCATCAGGAAGTCAGCTACACAATTGTTCCGGAAGTCCCAGAAGATACCCTCGGAAAGCCCTTCTACAGTCGTACAAATTTTTCCACTCAGCTTCATAGCAATATAATCACCCGGAAGCATTATTTTATGAATATTTTCGTAAATAGCCGGTTCATGCTCTTTAACCCAAGCCAGTTTGGATGCAGTAAAATTACCCGGTGAGTTCAACAAGTGAGATAGACAACGCTCTTCTCCCAACGATTCGAATGCTTTCTGACCGTATGGAACTGCTCTTGAATCGCACCAAATGATGGACGGACGAAGTACTTTCTGGTTTTTATCCACGCATACCAGTCCATGCATTTGATATGAAATGCCGATAGCTTTAATTTCTCCGGCATTTACACCTGATTCAGCCATTACTGCCTGAGTAGAAAGCTTCAGATTCTCCCACCAACTTTCAGGATTCTGTTCCGCCCATCCCGGTTTTATAGCCATAATTGCAGCTTCTGCCTTCGGGAAAAAAGCAGAAGATACACACTTGCCGGTTTCGGCGTTCACCAAACTCGCTTTCACAGACGAGCTTCCAATGTCATAACCTAATAGATACATAGTATTAAATACAGCTAATTATAATATATTTATCTTCTTATCTTATTATATATTTTCTTGTCAAACCGATAGTAACGTGCCGCACGATGGGGAACCCCCTGCTGCTTTTCATCAAGTGGAACTACATATTCCATCATCGCTATTTTTTTATGGAAGTTACGAACATCCATAGAATTCCCGTAAATAACTTCATATAGCATACGCAATTGTGAAGCCGTAAATTTGCGGGGTAACAGTTCAAACAAGATCAAAGGATTAAACTCCACGTATTGACGAATATAAACCAGGGCTTCCTTAATAATTAAGTTATGATCGAAAGCAAGCGTTTTTACTTCATCCAAAGCCACCCACTTTGCTTGGTAAGCATCAAGATTCCGGCTTAAGGTACGGTCAATCTTTAGTACGGACAAATAGGCTATTGTAACAATTCGTTCTACTTTCAGTTGCATGGCACGCTCCAACCAATGAATATCTTTGGGATCTTTAGTCCTGTCTTTGGAACCGAAAGCTTTAAATTGCATCAACTGAACATTTTTCAATCCGGTCAGTTCATTCAATACACGTTTTGCAGCTTCATCCAAATCTTCGTCCATATAGATAAGACTCCCGGGAAGTTTCATATCATGAAAAATCTCTCCCTGCTCCTCCCCCATTCGTTTTATTAATAGAACTTTGAGCCGCTCCCCATCAAAGCCAAATACAACACAATCCACTGAAATATGATTATTGGCTAATGGCGTATTATTCGCTTCATTTTGCATATTATCTGCATTTAAGTGCTGCAAATATAACTAGCTTTATTAGAAAAACAAGCAAGTTAATATATAAATTGATTATGTTATAAAACACTATTCCTCAAATAAATACATATCGTATAATATACAATATCAATTAAAATACTTATCTTATTAAATACAATATGTATATCAGCAATAGTTACGCCTGAGTAATTGTAAGACATACAATAAGACAGAACAGCCTTATTATTAACGATTTTATTTATTCACAATGCAGATATTAGTTACCCTCTTATTGTATTCTTTAGCAAGAGCAACAGGGGTGATAAAAGCAAAAAGCATTCAATCGTGTGGAGGTTAAAAGAAAAAGACCTACCTTTGCAACACTTTTTATTAATAATAAAATAACACAGTATGAAAGCATTTGTATTTCCTGGTCAAGGAGCCCAATTCGTAGGAATGGGAAAAGACTTGTATGAAAACTCAGCTTTAGCTAAGGATTTATTTGAAAAAGCTAATGATATTTTAGGATACCGCATCACGGACATCATGTTTAACGGAACGGACGAAGATTTGCGCCAGACTAAAGTGACCCAACCCGCCGTCTTCTTACATTCAGTTATTTCGGCATTGTGTATGGGAGATGATTTTAAACCGGAAATGACAGCAGGCCATTCACTAGGTGAGTTCTCCGCACTTGTAGCAGCCGGTGCATTAAGCTTCAAAGATGGCTTAAAATTAGTATATGCCCGTGCCATGGCTATGCAAAAGGCATGCGAGGCTCATCCGTCAACAATGGCCGCAATTATTGCATTGCCTGATGAAAAAGTAGAAGAAGTCTGTGCTAAAGTAACAGCAGAAGGCGAGATCTGCGTAGCAGCCAATTACAATTGTCCGGGACAAATTGTAATTTCAGGTACAATAGAAGGCGTAAACAAAGCATGCGAACTCTTAAAAGAGGCCGGAGCGAAACGAGCCCTTCCTTTGAAAGTTGGAGGTGCATTCCACTCTCCTTTGATGGACCCAGCAAAAGTAGAATTGGAAGCAGCAATAAGAGACACTGAATTCCATACTCCAAAATGCCCTGTATATCAAAATGTTGATGCTCTTCCTCATACTGATCCTGCGGAAATAAAGAAAAATCTGGTTGCCCAGCTTACAGCATCTGTTCGTTGGACACAAACCATAAAGAATATGATTGCAGACGGTGCCGCTGATTTTACCGAATGTGGTCCTGGAGCCGTATTACAAGGAATGATAAAGAAAATAGATAGTTCTGTTACTGCTCACGGCATAGCTTAAGTTTTCTAATTATCTATCAATCAATACAAAGTAAGAGGCTGAATTCTATTCCAAGATATTCAGCCTCTTTATTTTATAATCCCTATCAATCGTTAGATTAGTATTCTTCCATAATAGTTTCCTTATATCTGGGATACGGACGACATGAGAGCCTATTAATACACTATTGCTCCAGTATTTTTAAAGTCCGGGTGGCAATTTTTCTTTCATCAGTTCCCGAAGATTGGCCTTTTCTCCATCAATGACAAATGTCCCATCTCCAACGGCATGAATCATGCGGTATTCTTTCAATGTCTCATTCACAACCACCCGCTCCACATGTAATATAATAAAGCCATAACGCTCAATATATTCCACAACTTTACATTCCAGACAAGCAACACATTCCCCTATCAATGGTGCTTTTACATACTTAGCAGAAAGAGGAGTCAATTTAAATTCCTTGAACTTATCCACTTCCCTGCCACTGACCATACCAACTCTGACTACAGTTTCCAGCATATTAGCCGGAGGAATGCATATGACACACTCTTGTGTAGCAAGTATGGTTCCGAAGGAATAATTCCACGATCCGGTAGTGATGACAATATTCTGCGCAAAGTCAATAGCCATTGTCCAAGATATTGTCATGACATTGTTCTTCTTTCCATCAAAAGTGCTGACTAACACAACAGGGCCTGGCTCGATAAAAGTTAGCGCCCTTTCTTTTTCAACTTCCTTCATAGGCAGATTATTATTTATCACAAAGATACTTTTTTCATCAATAACCTCTAACTAAAAAAGGTAAATTTCTATGCAAGCGAAGAATACACCTCACCCCTTTGCGCAGTACTCAGAATGAGTTACTCATACCATAAGTATCTTCCTGATGTTGAATATGTAAGACATTAAATATACGGAAAAAAAGAACAAACATACGGGCACTTTTATCTGAAAAGCCCTTTCTTTTTCTATATTTAGCAGGGACATTTCTTGAGCCCACATATGTGGGCCCGCCGGTTTACAGCTGTGTGCTCTTCGGGGGACAACTGTGGGCCGGAGAGCACACAACTGTAAACCGAAGTTTTGCTTTAAGCTTTCTGATATTTTTCTAGAAGAGTCGCGATAAAAGTATATGGATAACTTCGAAAACTTTCTCTAATACTCACCAAACAGATATTGAAGCATACCAACCGGAATACACATAACAACGAGAAGTCAGAGGATTAGGATGCACATGGCTAAAGCCTGCTAATATGAAGTACAATATGAACATGGAGACACTGACCAGCGACTTGCTAGCTCCAAAAGAGTCAAGACACTTCATTCAATGCTTAAAACAAGAAAATTACATGTTTCTTGCTAACTTAGCACAAACAGCTATTACTTGTTGATAATAAGATATTTAAGTATGTATTTATGTAAATATACATAAAAAAAGAGTGACGGAAAACCGTTTGTCGTCACTTGTCATCACGCTTGCCGTCACTTTATAATATTCTAATACACTGTTTGTTAGTATGCAGAGTGACGAAGTGACGACAAATGGTGTAAAAACTCCGGGTAAAGACGAAAATTATTATATTCATCCGTAACCTTAGTTTAAGTTACACCTATAATAAATTTCATGATTCGTTATTTAATTTCCAGTATCTTCTTGGCTTTTTCTTTAGTAGAGATAAAGTCCAGATCGTCGATAACATTATCATAGTTTTCTTTATCCCTAATACTAGAGGCTAGTAAATCAACAACGTTCAACTTCTCATCATCAAAAGTAAACAAGTTCATCAATTTGATACATTGCTTGCATGAGAAAGAATAATCTTTTGCTTTCAATCCAAGCAACTCGAATTTATCGTCCTTGAAAGGTTTATTTTTCACTTTATTATAAAATGCATCAAAAGTATCATCATCCATCTTCTTTAGGAAAAAAAGGCTACGCCTCCTTGAATGATTGGGAATTTCCACTACTGACGTGGGAGCAGGAGTTGCCACAACCGAAGGGGTGTCATCACTAAAAGAATCCATACGAACCACTCTACCATCAATAAAACCAATCACAATTATCGTATTTCCTTCATTTCCCCATATACCCTTCCGATATTCCCATTCTTCCAGATCACCATTGAAACGGCGATAATCCGGTTTCCCTAAATTCTGTTGTACTTCTTGTTGCGACATACCTTTGTGAATGCCCATGAGTAAATCCTTCTTAGGATACAATAAACTTGCACACCCACTTATAAGAACAAACAGAAGCAATAAACTTGTTATTTCTTTTAGCGCTTTCATGATATCTATATTTTAAACTTTCGCAAAGATATAGTTGATAATTGAAATACCACATTACTTTTTTGTAAAAAACAGAATTATATAAAATAAATCTCTTATTTTTGTCTATTAATACTACAAAATAAGATACATCTCGAAAAGTAATTCAAAATCATACATCCATCAGTTCTAATTAATAAATTAAAGCAAATATAATGAAAACATCTGCCAAACTTTACTCCTTGCCTTTGAACGATATCAGGACATACCTATTTACAAGCTTATTTGTAATAGGTAATATAGCATTACCTCAATTTTGCCATTTATTTCCCTATGGAGGACCTACTCTGCTTCCCATTTATTTTTTCACCCTAATAGGCGCCTACAAATTCGGGTTCCGCGTAGGTATTTTGACTGCAATACTTTCTCCGATAATCAATTATGGATTATTTGGAATGCCTACTCTTGCCATATTACCTCCAATCTTAATAAAATCAATGCTTTTGGCTATCGCCGCATCCTTTGCTGCACACCTTCTAAAAAGACTATCATTTGCCGCCTTACTTGGTGTCGTTCTATCCTATCAAATAATTGGGACAGCTTTTGAATGGGCTATATGTGGAAACTTCTTTCAGGCTATACAAGATTTTCAGATAGGCATCCCCGGCATTCTAATCCAATGGTTTGGTGGATATGCTCTGCTGAAAGCAATAGCCAAACTATAATTTGGAGAGACTAAAGTAGGAAAAAGAGAAAAGACCCTGACCCTATACTGTTATACATTGAGAAATAATTCAAACCAAATTTATTCCATGCAAAAAACAATAGAAGAAGTTTTAGAGCGCTTTAGAAATATTGAATTTAACGAAGACTTTGACATGATTGTCGCCATTGCAAATGGAGGAATCATTCCTGCCGGTATCATCAATCAGCGTTTGCAGAAAGAAGTATGTCTCATCCATATTAATTTCAGAGACGGATATCAGCATCCCAAATATGCTTCTCCGCAATTGCTAATGCCGGTAAACTTTGAGTTTAGAGGAAAAAAAATTCTATTAGTTGATGACCGCATAAAAACAGGTTCTACCATTCGATTAGCATGTGAATTATTAAAAGAAGCCACATTGATTAAAACCTTTGCAGTAAACGGCACAGCAGATTATGCCCTATACGACGAGCCATGTTTTAAATTTCCATGGATATTATAGTCATATACAATTAAAATCAAGATAAATGCTACGAATATGGATAGAAGAGACTTTTTAAAGACTTTAGCAATAACGGGTGCTGCAATGGCAGTACAGCACTCCGAAGCAATGGATTTCTTATCGCAATCAGTAACAGGCATGAATGGAGAGAAAATAGACTTGGTTGCGGTAATGGGCAGTGAACCAGAATTAATGTTCCGCCGGGCGATTGAAGAACTCGGAGGAATGAAACGATTTGTAAAACCAGGACAAAAAGTTGTGATAAAGCCGAATATCGGTTGGGACAAAGTGCCGGAATTGGCAGGAAATACAAATCCTAAATTAGTAACGGAGATTATCAGACAATGTTTTAAAGCCGGAGCTAAAGAAGTGACGGTCTTCGACCACACTTGTGATGATTGGCAAAAATGCTATAAAAACAGTGGCATAGAAAATGCAGCAAAAATGGCAGGCGCTAAAATTATGCCAGCTCATTTGGAAAGTTATTACCGCCCGGTTTCATTGCCGCATGGCAAAGTCATGAAAAGTGCCAAGATACACGAAGCTATTTTAGATAGTGATGTATGGATCAATGTACCGATACTAAAAAATCACGGTGGAGCTAATATGAGCATTGCGATGAAAAACCACATGGGGATTGTTTGGGACCGGGGATATTTCCACCAGCACGATTTACAGCAATGCATAGCAGATATCTGCACCCTTTCTCCCAAAGCTACTCTCAATGTAGTTGATGCATATCGGATGATGAAAACAAATGGACCGCGTGGTCGGTCTGTTTCGGATGTTGTCTTAACCAAAACACTCTTTTTATCGCAAGATATTGTAGCCGTAGATACTGCTGCTACTAAATTCTTTAACCAAGTTCGTGACATGCCTTTAGATAGTGTGGAATATTTAGCAAATGGACAAGAATTGAAATTAGGCACAATGAATCTGGATAAATTGAATATCAAACGAATTAAATTATAATTGTTCTTGTTTCCGTAGCAATAAAAAAGTTCAGAATTATGTTGAAAAAGGCACGCATTTGTTTAGCTATCATTATTTTCGCACTGATAACCTTTTGTTTCTTGGATTTCACGGAAACGGGGAATGCACATTATTACTTATCAAAGATACAATTCGTTCCCGCGCTACTTTCTTCCAGCCTGATTATTCTCGCATCATTAATAATTCTAACATTATTATTGGGGCGAATTTATTGTTCTGTTATTTGTCCAATGGGAATCTTTCAAGATATCATTAATTGGTTTGCTAAAAAGCGGAAAGGAAAGAAAAGGCACTTTCACTACTCTCCACCCCGAACTCTGGTAAGATGGGGAATAGTTATATTATGTGTCCTTGCTTTCTTTAGCGGACTTACAGTTGTTATAGCATTGCTCGATCCTTATAGTGCATTTGGGAGAATGATGGTGAACGTATTTAAACCCATTTATCTGTCAGGAAACAATCTTTTAGCCAACATATTTTCTTCCATGGGTAACTATAGTTTCTACCGTGTAAACGTAGCCTTACTCAGTGTCCCTTCGTTCGTTATAGGTATCTGCACTTTCTTACTTATTGGATTCCTGGCTTGGAAGTATGGTAGGATTTGGTGCAATACCCTATGTCCTGTGGGAACTATACTTGGTTTTCTCAGCCGATTTTCATTATTTAAAATACGAATTGACACAGAAGCATGTAATCATTGTGGCGTTTGTTCTACCAAATGCAAAGCCTCCTGCATCAACAACCTTGAGCAAAAGATTGACTACAGTCGTTGCATCAATTGCTTCGATTGTCTGGATGATTGCCGGCAGCATGCACTTAGCTTCACTATGCCTTTAAGAAAGACAAAACAAAGACAAACATCCGACGAATCTCGAAGACAATTTTTAATTGCTGGTATAGCTACCACTACTGCCGTACCTAATCTAATGGCTAAAGCCAAAGCTGTAGCAGCAAGTGCAAATGGAATGAAAAGTGATAAACGGCACAATCCGATAACACCTCCCGGTTCTGTCAGTAGAGAACATTTCCTATCACACTGTACTTCGTGCCATCTATGTGTCAGTAAATGTCCTTCCCATGTCTTAAAACCGGCTCTCATGGAATATGGCATAGAGGGCATCATGCAACCAACCGTATCTTTTGAGAAAGGTTTCTGTAACTTTGATTGTACTGTTTGCAGCGATATATGTCCCAACGGAGCGATATTACCGTTAACTAAAGAACAGAAGCACATAACCCAAATGGGCAAAGTTGTTTTCATTAAAGAAAACTGTATCGTTTATCGCCGTGAAAAGAATTGTGGAGCTTGTTCGGAGCACTGTCCAACGCAAGCCATCTCTATGGTTCCATACAAGAAAGGGCTCACTATTCCTCATGTAAACACAGATATTTGTGTAGGTTGTGGTGGTTGCGAATATGTATGTCCGGCCTATCCTTTCCGTGCTGTACATATTGAAGGAAACACTGTGCAGCAAAAAGCAAAACCTTTTACGGAAAAAAAAGAAGAAAAGATCAAAGTCGATGACTTTGGCTTTTAAATAAAAAATAGCTTTTCTTATGCATATTTTATCTCTTTTTCTTTCATTCCATTATAAAATCATTAATTTCGTGCCTAATTTTTTTGAGTATAATATTGCATGGATATATCGACAAACAATTGGTTCGTAAAAAAATATTCCGTAGGATTTGCTTTAAGTGGAGGTTTCATTAAAGGATTTGCACATTTAGGAGTGATGCAAGCTTTGCTTGAACATGACATAAAGCCAGATATTCTATCGGGAGTCAGTGCCGGTGCATTAGCCGGAGTATTTTATGCTGATGGAAATGAGCCACATAAAGTGCTGGATTATTTTGCCGGACATAAATTTCAAGATTTAACCAAGTTAGTCATTCCCAAAGTCGGGTTATTTGAATTAGGAGAACTCATCGATTTCTTAAAGAGCAACTTAAAAGCAAAAAGATTCGAAGAATTACAACTTCCCCTCATTGTAACAGCAACTGATCTAGATCATGGCAGAATGGTTCACTTCCACAAAGGTGATATTGCGGAGCGAATAGCAGCTTCGTGTTGCATGCCCGTACTTTTTTCACCGGTTAAAATAGAAAATACTCATTATGTTGACGGGGGATTGTTTATGAACCTACCTGTGTCTACTATCCGACGTATATGTGAAAAAGTAGTAGCAATAAATGTCAGTCCTCTGATGGCGGACAAATATAAAATGAATATAGTTAGCATAGCTTTACGTTCATACAATTTTATGTTCCGTGCCAACACTTTCCCGGAACGTGAAAAAGCGGATCTACTAATAGAACCTTATAATTTAGCAGGCTATAGCAATACCGAGCTGGAGAAAGCGGAAGAAATATTCATGCAAGGTTATAAAGCTGCTAATGATATATTAGAAGGAATGATAGTAGACAAAGGAACTGTATGGAAAGAAATTGAAAACATTGTTATGTAAAGAAGAAGTAAATGGACAACAAAAAAAAGCTAATCATATATCAAGTACTTCCCCGATTATTTGGAAATAACAATAATCACTGCATTAATAATGGAAACATCAGTGAAAACGGATGCGGTAAGATGTCTGATTTTACTCTCAAAGCTTTAAAAGAAATAAAAAAATTAGGAGCTACCCACATCTGGTATACAGGAATCATTGAACATGCCACACAAACCAAATATAAAAATATCCGTCCTGACCATCCGGCTATAGTAAAAGGAAAAGCTGGTTCGCCATACGCCATTAAAGATTATTATGATGTGGATCCTGATCTAGCCAATGATCCTACTAAACGCATGGAAGAATTTGATGACTTAATACGAAGGACTCATAGAAGTGGATTAAAAGCAATTATCGATTTTGTACCTAACCATGTAGCACGCCAATACCATTCAGATGCACAGCCAGATGGCACTATTCAACTAGGGGCAAATGATGACCCTAATTATGCTTTCAGCCCCTATAACAATTTCTACTATATTCCCCAATCAGAATTACATGGGCAGTTCGACATGAAAGGTGCTGCATCAGAACCTTATCGGGAATTTCCGGCAAAGGCTACCGGAAATAATCGTTTTGATGCATATCCAAACATAAATGACTGGTATGAAACAATTAAGTTGAACTATGGCATAGATTATCTGAACGGCAAAACTTATCACTTTGACCCCATTCCTGATACATGGAATAAAATGTTGGAAATCCTGCTTTTTTGGGCAAATAAACATATCGATGGCTTTCGATGTGATATGGCTGAAATGGTACCGGTAAAGTTTTGGGAATGGGCAATTCTTCAAGTAAAAACAAGGCACCCAGATCTAATATTCATTGCTGAAGTCTATGATCCTAAACAATATTCTAACTATTTACTTCAAGGTAAATTTGATTATTTATATGATAAAGTGGGATTATATGATACATTGCGCAATGTAATTTGCGGATACGATTCCGCTACCGCCATTACCCGTGCGTGGCAGCAATTAGGAGGACTGGAAAAACGAATGCTAAATTTTCTAGAGAATCATGATGAACAACGCATAGCATCCGACTTCTTTGCTGGTAACCCTCGCAAAGCAATTCCAGGCTTTATCGTCTCCGCATGCATGAATACCAATCCAATTATGATTTATTTTGGCCAGGAATATGGAGAAATGGGAATGGACAGCGAAGGATATAGCGGTAGAGATGGTCGTACTTCCATATTCGATTATTGGAGTGTGGATACTATACGACGTTGGCGTAATGAAGACCAATTTAACGGAAAGATGTTATCAGAAGAACAAAGACAATTGTATGCTATCTATCAACGCATATTGAAGCTTTGTAACGAAGAAAAAGCTATTTCGGAAGGTTCTTTTTTCGATCTAATGTATGCCAATATAAATGGCTGGCGTTTTAATGAGCACAAGCAATACGCTTTTTTACGAAAGTTAGATAATGAGCTATTATTTATCATTGTTAATTTTGATCATATTTCAGTCGATATAGCAATAAATCTACCCTCCCATGCTTTTGATTTTCTACAAATTCCCCCAATGGAACGATATCCCGCCACAGATTTATTAACTGAAAAAATAGAAAACATTAGTTTATTGCCATACAAAGCCACCGAAATCGCTTTGGAAGGATATAGTGGCAAAATACTAAAAATCAAGATATAAGATCAATTTTAAGATATAAGCTTTTACTCTTTATACCACAATAATATTAATATAAGCTAAATATAATAGTACAGAGTAAACAAATTCATAAAAGACACGTTATCTATATGTGTTTTTCATAGTATTAGATATAAGATTAATTAGAAAGTGTATTTGCTTGCGATAAGTAAATACGTTGAAAGAGACAGAAGCGTCTGTTTAATTGATAAATGTGTAAAAAGCATCGGTTTAGTAAAGCCGATGCTTTTTTTCTGCTTCTTTGTAGCTTGTTACAAAAATAATGCGTAAGTTTGTCAGATAATAAGGAAGAGTATTGATATGAACATCCCTGTTATATTCGATTTTTTAAAAGACTTATCGGGCAATAACAACCGTGAGTGGTTTAATGCCAATCGTGATCGGTATGAACAAGCCCGTGAAGAATTTGAGCATTTATTATCAAGCATTATATCCCGTATTTCTCTCTTCGACGAAAGCATTTGTAACGTAGAAGCCAAAGATTGCACTTATCGTATTTATCGAGATACACGCTTTTCCCAAGATAAAACTCCATACAAAACTCATTTTGGAGGTTATATTAATGCACATGGGAAAAAGTCCGATCACTGTGGTTATTATGTTCATATACAACCTGGAAATTGTTTATTAGCCGGAGGAAGTTATTGTCTTCCACACAAAACATTGAAAGCTGTACGGCAGTCTGTATATGACAATATGGACGAATTCAGAGAAATAGTAGAAGACCCTTCTTTCAAACAATATTTTCCGACAATTGGTGAAACTTTTTTAAAGACGGCTCCTAAAGGGTTCCCTAAAGATTACGAATATATACAATATTTAAAGTGTAAAGACTATACATGTTGTTGTTATAAAGCAGACGATTTCTTCATCAGAACAGATCTTCTGGAACAAACGGGATACATCTTTAAGCAATTAAAACGCTTTGCTGATTTTTTAAATTATACCATTGACGATTTTGAATAAACCAATTATATAACCAACTAAAAAATAGAGAACAATGATAGTTGATAAATTAGAGAATTTAGAAAAATATGCATCTTTAAATCCATTATTTATGGGGGCTATTGCTTTTTTGAAATCAAACAATTTGAATGCAATGGAAATAGGTAAGACTGAATTAAGCGGTAAGAATTTAGTCGTTAATGTCGCTCAGACCACTCCTAAAACCAAAGAACAGGCAAAACTAGAAACACATAAGGAATTTATAGATATTCAAATACCACTTTCAGAGGCCGAAGTAATGGGTTACACACCAGCTAAAGATTGTACTCTTATTGAAACTCCTTATAGCATAGAAAAAGATATAACATTCTTTAAAGGGATGGCTCAAGATTATATTACGATAAAACCGGGAATGTTTGCTATTTTCTTTCCTCAAGACGGTCATGCCCCTGGCATCAGCCCAAATGGTGTGAAAAAAGTCATAGTAAAAGTAAAAGCTTAATATATCAAACCATCCAAAACTTATCCTTTTATGGAAACATTGAATTTGATTAAAAATGATTCGTGGTTGGAAGCGTATGCTGATGCCATAAATGGACGGCATCAACATGCCTTAAATAAAGAATCGGAATTAACAAACAAAGGGAAACAGACTCTATCCGATTTCGCCACTGGATACTTATATTTTGGTTTACATCGCACATCTAAAGGCTGGATCTTCCGCGAATGGGCTCCTAATGCAACAGAAATATATCTTGTTGGAACATTCAATGACTGGACCGAAAAAAAAGAATATAGCCTGAACCGTCTTAATAATGGCAATTGGGAGATTACTCTCCCTGATAATGCTCTGAAACATGGCGATTTATACAAGCTCATGATCCATTGGGAGAGTGGTTGTGGCGAACGTATTCCAGCATGGGCAACACGGGTTGTGCAAGACGAAAAAACTAGAATATTCAGTGCACAGGTATGGACACCTCAAAATCCATACAAAATGAAAAGAAAAGCTTTTGAACCTACAACAACTCCTTTATTGATTTACGAATGCCATATAGGGATGGCACAACAAGAAGAGAAAGTTGGATCTTATAAAGAGTTCCGTGAAAAGACACTCCCACGAATCGTAAAAGCAGGTTATAATTGCATCCAATTTATGGCTCTTCAAGAACATCCTTATTACGGAAGTTTTGGATATCATGTTTCTAATTTCTTTGCAGCCTCTTCTCGCTATGGTACACCCGATGAACTAAAAGAATTGATTGATACAGCCCACGGACTAGGTATTTCAGTCATCATGGATATTGTACATTCTCATGCCATAAAAAATGAAATCGAAGGATTAGGTAATTTTGCAGGAGATCCCAACCAATATTTTTACCCAGGTCCTCGTCATGAACATCCGGCATGGGATTCATTATGCTTTGACTACGGAAAGAATGAAGTAATGCACTTTCTCCTATCTAATTGCAAATATTGGCTTGAAGAATATCAATTAGATGGCTTCCGTTTTGACGGAGTCACTTCTATGCTTTATTATAGCCACGGATTGGGTGAGAACTTTTCTGATTATAGTGACTATTACAACGGACATCAAGATGATAATGCCATTTGTTACTTAACATTAGCTAATAAATTGGTGCATGAAGTCAATCCCAAAGCCATTACAATAGCAGAAGAAGTGTCAGGTATGCCTGGACTCGCAACTAAAATAGAAGATGGCGGTTATGGATTTGATTACCGAATGGCAATGAATATACCTGACTTTTGGATAAAAACGATAACCGATCACATTGATGAAGATTGGAAACCATCCAGCATGTTTTGGGAAGTGACGAATCGCCGTAAGGATGAAAAAACTATATCATATACTGAGAGTCATGATCAAGCATTAGTTGGTGATAAAACAATTATTTTCAGACTAATAGACGCTGATATGTATTGGCACATGCAGAAAGGAGATGAAAGCTATATTGTGCACCGCGGAATTGCATTACACAAAATGATTCGCCTACTAACTGCAACAACTATCAATGGAGGATATCTTAACTTTATGGGGAATGAATTTGGACATCCTGAATGGATTGACTTTCCCCGTGAAGGTAATGGATGGTCATATAAATATGCGCGACGACAATGGGACTTAGTTGATAATGAGAAATTAACTTACCATTACATGGGTGATTTTGATGCAGACATGCTAAAACTAATAAAAGGTATAAATGATTTTCAGAATACAGATATTCAGGAAATATGGCATAATGACAGTGATCAAGTATTGGTATATATGCGTAAAGACTATATTTTTGTATTCAACTTCAATCCTAAAAAATCATTTACTGATTATGGATTTCTTGTTACTCCAGGTACTTACGAAACAATATTGAATACAGATAATCCTATTTATGGCGGATATGGATTAACAGATGATAAAGTGAAGCATTTCACTATTTCTGATGAACTCTATAAAAAAGAGAAGAAGGAATGGCTGAAATTATATATTCCTGCACGTACCGGAGTGGTATTAAGAAAAACAAATTAATTACTAGCAGAGCAATATTATATTAAAAGCGCATAGCAGCATAGAGAGCAAAGTCTGTTCAGTAACAAACTATAAATACTTTCTTATATCATCACATTTCAAATAAAATTCAAGGGATTAAACTTATAATGGGTTTAATCCCTTGAATTTTAGTATTCAATTCCTTTTAATAAATTAAATATTGCTGTGATCTATTAGATAATAGAAAAACTATTTCTTCATCTGATCTTCCACTTGAGTTAAGATAGTTTTAGCAGCGGCTCTGTTTGGAGATAATTGCAAAGCTTGTTCAAGATAGTCTTTTGCCTTTTTAAAATCAGCATTAGCTTTTTCTTTTTCAGCAGTATATTTGGTTTGATCAGAGCTAGCCAATGGTATTGCAGCCTTTAGCGTATTAGCACCATGATTATAAAATAATACGCCCAAACTATAAAGAGCATCTGTTTTCCATTTCTTACTTGATACATCTAAAACTTTATTATAGTTTTCCTCTGCACCCTCTATTTTGCCAGCCTTTTGTTCACTAATTCCTTTTTTCAGATAATAAATAGCATATAATTTTTCAAGTGTAGAATTATTTGAGACAGCAGCCATTCCTTCTTTAAGAGTAGCAATGTAATCATCATCCTTTTTCAGGTCACGTAATGCAGATGCCTTGCCGATATAGGCATTTGCCAAATTATACTTTTTCTGAATAGCAACATCAAAATATTTTGCAGCTTCCGCTGGCTTTTTAATTTTATCAGCACACACACCACAATTATAAGCAGTTACTGAATCCTGAAAATTTGTTTGAGTTAAATACTTACTATACTTAGTGAATGCTACTTGATAGTTTTTTGCATTAAGCGCATTATTCCCATCTTTCATCAATTGACTAGGATCAGCATTTTGCCCAAAAAAATTAGTTACTGCACTACAAAGCGCTAAGAATAAAATAAATTTCTTCATATCTCTTTAAATTTTTAGTAGTTTATATTCCAAAGTTAATATACCTAGGCATACAAGCAAAAGCTTTTTGCTTTTTTTGGGATTTTTAGAATAGATGTAACAAATAATAAAGTAATGAACATAGTATCAAAGCATGCTCCATCTATCAATAAGAAGAGCCCGATTAACTAAAATTATCAGCTTATTTCAAGAGAAGATTTAGCTAAAAATATTTGTAGCTTCATAATAAAAAGCGTACCTTTGCCCCAGAATTCAAGGATGGTTCGGTAGCTCAGTTGGATAGAGCAACAGCCTTCTAAGCTGTGGGTCAAGAGTTCGAATCTCTTCCGAATCACAAAATTAAAATTAAGCACTTACGTAAAGAATAAGTGCTTTTTTTATACTTTTTTCAATTCAAGGGATAAAACGAAAAGATCCCCCGACATCCTTCGATATCAGGGGATCTTCAACTAAAACGGCGACTACCTACTCTCCCACTTGTGCGCAGTACCATCGGCGTGACAAGGCTTAACTTCTCTGTTC
>JALCME010000021.1 GCA_022648295.1 Bacteroides sp. | reverse complement strand
AAAAGAAAATAGTTTTATTAGAAAATTACTTCCTTGTTTTCCTGTATAAAACCAAGAATACTTAGAAATCTATATCAAACAAATACAATAGATAATTGTGATACAGAAACCATAGACTAAATCATCCATACAAAGTCATTATAATTAATCTTTATAAAAATAAACGAATCATCACATTCAAGATTATGCGCATACAAAAATAAATCATTTGGTTCTATGCAGAAGAATAAAGAGTGTAAAATATCATTATTGAAATAGAAAGATTATATATAAATATATCATTTTTATATAAGTTTAAAGAAAAAGCTGTAACTTCATGCCCTATGATAGTGATAGTAATAACTTAAAATGATGTCAATTATGATTATTGCTGTTGATTTTGATGGTACTATAGTAGAAGACAGATACCCTAAAATAGGAGCAGAGATACCTTTTGCCATACAAACTCTAAAAATGCTCACCCAGAAACACCATCAATTAATTTTATGGACGGTACGAGAAGGCAGTTCATTACAAGAGGCTATAGAATGGTGCCAACAACGAGGAGTAAAATTTTATGCAGTCAATCAGAATCTACCCGAAGAAGAGAATAAACTTCATAAAAACGGATCTAGAAAAATTAACGCTGACCTATTTATCGATGACCGAAATTTTGGAGGACTACCAGATTGGGGAAACATCTATCAAATAATACAAAATGGGCTCATATATAAAGATTTATATAATAAAAGCCAGAGAGAATGCTTTTCCTTCCGTAGGTTTTGGGAAAAGCTATTAAAGATAATAAATAAAGAACCACCGACAATATAAATATTGCGGCAGTTCTTTATAATAAGGCAAGGCATAATTATTAAAAATCATCAATCTAACTTATGGATAATTAATCCCGAACGCAGTTTAGGCTCAAACCAAGTTGTCTTAGGCGGCATGATATTGCCACTATCCGCTATATCCATCAACTGTTTCATGCTGACAGGATAAAGGGCTAAGGCCACTTTCATTTCACCGCTATCCACTCGTTTTTTCAATTCGCCCAGACCACGGATACCACCGATAAAGTCAATACGCTTATCGGAACGAAGATCCTTAATACCCAAAATTTCATCCAGAATAAGATTGGAAGAGATGGTAACGTCCAACACTCCTATCGGATCATTATCGTCATAAGTTCCTTCTTTAGCAGTTAGACTATACCACTTACCCTCCAGATAGAGCGAGAAGTTATGCAAACCTGTCGGTTTATAGATATCGGCACCCTTCTCTTCCACAATGAAGTTCTTCCCCACCGCTGCTAAGAAGTCCGTTGCCGTCAACCCGTTCAGGTCTTTAACCACACGGTTATAGTCAATAATAGTCAACTGGCTGGCTGGGAAACATACCGCCATAAAGTAGTTGTATTCCTCCTTACCAGTATGATGGGGATTTTGTTTCGCCTTTTCCGCCCCTACCAGTGCAGCGGCAGCACTACGATGGTGACCGTCGGCAATGTAGAGAGCAGGCATTTTAGCAAACTCAACCGTAATAGCTTCAATATCATCCTTCCGATCTATAATCCAGAACGTATGCCCAAAACCATCACCCGGAGCTATAAAATCGTACACGGGCTTTTGAGCCGTATAGCGTGCAATGATCTGATCCAAAACAGCATCATCAGGGTATGCAAAGAAAACCGGTTCAATGTTGGCATTGTTCACACGGACATGCTTCATCCGATCTTCTTCTTTATCACGACGGGTCAGTTCATGCTTTTTAATCACCCCATTCATATAGTCGGGTACATAAGCTCCGACTACCAGACCATATTGGGTTTTACCGTTCATGGTCTGCGCATAGATGTAATAGTTTTCCTTTTCATCCTGCACTAACCAACCTTTGTCCTGAAACGACCGAAAGTTCTCGGCAGCCTTCTGATAAACCCGTGAATCGTGTTCATCCGTACCCACCGGAAAATCAATTTCAGGTTTTATAATGTGATATAAAGACTTTTCATTCTCTTTTGCCTCCTCCCGTGCCTCTGCAGAGTTCAACACATCATAAGGACGGGAAGCGACTTGTTCTACCAAATCTTTAGGAGGACGAACACCTTTAAAAGGTTTTATTGTTGCCATAACTATTTAAATCTGAATTAATAATGTTCTAATATTATAACAGTCCGGATACTTTCTACACACCACAGTTATAAACGAGGAATTGCTTTTAAAGGCATATACTTATTGGAAAATCCTTCAAAGCCCAACCACCACAACTAACTATGTATGAGTAAAGAACATTCTAAATCAATCTTTGTTCTTGCTCTTTTTAACATAATGCCAAATCATATAAATGGCACTAATCACAATCAATGAGCCGGAGACTCCTTCACAGAATCCCAAAGCAAAATCGGACAGGCTATCCCTAAAAATACTACTCAAAGAAAATACGGCACAACCTATTACCAAATAGACGATGCCAAATGTGTATGCTCTCTTCTGCATGCCTCTGTATAACTTCTATTTATTAACCCGGAACTTTTCGCAACCGTCTTTAAAGAAACCGACTATCTGTTTAGCTGCAGCGATACCAGCATTGATGTTAGCCTCGGCCGTTTGTGCTCCCATCTTCTTGGGTGTGGAGAAATAACGTCCGGCAAACTTAGCTGCAAATTCCTCGTTAGCCACAGGCATAATATCCGTTACATACTTCAAGTCGGTACGCTCTTCCATCAATTTAATTAGTTCAGCTTCATTGATCACTTCCTTACGGGCAGTGTTGACCAATGCCCCACCTTTCGGCATCTTACCAACCAATGCATAGTTGATGGAGTTTTTAGTCTCGGCGGTAGCAGGTATATGCAAGGAGACAACATTACAGGTAGTATATAATTCTTCGACGGAATCAAGAGCTTTCACTCCGTCTTTCTCAATTACATCTTTGGGGCAGAAAGCATCATAGGCATAAATTTCCATACCAAATCCTTTAGCTACACGGGCTACATTGCGTCCCACGTTGCCATAAGCATGAATACCCAGTTTCTTACCTTTAAGTTCCGTACCGGAAGTTCCGTTATAGAAATTACGGACAGCCATAACCATCAAGCCAAAAGCCAGTTCAGCCACAGCATTGGAGTTCTGTCCCGGAGTGTTCATCACACAGACCTTATGGGCGGTAGCTGCATTCAAGTCCACGTTATCGTAACCGGCACCGGCACGAACCACAATTTTAAGATCCTTAGCAGCATCCAACACCTCGGCATCAATGATGTCACTACGAATAATAATAGCATTAGCATCTTTTACAGCTTCGAGCAATTTAGCCTTTTCACCGTATTTTTCCAATACAGCCAGTTCATAACCTGCTGCTTCCACTTCCTTGCGGATTCCGTCCACTGCAACTTTAGCGAACGGCTTGTCTGTTGCAACTAATATTTTCATGATTTTATGGGGTTAATAAAAACGACTCACCACAGACTACACAGCATTTCACAAAACCCAATCAGCTTGTGATAACCTGTATAACCTGTGGTGAACTTATTTCAATTAATGAAGTTTCTCAAATTCCTGCATGCAATCTATCAAAGCTTGTACACTTTCTTTTGGCATAGCATTGTAGCAAGATGCACGGAAACCGCCAACAGAACGATGCCCTTTAATGCCTACCATACCCTTACCTGTTGCAAATTCCAAGAATTCGGTTTCCAGCTCCTTGTATTCAGGATTCATTACAAAGCAGATGTTCATGCGTGAACGGTCTTCTTTGGCAGCAGTACCTACAAACAATTTATTGCGGTCGATTTCAGCATACAGCATGTCAGCTTTTTCCGTAGCGCGACGTTCCATTTCTTTTACACCACCCTGAGCCTTCAACCAGCGCAAAGTCTGCAAAGCGGAATAGATAGGAACCACAGGAGGCGTATTGAACATAGAACCGCCATCAATATGGGTCTGATAATTCAGCATGGTAGGGATGTAACGAGATACTTTGCCTACCGCCTCATTCTTAACAATAACAAAAGTCAGACCGGCAGGTGCCAAGTTCTTTTGTGCTCCACCGTAAATACAGATATATTTTGAAACATCTATCGGACGGGAGAAGATGTCGGATGACATATCGGCAACCATTGGGACAGTGACGTTCAAGTCACTTTTCAGTTCCGTACCGAAAATGGTGTTATTCGTAGTAATATGAAGATAATCAGCATCTGCGGGAACCGTGTAGTCTTTCGGTATAAAAGAAAAGTTTGCATCTGCTGAAGAAGCAACTTCCACAACTTCCCCGAAGCCTTTGGCTTCTTTCATTGCTTTCTTGGCCCACGTACCCGTATTGAGGTAAGCAGCCTTCTTTTCAAGGAAATTGTAAGGTACCATGCAGAATTCCAGACTTGCACCACCACCTAAAAAGAGCACTGAGTAACCATCAGGGATATCCAATAATTCTTTAAATAGTGCTACTGCTTCGTCCACAACGGGCTTGAAATCTTTAGCGCGATGGCTGATTTCCATAAGTGAAAGGCCGGAACCGTTGAAGTCCAAAATAGCCTTCGCGGTATCCTCAATCACTTCGCGTGGAAGAATAGAAGGTCCTGCATTGAAATTATGCTTTTTCATTTGAAGTTTGTTTTGGTTATACAATTCGTTCATTAATGTCATTAAGACTTGGCGAAATTACAGATTTATTTCCGTATATCAAATCATTCCTTATGAAAAACAATCCAGTCACACCATTTAGCTTACATATTATCAATTTATGCAGAAAATATACGTAGAATTGTCATTTTCCACCTCTCAGGAACACACTTTAGAAACAACTCATAACCCACCGTCACACACACCCGCACACCTTTCCCACTAAGGCCGGTAATCCAATTGTAAATCAGGCTATTTAGCCTCTTCAATCAGCATCTTCATACCCTTTATCTTCTCTCCCTGAATAAGGTGGAGAAGTTGGGTCACTTTACTGCGGCGTACAGCGGCAAAAGCATAATGTTCCTTCACATCAATCTGTCCGATGTCCCCTTTTACCAATCCTCCTTTTTTATAGAAGAATCCCACAATATCAATTTTATTCACCTTATCCTTTTTTCCTTTACCTATATATAAGGTAGTCCAAAGAGATTGGACAGGTTTAGGCAAACGTACAGGCCATTCAAAAGTTTCCATATCATTGGGAATATAAGCAGGCACTTGCTCCTCATCGTGCAAAATAAGATAAGATTTCCCTTCCGACTGCCAGCGTGCCGTCCGTCCGTTCCGATGGGTGTAAGCCTCTTCATTGACCGGTAAGTGATAGTGTACAATATGGTCGATATTCGGGATATCCAGTCCGCGGGCGGCCAGATCCGTAGAAACCAGTACCGGACAACTTCCGTTACGGAACTTATAAAGCGCCCTTTCCCGGTCCGGTTGTTCCATTCCCCCGTGAAACGCTTCACAGAGGATATGCTTTGTCCGTAGATAGTCCGCCACACGATCCACACTTTCCCGGTAATTGCAAAAGACCAATGTAGACTGATTGCCCAAAACGCAAAGCAGACGGTACAAGGTCTCCAACTTATCCTTCTCGGGAGAAACCACCTTATACAATGTCAGGCGTGATTCTTCCGTATCCTGACTGAGGAAGTTGAGTTTCACCGTATGTTCCACCCCAACGAAATCGGGTATTTCCTGCGCTTCCGTAGCCGAAAGCAAAACCCGTTTCTTCAAACCGGGCAGTTTCCCGATGATGTCGGACATCTCCTCCTGAAAGCCGTATTCCAGACATTTATCAAATTCGTCTATAATCAGTGTGGTCACCGTACCGGCATTAAAATTCCGTTTGGACAGGTGATCGTTCATTCTTCCGGGAGTCCCAATAATCACCTCAGGATGAATGCCGTTCATGGTGCGGTGCTCTTCCATAGCAGGCCGTCCCCCATAGCAACTCATCACATTCAATGCTGTCCCCATGGATTTAAACACCCCTTCAATCTGCAATGCCAGCTCACGGGAAGGCGTCAAGATCACCGCCTGAACATCCCCTTCTCCACCTTTCAGTGACTGAACCAGCGGAAGAAGAAACGCAAGCGTTTTACCCGAGCCGGTAGGTGAAAGCAACACGATGTCATTCCCGGAGGAATAGGCCTTCCGGGTAGCCTCCTGCATAGCCGTAAGCCGCTCTATCTGTAAGTTATGAAGTATTTCGTTCAGTTCCATAAAATCTTATTCTTCAATATTTAAGGAGACAAAGATACGGATAAGTCCTTAACTATACACATGGTCAAAGTGGAATCTGGACAAATAAAAGACATATATGTGTGAATTGCCCGTACTCTAGATCTTCCCTGCCTGGAAAGCATTTCTCAATAATCCGCAAAATATAGCAATGTTATGTTACTAAATATTTCACCCTTGTTTTTTGGCCTGTTCCTGAAAAAATGTTTCAAGTTTGTGAGTGCCGTATTGAGGCGATTGCATATCCATCGCCATTGCGGTCATGAAGAACTCAAAGGGACCATAAGTTTTGGAATTGACAAATATCCGAAGCAGCCATAGTGTTAACAGCCTGATCCAATCGGGCAAATGGATTACTTTCACAGGTTTAGAGTACGCGTTGAAAGCCAGTTCTGCAATGGCATTCTGAGACAGCAGATCCGGTCCTCCCACATTGATTTCTTTCTGATCCGAGGATATGGCGTCGATACACACTTTCGCCAGATCCTCGCCATGAATAGGATTTAAACAAAGCTTCCCGTCACCAAACAGATAAATGGTACCCTTTTGGGCCATCTTGAGAAAGTCACCCATATCCGAAAAGAAACCATTGGGACGAATTATGCAATATTCAAGCCCTGATACTTTAAGGTAGTCAACCAACTTCTCTTTTGCTTCGCAGATTTTCAGCTTACGCATTTTGTCACCATTCAAAACCGAAATGTAGATAAACTTCTTTACTCCACTCGCTTTGGCTTCGTTTATCAGATTCACGTTAGCCTGATAGTCAACATCCATATAAGTTAGTCCATCCTTTTGGCGAGTGATACCAACACTACTTATGACCACATCAATCCCATCACACCGATGTGCCAGAGTCTCCGCTTTGGTCACCTCCGCTTCGATAATCTCAACATTCGGATCATTCAATTTCACTTTTTGTCTATCACGGACAATAATCTTCGTATCGAAATGCTCCGATAATGTTAACTCTTGTGTAATGTACCCACCAAGATAGCCCGTTGCTCCTGCTACTAAAATCTTTTGTTTGCTCATAATTCCTTCTGCTTTTGTATAAAGATAAGTCTATTGAATTTTATAACCCTTAACATTCAAATAATTTGCGATTTAATTTCATAGACTTCATAAGCATCATGCTAAATAAAACCGTTTTACTTCTTTCTCATCGCCATAAGTATCATTCAAGATAAATTACTATTTAACGGATAACAAGTATCCATACAATTGCTACTAAGATAGACTTTTATTTTAGATTAGAAATGGAAGACTCCAATAAAATAAATCCAACTATTTAAGGAAAGTTCCTCAAATAATTGGATTTATATATCTGGTATATTATTTATTCTAATAACTACAACTGACTATACATATACAGTCAAGCCATACAAGAATTTACCCAAAGTTATCAAACATCAAATTTTCAAACGGAACCCCAAGGTCATCAAGCATCTTCTCTACAGCTTTACTCATCGGGCCGGGACCGCACATATAATATTCAATGTCTTCAGGCGCTTCATGATCCTTCAAATAAGTATTATATATAACCTGATGAACAAATCCAGCGGTGTATTTCACACCTGCCGCATCCGCTGCAGGATCAGGGCGGTCTAAAGCCAAATGGAACGAGAAATTAGGAAATTCTTTTTCCAATTGTAGGAAGTCATCCAAATAGAACACCTCATTCAAAGCACGTGCACCATAGAAATACGACATTTTACGATCTGTTGTATGTAAAGTCTTCATCATATGCATGATCTGAGCACGCAACGGAGCCATTCCGGCGCCACCGCCTACCCACATCATTTCACGCTTGGAGTCAAATATAGGATGGAAATCTCCATAAGGACCACTCATAATAACCTTATCACCTGGCTTCAAAGTGAATATATAGGATGAAGCGATACCTGGCATCACATCTTGGAATCCAACCTGTGGTTTCGGCTTAAACGGTGGCGTAGCAATACGTACCGTCAACATAATACGATCTCCTTCAGCCGGATAATTAGCCATAGAATATGCACGAATAGTAGACTCAACATTCTTGCATTTCAACCCGAACAGACCGAATTTCTGCCATGCCGGCAAATATTCATCACCAATCAGGCTCTTATCAATGTCTTTATCATAATCCATTGAATAAGTAGGTATCTTAATTTGTGCATACGAACCGGGAATAAAATCCATGTGTTCACCCTTAGGCAAAGCAACGATAAATTCTTTAATAAATGTAGCTACATTCTTATTGGAAATAACTTCGCACTCCCACTCTTTTACTCCCAATATACTCTCAGCTATTTTTATAGACATATCGCTCTTCACCTTCACCTGACACCCTAAGCGCCAATGATCTTGTTGTTGCTTACGGCTAAAATGTGGAACTTCGGAAGGAAGTATCTCTCCTCCACCTTCCAATACCTGGCACTTACACTGTCCACAAGATCCTTTTCCTCCACAAGCAGAAGAAAGATATATTCCGTTTACAGACAATGTATTCAGCAAAGTTGAACCGGAAGCGACCTCCAACTCTTTATCTCCGTTAATTGTTACTTTCACATTACCCGAAGGAACCAAAAACTTCTTGGCCACCAACAGGATGACAACAAGCAAAAGAATAACCACAAGGAATACCCCAACGCTCGACAAAATTAAATTCATATCCATTGTTTATACCTTTCCTTATTAGAGATTCAACCCAGAGAAACACATAAATGCGATGGCCATTAAACCTACTGTTATAAACGTAATACCAAGTCCTCTCAATGGGGCTGGTACATCAGAATAAGCCATCTTTTCGCGAATGGCAGCCAGACCAACAATGGCCAGAAGCCATCCGATACCGGAACCTAATGCATAAGAGACAGCATCTCCCATACCTCCGATAAACTTAGGATCACTCTCACCCAGATTAATACGTTGTTGCATAAAAAGGGAAGCTCCCATAATAGCACAGTTTACAGCAATCAATGGAAGGAAAATACCTAATGAAGCATATAATGAGGGGCTAAAACGTTCTACAACCATTTCTACCAATTGTACAATACCTGCAATTACAGCAATAAAAAGAATAAAACTGAGGAAACTAAGATCAACCCCATCTATAATAGCATTGGCGGCCAATACCTTGGTTTGCAGTAAATAGTTAACCGGTAGTGTAACCACCAGCACAAATGTTACAGCAATGCCCAATCCCACAGCTGTCTTCACGTTCTTAGAAACAGCCAAATAAGAGCACATTCCTAAGAAAAACGCGAATATCATGTTGTCCACAAAAATGGAGCGGACGAATAAACTTAATAAATGTTCCATACTATTCTAAGTAGTTTAGTAATCAATTTTCTGATTACTGTTTATCATTTCTCTTGTAATTCGTTATGATGGGCACGCTGATACCAAATAATACATGCCACAATAATTAAAGCCATTGGAGGCATCAGCATCAAGCCATTATTCACATAGCCCATATTCTTCAACCAACCGTAGTTCAAGATATTAAATCCAAGCAATGTACCCGAACCTAAGAGTTCACGGAAGAATGCTACGATTACCAAAATCTTTGCATATCCAAGACCATTACCTATACCATCAAGAAAAGATTCCCAGGGACCATTTTGCATGGCAAATGCTTCCAAACGCCCCATCAAAATACAGTTGGTAATGATTAATCCCACATAGACAGAAAGTTGTACACTCACATCATAAGCAAAGGCCTTCAATATTTCACTTACGACCGTCACCAGAGCAGCTACTACTACCAATTGGACAATAATACGTATGCGGTTAGGAATAGTTTTGCGCAACAAAGAAATAACAACATTAGAAAATGCCGTAATCACAGTTACAGAAAGTCCCATCACAATGGCAGGCTCCAATTTGGCTGTTACAGCCAATGCAGAACAAATACCCAGCACCTGAACGGTTATAGGATTATTCATGCCCAGCGGAGTAGAGAATACTTCTTTATTCTTTTTAGAAAACAATTGTCCCATATTCTTTATCCTCCTTATTTATTATTAGTTAAGAAACTCTTATAATTACCCAGACAGGTCTTCAACATGGCATCTACTCCTTTAGAAGTTATAGTACCACCGGAAACACCGTCAACTTGATATTCGGGTTTCACGACCTTGCCATTCTTCTCTACACCAAGAGCAATCTCTCCATTTTCCAATGTTTTTTTACCCTCAAATTGCTTTTGAAACCAGTCGGAAGCAATTTCAGCCCCCAAGCCGGGAGTTTCGCTGGCATGAGAGAAAAACACACCGTAAACAGTATCTTTATCTCCATTCAAGGCTACATATCCCCAGATGCCACCCCAAAGGCCGGTACCATAAACAGGAAATACGTATTTAGTCTGGCCATCTACATCGCATTCAAATACATGAAAACGTTTTTGCTCCTTAGCTTCTTTCTCATAATTAGTAGCAAAAGCTCCGGTATTTTCACTTAGTGTACCATCTTCACTCATCAACATATCAGCCTTCACATACTTTTTATACTCAGCAGCAGCTTCTTTCACGCCTCTTACATTCAATGCAGCCAATATTTGCTTTTTCGTGTCAAGCTCCACATTCTTATTTTGAGTAACCCTCAATGAAGAGCTGACAAATGCTAGCATAAATGCAACGATAATAACCATTACCGAAGCATAAATGATAGTATAACTATTACTATTTGTATTCATTCTTTTCCGGTATTTTAATGGTTAGACTTAGCAGCACGCTTTTCGCGAAGAGTAATGTTGCTTTGTACAACAACATAATCAATCAAAGGTGCAAAAATATTCATCAACAAGATAGCAAGCATCATACCTTCAGGATAACCCGGGTTTAATACACGGATTGTAATAGCCATGACCCCGATTAAAAAGCCAAAGATATATTTTCCAGTTTCGGTACGTGCGGAAGTAACTGGATCGGTAGCCATAAACACAGCACCAAAACAAAAACCGCCCAATGCAAGATGTTCATACCAAGGCATATGTGCCATTGCTGTATCCGGTCCTATAGTATTGAATATAATCCCCATGAACGCACCACCAACAAAGACAGAAAACATAGTCTTCCAACTGGCAACGCCAGTCCATAAAATAATAATGGCACCAATCAAAATGGCAATAACACTGGTTTCGCCAATGGAACCGGGTATCAAGCCCGTCACCATATCCCATGAGAATGGAGGAGCTGTACTGGTAGTAGAAGCTATACCCAATGGAGTTGCTACAGTTAAACCATCTACGCTTTGCCCTAAACCTAAAATACTACTTCCAGATACCCAAACTGCATCACCAGACATCTTAGAAGGATAAGCAAAGAACATAAAAGCACGAGTTATCAATGCCACATTAAAGACATTCATTCCTGTACCCCCAAACACTTCTTTGGCAAATATCACCGAAAAAGCAGTAGCCACAGCCAATATCCACAGCGGACAATCTACCGGAACAATCATTGGGATCAAAATACCTGAGACCAAAAAACCTTCCTGTATTTCTTCATTCTTCCATTGAGCCACAACAAACTCAATGCCAAGCCCCACTACATAAGAAACGATAACCTTAGGCAATACAGCCAAAAAGCCATAAGCAAACAGCTCAAAGAACCCAGATGTAGCTAACACCCCCGCTGCCTTAAAATGCTGATAACCGACATTGTACATACCAAACAAAAGAGCCGGCACCAATGCAATGACAACTAT
Organism: Bacteroides sp.; assembly: GCA_022648295.1. Classification (GTDB taxonomy): domain Bacteria; phylum Bacteroidota; class Bacteroidia; order Bacteroidales; family Bacteroidaceae; genus Bacteroides. The sequence continues at coordinate 90,385 of JALCME010000021.1, read as the reverse complement.
TGACATAATACGTTTACTATCAATAGCATCATGAATGTGCGTTCCCGATTTCGATGTTGTGCTTGGAACGAATAGAAAAGTCTCAAATCCATCAAACACAGAACGAAATGCGTGGAATTTACCGCCTTCTTCAAAGTTCGGTTTTATCTTATCGAGATAATTTCTTAACGCTTTCATTTATATATTTACTATTTTACAATTTACACTTATTCACCTTCAAAATCAGCACATTTCAGCACGAAGCATATTTAGTCCGGCGCGAACAATGCGTTGAACTTCCACTTTGGATGAGCACACAAACTCACATAGTGAAAAGTCTTCCGGAGCAACTTCATAAATACCTAATGCTTCCATCCGGTCAATATCACCCGCAATAATAGCTTTCACCAAATATTCAGGAAATATATCCATCGGAAAAACTTTATCATACTCATTGGACATGATTAAGTGACGTTCGCCACCTTTTACACGGGCATCCAATACATATTCTTTTTTCTTTCCCATCAACCAGCTAAAGTAAGAATGGCTCACGCTGTATTGATCAAAACGTGGCATAATCCAACCGAACATTTCATGAACATCATTTCCTTCAGGTATGACGGTTAGTTGAGTATCAAAAGCTCCCAAAAATCCATTGGGTGCAACTTGCTTGCCTGTAAGAACATTGCCACTAATATACCTTAGCTCTCTCTCCTTAGACACACGGTCACCAAACACATTGGTTAAAAGAGCACCAATTTTCAATTTGCAATATGACGGCTTCAAGACTTCAGACCCTGTCAAAGCCACCGTCCGTGTAAAATCAATCCGTCCTGTATTGAACAGGCGCCCGATGAAAATAACAGCTTCCGGCCCGACAGTCCATACAACCTCACCTTTTACCACAGGGGAAATGTGATTAATTTGCACCCCTACATTACCAGCCGGATGAGGTCCATCAAATGCGGTAACCGTCACATTCTTAGCTTGTGTAAGAAACAAGTTTTTTTGCTTCACGCTAATACCCAAATACGTCTTTGCTATTTTAGCAAGCGCATTCAAACCTGTTTGAAAGTTCGTTTCCTCCCCCTTAAGAACAAATTCAAAATCAGGAGCTAACGGATTACTATCAAAAGCAGAAATAAAAATAGCTTTCGGCATGATTGTCGGATCAGCAATCACATCATAGGGACGTTGCCGGATAAAAGCGAACAAGCCTGTCTCCAACAAAACAGACTTAACTCCGTCACTATCAAGTGATTCTAAATCTTTTTTGCCAAATTCCTCATAGTCTTGCTCAGCCGCAGCCTCAACCACAATATTCAACACCTTACGACGTGCACCACGCTCCACACTTGTCACGACTCCGCTTACGGGCGAAACAAATTTTAAATCAGGATGATTCTTGTCCACGAACAAGGGTCCTCCCGCCATCACATATTCCTGCTCTTTAACAACCACTTTAGGCGTAATTCCTGTAAAATCATCGGGTACCAACGAATAGAATCCCGGCTCTTTCACAGTCACGCAGTCTTCAGCGGCTTTACCTTTCAGGTTAATGTCAAGGCCTTTACGTAACTTAATTACATTTGCCATGCGTTTATCTAAAATAATATTTTTATTAATTTGACCGCAAAAGTAGCAAAAAAGTATGTGAATAAAGAGCAAAAACGCAATGAATTACGGAAATATATCCGTAATTCATTGCGTTAACGAGCACGACAACAAATGTGATAAACAAGGGGTTAACCGCCCCCCCATAAATAGCGTGCAATTTATATCATTTAGAAAATTAACAGAACAAACCTAATTTTCTTCTGTAAACATAGGATCCCATGCAGGCAATCGAACAGGTTTCTGTTTAAATATTTTTTTAGTCTTTTCAGGTACATACTTTGCTTCCACTACTAAACGGAACATATACTCATCAAACCATTTATCTGTCATAATCAAATGCCCCTGATACCCAGAAGTGGTTCCCCAACTATTTTCAACCATCCATTTCAAAGGCTTTCCATCTTTATTTAGGTCTACGGCCATCAAAGTCATGGCATGAGATGATCCACTGGAAAAAGTCTGTATACGTTGTTTCTTATTCATACCAAACGTTGTTCCCATCAACGAGCCGTAGTCATAATTGTCCACATCCAATAACCCCCGATCAGAGTTCAGAAACTTACCCACATCACAAGAAAAATACATCATGGTACTATCTTTTAATGATGCAATAGCCATTTCTTTAATATCTTCCACCGGAAGATTGACATAAGTCCAGTTTTTACCATCATAACGGTGGCGATCATAATCTATCTCATAACACTTATAATACTCACGAGTCGGATCGTTCATCAACATTACATAGTTGGTAATTAATTGCTCATCACCATATTCCTTAAAAAAGGAAATCGGAGTATGATGCTCCGTTTCAACAGGATCACCCTTAGCATCTTTCCGTACATAAGTAAACTCTGTAGGAGGAACACCAAGATTTAAAACAAGCATTCGATAGACAGTCCCAAGCATTTCCGTCTTCTCCTGCTCTAGAGCAGCAAGTTTACTTCCTGCGGACGCATGATCCCGCAACTGTAGTCCGAATTCCTTTAATTTCAATGAAAGGAGATCCGCCATACGAGATGTATTTTCACTGCTATTTGTTTCCGGCATGGCTTCTTTGGGAACCAATCCATATTTCATCACAATATCTGCAACTCCCGTAAATGTGCCTCCGTCACTCAACGGATGTTTAAACAGCCACTCTACATTTTTATCCTCCATTGGTTTATCACGCGTATCTATAACACTCTGCAAGAAAAGATTGGATTTCTCCAATTGATCCCAGAAAAAAGTATAAACCTCTGAATATTCAAATGATTGAAAACCATACTTCGCAATAGCCTTGGCACGCATCACATTTAATCCGGTAAAAAGCCAACAGCGCCCAGATGATTTTTGGTCTGTGATACCTTTAGAATTGACCTTTATCGAAAAATAAGTATCCATCCCCTTTAAATTATCCTGATTAAGCGCAAGCTTACGGATATCATTATTACAAATGGCATTGCGAAAAGCCTTATCTACCGAATTACCCTGATAACTTTGCCTAATTTGGGTAAGCATAGTTTCACTAATACCTTCTTCTCCTTCCTGTGCGTAAAGCGAAAAGAAACAGGCACCAAAAAGAAAAGTAAATAAAATCGTTCTATTCCTCATATAATATTTATTATTAATATAGTTCAAATAAAGAAGAGCGTAAAAAAACTCAAAGGAGGCCTACAAAAATAACACTTTCTATCAAACTTTCTGCAAACTTATATCATTTATAATCTACATCATTGCCTTCTCCATCCCAAAGACAAGCTCAAAGATTGTACAAAAGAGTTGCGATAAAATACATATATATAGAATAATAACAATTAAAAAATAAGAGTATTGCTTTATAATAGTTTTTTGTAAACTATATAATTAAAGGGGCGCATGGCATCGTTTTTTCCAACAAACCGCTTGCACCTAAATAAAATAATCTATACCTTTGGAAACATTTTTCCAATAACAAAAATTAGTTATCTAATATAATGAAGACTTTAGAAATATTATTTTGGGGATTTATCTTTATCGTTTTCTATACCTATATTGGATATGGAATTCTATTGTACTGTTTGGTTAAAATTAAACATATCTTTCGCAAATCCCCAAACTTTCCAATTCCCAATGATAAAGATCTACCTCCATTAACTTTATTTATTGCTGCTTACAACGAGGAGAGCATAATAGACGAAAAAATGCATAATTGCCTTAATCTTGATTATCCAACTGAAAAATTAAAGATCTTTTGGGTTACAGATGGAAGCAATGACACCACCAATGAACAATTATCACACTGGAGGCAAGCAACAGTGATTTATCAACCGGAACGGCAAGGCAAAACAGCCGCCCTTAACCGTGGTATGAAATTTGTGAATACTCCATTTGTTGTGTTCACCGATGCCAATACCTTTCTTAATAAAGAATCACTACGCAAAATAGTATATGCTTTTTCTGATCCGCAAGTAGGTTGCGTAGCTGGTGAAAAACGTATTGCAGTAAAAGATAAGGATAATGCAGCAGCAGGTGGAGAGGGGCTCTATTGGAAATATGAATCCACCTTAAAAAAGCTCGATTCTCAACTTTATTCAGCAATAGGAGCAGCTGGAGAATTATTTGCCATCCGCCGGGAACTTTTTGAAGATATGGCGACAGACACTTTGCTTGATGATTTCGTTCTCTCCTTACGAATAGTTATGCGTGGCTATACTATTGCATATAGCTCCGAAGCCTATGCTATCGAAAAAAGCTCGGTTGATATGAAAGAAGAAGAAAAGCGAAAGGTACGTATTGCAGCTGGAGGACTACAATCAATATGGAGACTATTACCTTTATTAAATATATTTCAATACGGTTGTTTTAGCTTCCAATATTTCTCGCACCGTGTACTACGATGGTCTATCACTCCCATCTTATTATTTCTTTTACTCCCAATAAATTTGATATTATTATTTATAACAGACAATTCTCTATATACAATTATTGGATTGCTACAAGTAGTATTCTATATAATGGGGATGGGAGGGTGCTATTTATCAAAAAAGCACATTAAGAATAAGCTGCTTTTTATCCCTTATTATTTTCTTTTTATGAATATCAATGTAATAAAAGGATTTCACTATTTGTATAAACGCAAAAACAAAGAGTGGGGTTCATGGGAAAAATCACAAAGGGCCTAGTATATAACAACAAATAGCAAATGGATCAGAAAAATATATCATGAAAACTATTATAAAAAATCCTGATAATTCAGAAAGGCTATTAAGAATGTTATCAGATACTCTGATACTTATAAATAGGGACGGCATATGTATAGATATTGCTGTATACAACACAAACCTATGGTTTCTTAAAGAAGACGAACTTATTGGAAAAAATATACTCAAAATATTGCCGCTCCATACCTTTCGTAAAATTTATCCGGAATTTCAGAAAGTACTAACCCAAAGAACTACTTCAACCCATAATTACAAACTCCCGCTGCCCGAAAAAACATATTTCTTTAAATGCATTATGCAACCATATAACGATATGGTACTTTGCCAATATCGTGATATAACAGAACGAAGCGAACGTAAACTAGAACTGGAAAGAATGAATTATGAACTTAATGAAATCCAGAAAGCGGCGCTTATAGGTAGATGGAAATATAATACAACTACACATATATTCACCTATTCGGGACATACCAATGTAATGTGTAAGGAAGAAGAACAATATATGCCCCTTGAATCATATTTAAATAATATCCTTCCTGAAGATAGAACAAATTTCAACAAATGGCTAAAAAGAAGTATAGATGGGAATATTGAAGATTATATCGATTATCGTATTCAACACAATCAAAACGTATATTACATACGCTTAAAAACATTTGCAAGTGAACATAATAAGAATGGAGATCTTATATTGGAGGGTTATATTCAAAATATTACCGACATCCAACAACGAAGAAATGATATAAACTTACTAACGCATGCAATCAACAATTCCACCGAAGAGATCTTTGCAGCTCGTGAAAACGGGATGCTACTATTCGCAAATCACCAATTCAGGCAACATATTGGCATAGACGATACAGATGATATCACTCAATTCAATATCTATAAAATTAGAGCATTCACCCCAAATGAGCAACAATGGGAACACATTGTCAACTCAATAAAAAAAGAAGAGAAACATATCGGATTTGTCGTATACTCCCCTTTCCCACTTCACCCTGAAGTATTGGCCTATGAAGGAAATGCTTATCGAGTAATTAGTGACGAAGGTCTAAAAACAATTTGGGTATTTGGACGAGATATCTCACAACGTATCCACCATGAGCAGCAAATTAAGCGCTTTAATCAAATATTGGATAAAATTATCGAAAACCTGCCAGCAGGTATTATTGTGAAAGATATTGGAAATGGATTTAAATATATGTACCGTAACAGAGAGTCTTACAACCGTAATATGTCAATATCAAAACCATCAGGAGAAGATGACTTTGATTTCTATCCAACAGAAATCGCAGAAGAAAAAAGGAAGGAAGATATTCAAATAGCTATTACAGGACAAGAAATACACTATATTACTGAAGAGCATGATATAAACGGGAAGCCTCTGTTTCTTGATAAGAGAAAGATGATAATAGAAGGCAAAGACTTCTCACCTGTTTTATTGAGCATAGAATGGGATATTACTGATATTGAATTGATGAAACGTGAACTACTGGCTGCAAAGGAAAAAGCTGAAACCTCGGATCATCTAAAATCTGCTTTTTTAGCCAACATGAGTCACGAAATACGTACCCCACTAAATGCTATTGTAGGATTCTCACGAATTATTGCCGAAAGCGAAAATACAGACGAAAGAAAAGAATACTATAACATAGTGGAATCGAATAACGAACGCTTGCTACAACTTATCAATGAAATACTAGACCTTTCTAAAATAGAAGCAGGCATCGTTGAGTTCAATATTACGCCTGTACATCTATATCCATTATGTAAAGAAATATACGATGCACTTGTTTTTAGGTGTCCTAAAGATGTTGAGTTAATTTTTGAGCCATCGAACAAATATCTCAAACTAGAGTCTGATAAAAATCGTATTTTTCAGGTAATTTCCAATCTTATAGGCAATGCCTTTAAGTTTACTCAAAAGGGAAGCATTCGTTATGGGTATAATCAAGAAGGTGAAAATATCATTTTTCATGTATCAGATACAGGGTCAGGCATTCCGAGTAATCAAATAAATCAAGTATTTGACCGTTTCGTTAAAGCAAATACTTTTGCGCAAGGTACAGGTTTAGGACTAGCTATATGCAAAACGATCATAGAACATCTGGGAGGTACAATAGCAGTCACCTCTGAGATCGAAAAAGGGACTACCTTCACCTTTACTTTGCCTGTACAAGCAGAAGAAAACAGAAAAGAGCCTACAAAAGAATGCGATATAAACATCCCTATTGCAATACAACCCGTGCCAGAGAAACAACTCGCAACAGAGACAAAAATAAAGCAGGGGGAAAAAATACGTAATAACCCAAAAACATCTATAAATAGCATTTTAGTAGCTGAAGATATGGATAGTAATTATCTTTTAGTTGAATCTATTTTAAAACCAATATATCATTTGCAACGTGCCAAAAATGGTAAGGAAGCTATTGATTTATTTCGGAAAACAAATCCTGATTTAATCTTAATGGATATAAGAATGCCAGTTATTGATGGATTGGAAGCGACTAAAATTATAAAAAGTTTATCCCCTAATACTCCAATTATAGCACTCACTGCTTTTGCATACGAAGAAGACAATCAAGCCGCATTAGCAGCAGGATGTAGTGATTTCCTAACTAAACCTTTCAAACAGGAAATCTTAAAAGAAACCATAAAGAAATGGCTAAAAAAAATAAAAGAATAGAGTATTTCGGAGAACTCTGAAAACTGAAAGAATAAGTTAGCTTCATTATAACAGTGACATTAAAGAAAACGCCAAACAAACAAAAACATCTATATACCAAGCACTTTACTCTTACAAAAGAATCTCTACCATCATCTTTGTATCATAAAAGAAAATGGTAGAGCAAGTATCCCTTGTGCTGATAAATTAACAATCATATAGCTAGATCAGAAGAAGTTTAAACCATAAGCAGAAGCAAAAGTCTCCAAACTACTTCGCAGGCTAAATACTTAAAAGACAAAAAGGCAACTATTCCGGAGTGAATTAGTTGCCTTTTTTACAAAATGTCGCTACCTATTACAGCATACTAATATCCAGGATTCTGTAAAGCAGCTTGTTGCTCGGAAGTTAAATTAGAACCATCATCATTCAACAAACCATCTATGAATGTCTGAGGAATAGCACGTAATAAGAAATGGCTATCATTACTTTGCTGATCTGTAGTTAAATTTGTAGAAGCAATCTTATTATATTGAATTGCACGACGATGTAACAGCTTGCAACGACTTAACTCTTCCCAGCGATTCCATTCGCCATCCAGTTCACGAGTGCGTTCATTAAATATAAAGTTCAACATACGATCATAATCTCCGGAACAACTTAAATCAGAGAGGATCTCTTCATCTTCATCAGGCAACTTAGTATAACTTGAAATCTGAAGATTGGAGGCCTTTTTATTATCTACCGTTTCATCCAGACCTGTCGACAACCAATATGAATTTTTCCAAGTATTAGCAGCTATATATTTAGCCTTATTTGCCTCATACAAAGAATTAGATTCAAATGCTTTAGTAGCATCAATGTAAGCCTCACGATTCTCAGTTGCTTTCCATTGAGCACGAGCACGTAATGTATTTACAGTTGTAATAGCATCCTGATATTCTCCTAAACGAACTTGAGCTTCAGCTTTAATTAACACAGTTTCTCCCGTGCGAGCCATGATGATGTCACGGTGCGCATCACCCTTCTCCGCCAAGCGAGAACCATCATCTGTTTTATTCAATCCAGGCCAGAAGTTACAATAATCACCTGTTGCACTGCCATAATTTTCCTGAACGAATTTACCATCTTGATATAACGGAGCTGCATTGGGAACCCATTTTCCCGTTCCTGGATTAATAAATTTACTTTTACCTAACGCTCCAAAAGTTACATTGTCAAAGCGATGATCGCCTTTTTTATTTAAGATAAATATAATGCCTTCATCACCGACTTTGGTATCACTCGTTTGGTCAGCACTTAAAGTACCAGCTTTAACATTAGTAGCATCAACAATTTGGGTCAAACCAAACACCGTGCGAAATGATTTCCACAGACGAGAATCATTAACATTATCAAAACATTTATAATTATATTCCGTCGGACGACAACGTTGAAATTCCATACCGCCGATCCAAACACCACGCTGAACCCATTTAGCAGAAGCAGTCTGCCATTGGCAGTTAAAATAATTATAAGTACGATTACCATATCGCCCGGCAGTCGATGAATCTCCATTATGCTGGGCAGACATTAATATTTCTGAATTACCTTCTAAATCACAATCAATTCCTGTCCAATTATTAAACAAGTCATTATAATTTCCAACTAACGGACAAGCTTTAATCACTTCATCACAGAGAGCAATACATTTAGTTAAATCCGTGGTTTTATCATAAGCCGAATTCCAATCATCGCACCGTTCAGATTGACGGAATAGAAGAGCTTTTGCCAAGAAGTGAGCTGCCGTATATTTAGTCCAGCACCCGTATCCTCTCCATTTATCAATAGGTAGCAAGTCATAAGCTTTTTGGAAGTCTGCAATAACCTCATTTAAAGTTTCTTCAGCCGTACTACGCTTAAAATTACGAGCAACCCCTTCCAATGGTTCTGTAACTAAAACAACTCCGCCATATTGTGCAAACAATCGATAATAATTATATCCACGCAAAAAATAAGCTTCTCCCATATACTTATCCAAATCCGCATCATTCAATGCCGTGGCATTCTTAATAACGTTATTAGCAGCGGAAATGCCATAATACATTTCATCCCACAGAGCACTAGCACTCGTACAATTATTATTGGCAGCACCCAGTGAAGTCGTAATGTTAGCAGCGCCTAAACGAGAGTCATATCTGTTCCAAGGCTCATTGGTCAAGTCATTGGCAGACGTAAATTCATCAGTTCCATACAAAGTGATTCCATATGCCCACTCATAACCAAAATGCCAGCGAATATTACCATATAATGCAGTAGCCTGAGCCATTATTCCATCTTTGGTAGCCAGATAAGCAGTATTGTACGCCGTCGTATTTTCTTCTTTAAGGAAACTATCACCACAAGAGCTTAGTTCTAATGTAGCTATTATTAAAGTTCCTAATAAATAAATATGTTTTTTCATATTGTTTCTTCGTTTTAAATAATTAGCCAATCCGTTGAATTAGAAAGTAACATCCAAACCAACTGTATAACCTTTATTATAATAACTTGTACCAGTATCCAAGTCTCTGAAAGATACAGAACTATAAATCATACCAGGATTCTTTGCCTGAACGTATAACTTCACCCCCTCTATACCTAATGATCTACAAGCTCTCTTAGGCAAATTGTATCCCAAAGATATATTGCGGACTTTAATGAAAGATGCATCTTTAAAACCCAATAAAGAAGAATAAAAATCACCTCCGGATGTACTATAAATAGGTTTTTGATAATCTGCATTCGTATTAGACGGAGTCCAATAGCTGATTTTACGCTGATTGGAAATACCTAGTTGACCTTCACCTCCTGCATCTACCATAAATCCCGTACGACCAATCATCTGAATGTTCAATTCAAAATCTTTATATGCAAAAGTATTGTTCCAACCGAACGTCCATTTTGGAGTCTTTGTACCCAAAATTACACGATCATCCGAATCAATCACATAGTCTCCATTTTGATCAACAGGTTTAACCTTACCAACTTCAAATTTAGCTCCCTTTGCATTAAACTTTGCCATTTCGTCTGCATCACTTTCTTGCCATAGACCATTAGTTGTATAACCATAATAAACATTAATAGATTTACCAATGAACCATGCATTATCAACCATATCCTGCTTCCCATTAGCCAAGCTAACTATTTCATCATGTTGATAAGCAGCATTGAAGGAAGTATTCCACTCAAAATTCCTCATTTGAACAGGTATAACGTTCAAGGAAAGTTCCACTCCATGATTTTTAGTCTCACCAACATTAGCTTTCATCGATGAGTAACCAGTCAAGGTAGGAATTGTCATATTCATCAACAAATCATTCGTATGTGAGAAATAAAGGTCTAAAGTACCACTAACACGCCCCTTCAACACGCTAAAATCTACTCCAAAATTCCATTGCGTCGTTTTTTCCCAGCCCAGATCTTTATTTGCCATTTGTACAAAATCATCGGATTTGCTATAATAAGGTTCATTCGTTGTATAAACTAATGAATTCGAACTTCCCCCAAAAGGCACATAATAACTATTAATAGAACCAGTAGTCGAATAAGGATCAACAGCTGCATTACCAGTGGTACCTACTCCTGCACGAAGCTTTAATTGATTCAACCAAGATATACCTTTCATAAAATTTTCTTGATCCATACGCCATCCTAAAGCTGCAGATGGGAAAAACGACCATTTATGCCCGCTTGCCAAAACGGAAGAGCCATCATAACGACCAGAAACAGTTAATAAATATCGATCTTTAAACGAATAATTCAAACGTCCCATATAAGAAGCCAACTGACTTTCAACTAACCCTGTTGACATAGAAGCCTTATAACTATCATTTGCAAAATCCACTGCATCCATATTATTCCATAAAAAACCTTCACTCGGAATGTTTTGAGCAGCCATACCTGCATCCTCATAATGATATTTTGAAGCACTTTGCAATAAAGTCACGTCAAAATGATGAAGACCTAGAGTCTTAGAATACATGACCTGATTATCCAAAGTCCAGGAAGCCTTATCTTGATGATTCCAACTTGCATAATTAGTTCCACCTAAGCGAATTGCTGAATTTTTAGGAATAAATAAACCTCTACGATAATAGCTAAACTCAGGACCAAAGTTAATTTTATAGCTTAAGCCTTTCAACGGTTTCCAAAGCTTTCCAACATCTAATAATCCATAAAAGCTACCCATTGCACGGAAAGTTTTGCGCTGATCGTTAGAGCAGTCCCACTGATCATATACCGTATAAATAGTTGACTGTGCCCCAGGATAGGTTGTAATACTGCCATCTTCTCCAAATGGCAATGCATAGGCAAAAATAGATTTTGCAGCTGAATAAATATCATTAGGACCGGAATTCGATGATTGCCCGGTACGAGAGTAACCATACTGCTGGACCTCATAAGATGCATTAATAGAAGCTCCCATCTTAAACCAGGGAGTTGCCTGAAAATCCGCAGTGACCGTCGCATTATAACGGTCATAATCCTGCCCTTTCTGTGTTCCTTTATTCTGCAAATAAGCAAAAGATGCATAGGCATTAAATTTATCGGTACCTCCACTCGCGCTTATCGAATGCTCTTGAGTAATACCCGTACGAGTTACCATTCCTATCCAATCCGTATTCTGAACAAGAGAAGCATCCCACGTGCCACTTTTCCATCCATTCATTATATTATTATAAGTGGCAGCATCTGCTTTTACATCGGCAAATACAGTTTCATCGGAAGTCTGATTTGGCTCATCGCCAGGAGAAGTGATTCGACCTGCATTATAGAAGCCCCACCGCCGCCACGTAATGTACTCAGCGGCATTCATCATTTCAGCCTTATCTTTTAGAGTCTCAAAAGTAACAGAACCCGAATAATTCAGTTTTAACGCACCAGTTTTGCCACGTTTAGTGGTAATCAAAATAACGCCATTAGCACCACGCGAACCGTAAATAGCAGTAGAAGAAGCATCTTTCAGCACACTAATAGATTCAATATCGCGCGAATTTATATTAGACATATCACCATTCTGTAAAGGAACACCATCGACTACATACAAAGGAGCAGAAGCACCATCATCTGTAAGTAAGGTACGAGTTCCACGAATTTTTATAGAGCCCAAAGTTCCAGGACGTTCACTTGTTGTGATATCCACACCAGCAGCCTTACCTTGCAAAGCCTCAAATGCATTTGTGACCGGACGATTAGTCAAAGTTTCTGCACTTACCTGCGTTAAAGCTCCTGTTACATCACTCTTCTTTTGTACACCATAGCCAATGACTACCACTTCTTCAAGCAATTTTGTATCATCTTGAAGAGTTAGCTTAAAATGGTTCTTACCTGCAACAGCAACTTCCAATGTCTGAAAGCCAACAAAACTAACTTGCATTTTTCCGCTTTCGGGGACATTCTGAAGTCTAAAATTACCGTCTATATCAGTAATTATACCATTAGCAGTACCTTTAACAACCACACTAGCTCCGATAACTGGATCTCCTTTGGAATCAATCACAGTACCGGAAACAGTTTTATTTTGTGCATATACTCCTATAGATAATACAGAAAGCAATGCAACAAAAAATAGTCGCTGGAACTTATCCACGCAACCAAACAGACTAAAAATCTTGCTGTTTTTCATACATTAATTATTTAAGTTAAACAAAACACTATTATTTCCTCTGGCTTATACTAAGGAATGAATTTCCTTATGTAAAATTGTATTGCAAATATATTAGTGAACCTAAAAAATCCCAATGTAAAATCGTGCAAAAGCATGGAAAAAACTGTCCTATAAGCATGAAATTCCTCTGGCATATCAATAAAAGGACAAAATGAATAGTCGTAAAAACATTTTTATTATCCTTGAAACTGTAAAAAGAATAAATATCCTTCCAATTAAAATATAAGTTTTACTTTAAGTCTCCAAAACCAAAGTTTTAAATAAAGAAGGAGACATCCCATTATCTACCTATACCTTATCAAATACGTATCCTTACCGTACTTGCTCCGTTATTCTTCTGTTAATGGACAAAAATCCATATAAATGGATTTTTGTCCATAGATATTAAAAACAAAAAAAATAACTTTGCAATAGTTGAAATAAACTTTAAATAAAGTCTGCGTCAATGATATAGACCCACGGTTAAGCTCAATATATTAAATGAGACCAAAATACAAAATTCTAATAAATATGATATTTCCACATCAGCAAGCAAAAAGAGCCCAAATTACTCTTTGTGCAGTTTTCTCTATCCTAGTAATACAGAGTGCACTTGCAGAAGAAGAATGGCCATTTAAATTACAAGCGAACAAAAAGATTACTTTATCCATTGACAAGACAGAAGCCGAGGTCGTTTATACCGCACTGCAATTGTTCGAACGTGACTGCCATGCTGTTCTGTCCGCTTCATTACAAAAAACGACCAGAAGGGGACATATCATCGTCGGGACATTGGGGTATAATAGAATAATAGAGCAACAGGGCGTTGCTCTTTCCCCTTTGAAAAACAGGCATGAAGCTTTCTTATTACAAGTGCTTAAAAACGGAGATTTACTCATCGCAGGAAGTGATAAGCGAGGTACTGCTTATGGCATTATGGAACTCAGCCGATTAATAGGAATATCTCCATGGGAATGGTGGGCAGACTCTACTCCACTCCAACAAAAAGAATTCATCCTCCCTCCTGCCTTTTCTTCCCTGCAATCACCAAGTGTAGCTTTCAGAGGAATATTTATTAATGATGAAGATTGGGGATTTACTCCATGGAGCTATAAGAATTACGAACCATCTGTTCTAAAAGGACAAATAGGACCGCATACTTATGAACAGGTTTTTGAACTACTTTTGCGTCTACGTGCCAACACCCTTTGGCCGGCAATGCACAACTGCAGTATACCTTTCTACTACACACCCGGGAATAAAGAGATGGCCGATCGCTATGGCATCTACATCGGCACCTCACACTGTGAACCGATGATGCGGAATACCAATGGTGAGTGGCATAAAGACGGCATGGGTGAATATGATTATATACATAACCGGACTAATGTACTTCACTTCTGGGAGCAACGGATAAGAGAAGTATCCCAATATGACAACTTATATACGTTAGGAATGCGAGGTATACACGACGGGAAGATGAACGGAGTAAAAACGATTACAGAACAGAAAGCCGCATTAGAAAATATTTTTAAGGATCAACGCAATATACTCTCAACATATGTGAACCACGATCTGACTAAGATTCCACAAGTATTTATTCCCTATAAAGAAGCATTGGATGTATACAATTCCGGATTAGAGGTGCCTGATGACGTAACTCTTATGTGGTGCGATGATAATTACGGATACATCCGACATTTCCCCACTCAGGAAGAGGCAAAACGAAAAGGAGGTAACGAAATATATATGGCATGGAATACAAATAAAGTCAAAAAAGAAGGAGTAAAAGTCCATCTCTATCGTTTCCTATCAAGAGAATTTAGTGAACAAGTGGCAAAGAAGCTACTTCCTATTATGGAAGAATATTACAGACTGGCTTATATCTGTAAACCGGAATTTTTAGGTCATACCCGAGTAGAAGAAAAAGATCCTACATATAAAACAATCACAGATATGCCGTGGAGTGAAGAAGAAATTCAACATATTAACTTCACAACTTGGCATGCAGATTCAATAACCATAGTAATAAAACTTCTTCCCAATCACTCGATGGAAGAAAATAAGCTACGCTTCTCAATCATTTTAGATGATTCACAACCTCATTTTTTTCATATGAAACACATGAACGCAGTGAAGAGTGGAAGGAAAATGTATTGCGCAATCAAGCCATTCGCCATATGACTTTACCTATAAAAAAAAGTAGGCAGCACTCCATAATCTTTGGAGCATTAGATAAGGGGGTAGTGCTCGACCAAATAGCCGTCTACAAACCTAGCTCATACAGTGCTACTTATCAGTAAATAAAAAATCATCATAATACATCAATTATTTACGCCAATAAAAATAAATCAAGAAATTATGAATTTAAAGACATTAAGTCTAATGAGTTTTCTTTTATTCCTGGCAACAGGTAGTAACATTTATGCTCAAGAACAGCAAGGAATTAACGACTCAAACACCCCCTTACACCTCTTACAACCCACTTATAAAACTCCTTATGGTACTCTCACGATAAACGAAGTGACAGCGTATATGAATTGTGTTTTGCAGTATTTGGAAAAAAATACTCCGGCGGAAGTCATCAATTCAAAAACCGGCAAAATAATTACTGATTATGCTAACATGACAACTGATGCAGAGTTGAAGCGGGGAGCTTTTCGTTTGGGAAGTTACGAATGGGGAGTAACTTATTCCGCAATGCTAAATGCAGCTGAGGCAACAGGAAATAAAGCTTACCTAACTTATGTAACCGATCGCTTTCGTTTTCTGGCTGAAGTGGCCCCATATTTCAACAATGTACTCGAAAAATATGGAACTGTTGATCCGCTAATGCATCAGATTTTAACTCCTCACGCTCTGGATGATGCCGGAGCTATATGCACAGCAATGATCAAAGCCCAACTAAAAGATAAATCACTCTCTTTAAAGCCACTTATAGAAAACTACATGAACTACATTATGTATCATCAATATAGATTGACTGATGGTACTTTTGCCCGTAAACGTCCCCAATTAAATACTGTCTGGCTGGACGATATGTTTATGGGGATTCCGCCTATTGCATGGTACTCCCGTATTGCCAGTGACAACCAACAGAACTATACAACAGAGGCTGTCCGACAAGTCTTACAGTTTAAAGAAAAAATGTGGGTACCGGGAAAAGGATTATTTAGACATGGATGGGTGGAAGGTATGCAAGAGCACCCTTCATTTTTTTGGGGACGTGCCAATGGTTGGGCCTTACTCACCTTATGTGAAGTATTGGATGTATTACCAGAAAACTATCCTCAACGTAATCAAATCATAGATACTTTTCGTGCTCATGTACAGAGTCTGGCAGCCTGTCAAAGCAGTGAAGGTTTCTGGCATCAGTTACTCGACCGGAATGATTCTTACCTGGAAACCTCTGCTACAGCAATATATGTTTATTGTATGGCTCATGGCATCAATAAAGGATGGATCGACCCGATGGCTTATGGACCAGTAGTTCAGCTAGGATGGCATGCTATTTCATCAAAAATTAACAGTGAAGGGCAAATAGAAGGAACATGTGTAGGAACAGGAATGGGATTTGACCCTGCATTCTACTACAACCGACCAGTTAATGTGTACGCAGCCCATGGATATGGACCGGTTATTGCGGCTGGAGCTGAAATGGTTAGATTACTGAAACATCAACATCCAAAAATGAATGACGGGGCAGTGCAATACTATACCGTAGAGCAAAAAAGCAAGGAAGCTATATTCGATTTTGCCGATCCTAACAATCCAAGGGATGTAGTTGCCGGTTTCAGTCGTAAAAATGATAAAACGCCTCTTCTATTCCTCATTGGTGATTCTACCGTAAAATGTGGCAAAGGCCAAGGAGAACATGGTATGTGGGGTTGGGGAAGCTTTCTGGAACAGTTTCTCGATACCACAAAACTCTCCGTTGAAAACTGGGCACTTGGTGGGCGGAGTAGCCGAACCTACTTCACTGAAGGCCTTTGGGATAAAGTTTTACCTGCCATCAAAAAAGGAGACTATCTATTAATTGATTTCGGACATAATGACGGTGGACCATATAATACCGGACGAGCACGTGCCTCAATAAAAGGGACTGGAAACGATACGCTCAACGTTGTTATGGAACGGGACGGTAGTCATGAGACCATCCACACTTATGGCTACTACATTCGTAAATATATTCGTCAAGCTAAAACCAAGGGTGCAACTGTCATCGTAACTTCCCATACTCCCGGTAACCGATGGACAGATGATAAAATGAACCGCTGTACTGATACATATGCCAAATGGTCACAAGAAGTTGCCAAACAAGAAGGTGCTTTTTACATAGACCTAAACAATCTCACTGCACTCAAATTCGAAGCAATGGGCAAAGAGAAAGCTGCCAATTACTACGTGGACAGTGTTCACAACACAAAGGATGGAGCTTTATTGAATGACAAATCCATTGTGGAAGGAATTCGTAGTTTAAAAGGATGTAACTTATCAAAGTACTTAAAATGAATCTTTTATAACTTAATTTTTAATTAAACATACCATGAAAAGAGAAGCATTTAAAATGTTCTTGAAGCCAGGCTTTGAGAAAGAGTACGAAAAAAGACATGCAGCCATTTGGCCGGAATTAAAGAAAATGTTGTCGGACGGAGGAGTTTGCGATTACTCCATTTACTGGGACAAAGAGACTAATATTCTGTTTGCCTGCCAAAAGACTAAAGGGGAAGCCTCATCGCAAGACATGGGGACAAGCCCTATCGTCCAAAAGTGGTGGAACTATATGGCTGATATTATGGAAGTTAATTCTGATAATTCGCCTATAACCATTCCTCTGCCAGAAGTCTTCCACATGGACTAATCAAAAAAAGTGTATCACCATAGGGTTGGTACACTTTTTTTCGTATTTTTGCTCAACCCTAATATTACAATGAGAAACATGAAAATAAGATACATCTCATTTTTATTGATATCTTTTGTTTTATGTCTTGATATCTGTGCATCCATTGAAGTTCGTTCTATTCACATGACAACAAATGATGGAGTTGCTAATAATTCCATCCGCTGTATGCTTCAAGACAGCAAAGGCTTTATCTGGATGGGAACCTTAAACGGACTCAGCCGTTACGATGGCAACTCTTTTGTCACATTCCATCCCGGTGAAGGAGATAAGATTTCCTTATGCGACCATCGCATCAGAAGTTTATATGAAGATAAAAACGGATTTCTTTGGGTTGAAACCTTTCCCGAGCGATTCAGTTGCTACGATTTAAAGAAAGACTGCTTTGTTGACTTTACCGGTTGCGGAGAATACGATCAAAACTACAGTAACTTAATGACTGCTTCCAACGGCGACATATGGCTATGGCAGGCAGGAAATGGTTGTCGTAAAATAACCTATGCAAATGGAAAGTTTTCTTCTATCACCTTTAAGAAAGAAAAAGGCAATCTCCCCTTTAATAAAGTCACTTACATGTATGAAGACAAGCACAAAAACATATGGATTGGTGGGGAAAAAGGCATAGCTGTATTGATTGATAATAAAGTTACTATAATAGAGAAAGGGCATGATGCTTTCAATGCTACATCTTATCTTGATAAAGTTTTTTTCGTCTCTTCAAATGGCATTATATATGTAAAAGCCAAAGAAAAGCAAGTACGCACCGTCGTTTCCCTTTCTGCCAAACAAGGAGGGACAGCTATATACGGCACACTCCGACTTGACAATGATTGGATTATATTCGCTGAAAATGGAGGTTATGTATTTCACCTGAATACCGAACAAATCAACCGTGAAGCAAAGTTTGATATACCTAAAGGAGAAGTACAGACTGATAACCGAGGTAATTTCTGGGTAAATAACTGTACAGGAAAAGTATGGTACATCAATGCAAAAGATAAAACTATTAAGACCTTTCAACTACTTCCCCGTGATAAAGTACGATATATTGACCGCGAACGCTACTACATTATCCAAGATTCTCGGAATATTGTTTGGATAGCAACATACGGTAACGGACTATTTGCCTATGATCCTACAACCGATGAACTCCAACATTTCACCTCCAATATCAATAGCTTTAACCATATTGGCTCCAACTTCTTACAATATCTGATGGAAGACCGCGCCGGTGGAATCTGGGTCAGTTCAGAATACACCGGTATATCCAGGTTATCTGTCCTGAACGAAGGATCCACCCGTCTATTTCCCGAAGATAAAACATTATCAGACCGTTCCAATACGATTCGAATGATCACTCGAATGTCCGATAATGAAATATGGATTGGTACGCGCCGGGGAGGAGTCTACAAATATGATTCTGCACTAAAGTTCGAAGAAGAAAAACAATATTTCCACTCAAATATTTATGCTGTTACTGAAGATGCAAAAGGAACACTTTGGTTGGGAAGCCGGGGCAATGGATTGTCCATAGATGGAAAATGGTATCAGCACTCAAATGCTTCGTCTTCTATAGGCAATAATAGTATTTTTGCAGTCTATCGCGATAGAAAAGGAAGAATGTGGATCGGAACATTTGGTGGTGGTCTGGATTTAGCTATTAAAACAAAGAACGGCTATACCTTTAAGCATTTTCTAAACAAAAATTATAGTCAGAGCCAGATACGCGTTATTCAAGAAGACAAAAATGGATGGATATGGGTTGGAACGAGTGAAGGAGTATGTATCTTTAAACCTGATTCGCTCATCGCCAATCCCCATAGCTATTATACCTATAATTACGACAACGGTAAACTTAGAAGTAATGAAGTTAAATGCATTTTTCAGGATAGTAAAGGATATATTTGGATAGGAACATCTGGAACTGGTTTCAGCAAATGCTTTCCTAATGGCGATTACAGCAAACTTTCTTTTAAACATTATGGTACTAATGATGGCTTGGTAAATAACATGGTTCAATCTTTTCTCGAAGATAAAGAAGGTAGAATATGGATTGCCACGGAATATGGAATATCGCGTTTCTCACCTATAACCGACACTTTTGAGAATTTTTTCTTTTCCACATATACTCTTGGCAATGTATATAGCGAAAACAGTGCATGCAGATGTAAAGATGGGAAATTACTATTTGGCACAAATTACGGGCTAGTCATTATCACTCCCGAAAAAGTAATTAATAAATCTGAAATGAGCCCTAAAGTGGTATTTACTAACTTACAAGTCAATGGCATTTATATGCATCCCGGAGATACCGATTCTCCATTGACGTGTGCACTTACTTATACGAATAAAGTCAAACTGAAATATTTTCAAAATTCATTCGTTGTTAATTTTACGACTTTCGATTATTCCGGGAGCAATGGGGACAAATACACATACTATTTAGAAAATTACGACAAAGAATGGAACAAACCTACTCACCTTAATTTTTCAGCATACAAAAATCTGGAACCCGGTAGCTATACACTGCACGTCAGAGCATGTAGTACCACCGGTGTATGGGGAAAAGAGCAATCTGTGTTGCATATTATCATAGCTCCACCCTTTTGGAAAACCACTTGGGCCTTTGTCATCTACATTTTCCTACTTTTAATCGCATTGTATATAACATACAGATTAGTGAGGGACTTCAATGCTTTACGCACAAAAGTGCAAGTAGAGAAACAATTGACAGAATACAAGCTCATGTTTTTCACTAACATATCACATGAGTTCCGCACTCCTTTAACATTAATAGAAGGTGCGCTTGAAAAGATGCGAAGAGTACCCAAACTTCCAAAGGAAATCAATTACTCCATGAAAATCATGGATAAAAGTACCCAACGAATGTTGCGCTTAATTAATCAGTTGTTGGAATTCAGAAAAATGCAAAATAATAAGCTGGCACTTTCGTTAGAAGAAACAGATGTCATGGCATTCCTGCATGAAATATTCCTCAGTTTCAATGATATTGCGGAATCAAAACATATGGATTTCCAATTCAGGCCTTCGGTAGCTTTCTACAAAATGTTCATTGACAAAGGTAACTTGGATAAAGTTATCTATAATCTGTTGTCCAACGCGTTCAAATACACACCTAGTGATGGAAAAGTCATCTTATCTGCTGTAATTAATGAGACGCAAAAACAAATTGTGATTGCAATTTCGGATACGGGAGTTGGAATTGCAAAAGAAAAACAAGGGGAACTTTTCAAACGCTTTATGCAAAGTAACTTTTCGGGTAGCAGCATGGGCATCGGACTCCACTTAACACATGAATTGGTTAATGTTCACAAGGGTACTATCGTGTACAATGAAAATGAAGGTGGGGGATCTGTTTTCACTGTTACTCTATCAACAGACGCAACCATATACGAAGAAAAAGATTTCTTAATACCACATAATATATTATTGAAAGAAGAAGAAGACTTTCATAAAGAAAATGCTACTATAGAAGAGGAGATCACAGAGGCATTTTCCGATAACGATAATAATACAGAAACGAATCCATTGAATAAGTACAAAATATTAATCATTGAAGATGACCATGATGTACGTGAATTTGTGAAAGAGGAACTAAGCAGATACTTCGAAGTAGTAGCAGAAGCTGATGGACCGTCCGGCTTGGAACAAGCACGTACATATGATGCTGATTTAATTATTTGTGATGTATTGATGCCTGGAATGACAGGATTCGAAGTGACACGCAAATTAAAGAATGATTTTAATACCAGTCATATCCCCATTATATTATTAACAGCCATGAGTTCTGCAGAAAGTCATCTGGAAGGAGTAGAAAGTGGAGCAGATGCCTACATCACCAAACCTTTCAGCACAAAGTTACTACTCGCCAGAACATTTAAGCTAATAGAACAACGCGAAAACTTACGTAAGAAGTTTTCGAATGACCCAGGTATGCTTCAACCGAACATTTGTACATCGGATAAAGACAAAGAATTTAGTGACCGCCTCTTTGGCATCATAGAGCAACAGATCGGCAATAGCCAATTCTCTGTTGATGATCTCGCCTCAACAATGGGACTAGGACGCACTATGTTTTACCGCAAAGTACGTGGCATCACCGGCTACTCGCCTAATGAGTATATACGCATCATGCGCATGAAGAAGGCTGCTGAGTTATTACTTGAAGGCCGCTACACAGTCTCCGAAGTATCTTATAAAGTAGGAATCGAAGATCCATTTTACTTTAGTAAATGCTTCAAGAAACAGTTCGGAATATCCCCTTCTGCTTATGCTCATGGCGAGAGGAGAAACTAGGTGAATTCACATCCTAAGGCAACAACCGTCACAGCCCAGGTTTACAAGTATTGCAACCCTGGGCTGTTGCGTTTCTATCCCAGGGCTGTGACGGCTATTGCCCTGGGATAGAAGCATTATAAACCTAAGTTACAACTATTGCCTTTATTTGCTACAGAATATCATTCTACAAAGTAGGTATAGAAAAAGTTTTCTACATATCCATCGTAATCTTTACTTTCTTTTTCAATGCAATTATTCTCATCATACTCAAAAGTGAAGGTAGAAGAAGAACTTGAATAATCCCATCCATTACTTGTATGACAATAAGCAGAAGCTTTACCAAACAAACCTGTTTCGACTAACCAGCGACTCGCTCCGCAACCCTCGGAATATATGCAATGAGCACCTCCGACATTAGGAATAAGAGAATAAGTGTGATTTTTAAATTGTTCTATTCCATCCGAAAATTTACTCCATTTCATAATATTTCCGTTTTCAATAGTAATGTTAGAGACTATATTCCCATTTTTTTCTACTTGAACCATATAACCATTCTCGTCATAGCTATATACATAAGAATCTGTTCCGCTTTTAAAAGAAACTGCATATCCTTGATCATTCAGAGTTATTTCATAAGTATTTTTGCCTGTTACTGTTACTTTGCCGCCTTCTCCATAAGCAAAGACCCACTCTCTGTCCAATTGCCCCTCCCATAAACGATAAACTCGTTTAATAGAGCCATTATTATTGTACTCATAGTACCATGTATCCCAATCATCGGCAAAAGTTGCTATATGATAAATCTTCACGTGAGCAGTAGTAGTAAAAGTAACCTCTGTATATTCAGAATCATCAAAATAGAGAGAACCTTCCTTCTGTGCCTTCACCTTGAAAGTATAGCTCTGTTCCGGAGTTAAACCTGTCAGTTGGATGGTTGTTTCTGTAGTAGATTGTTCTGCACCATTATTCAAACTGTAGTAGTAGATAGTCGCATTTCCTATAGCTTTCCATGAAATGACAGCCGAATTTTCCTTTATATCAGGCACTATAACTTCCGGTTGACCCAAGATATTCTTGGACGGATAATTATCACTATCATTACAGCCAACAAAACATAAAACAATGGCAAAAACTGCTATAAGCAAACAAAAAGTATTTTTCATAACTATTATTTTTTTGATATTAAACGTGAATTCTTTGATTTAAATACAACAACCACTCTTCCCAATGAGAAAACAGTTCATAATTATCCCGGCAATCTCTTGACCTGAATTCGTGATTGACACCCAATTCTCGTAATAGAATATGTATTCGACTACTAAACACATATTTTTTAAATTCGGAATTTACTTCTATCCAGCATCTCGGATAGCGTTCATATAATCGGATCGTTTTAACAAAGGTATAAGCTTCATCTTCATTTGCTTCGGAATTAACGCAAACTATCCCCGTGAAGAGATTCTCATGCTGCATACTCCGTATACATTGGTTAATATCATTTCCAACTGTTATAAGAGCTCTCATCCGTTGAGTAGTTCGAATTTCGGAAAACGAGCTTTCTACGTCAGAAATACTAGATAACAGGTCTTTTCCTGTACGTACAAAACAGAGAATAGCAGGCCAAGTTTTGTTCTCACTAACCATTTGTCTAAACCGGCTGACTAGTTGTTGCTGCTGTTGCTGACTAATATCCCCCTGTATGTAAATAATAGGATATTTCCTCTGAGCTGTTGCGGCTTGTTTCGGATAATAAGCCGTTATATCAGGTAGTACTCGAACCGGAGCATTATCATTTGCAACATATTTTTGTTCAACATCTGTTTCTTTTCTATTATTAAAATAACGGTTAGCAAAACAGAACGCTTTTGGTAATGCAGCATTCCAACATAGAAAGTCATGTCCTCCAGAACGCACTTCCCATTCATGAGAAACGCCTCTTTGCAACAAGAGTTTATGAAGTTCCTCATTACTCTCGCATAAAGAACCTTCCTTATCCCCTATGTCAATCATAATCCCAAAACTTTTCAAATCAACTGCAGGGCAATGAGACAAAATATGATACGGAGAACGCTCTTTATAATATTCTGTAAGCCTTTGACTTCCCCCCATTCTTATTCCTCCAAAAATTCTACCCCATTGTTGGTCCCAGTCTCCTTGTGGTCCTTCTTCAACGTATTGTTTGTCCGTACGAATGGAAGGTGACAAAGCTATGACAGACCCAAAAAGATCTCGATGACGTAAACAGATTGATAAAGCTCCAAAACCTCCCATAGAGAACCCAATAACGGAGCGCGATGCTGTGAATTTCTGAGTACGATAGTTCTGATCTATAAAAGGAATAAATTCTTTTATAAAAAATGTTTCGTAAGAGAAACTGCCATCATACGCATCACTATAATAAGATAAATAACCATTAGGTATAACTATAATGAAAGGTTTGATACTGCCCGCTTTCACCATTCTGTCCATAGTCCAGGCTACATTACCATATTCAAGCCAACTAGTCTCATCACCTCCTATACCATGAAACATATACAGCACAGGATATTCTCTTGTCCCTTGTTCATATCCCTCCGGCAAAATGACAGAATAGCGAACTTCCCTTTTCAAAACCATACTATGTAATTTCAGTCCTTCTTGTTCTATGGGAAAAGCATGTATTGCGCCTATAGAGAACGACGTCAGAATGGCATATAACAATATTCTTCTCATCATTTCATTTTTTTAGTAATAAAGAACCCAAAAAACTACTCATGGAATAGATCCCGGTCTGCGCAGAACGAGATGTATCCATTCCATTTCTTACTCGGTATTGGACGGGAGATTCACTTGCTCGTAACTGAGAAAATAATGCCAGCATATTTTGATGATGGCTCCCCTGATCTGTCATATCCAGATAATATAGTTTTGCGAAATTTTGTGTTGACGGAGAAGATATCTCAGCATCTTCAACAAAGAAATAACTGACTTGCGGTTCATAGCTTGTAGTGCAATTATACAAATAATCAGCATCCTTGCCATATACTAGTGCTAACCTAGATTGCGGGGAACTTTCTGCATTTATAGTACTTTCTACGGTACCTGTGAGTTCAGTAAAACTTATGTTTGCTTGAAGCATTTTACGGGCATCAAAGCCAACTATTACAAGACGTTTAATTTGCATAAGTGAATCCAGAGCTTGTGCTATCTGACGAGTCGTCAAATTTGCGTTACCTTCTCCTTTACTGTAGTAAAGAACACGGTAAGAGAGGGTTGCATCATAATCATCGGGAGTCCACAATTCAATGTCAGTATTACGAATCTGGAGAATTCTACTCTGAGAATGTAAATCTTCTGCAAAGTTCTGTAACGTCTCTTGTGGATAACTTTTCTTTTGAAAGCATTGCTCTATAAAAGGCAAAGCCTCTTTCATACCCTCATACCAATAACTTTCTGTATGTGCACCATTTCGAACACGATATTCATGAGCGATACCCTGTTCGAGCATCAACGAATGAAGTTTGCCATTACCGACATATAATCTTTCTTCATCGTCGCCGCAATCTATATAATAGTGTACAGATTGAAAATCAGAAGGATTCTTATCATGAAAGAAATGGAGCGGACATTGGCTCTTATAGTAATTAGTCAACCGAGATCCGCCTTTCATCCCTTCACCGCCAAAAACACTACCCCACTGCAAATCCCATCCATCTTGCGACAAATTTATGTATTGCTCATCCGTATTCAACGAAGGACTCAGGCCTACCGAAACAGAAAAAAGCTCAGGATGCAAAGAGGCCAAGCTTAAAGCTCCAAAACCTCCCATAGAGAAACCGGCAACAGCCCTTTCCTCCCTATCTGCTATAGTACGAAAGCGTTTATCAATGAAAGGAATCAGTTCTTTTACAAACATATCCATGTAGTTATAACTGCCATCATAACGATTACAGAAATACGTATTAAAACCTTGAGGAATAACATAAATCAGTGGGCGAATATTTCCTTTGCTCTCTTGTTCGTCAGCAATAGCTTGAATATTCAGAGAAGAAGTGCCCCAGGAATTCTGATCTCCTCCCCATCCATGTAACAGATATACTACCCCATAACGAGCAGTTGTTTCTTTCAAATATTCGCTAGGCAACAGAACGGTATATTTTATTTCTTGTTTCAATATTTTGCTATAAAAAATTTGATCTGCATTATACCGTTTACTAAATTGTTCAGATGTTCCAGTATCATCTTTTCCCAAATTGTTATTACCATCCGAAGAGCAGGACAATAATCCTACGGAATAGCATAGAAGCAGTAATATAAATGCAACCTTGTTCATATTTTCATTAATAAGGGGAAATTAGTCGCGCAGGTTTCGAAGAATAAATTACCAAATCCTTGCATTGAATAGCATATTTATGATTAGGGTTCATCCAACGAATAACCAATTTATGCGGTCCTTCTTTCAGATCATAAGTATAAAAGATATCGTATTTCCTTTTAATATAGTTATAAGGCATTTTAACGGTTTCAACTTTCTTCCCATCAATAAATGCTTCTAAAACGGCAATATAATCATTATTATCATCCTTTATATCTTGTCTGACAACCCCCATGAGGACTATACCTTTACCATTAAAATCAAAAATCTGCTCATCTCCAAGATCATATTTGATAACTCTCCTTTCAGAAGGATATAATCCTTCAAAAGAAACTTCAAAAGGTACTGTTTCCGGTTTCTGAATGGTAACATAAAAATCCTCTCCTTCTATCCGCCCTCCGTTAGCCTTTATAACATCACTCAACAGTTTAAGATTAATATTATAAACAGAGCTTAAAGATATATTAGTGTATGGAAATTTTATATTCTCACATTTTTCAAGCCCTGGTTTCCAATATTCAGGAATAGCATCATATCCTTTCATAACCCCAAGAATACCTGCCGCTGTAGCTGGATTACAGTCTGAATCCTGTCCGCAACGGGTCGCAATATCCATTGTACGGAAAAAATCTCCATTGCCATACAAAAGACCTATAACACAGTAGGCAGCATTAATAGCGGCATCAATATTGAATGCATTGAACACGCCTTCCGGACACCCTATTTCAAAAGAATGACGATTTTCTATTTCAAGCCAACACTTAGTCCAATCATCAGGATATAGTTTCCAGTATTTGATGACATCAGCAATACAACAATAAAATTTACTTTTTTCAGGAATTGTTTTAAGAGCTTCTGTAACAATTGTATATATATCATTATTAACATAAGCCAATGCATACATTGCTCCCATATATACGCCTCCATACCAGCCATCACCATAGTTCATAATATGACCTATTTTATCGGCAAAAAGCGAAGCTGTATTTGTCATACCCGGACATATCATTCCAATGAAGTCAGACTCTATCTGGAAATCTATGTCATCAGCATGCGGATTGTTTTTCCAATACCCAGATGCCGGAGGCGTGATACCATGCAGGATATTATAACGTGCAGCTTGATTGGCATG
The DNA here is from genome assembly GCA_022648295.1 of Bacteroides sp. Lineage (GTDB taxonomy): Bacteria > Bacteroidota > Bacteroidia > Bacteroidales > Bacteroidaceae > Bacteroides. Next base: position 62,586 of record JALCME010000021.1, on the reverse strand, counting down.
CCACAATTTGTAATCGGCATTTGCAAATGCCGTGGCATAAGATTCAGCAGGAGCATCTATGCCCTCCCGCTCCATGACTTCAAGAAATGTAAGGTCCATATATACATCATCATATAAGCCCGGATCTTCTGAAAAAATGTCTTTACAGTAGTCATCATACCAGATGATAGGGGTTTGTCGATGTATAATAGCTCCTTTATACTTAAATTCCGTAGGACCTCCATAAGTACATCCTATTGTCTGCCCAGCCCAGCCACCTTTTATCTTGTCAAGCAATGTCTTTTTATTAATCTTTACTGTCATTCCATAGTCTACCTGAGATACTCCCGAAAGCGAAATCGACACGGACAGAATAATCATTATTATGATTTTTTTCATATGCAGTTATTTATTAAAGTAAAATCTATTATGCTCTTTTTTTTCAGAATAATACATAATATCATTGATTCGGATAACATAATCATTTTCCCGATTCAACCACCTTAGTTCCACATGGTGTTTCCCTTCCCTAAGCAGATACTTCCACGCCGGCTCCAATTTGCGATCAGTATTTCTCATAGGTAATTGTGCAATCTGATCCAATACTCCGTCTATCCAGACCTCCACTTTAGCCACATAAGGATCATCAGATTCAGCCAATGCAAAAACCTCAGAACCAATATGCCGTGTAGATACACGATTAATGTAGTCTAAAGTAATGTGACGGGTACAGCAAAGATTGCCCCAAATCACAAACCCATTTCCTGTAAAATCAAACTTAAAGGTATCCATTAAAAAGCAATCCTTACGTTCTCTATAAATAGGATAAGTATTTTTGAAATTCTGTTCTAAAGGCAATACTTCTGCTTCTTTAATAGGTATTTCAACTGTTTTTTGGGCTATTTTTCCCCCAACACGAGTAATCAGTTTCTTGGCTTGATCAAAACTCATCTGATAAGCTTTACTTAAAGACATATCAGTTCCTTCAAAAGTATTATTTTCTATTTCTTTCAGAGGATTCAGCCAAAACGAGGGAATATTTTTATACCCATACAAAACACCCAACACCCCTCCCACTGTGGAAGGATTACAATCTGAATCTTGCCCACACCGTGCAGCGATATCAATAGAACTTGCAAAGTCTCCTTCGCCATAAAGCATAGCTAATGCAACAAAAGCGGAATTCAGTTTGGCATCAATATTAAAATTAAGGAAAACACCCTTAGGACAACCAACATCACAATTCCATTTCTCTTGCAGAAAACACCAACAATCCTTCCAATTATTAGGATGATGGGAATGAAAATCAATGACATCTTTTATGCATTGGTAGAATGTACTTTCTTCTGGAATCTTTGAAATTGCCGTTTGTAATATAGCTTCCGGACTATTTTCATAAAAGGCAGCACTATACAAAGCCGCAACAAAAGCTCCTCCATAAAATCCATCGCCACTAGTCATTATATGTCCCACCTTTGCTGCAATCTGGAGTGCTTCAGGCAACATAGCTGGAGCCATTAAACCTATAAAATCAGCTTCAATCTGAAAATCCAAATCATCCGCATGTGGATTATTAAGCCAATGGCCTGAAGCTGGTGGCATAATCCCCTGACGTATATTGTATCTACCAGCCTGATTAGCATGTGCCAGATGATAATTAGCATAAGCAAATCTTTTAGCAAGTTCTTCTTGTGAACAATCAAATCCAAGTTCGTCAAATGCCTCTACAAAAGTACAATCGTTATAGATGTCATCAAATAGTCCAGGCTTCTTCTCCCACCAATATTTCACATAATTTTCTCCCCATGGAATAGGTTGATAATCTTGTATATATGTGCCAGAAAATTTAAATTCGGTAGGTGCCCCGAAAACCACACCGATAGTTTGTCCAGCCCATCCTCCTTTAATTTTATTCAAAAGCTCTTCTTCCGATAATATAAGATTATCGGAATAGATTCTCAAAACAAAAACAAATAAGCCTATTAGAAATATAATACTTTTTCTCATCTCACATCTAATTTATTTTTCATAAACACCCAGTTCTGTAATAGAGATGAAAGAAGACACGTTTTTGGTATATTTATGCCAATGTTCCTGTACCTTTGCATCCATCAAAATGCGTATTCCTTCCGTTTCTACGGCCGAGAATTCAAATACATATTGAGCGAAGTGGGGTTGAAAAAAGACAATATCAGTTTGAGGTAATTCGGGAATAGACTTGAAATTACCAACATCATGCCAATGATTATCACTTCCGAGATATTGGATATTAAGAGAAGTAAACCACCCCCCAAACTCCTCCAGGCATCCCATATTCAATACAAGCATATTGATATTATGCTTTTCCTTCCACCCATATCCGAAATAGTCGATTTTAGGTAATCTACTCTTAGCTGCCAATGAATAAAAAACAGAACCTATACCATTTTTAATACCATCATTAATAACCTTTACGCTTTTTGCATACATTGGTTTCCCAAAAGTGATCCAGCAAGAGTCTAAAACCTCTTCATTCAGTTTACGGATATTAGCGTAAATTGTATCAGCCTTAGGTGCTATGTTCCTTGTCTTTACCAATAATTCAAAATTTTTGGTAATAGCTTCCTTTGTTGAACTCAATTGTAAAGTAATGGGATATTTCCCGGCTTCCTTAGGAGTTCCTATTAAGCGCCCGTTTTGAAATGCAACTCCGGTTGGTAAATTACCTTTTATTAGCTTCCATTGATACTTCTCATTCGCCTTACATGCAAAAGAATAATTAACAGGAAGGCCTATCTCCATATCCGGATTTGGGCCAATGCAAAACTCCATAGGAGGCATAAATTGTGCCTTAGCATTAACATGAATTATTTCCCCATTCACTTTACCTCCCTTAGCACAGACCAATTCTACAGCTTTGTTATAAGTCCGGTTAATGATATCTTGAATAGAGGCATCTGGCATATCAAACCGCGTAATATTAATATAACGGTCATTGAAAGGCTTATTCCAACCCTTAATAGGCATAGTTAAGCTCTTTGAAAGCATTTTCGCTCCGAACATGACTCCCAGCAACCCGGAAATAGTAGCCGCTTGATTATCACAGTCAAACCCCATAGCACAGCATAAATCTAAAGTACGCTGAAAATCTCCATTACCATATAACATGGCCAAAATGCCGCACAATCCATTTAAATTAGCATTCCAAATGGTTTTCGTCATTGCAGGTTCTTTAATATAGTACTTTTCTGCCATAATCTGACGTGCTTTGGCCCAATCTTGCGGATATTTATCATGCAAAGCAATCATTTCCCTTACAGCTATAGCATATCTATCGTCAGGTTCTAATTCCTTCAATCCTTGTTTAATGAGCTTACGCACATCTTTACAAAAAAATGCATTGGCATACATAGCACCATACAGTATGGTAGGAGATACAGCCCATGAATCACTAGTAATCCGTGCAGCCCAATCACTCTTCTGAGCAGCATAAGCTACCATCCCCGGGGCCGTATAGCCCCATATCTCATTGATTAATTGCGGATCAATTTGATACCAGTGAGGATTCAGAGATTTATCTCCTGTGAAAGGTGGAGTAAAGCCGAAATGCATCAGCCCTAGAGCTGCCCTGTTAGCCAGCCATACACGATCACGGATATGATACATCCAACCTTCTCTTAGGTTAGCATATGTTGGCTCTACACCGTACTTTTCCATCATAATCAAATAGAGATACTCTACGTCAGTATCATCATCAGAAAATGCACCATCATATTTTTGCAGCTTATCCAAATTTTTAGTATATCCGAATGGAAATCTGGATTCATCTGCGGGTTCGTCCACAAATTTATTTTCAAAAGGAAGCCCATAGATATTTCCAACCATTTGTCCTATCCATGCTCCGGCTATTTTATCTTTTAATTCTGCTTTTGAAATCTTTTGCGCGGAAACGAACAATATATTAGCAATGAAAATTAAAATGAAAGTAATAAATTGTTTCATGCTTGTCAACACCAGTTATAAAGTTAATAATTAGGATTTTGGCTTAACTTGGGATTAGCATTCAGAATATCTGCAGGAATAGGGAACAAATTCCTAAATATTTCTCCACTCAGATCGGGATGCGCCCAGTATTTTTTAAGATATTTATTAAAGCGTATCATATCTTCATGCCGCCAACCTTCCCATGCCAACTCTCTACCTCGTTCTGAATAGAGTTCATCAAGAGTCAATTGATCGGATGTATAAGCTTTAAGCCCAGCTCTGGTACGTATTTTCTGAAAGTCGGGCAACAGAGCAGCTTCCTCTGCCCTATGTTGACGTACCAATGCTTCTACATACATCAGCACAACATCTGCATACCGGAAAATAGTAAAGTCATTGTCCATACTATTGGTATATTCCTTCAAAGAACCATCTGTTTGATAATGCCATTTCCAGCAACGAGCACCATCGTAATCTCCACGTCCCCCATTACTATTATAATATTTAGTTTCATCAAAAATGGGATTATAGGTAAAATTTAAACTATTTCCGTCTATATCAACCTGTTCACCATATAACCAACTTTCACTTCTACGAATATCTTTCTCATCATATGTTTGAAAGAAATCGGGTTGACAAAGAAAACCAGACCAAGGTTCAGCAGGAATATTAAATGTTGCTTGTGAAGCCGGTTCCAGCGTCAATGTATGTAAATAAAAAGCGTTTCCATCTCCACTTGTATTTACTCTATCATATACAATTACGAATATGTTTTCCTTTGATTTTTCATTGTCAATATCAAAGTTAGTTGCGTAGTCGTCTTCTATGCTATAATATCCTAAATCAATAATTTTCTTACAGATAGTTTCTGCCTTATCATACATAGAAGTTCCAAACCATACTTCAGCATTTAAATACATCTTCGCTAAAATACAATATGCTGCAGCCTGAGTAATGCGCCCATAGTTAGCAGAAGAAGGCTCATCATCCAATGCAGCAACATTATCATTGATTTCTTGTACCAAAAAATTAAATATGTCCTCACGACTTTTCTGCTCCGGATATCCAGTTGCTGTATAGTCTATTGTAAAAGGGACATTTCCCCAACAAGAAATAGCTTCATAGTAATAAAAGGCACGTAGTATCTTCATCTCAGCCAAGATCTTATTCTTTCCTTCAAATTGTATAGAAGATAACTCTGTTTCATAAATTATTTCATTACAAGCAGCAATTCCGTTAAATATCCAATTCCATCCTTTTGTCAGTAGTTTATTTGTAGCAGGAATCTTATTTGTTTGTATCTCCTCATATCTACCATTACTGTACCAAGCACCCCCATGGGCTGGAACGGCACATTCATCAGAAGCCTGTAAAAGCAAAGTCCACAAACTTTGTTCCGAATTATAACCTTGCATCTTTGTATATGCTCTGCCTGCATTGGCTATCAGCTCATTTTCGTTTCTAAAGAAATTATTTGTTGAGACTCCAGTATAAACAGTTTCTCCCAAATCTGTACATCCGTAAAATAGGCAGATGAACAATCCTAACAATATATTTTTATGTTTCATAACGACCCTATTTTTTAAAAAGCAACATTAACTCCAAAAGTAAATTCCGTAGTACGTGGATAATAGCTCAGACTCTCTATACCAGGGGTCAAGCCTGAAAGAGCTACTTCTGGATCAACCCCGGAATATCCAGTAATGCAAAAGACGTTTTGTGCTGTAAGGGTTAATCTAATTCTCTTAAGCAACATTGAATTGATATTCCAATTATATCCCAGAGATATGTTATCTAACTTCAAATAGGAAGCATCTTCTATATACTTTGATGAATACTTATATTGAGTACTTGTGAAGTTACTCTGCGATAACCAGTTCGATGAAATGTTTCTCAATCCAACATTACTCAAATTTTCATACTCCATAGCATAATTATTCAAAATTTTACCTCCAATAGACGCACGTAGAGAAAAATTTAAATCAAAATTCTTATATTTCAGAGTATTACTCCAACTTAGTGTTGCATCCGGATAAGCACAACCTATCTTCGCCCATTGATCCTCAGGAACAGAACCATCCGCATTCTGCCCAAGGAGTACATCCGTACCATCCGTATCGGTACCTAGCCATATTGGAGCATAGAATGTACCAAGTGACTTCCCTTCTATTAAACGCTGCGTATAGCAAGAAGCACTTGTGGACCATCCTACCTTATAACTTCCATTAGTAAATTCTTCATTAGTAAATTTTACCAATTTATTCTTATTATGGGATACCGTAAAAGTTGTATTCCAACTAAATTTTTTAAGCATAATAGGTACACCCGATAATGTTAACTCAATTCCTTCGTTAGTCACCTTACCAACATTAGTAAATAATGTGTTATAAACATAAGGTGGAGTTGGTACAGCATAATCATATAATAAATTCGAAGTTGTTCGTTTATAATAATCAAATGTAAAAGACAGTTTATTATCAAGTACTGATGCATCAACACCTACATTAAACTCAGCCTTCTTTTCCCACTTTAAGTTAGGATTAGCATTACTAACTGGTTGATATGTATTTATCCATTGACCGTTATAATAAAACTTACCGGCAGTTGTCATCATCATAAGTGACTTATAATTAGCAAAATCTTGATTGCCCGTTATCCCATACCCCAATCGCAGCTTCAGGTCATTTATCCATTTTACCTCCGACAAAAACTTTTCTCTATTCAAACGCCACCCCACACTGACAGCAGGAAACCATCCCCACTTATTATTAGTTCCAAAACGACTGGAACCATCCCGACGCAAAGAAGCAGAAAGAAGATATTTATTGTCATAGTTATACATCACTCTCCCGAAAAATCCAATATAAGTATTATCTTCTTTCATGGAATACATACTGGCTTTTCCTTCAGTTAAACTGATACCAGAGCCTATATTATTAGTCTTATTGTCATCAAAATCAAATCCACTATTCTGCATAGATGCTGTAGTACTATAAGAGTATTGATAAGTGTATCCTAACAGTACCTGAATAGAATGTTTCTTAAAAGTATTCTGATAGCTCAATGTCGATTCATATTGTGTGTCATTAGATTGATAATTCTCAATATAGGCTTGTCCATCGGTACCTATTAAACTGGGATAATAATGACTATAGTATTCACGTGTTTCATATTGTTCTTTATTATAAGAAACAAAATTTTCCCATTTCAATCCTTCTACTGGTAAAAGATTTAATGTAGCACGCATATTAGCTCCATAATTATCATCTTTACTCTCAACATCTCTTTCATTTATCATAGCTACCGGATTATAATAAGCCATCGCTTTAATACTACTATACCCTCCGGCATTTGTATTATCAACATCATAGACAGCCTCCGTAGGATTATGAGTAAAAGCCTGCATGAAGGCATCTCGGGACGCGGGATTATATTTGCGATGGACAATATTCAGATTATAATCCAGAGTAAGCCATCTCTCCAATACTGACTGACGGACATTTGTACGTGCCATTAATTTCTCAGATGAATTATACTTCTGTAAGCCTTCGCTTCTTTCGTAATTAAACGAAGTGTGGTGAGAAAACTTATCTGTTCCACCAGATATAGATAAATTATGCTTATGACTATAGGGAGTTTGAGTAATTTCATCAAACCAGTCAGTGTTGTAATCAAATAAATAACTCTTCAATTCTGGACGATATTCGTTAATAACAGATCTAAACTCGTTTGCAGTTAATGGCTTAGCCCTATGAGACACCATACCAACTGTGAATTGTCCTTCATAAGAAACTTCCGTTTTACCAGCTTTAGCACGTTTAGTAGTAATTATAATAACCCCATTGGTACCTCTTGTACCGTAGATAGCCGCAGCAGAGCCATCTTTAAGCACATCAATTGATTCGACTTCTTGATAATTAATATTCTGGATATCGAAACCTGCAACTCCATCAATAATAATCAACGGCCCTTGTCCTGCAGAAAGTGTATTTGTACCACGAAGTAAAACCTCATACTTTGCAGTAGGATCAGCACCATTTGGATTCAAAATCTGTAGTCCCGCAACTTTACCTTGCAGCATGCCCATTGCACTAGTGAAGGTCCCCATATTGAGTTCATCCTTTTTCATACTAGTAACCGAACCTGTTAGCTCTTTTTTAGTTGTAGAACCATAGCCAATAACAACTACCTCATCCAATATTTTATTCTCTGGCTCCAGTACAATATTAACAATATTTCTTGTACCAGCTTCTACTTTTTGAGTGATAAAGCCAATAAAACTAAATTCAAGAATAGCACCCGGCTTAACTTTGATTGTATATCTGCCATCAACATCGGTAGTTGTCCCGTTAGTCTGATTTCCTTCCTTAACTAAAATAGATACCCCAGGGAGAAGCTCCCCGTTATTATCTTTTACAATTCCAGAGATATTGATTTGCGCATACAAATCAAAAGAACACATACATAAACACACTAATAACATTATAGACCAATGGCGTTTTCTATTGGCTTTATGCTTAGTTTGATTAATTTGAACTGATCTCATGTATTAAATATTTAGGTTGAACAAAAAAGTTTATACTAAGTTTACCGCGACATCATGCTCTATAGAAATAAAGAGACAGACGCCAATCATTAATTAGCTCCAGAGAGTATGATTGCCCCTAAACCGGATATAAATAGAACAAACATACATGCTAATAAAATATTTACCGTACGCGAAGAGCCTTTGAATTCTTTCCAAATAAATATGCCCCACAAAGCTGCAATCATAGGTGCTCCTTGTCCCAAAGCATACGAGATAGCCGCACCAGCCTTCCCAGCTGCAATATAACTCAAAGCTGTACCTAATCCCCAAATAATTCCTCCCAATACTCCGACCATGTGTGTAGAGAGTTTGCCATGAAAGTACTCTTTATAGCCTACTGGACTGCCAACAAATGGCCTCTTCATCACGATAGTGTTGATAACAATATTGCTTATAAAGATACCTACTGCGAATATAAAGAATGCTGAATACGGAGTAGCCATTGTGGGAGTAGGTGACTCAAAGTTATTTAAGTCCATAGCGGCAGCAACAAATCGATAGAAGAAGGACATCAATACACCAGCTATAATGGCAATAATAATACCTTTCTTATTGATATTGTTCCCTTTCTTATTCATCTTTCCGGCAGCTATAGCATTGAAGATTATAGCTAGTACTACCAATGCAACGCCACTGAAAAGTATCAATGCATCACCTTTAGGTTCACCGAAATAATTGACAAAGACACCTAGTACCAGAGCGATGCCGACTCCCAAGGGGAATGCTACCGTAAGCCCGGCCATAGAAATGGAAGCCGATAGCAATATATTAGCCAGATTGAATACAACGCCACCGGTGAAAGCACCTAAATAGTTTTCATAGCTGATTTGCTTCAAATCTTCGGTAAAACCGCGTCCCGCATCTCCCGTACTACCTAGAGTAAATCCCAAGATTAAAGAAAATAAAAGGATACCAATAACATAGTCCCAGTAAAACAACTCATAGCGCCATGTTTTACCGGCAAGTTTTTGCGTATTACCCCACGATCCCCAACATAGCATCGTGATAACACAAAAAACAACGGATAAAAAATAACTGTTAACAATAAACATAGTATTAAAATCTAAAGATTAATATATTATAAGCAATCTATCTCATTTCTGTAAGGCAGAGAAGTTTGAGCTCCAATCCTCGTAACTGTAACAGAGGCACTCTTATTCGCAAATTTCACAGCATCCAAGACCGTTTTCCCTTCCGCAATGGCAACGCAAACTGCTGCACAGAATGTATCACCGGCTGCTGTAGTATCAAGAGCATTTACTTTAGAAGCAGGCACTTCATAATAATTTTCCCTTTCTTTAACCAATGCTCCTCGCGATCCTAAAGTTATTATGACTATTTCCACACCTTTCTCACTTATTATGTCTGCAGCAGCTTTGGCACTCTCCCAATCGACAACTTTAACGCCTGAAAATATTTCGGCTTCAGTTTCATTTGGTATAATCATATAAAGGTTACCCAGCAAATCATTAGAGAGAGATCTTGCCGGTGCTGGATTTAAAATAACTTTTGCACCATGCTTGTTTGCCATTTTAGCAGCAAACTCTACCGTTTCAATGGGTATTTCCAATTGCATTAACAAGATATCTCCACCAACTATCACAGATTTAGCGTTTTCAATATCTTGAGGAGTTAGCGCATTATTGGCTCCGGAAGCAACCACTATAGTGTTCTCCCCCTTTTTATCCACATTGATGAGTGCCATTCCTGAAGGCTCTTGATCTGCAATGCCTGCATATGTTGTCTCAATACCCTCTTTACGAAACATTTCTATCGCCTTATTGCCAAACATGTCATTGCCAACTTTGCATATAAATGTAACATCTCCTCCTAAGCGGGCTATTGCTACAGCCTGATTGGCACCTTTACCTCCTTGATTCATAATAAAATGGTCTCCCAGAATAGTTTCACCAGGATTAGGTAAATGGTCCACCTTAATCACCATATCGGTATTGGTACTTCCTATCACAACAATTTTGTTTTCCCTGTACATATATATTTTAAGATTATAAATTAGTAGCACAATCGATTGTGCAAAAATAGATATTTTTTTGATTCCAAAAACAAAACGGGTGTTTTTTTTAAAAAAAATATTATTTTTGCAGAAAATATGAGATAATGGGGAAAAAGACATTAGACGATATAGTAGCAATCACAGGATATTCTAAAACAACGATTTCCAGAGTCATAAATGGAAAATCAGAAGAATATAGAATAAGTGAATCGACTAAAAACAATATTCTACAAGTAATAAAAGAGCTAAATTATGAGCCTAATATTATTGCGCAAACATTGCGCAATAATATTAGTAAAACAATAGGATTGCTAGTTCCTCATATAGATAATCCATTTTTTGCAAACATAGCCAGTATCGTCATCAGAGAAGCACAAAACTTCAATTACACCGTAATGTTAATTGATACATTAGAAGATCCAAAACAAGAAGAAAAGGCTATAGATTCATTATTAGCTCGTAACATTGATGGAATCATACTTGTTCCAAGTGGTGACAATCCACTATATTTAGAAGAAATAGCAGCAAGAAAGCCTCTTATACTCATTGATCGATATTTCACGGGACATGATCTACCTTATGTTTCAACAGATAACTACGAAGGAGCATATCAGGCCACAAAACTCTTACTAGAATCCGGGCATAAAAGAATATTATGCATACAAGGTCCTGAAATCTCAATAACAACAAAAGAACGGGTACGAGGCTACAAAGAGGCTATGTACAATATAAGTAATCAAGAGGACCTGATGATCAAAGGAAACGATTTTTCTATTCAAAATGGATATATTGAGACTAAATTAGCCATAACCTCGACAGATAGACCGACTGCCATATTTGCACAAAGCAGCACTATATTATTAGGAACCATCAAGGCCTTAAATGAACATAAAATCAAAGTGCCTGAAGATATCTCTTTAATTTCTTTCGATGATAACTTATATCTGGATTTTTTAAATCCTCCTATAACGCGTATAGCACAACCCGTTACCAGCATTGGCATTATCGCTGTAAAAATGTTAATGCAAAATATAACCGAAGGCTCCCAGATACATTCTAATATACTCCTAAGGCCGAATATTATAAAAAGAGAATCTATAAAAGTAATCAAATAAAATCAAAATCTGATTCTTCAAAAAGAATGCCCAAAAGGCTACTCAGCACAGTTTATACAAAGAGCAATATTAAAGACCAATCATACATAAATCGAACATAATAGCACATTCGATGCATATTGCGACAAAGATATCTATACCTCTATAAGGAAAGTTATAAAATGAACACTCAAACGTCTATACCACCCTTATTCACAAAATTTTTGTCTGCTTATTAGCATAAAGAACAGAATGTCTACGAGAAAAGGCTCGTTGGTCTACGAGGAAAGCCTTGTTCATCGTAGACCAACAAATTCACCAGTATATCTACTGATATTCAAGAACTTACATCTTTACTATATATCTGTTTTTTTTCGACATGACTATAAACACTGAGATATTAAAATTTAGCAACAAACATAAGATACAAGGCGAATCAATAAAACTCCTATATTACATGAAAAGAATATCATGTTTAATACAAGCAACCAGCAACCTAGCAAGATTAATAAATTTATTCATTCCCTTTCTTCGGCATATTCACAGAAATCTGTAATTTTGTCCTTTCAAACTTAAGATAAGACTTATGCAACCAAGCCATGCTGGGAACTAAAGATTTAACAAAAGGATCAATTAACCGCCTACTTTTCACTTTAGCTATGCCTATTATGGCAACCTCTTTCATACAAATGGCCTATAGCCTGACGGATATAGCATGGGTTGGGCGAATAGGCAGTGAAGCAGTATCCGCCATCGGTGCAGTAGGCGTATTAATATGGATGTCAAGCTCCATTGCATTACTCAATAAAGTAGGAGCAGAAGTAAGCGTTGGACAATCCATAGGAGGACGCAATCAAGAAGATGCCCGACGATTTGCATCTCACAATATAAGCATGGCTCTGATCCTGTCTCTATGCTGGGGAGGTATCTTATTTTTTTTCGCAACTCCCATACTTAATCTTTTTGAGCTAGATGAACATATTACCCAACGTGCCGTATCATATCTTCATATAGTCTCAACAGGTCTGCCTTTCGTATTTCTATCGGCAGCTTTTACAGGAATCTACAATGCTTCCGGAAGAAGTAAAACTCCTTTTTTCATTAGTGGTACAGGACTTATCTTAAATATGCTTCTTGATCCCCTGTTCATATTTGGATTTGGTTGGGGAACAGTAGGTGCAGCTATAGCGACATGGATATCCGAAGCTGCTGTATTTGGCATTTTTATTTATAGGCTTCGGTATAAGGACGAATTATTAGGAGGGTTTCCATTCCTAACGAAACTAAAAAAGAAATACGTCCAACGCATTTTTAAGTTAGGATTACCAGTAGCCATACTCAACACATTGTTTGCTTTTGTCAATATGTTCCTCTCCCGAACCGCTGCAGAACAAGGTGGGCATCTGGGATTAGTAGCTTTCACTACCGGAGGGCAACTTGAAGCTATCACATGGAACACTTCTCAGGGGTTTTCTACTGCACTCAGTACTTTTGTTGCACAGAACTACGCTGCCGGACAAAGAATAAGAGTTAAACACGCTTGGTATACCACTATGCGGATGACTTCAATATTCGGTACTATTTGTTCATTATTGTTTATCTTCTATGGAAGCCAAATATTCTCCATTTTTATACCAGAGCCAGAGGCATGCCAAGTAGGAGGAAATTTCTTACGCATTGACGGTTATTCACAACTTTTTATGATGATGGAAATAACGATGCAAGGCATATTCTACGGATTGGGACGAACGGTTCCCCCGGCTATCGTCAGTATAACCTGCAACTATATGCGTATTCCCGTGGCTTTGGCCCTTGTCAAAGTGGGATTGGGAGTAGATGCCATCTGGTGGGCAGTGAGTGGAACTACTATTGCAAAGGGAGCTATCCTCACGTTGTGGTTTTTATTCACCAAGAAAAAGATATTATAAAGTAGATTGATAGAAAGAAAAGAAAGGTCATATAAAAAGCAAAACAGAACAACCAACATATTTGTTATATACTTAAATTTGCATTTTAATTAATAAATAAACAGTTATGAAACAAATGAAATTTACAGCGCTATTGTTAAGTACAGCTATACTTGTAGCAAGTTGTGGAACAATGAATAATACAACAAAAGGAGCTTTAATAGGTGGAGGTTCCGGGGCTACAGCCGGCGCAGTGCTTGGTGGTTTACTCGGCAAAGGTAAAGGAGCTGCTATTGGTGCAGCTATCGGTGCGGCAGTAGGTACAGGAGCTGGTGCAGTAATCGGGAAAAAAATGGATAAGAAAGCCGCAGAAGCAGCTAAAATTCAGGGAGCGGAAGTGGAAAGAGTAACTGACAGCAACGGTCTGGACGCAGTCAAAGTTTCTTTTGCATCAGGCATTTTATTCGGATTCAATTCTTCCGCTTTAAACAACACGTCAAAAGCGTCTCTGCGCGAATTATCGCAAATCTTAAAAGACGACTCAACTACAGATATTGCAATAATTGGGCACACTGATAAAGTGGGTACCTATGAAGCTAATATGAAAGTCTCTAAAGATCGTGCATTTTCTGTAGAGAACTATTTACAAGATTGTGGAGTATCTCCTGCTCAATTCAAAAGCGTAGAAGGCGTGGGGTACAACCAATACGATGAAAGTAAAACAGCTGATCAAAACCGCCGCGTAGAAGTATATATGTACGCCAGCAAACAAATGATTCAAAATGCAGAAGCTGGAAATTAGAAGTATTTTTAATTTTGATTAGCCTATGCAAAGATTATGCTTGCAAAATTGATTGAGATACTAATCTAAAATTAAAACTTAAGGAGGAAAATCTATCGCTACCATTAAAGTAGGAAGGATTTTCCTCTACTATATTTATTAAATTTCTTCCTCACAATGCACCACAAAACACCTAAAGTTTTTCGATACATACGTAATATTATTCTTTTCTTTTTTATTTCCACCGTTGCCATGACGGTGATCTATCGTTTTGTCCCTGTTTATATCACTCCTCTCATGGTAATTCGCTCGGCTCAACAGCTTATAGGTGGTGAAAAAATTGTATGCCACCATACTTGGGTATCTTTTAGTAACATTTCACCTCACTTACCCATGGCTGTTATTGCATCAGAAGATAACCGCTTCGCTACTCATAATGGTTTTGATTTTATTGAAATAGAGAAAGCTATGAAAGAAAATGAAACAAGGAAACGAAAAAGAGGAGCCAGCACTATCAGCCAGCAAACAGCAAAAAATGTTTTTTTATGGCCTCAATCCTCATGGATACGGAAAGGTTTTGAAGTCTACTTTACTTGGCTTATTGAATTAGTATGGTCTAAAGAACGTATTATGGAAGTCTATCTTAATTCTATCGAAATGGGTAAAGGCATTTATGGAGCAGAAGCAACAGCTCACTATAAATTTAAGACCATAGCAAAGAGATTATCAGCCGGCCAATGCGCTCTCATCGCTGCGAGTCTTCCCAATCCCATTCGTTTTGATTCTAGTCATCCCTCCTCTTACATGTTGCACCGTCAGGCGCATATTCTGAGACTAATGAAGCTGATTCCTAAATTTCCTCCGGTAGAAGCTGTAAAAGAGAAAAGCTCTCCTAATAAAAGAAATAAAAGATAATATACTCTCCTCTATAGACTGGAAAACAGGTATAACAAGCATAAAAGTTTGTTTAAATCTTGACCTTATTATATTCCTATAAGAAAACAGGAATCAGAATAAGCCCAAAAAGGGCAAAAGAAGCTGTAATAAGAAAGCCTTAAAAGAACCGACTCTATAACTACACAAAGGTTTCAAACCTACAAAAAAGACCCTTGCTATAGCACTCTACAACAAGGGTTATTTTTTAGAAAAGTCTTTTAAACTTTTCCTTTATGACTTTATAAATAGTTCTGATGCAAATAAAAGCTATATAATATTTTGCAATTATAACTAATAAGAGTGATCACCTTCCCGCATTTCGCTAGCGTTAATCTTCCGCACGTCAATACTACGCCATGCATAGAAAATATAAGCTAATACAAAAGGCACCAATATTGAAACGTATGCCATGGTGCGCAATGTAAACAGACTGGAACAACTATTGCTCAGAGTTAAAGAACTTTGCAAATCATAAGATGAAGGATAATAAGCCGTGTTATTATAACCAGCTATCAGAAAAAGCGCCAGAACAGCCAGAACTGTACCTCCACCCGTAAACCAAATTCCTTTATCGAATTTAGGTTTTAATAAAGTCTTACCAATCCCCCAAAGCACGCCCACAACTCCAACTAAAAATACAACTAATATCCACGGCATCTCTATAAAATTATTAAAATACTTGTAAGGTTCCATATAAATCTCTCCTGTTTCGGGGCGAACAGCATATCCATCAGCAAGTAAAGTACGAATTACAAACGCAAGAAAAAGCACTAGGAATAGTCCGGAATTAGCAATTAATGAACGACGACTACGTTTCACCAAGTCTTCATCATCTATATTATTAATAAAATAGAGGGCGCCGAGAATACGCGAAAGGAAGAACACTGCCAGTCCTAAAGCAACATTCCACAAATTGGTTAATGCATCTAGCCCATGCCACTCATTCGCCCATTGACTAATCACAGGCATAGCCCCATCCATCATATTCTCCTTATTAATATAGAATTCAGACCCGGTAAAGAAGGTAGCCACTGCTCCTCCAAGCAACACTGGCCCAACTACTCCATTTAAGACCAAAAAACTACGGTATGTATTCTTCCCAAGCAGATTACCTATCTTACTCTGAAATTCATAACTGACAGCCTGCAAAACAAAGCTAAATAAAATGATCATCCACAACCAATAAGCCCCCCCGAAACTAGTACTATAGAATAAAGGAAACGAAGCAAAAAATGCACCGCCAAACGTAACAAGAGTAGTAAATGTAAACTCCCATTTCCGTCCGGTGGAATTCACCATCATTTTACGTTGCTCTTCCGTCTTACCTAAACAGAAAATCAACGAATTACCTCCCTGCACAAAAAGCAGAAATACCAAAAGAGCTCCCAGAAGCGAGATTACAAACCACCAATAATGTTGTAGAAATATATATGTATCCATATCACTAAGCTTTAAAAATGAATTCTATCGTTTTATTAAATTCGATCGTCCGCCGCACAATGCCAAAATAGCAACGACCAGTGACTCCTTTCTTAATTTCCCAAATCCGGTCCTTTTTTTATGGCCTTTAGCATAATGCCAACCTCTGCAATCAGCATAACTGTAAATAAAATCAAGAATATAAAGAAAGTCGTTTGTACGGATCCCGTATTCAACTTTGAAATAGCGGCATTCACTGGTAACATATCCTGTATGGCCCATGGCTGACGTCCACACTCAGCAACAACCCAACCGGCCTGACTAGCCAAATAGCCTAGTGGAATAGTAAGCATAGCCACCCAATGCAACCATTTCATTTTTGCCAATTCTTTCTTAAAGGCTAGATAAAGAACTACAATAAAGAATAGAATAAAATAGAAGCCAAGCAACACCATTACATGAAAAGCATAAAATGTCAATGCCACATTAGGAACCAATTGATGTACATCTTTTATATAACCATATCCAAAATAAGGTATATTTTCTTCCAACACTGCTGCTGCTTGTTTCTTCCCTAATTCATTACCAACAGACTGAGCAGCACGATATGCAGCTAATGCTGCAATAGCTGTTTTTCCCCGTTCTATCTTCTCTTCTGCAGACAGAGCCTTACTTCCATCCTTCAAGGTATAACCACCTTCTATAAGGTCTTTAATACCCGGAACGAATGCATCGAACTTACGCTCTGCCAATAAAGAAAGCAAATGAGGTATTTTTATTTGTGCTATAAATGGCTCTTCACCATCATTATATTTTTCTTTTGCAGGATTTAAGATGCCTATGGCCACAAGTCCCGCGCTTTGTTGTCCCTGATAATAACCCTCCATAGCAGCGAGTTTCATTGGTTGCGTTTGCGCAACCTGATAGCCGGAACCATCACCAGTCCATGCTGTGAGCAGCGAAGCTGTTAACCCCACAACAGCTGCAACCTTAATGCTTGCCATGCCAAATTTCTTTTCACGCTTCTTCCATAGATACCAACAACTGATACCTATTACAAAAATTGATCCCAACACCCAACTGGACAATACAGTATGGAAGAACTTATTAACAGCCACCGGTGAAAAAGCCACAGCCATGAAATCATCCATCTCATTACGCACAGTATCTGGGTTAAACACCATACCTACCGGATTTTGCATCCATGCATTTGCAACAAGTATCCACCAAGCGGAAATCGTAGCCCCTAAGCCAGTTAACCAAGTAGAAACTAAATGGAACTTTTTACTTACTTTTTCCCAACCAAAGAACATAACAGCTATAAATGTGGCTTCCATAAAAAAAGCTAAGATACCTTCAATCGCTAAAGGCGCTCCGAAAATATCTCCCACAAACCACGAATAGTTACTCCAGTTTGTTCCAAATTCAAATTCCAGAATTAATCCTGTAGCAACCCCTACGGCAAAATTAATTCCAAATAGTTTCATCCAGAATTTTGCAGTACGTTTCCAAAACTCATCACCCGTACGATAATAAACCGTCTCCATGACACCCATAACAACGGCCAATCCTAAAGTGAGTGGCACGAAAATCCAATGATAGATAGCAGTCAGCGCAAATTGAGCTCTCGACCAGTCAATTAATGAAGAATCAATGTGTTCAAGCATAAATCAGATTTTTAGAATTTAGTCAATTATGCATTTATATTGTTTTTAATAAATCATTCTTTAGAAGGAATATTTTCATCAGATACAGCTCTATGAATAAGTTCATGACCCACATACTTCCCCTTATCCTGCCCTATTTCCGGAGAGTTTAAAAATTTGGGAAAGAAAAAAAGACGGAGAACGAAAAACATCACAAAAAGCTTCACGATAATAATTAACCATAAAGTCCGGCCTAATGTCATATTTCGAAATCCATCAATATAGAATCGCCATACCGTTGAAATAGCACTCTTCATAAGTAGAATTTATAATCATTACAAATATAGAACTTTTATACATAGAACAGCAAATAAAAAGTAGAAAAATCAATTATCGACACAAAAAAACATTCCGACGTCGAAAACCAGTCCCCTGTCTATCAGTTTTGTCTCTGAAAATCATAACATCTACTTTTGTAAGTACTAATAACATATAGTATAAAAGAATATGAGAAATGTAAGAAGATTGACAGCGATAACGCTCTGTATGGCAAGTTTCTGGGGCGGTAGTAATCTACTGGCTCAGAATAAGACTTCTGCCAAACAAAATGAGATGCAGCAAGATAGCATTTCCGGGCAGCAGGAGGAGGAGCAACTTCCTGCAAAATGGGATCTGAAAACATGCATTGATTACGCTCTTAAACACAATATCACCGTACGTAAAAATCGTATCAGTGCAGAAAGTGCCAGCGTAGATGTAAAAACAGCAAAAGCAGCTTTCCTACCCAGCCTATCAGCTTCAGTAAGCCAGCGTATAGTAAACCGTCCCTATAGTGAATCAGGCACCATTATCAGTGGAGATAATATTACTAGCAGCCAGAGTAAAACCAGCTACAACGGCAGTTATGGCATTGACGCTTCATGGACACTCTACAATGGCAAAAAGCGACTTAATACACTAAAGCAGAATAGACTCAGCAACCGCGTAGCAGAGCTGAATGTTGCCGAAAGTGAAAATTCCATTGAAGAAAATATTACGCAAATCTACGTTCAGATTCTCTACGCTGCCGAAAGTGTAAAAGTAGATGAAGAAACACTAGCAGTCAGCAAAGCACAATCTGAACGAGGAAAAGAATTACTTGCCGCAGGTAGTATTTCAAAAAGTGATTTTGCTCAGTTGGAAGCACAAGTGAGTACAGACAAATATCAATTGGTTAGTGCACAAGCCACTCTGCAAGACTACAAATTACAATTAAAACAACTTTTAGAATTAGATGGCGAAGAGATAATGGATCTTTATCTACCAGCCATGAGTGATGTAAATGTATTAACCCCCTTGCCTAGCAAAAGTGATGTCTACCAAACAGCTCTCAGCTTTCGCCCCGAAATTGAGGCAAGCAAATTAAGCATTCATTCTTCTGATTTGGATATTAGCATTGCCCGCTCAGGATACCTGCCTACTCTAAGTTTAAGTGCCGGTATTGGTTCTACAAATGCTAACGGAAGCGATTATTCATTCAAAGAACAAATAAAGACTAATTGGAATAACTCTATAGGACTGACGCTTAGTATACCTATATTTAATAATAGAGAAACTAAAAGCGCCATACAGAAAGCTAAGCTACAGAAATTAACAAGCCAATTGAATCTTTTAGACAGCCAAAAGACACTTTATAAAACAATTGAAAACTTGTGGCTGGATGCCAATAGTGCCCAACAGAAATATGCTGCTGCAGAAGATAATCTCCACAGTACGCAAACTAGTTATGACCTTGTACAAGAACAATTTAACCTTGGCATGAAGAATACGGTAGAATTACTGACTGAGAAGAACAATTTGCTCAGTGCTCAACAGGAAATGCTCCAAGCCAAGTACATGGCCATATTAAATATACAATTGCTTAAATTCTATCAAGGCAATGAATTTAGTTTATAAAAACTCAAAATAATAGAAACATTATAATCATAGATAGTATGAATAAAAAGAAAATGATCAGTATAGCAACCGGAATTATAGTAATTGCCGGAGTTGCTTTCTGGATACTCAGAGGTTCCGGTCAGACACGAAAAGTATCCTATGAAATGACGACTGTAGCTCGAAACAATATTTCAAATACCGTCACTGCTACAGGAACAATTGAACCTGTCACAGAAATAGAAGTAGGAACACAAGTATCAGGTATTATTGATAAAATATATGTAGACTACAATTCTGTAGTTCACAAAGGCCAGCTCATTGCTGAAATGGATAAAGCAACACTAAAAAGTGAATTTGCATCTCAAAAAGCCACTTACGATGGAGCTAAGGCTGAATATGAGTACCAACAAAAAACATATAAGCGTAATAAAACTCTTCACGACAAATCTCTCATCAGTGATACGGACTATGAACAATCACTTTATAATTATGAGAAAGCTAAAAGCACGTTCGATAACAGTAAAGCTGCTTTAGCTAAAGCAGAACGTAACTTGTCATATGCTACCATAACTTCACCCATTGACGGAGTAGTCATCAGCCGTGATGTAGAAGAAGGACAAACCGTTGCATCAGGATTTGAAACTCCCACTCTTTTCACTATTGCTGCCGATTTAACCCAAATGCAAGTAGTGGCTGATGTAGATGAAGCCGATATAGGTAATGTAGAAGTAGGACAACGGGTAACTTTCACTGTAGACGCTTATCCAAATGATACTTTTGAGGGTAAAGTAACTCAAATCCGTTTAGGAGCAACAACGAGTTCAAGCAGTTCGAGCAGCAGTTCTTCAAGTAGTAGCACTGTAGTAACTTACGAAGTTGTTATATCTGCCCCAAATCCAGACTTAAAATTAAAACCAAGGTTAACAGCCAACATCACCATCTATACTCTTGATAAACAAGGAGTATTAAGTGTACCAGCAAAAGCCTTACGTTTTGCGCCGGCAACACCTTTAGTCGGAAAAGATGCAGTTATAAAAGATTGTCAGGGTGAACATAAAGTATGGACAAAAGAAGGAAATGTCTTTACCGCACATCCCATAACAATTGGAATAACTAACGGTACACTTACTGAAATAACAGGTGGTATTAACGAAGGTACACAAATCATCGTTGATCTCGTATTGAACAAGGGTAATAGTACAGCAACAGCAACGGATGAAAATAGCAGTAGCGAAAGAAGCCCTTTCATGCCTACACCTCCGGGAAATAAGAAAAAGAGCAGTAAGTAATAAGATTTTCGCAAAAGATGCCAAGACTTTATTTAATTAGTGTAAGAGCCTTTTAGAATATCAAAAGAGCTTATAAGTTTATTGCAAGGGCTTATTTATAAGATTGCAAGAGCATATGAAAAGGGCTGCGCTGGATTTCTAAAAATGCATGAGTCTATTAAGACGAGTTGAAAAATAAAGTTAGCATATTATAAAAACATAAAGTTATGAGCAAAACCGTTATAGAATTGCAAAATATTCGACGCGACTTTCAGGTAGGAGATGAGATAGTACATGCCCTACGGGGAATCTCGTTCAATATTACGGAAGGAGAATATGTTACCATCATGGGGACATCCGGGTCGGGCAAATCAACCTTGCTAAACACACTCGGCTGCCTCGATACTCCTACAAGCGGCGAATATTTACTCGATGGCATATCTGTGCGTACTATGAGTAAATCTCAGCGAGCAATTCTGAGAAACCGTAAAATAGGATTCGTTTTTCAAAGCTATAATCTGTTACCCAAAACAACAGCGGTGGAAAACGTAGAACTACCATTAATGTATAATCCTTCAATTAGTGCTTCAGAACGCCGCAAACGCGCCATAGAAGCACTAGAAGCTGTAGGATTAGGAGATCGATTAGAGCATAAATCCAATCAAATGTCTGGAGGACAGATGCAACGTGTAGCCATAGCCAGAGCATTGGTCAATGATCCGGCTGTAATCCTCGCAGATGAAGCAACGGGCAATTTGGACACACGCACATCATTCGAAATATTAGTCCTCTTCCAAAAGCTGAATGCCGAAGGAAGAACAATCATCTTCGTCACTCATAATCCAGAGATCTGCCAATACAGTAGCCGAAATATTCGCTTACGCGATGGGCATTTAATAGAAGATAAAGTAAATTCCCATATACTGTCTGCAACAAATGCTTTGGCTGCTCTGCCAAAAAGTGATGAAGATTAAACCATAAGAATTATGAACGGAACAAATCTTTTCAAAATAGCATTACGAGCCCTTTCCAACAATAAGCTACGTGCTTTTCTCACAATGCTGGGTATAATCATAGGTGTGGCATCCGTCATCACTATGCTTGCCATCGGTCAAGGATCAAAGAAAAGCATACAAGCACAAATTTCAGAAATGGGCTCAAATATGATTATGATTCATCCGGGTGCTGATATGCGTGGTGGAGTACGTCAAGACCCTTCCGCCATGCAAACTCTAAAACTCGCTGATTACGAATCATTAAGAGATGAAACCAATTATTTGTCTGCAGTTAGTCCAAGTGTATCAAGTTCAGGGCAACTTATTGCCGGAAACAACAACTACCCTTCATCAATAAGTGGTGTTGGAACAGAATATCTGGAAATTCGGCAACTCAACGTAGAAAGCGGAGAAATGTTTACGGAATCTGATATACAAAGTGCAGCCAAAGTGTGCGTAATAGGAAAAACAATCGTTGATAATCTTTTTCCTAACGGACAAGATCCTATCGGACATATCATACGATTCAATCAAATTCCACTACGAATTATAGGCGTACTAAAAGCCAAAGGATACAATTCCATGGGTATGGACCAAGATGATATTGTATTGGCCCCTTACACCACTGTTATGAAACGTATGATGGCAGTGACTTATTTGCAAGGTATTTTTGCTTCTGCACTGAGTGAAGATATGACTGATTATGCAACCAATGAAATCAACACTCTATTACGACGAAATCATAAGCTTAAGGATTCTGATGATGATGACTTCACTATACGTAGCCAACAAGAGCTTAGTAGCATGTTGAATTCTACCACAGATTTAATGACAACGCTCTTGGCTTGTATAGCCGGCATATCACTCGTAGTCGGTGGCATTGGCATCATGAACATTATGTACGTCAGCGTTACGGAACGTACGCGGGAGATTGGCCTACGAATGTCTGTCGGCGCACGCGGTATAGATATTTTGGCTCAATTCTTGATTGAAGCAGTTCTTATCAGTATAACCGGAGGTATCATTGGGATGATTATAGGTTGCGGCAGCAGTTTCATAGTAAAAGGTGTAGCCCATTGGCCCATTTACATTCAGCCCTGGAGTGTATTCCTGTCCTTTGCTGTATGTACAATCACAGGCATATTCTTCGGTTGGTACCCTGCAAAAAAAGCTGCAGATTTAGATCCGATAGATGCTATCAGGTACGAATAATGAACTTAAAAAATAGCATAGAGCATTGTTATATTTTATAATTAAAAGACAATGCTTTGTGCTTTAAATAATTATTTTTGTAAAATGATTACTCAAAAGCCCAGCTTACATAAAACAGTCGAGATATTCATCCATATCATAGGATGGGGCACTGTATTCGGATTGCCATTTTTATTGATGAACCGTAGTGGATTTACAATAAGTTGGCTAGATTACATGCGCCATGGTAGTGCTGTACCTTTTTCTTTTCTTCTCATCTTCTATATTAACTATTGTTTATTGATTCCCCATTTTCTATTTAATAATAAAATCAAACAATACTTACTATTAAATATTTTGCTGATCTTAGGAACAGCACTAGGAGTACATTTATGGCAAGAGTACATTTTTAAGATATATTCATTATCAAAACCTCCTAAACATCCGGGACCACCCAGTTGGATATTTGTCCTACGTGATATTTTTTCCATGATATTGACTACCGGTCTAGCTGTAGCTATAAAGTTGAGCGGACGTTGGGCACAAGTCGAAGCAGCACGACGTGAAGCAGAAAAAAGCCGCACAGAAGCTGAATTAAAAAACTTGCGGAACCAACTAAATCCACATTTCCTACTCAATACACTGAACAATATTTATGCTCTCATTGCCTTCGACAGCAATAAAGCACAAGCAGCCGTACAAGAACTGAGTCGCCTCTTGCGTCATGTTTTGTACGACAATCAACAAAACTTCGTTACTATGGACAAGGAGATGGACTTTATTCGCAATTATATTGAGTTAATGCGTATTCGCCTTTCATCCAACGTCACCGTAAGTACACAAATAGACATCAGCTCCGACAGCCGTACAGAAATAGCTCCACTTATATTTATTTCACTAATAGAGAATGCTTTCAAGCATGGCATTTCTCCCACAGACCCAAGTTATATTCATATCCACTTCAGTGAACTTCCGGGCCAGGTATGCTGTGAAATAACAAACAGCTACCATCCTAAAAATCAAATGGATAAAAGTGGAAGCGGCATTGGACTTGGACAAGTTCAAAAAAGATTAGAATTAACATATCCTAATCATTATGAATGGGAACAAGGAGTAAGTGAAAATGAGAAAGAATATCATTCGAAACTTACTATTTATGTATAGCCACATAAATCAAAAGATTTATGTCCTTAGCAAGAAATATTAAATATAAATTATATGAATTTAACTTGTGCCATTATAGATGATGAGCCTCTAGCTTTAAACCTGTTAGAAAGCTACGTAAACAAGACTCCTTTCTTAACCTTGAAAGGTAAATATTCCAGTGCAGTACAAGCTATGAGAGATATATCTGAGAAAACTGTTGATTTACTTTTCTTGGATATACAAATGCCAGAACTCAATGGTTTGGAATTTTCCAAAATGATAGATGCTAATACTCGCATTATCTTTACTACTGCCTTTGAGCAATATGCCATTGAGGGTTATAAAGTAAATGCTTTGGATTATCTATTAAAACCAATATCCTATATTGACTTTTTACAAGCTGCTAATAAAGCGGTACAATGGTTTGACTTGTTACAGAAACCCAAAGAAGAGATTGAAAGTATCTTTGTAAAAAGCGACTATAAACTGGTACAGATAGACTTAGATAAAATACTCTATATAGAAGGACTAAAAGATTATATTAAGATATACACTGAAGACTCTGCACGCCCCATTTTATCCTTAATGAGCATGAAAGCCATGGAAGAATTACTACCGGAATCCCGTTTTATGCGTGTACACCGTTCATATATTGTACAAAAGCAAAAAATACGTGTTATTGATCGGGGACGTATAATATTTGGTAAAGCCTATATTCCAATAAGTGATAGTTATAAGCAAGCATTTCAGCTCTTTTTAGATAAAAGGAGCAAGAGTTAGTCCATAAAAAATAGGAATTTATCGATAAAAAGTTTTTTTTATAAAATTTATTAGGCTGTAGTATTGCATAATAAAAATAGTTTTTCTATCTTTGCATCGAACAGATAGGAAGTTGTGAAACTTCCCCCAATAGAATAGTTTAGTTAAGTCTAGTTTAGTTTTTGTGTGAGTGCTTCCTCCGTTGGCGAACGATCAGGAAGCACTTTTTTTATAGCCTTTCAGGCAGTTATAAAAATGGGTTCACGGCTCACCCGATATTTATAGTGGGTAAGAATTTATTAGTATTCAGGAAGTTTCTCCGTTTTAAAATTAAACATTTACTTGCAACATCTCTTTTACCCGATAGAGCCTATCTATTGAAATATTGTAGAAAGGGTCTGGATAATGCTGCTCTATATCACTAATGTTCGCATGGATATACTTTGACAAATCAAAAATATTTTCGTAGTTACTCAATCTTAAAGTTTTGGGAAACTTAGTAGATCGTGCCCATTCCAACAATTCTTTTACGCTGTTATCATCATAATTAAACTCCATATATTACTTCTCCTACAAAGCAAAAATCAAAATTGTTAAATAATCATCTTCAAACCTTATTTAATAAATCACCCCATTCGTCTATTTTGTTATCTTCAAAAATACTCATAATATTAGCTTTGAATAATTACCTAATAGCAGTGAATATATCCAGCCCTCCGGTCTTATTCGTGAGAATAAAACGGACTTTTCATAGACATAAATAATCTCTATTTCCCTACCCTGCCTGCGAAGATAGGACGGGGAATATTTTTATTTATCTATAGCACATTGATCTGCTGATTCATCCATAAATAGCTCTACCTCCCATGCATGGTGAGCTACGTATGCTGCCGGACCGGTATCGCCCGAATTAAGAATATCCGAAACTACGTTTACTTTATTCTTTCCTGTTAACAAGAAAATGACTCTCTTGGCATTAAAAAGCAGACACCCTGTCATAGCTATACGCTTTTGCCCATTGTAAGGATTAACGCTCACTTCATATGGATGAGGAGATGATAGCAGGTATTCTTGCCCTGGAAAGATGGAAGAGGTGTGTCCGTCTTCGCCAGCCCCAAGCAGTACAGCATCAAAAAAAGGTAGATTCCGCCAAAGAGGAACTTCCTTACAAACCAGATCAGAATAGCGCTTAGCTTCCTCTTCTGGATCATTAGTTCCCTCGATAGGGAAAACTGATTCGGCTGGGACCGGAATAAAATCCAATAAAAGACGACGCATTGTACCGTAATTACTTTCAGAATCCTCCGCAGGTACGCAACGTTCATCCACCCAATAAAAACGCATCCGGTCCCATGGAGTCACCTCTTTATATTCATTGGCCCATAAATCAAACATTAACGAAGGAGTACTTCCACCACTGAACGCAATATGATATACTTTTCGCGGATCTTCTTCAACCAAACGAATCAAGCGTTTAATAAGAGCCCGAGCCGTCTCCATAGCTGTATTATAAACATTTGCTTTCATAACTCACAATATTGATCGGTATTAGTCAGATTCTTACATGGATTTGTCCATTCGGCACCATGCTCATGCATCATTGCTTCGCTCTCCAAAGGTCCCCAAGTTCCTACAGGATAGCCATATAAAGGTGCTTCCGCATGCTCCTTCCAATATCGAAGTACCGGATCAAAGAAACGCCATGATGCTTCCATAGCATCACTACGTGTAAATAGCGTAGGATCACCCTGAATACAATCTTCTATCAAACGGGCATAAGCATCACCTGTAGGTAAACCACCCAGTTCACTATAACTGAAATCCATCATCACTTGTTTAATGTCAAATCCCGGTCCGGGAACTTTCATGCCAAACTTCAACACCATACCTTCATTTGGTTGTAGACGAAGGATGAGCCGGTTAGCTTCTTTCCCTGCTCCACCTTTGCTACGAAACATTTGATGAGGGGTCTCGCGGAAATGGACCACGATTTCAGTTACTTTAGTAGGCATTTGCTTACCAGTACGAATGTAGAAAGGAACCCCACTCCAACGCCAGTTATTAATGCCTATCTTCATGGCAATATATGTTTCAGTCCGTGAGTCAGGTGCCACATTGGCTTCTTCCCGATACCCCTTCTTGGTACTTGAAGCCGTATACTGCCCACGAACAATATGCTCATTCAAGTCCTCTTCGGTTAAAGGAGCAAGCGATTCGTAAACTTTCACTACTTCATTACGAAAGCTGTCTGCATTGAAAGCAGCAGGAGGTTCCATCGCGGTAAGCGCAACCAATTGAATCAAATGATTTTGAACCATATCTCTTAAAGCACCGGCCCCGTCATAAAAACCACCACGTTGTTCTATTCCCAAATTTTCCACCGCAGTAATTTCCACATAATCAATATAATTTCGATTCCATAAAGGTTCAAAAATACCATTGGCAAAGCGAAATGCCAAAATATTCTGTGCTGTTTCTTTACCCAAAAAATGGTCAATACGATACACTTGCCGTTCTTCAAACACAGAAGCATAAACCTTATTCAGTTCCTGAGCAGATTCCAAATTATATCCGAATGGCTTTTCCACGATAATACGCGTATGCTGACGATTTAATCCGGCACCCTTCAAATGCAGTGGAATAACCCCGTACAAAGAAGGAGGAGTTGCCAAATAGAACAAAAGATTATCCGACTTCTTCTCCCCAGTCAGTTCCTGTAACCGCTGGTCAAGTAATCCATATCCTTCTGCCTTAGCCGGATCTATTGTCAAATAGCACAAGTGAGAGATAAACTCCATCATCGTTCCCTCCACCCTCTCTTTGGGAGTGATAAAACGATCCATCTCCTTCAATATATGTTCACGGTAAGCATCATCTGCATACGCAGTACGCCCTATGCCCAATACAACAAACTCTTCCGGTAAGCGTTTCTCCTTATAAAGAGTATAAAGTGCCGGCATCAATTTGCGCTTTGTTAAATCACCCGAAGCGCCAAATATGATCATTACAAATTTAGACATAATTTTCTACTCCTTATACATTATATGTACCCGACTTGGTTGTACCTCCATGCCCGGTCCAATTCTCATGAAAAAAGGCCCCTCGTAGTTCATCAACCCTTTCGAATGTATGCGCACCGAAATAATCACGTTGTGCCTGAAGCAAATTAGCTGGCAAATTCAATGAAACTAAAGAATAGAAATAATTCAGGGCAGAAGAGAAAGCAGGAACAGGTAATTCCTCCTTCATGGCCTCGGCTACCAAATATTTCCAACCTACTAACAATTCACCCATTTCGGCTTTAAAATAAGGAGCCATCAGCAAATGTTGAGGTTTGTCTTTTGCCTCAAAAGCAACTGCAATATCATTCAGAAACGCACTCCTAATGATACACCCTCCACGCCACATACGGGCTATAGATGCCAAATCCAAATTCCATTTGAAAGTGTCGGAAGCTTGCTGCAATACAGCAAAGCCTTGTGCATATGAGACTAACTTGGATGCATACAAGGCTGAATGAATATTTTTCAGCAATTCCTCCTTCTTATATATAGCCTTTTGCTCTTTATGTATGAACTCCTTTGACGCAGCCACGCGCAATTCTTTACGTGCGGATAAACTACGTTCAAATACTGCGGTGGCAATCAATCCCAAGGGCATTCCCAGCTCCATGGCATTAATAACCGACCATTTTCCTGTACCTTTTTGTCCTGCAGCATCCAGTATCTTATCAATTAGATACCCGCCGGTTTTGTCTTTATGACGTAAAATATTTGCCGTAATTTCAATTAAGTAACTCTGTAGCTTTCCCTCATTCCAACGAGTAAAGACATTTGCCATCTCCTCATTATCCATATCAAGCATATTCTTCATCACCCAATAAGCCTCTGCAATAAGTTGCATGTCGCCATATTCAATCCCATTGTGTATCATTTTCACAAAATGCCCGGCCCCAGCAGGACCCACCCATTGACAACATGGAGTTCCATCAGCCGCTTTTGCAGCAATGCTCTGCAATACAGGCTTTACTTCCTCCCAAGCTGTTTCCGATCCTCCAGGCATAATGGATGCTCCATTTAATGCACCCTCTTCACCACCTGAAACACCGGTTCCCACAAAACAGAAACCTTTTGATTCTGCCAATGCCACACGACGATTAGTATCTTCATAATTGGAATTTCCGCCATCAATTAAAACATCACCGGGAGACAAATAAGGAAAAAGCTGCTCCATCAACTGATCTACCGCCTTGCCGGCACGTACCATCATCATAATTTTTCTCGGGGAAGCAATAGAGCTTACAAAAGCAGGAATTTCCGTAAATCCCTCAATACTCTTATCCTTAGCACGTCCATTAATGAAACGTTCCACAACACCTTCTTCCACTCCAGGCACAGTACGGTTATATACTGAAACATTCCAACCCTTATTAGCCATATTGAGAGCAAGATTTTCTCCCATCACAGCCAGTCCTATCAGACCGATATCCGTTTTTTTCCCTTCTTTTCCCATAGATTTATTCATTTTATATGTTTTATTTGGAAATGAAACAATAGCCCTATTGTAATTGTTCGTACCATTTCTCAAATAAAATCGTACATTTGCAAACAGAACTCCACTTTATATACAATATACAAATACAAAGTTATGAAAAAAATTCGTATCGGATTGCTCCCCCGCATCATTATCGCTATCGCATTAGGCATCCTATTCGGCAACTATTTTCCTAATCCTATCGTACGCATTTTCGTCACTTTTAGTGGATTATTCAGTGAATTTCTCAATTTTTCCATCCCTCTAATCATTTTAGGGCTGGTCACTATTGCCATTGCCGATATTGGAAAGGGAGCTGGCAAAATGCTAGTAGTTACAGCCGCCATAGCTTACGGAGCCACACTTTTTTCGGGTTTTCTTTCATATTTCACAGGATCAATCGTATTTCCATCACTCATACAGACAGGTATTCCATTAGACAAAATCAATGAAATACACGACCTTCAGCCTTTTTTCTCAGTGTCCATACCTCCTTTAATGGGTGTGATGACAGCCTTGATACTAGCTTTCACTATAGGCCTGGGACTGGCGCATCTCAATAGCGAGGCTCTTAAAAATGTAGCACGTGATTTCCAGGCAATCATTTTTAAGACAATTAGTGCAGTCATTCTGCCACTCCTCCCCTTTTATATTTTTGGCATATTTCTCAATATGACCTACACCGGAAAAGTATTCTCCATACTAACTGTTTTCATCCAGATTATCGGAGTTATCTTTCTGCTACACATCTTCCTGTTAGTATTCCAATATTCCATAGCTTCCCTATTCGTCCGTAAAAATCCGTTCAGATTGTTAGGCAAAATGATGCCTGCTTATTTTACGGCCCTAGGTACCCAATCTTCCGCCGCCACCATTCCAGTTACATTAGAGCAAACTAAAAAGAACGGAGTGTCACCGGATATTGCAGGTTTTGTCATCCCCCTCTGTGCCACTATACACCTTTCCGGCAGTACACTCAAGATTGTAGCATGCGCCCTTGCATTGATGATTATGCAAGGTATGCCTTACAATTTTCCGTTATTTGCGGGATTTATTTTCATGCTGGGCATCACAATGGTAGCGGCTCCCGGTGTTCCCGGAGGAGCCATTATGGCAGCCTTAGGAGTACTTCAATCTATTCTCGGTTTCGATGAATCGGGCCAAGCTCTAATGATTGCCCTTTACATCGCCATGGATAGCTTCGGTACAGCGTGTAACGTCACAGGAGACGGAGCATTGGCACTAGTTATCGACAAATTAATGGGAAAGCACTAATCCTATTCCCTTTTATTTTGCCATTTCGTAAAAAATTGCGAATATTGCACTCAGAAAACCAATTCAAAAAACTAAATATCACATGAAAATAGCTCTTATTTCCGGCATTACCGGACAAGATGGCTCATTTCTAGCCGAATTCTTATTACAAAAAGGTTACGAAGTACACGGCATATTACGCCGCTCATCCTCTTTCAATACAGGGCGTATAGAACATCTTTATTTTGATGAATGGGTCCGTGATATGAAAAAGACCCGCTTGGTAAACCTTCATTATGGAGACATGACGGACAGTAGCTCACTCATCCGTATCATCCAGCAGGTTCAACCCGATGAAATATATAATCTTGCCGCACAAAGCCATGTAAAAGTTTCATTCGATGTTCCGGAATATACGGCTGAAGCTGATGCCGTAGGTACCCTGCGTATGCTGGAAGCTGTTCGTATCCTTGGTTTGGAAAAGAAAACGAGAATTTATCAGGCATCCACTTCCGAACTCTTCGGTAAGGTACAGGAAATTCCCCAGAAGGAAACCACCCCTTTCTATCCGCGTAGTCCTTACGGAGTAGCCAAACAATATGGTTTCTGGATTACTAAAAACTACCGCGAAAGTTATGATATGTTTACAGTTAACGGTATCCTCTTCAACCATGAAAGTGAGCGCCGGGGCGAAACGTTTGTCACCCGTAAAATCACATTGGCTGCTGCACGCATTGCACAAGGATTTCAGGATAAACTGTACTTGGGTAATCTTGATGCCCGTCGCGACTGGGGATATGCCAAAGACTATGTACAATGTATGTGGATGATCCTCCAACATGACGTTCCCGAAGATTTCGTGATCGCTACGGGTGAAATGCACACCGTGCGCGAATTTGCCACACTAGCCTTCAAAGAAGTAGGCATTGAACTTCGCTGGGAAGGTAAAGGTGCACAAGAGAAGGGTATTGATATGAAAACCGGCAAGGCATTAGTAGAAGTTGATCCTAAATATTTCCGCCCCGCCGAAGTAGAACAATTATTGGGTGATCCGACTAAAGCAAAAACCTTATTGGGATGGAATCCTCGTCAAACCAGCTTCGAAGAACTGGTGAAAATTATGGCCGTCCATGATATGAAGTTTGTCAGGAAACTCTATCTGCGTTCATTAGAAGACAAAAAATAAAGAACTCCCTCACTCAAAAAGGGATAATAAACAAAATAAATCAATGAAAAAAGATGCAAAAATCTACGTGGCCGGACACCGCGGATTAGTAGGCTCTGCTATTTGGAAGAACTTGCAGGAAAAAGGGTATAACAATCTTATTGGTAAAACACATAAAGAACTTGATTTACTGGATGGCGTAGCTGTCCGTCAATTCTTCGACGAAGAACAACCTGAATACGTTTTTCTAGCGGCTGCTTTTGTAGGAGGCATCATGGCCAACAGCATTTATCGTGCCGACTTCATTTACAGAAATCTGCAAATCCAGCAAAATATCATAGGAGAAAGCTTTCGCCATAACGTCAAGAAACTGCTTTTCTTAGGAAGCACTTGCATTTATCCCCGCGATGCAGAACAACCTATGAAGGAAACAGCATTGCTGACTTCTCCTTTGGAATATACTAACGAACCTTATGCTATTGCCAAAATAGCCGGGCTGAAGATGTGCGAAAGCTTTAATCTGCAATATGATACCAACTATATAGCCGTGATGCCCACCAATCTTTACGGTCCAAACGATAATTTCGATCTTGAACGCAGCCACGTACTTCCCGCCATGATCCGTAAGATACATCTTGCACATTGTCTGAAACAGGGTGATTGGAACGCCGTACGTAAAGATTTGGCACTTCGCCCTGTAGAAAAAGTAAATGGAGACAGCAGTAAGGAAGAAATTTTGAAGATGCTGGTTAAATACGGCATCAGTGATACGGAAGTCAAACTTTGGGGTACAGGTACGCCACTCCGTGAATTCCTCTGGAGTGAAGAGATGGCGGATGCCAGTGTATTCGTCATGGAACACGTAAATTTCAAAGATACATATAAAGTGGGTGATAAAGATATCCGTAATTGCCATATTAATATCGGTACCGGAAAAGAAATCACAATTCGTCAGTTAGCGGGACTTATCGTTGCCGCTGTAGGCTACAAAGGGAAACTGACTTTCGATAGCAGTAAACCAGATGGCACCATGCGCAAACTGACTGACCCATCCAAACTCCATGCCTTGGGATGGCATCATAAAATAGAAATAGAAGAGGGTGTACAGCGAATATATCAGTGGTATCTGAATCACTAATAAATCAATGATTATAAGCACATTAAGCATATAAATCATAGCCCAGAAGTGAAGTAAAACACTTTTGGGCTATTTTTATCTTTAAGTGCAAATTCTTCCCAAAAGTTTGTGTTATGTCAGTAATTCTGTATATTTGCACAATTTACAATTAATTGTGCAACAATTAAAACAACATGGAACAAAGTTTTATTGCTTATATCGAGAACAGCATCAAGCGAAACTGGGATTTAGATGCACTGACCGATTACAAAGGAGCTACCTTACAATATAAAGATGTAGCCCGTAAAATAGAGAAGATACATATTATCTTTGAACAAAGTGGAATTCAAAAGGGTGATAAAATAGCGCTCTGCGGGCGCAATTGTTCCCACTGGGGGGTTACCTTTCTTGCCGCATTAACCTATGGAGCTGTTGCCGTTCCTATTTTACATGAATTCAAAGCGGATAACGTACACAACATTGTCAATCACTCCGAAGCCAAACTTCTTTTCGTGGGTGATCAGGTATGGGAGAATCTGAATGAAACGGCGATGCCATTATTGGAAGGCATTTTTTCCATGACAGATTTTACCATTCTCATTTCCCGAAGCGAAAAAGTGGATTACGCACGTGAACATCTCAACGAATTGTTCGGAAAGAAGTATCCCAAAAATTTTAGGAAAGAACATATTGCTTACTATAAAGGAGAGCCCGACGAATTAGCCGTTATTAACTATACTTCAGGTACCACCAGCTATTCTAAAGGAGTTATGCTCCCCTATCGTAGTCTTTGGTCAAATACAACATTTGCTTACGAAGTATTAACCTTAGAACCCGGAGACAAAATTATTTCCATGCTCCCCATGGCCCACATGTACGGTATGGCATTTGAGTTTCTATACGAATTTTCCAATGGTTGCCAAATTTATTTTCTTACCCGTATACCAAGCCCGAAGATCATTTTCCAAGCGTTTGCCGAAGTAAAACCCCGCCTGGTTATTGCTGTACCGCTTATCATTGAAAAGATCATCAAGAAAAACGTACTTCCCAAATTAGAGACGCCTAAAATGAAGCTTTTAATGAAACTTCCCATCATTAACGATAAAATCAAATCTACCGTACGGGAACAAGTCATAAAAGCTTTCGGTGGAAATTTTTTGGAAGTTGTTGTAGGTGGAGCTGCTTTCAATCAGGAAGTGGAAAAATTCCTACGCATGATCGACTTCCCATATACGGTGGGTTATGGAATGACAGAATGCGGGCCCATTATCTGCTATGAGGACTGGCAACGTTTTAAAATGGCTTCTTGTGGCAAAGCAGTTTCACGCATGGAAGTTAAAGTGCTTTCTCCCGATCCTGAAAATATCCCGGGGGAAGTCGTTTGCCGCGGACCAAACGTTATGCTAGGTTATTACAAAAACGAAGAAGCTACTAGTCAAGCCATAGATAAAGATGGATGGTTGTACACTGGCGATTTGGCCCTTATAGATGCCGAAGGCAATATCACCATCAAAGGACGAAGTAAAAACATGCTTCTCAGCGCTAACGGACAAAATATTTATCCGGAAGAAATAGAGGATAAACTGAACAATATGCCTTACGTATCCGAGAGCATTGTAGTACAGCAAAATGAAAAGCTCGTCGGATTGGTATATCCTGATTTTGACGATGCTTTTGCACATGGCCTCAACAATACCGATCTGGAAGGTATAATGGAAGAGAACCGAGTAGCGTTAAATGCCATGCTGCCTGCCTACAGCCAAATAGCCAAAATGAAAATATACCCCGAAGAGTTCGAAAAGACTCCTAAACGCTCCATCAAGCGTTTTCTCTATCAGGAAGCTAAAGGGTAAGTATGTTCCATGCATGACAAATAACAAATGATTCCTTCATAAGGTAAACCAAATTTTAATGAAATTGAAACGCATCTTTCTACTTACAGCAGGGCTATTACTGGGTATGATAACAATCCCGACATCTGCAACAAATAAAACATCGTCCGATAAAGGACGGGCAGGAGTCAATCTCTCTCTTTGGAAACATATCTCCACACAACCTAACGACAGTATAGGAAGCACTTTCTTCAACCTTGGTTTCATGTCGTCCATGAATCGCCTGAATGGGCCTTCAGTCAACATATTGGGGAACACTGTCCGCCATAATGCCAATGGCGTGCAAGTCTCCGGCATTTATAATGTTGTTGGTAAAGAGATGAGAGGTGTCCAAATAGGAGGAATTACCAACGTAAATGGAAACAGTCTCACCGGAGTATCTATTTCCGGCTTGGTAGGTATTACAGGAAAACATTCCCGTGGAATGCTTCTATCGGGACTCACCAATATAGTCGGCGATGATAGTGAAGGAGTGCTCATCGGTGGCTTACTCAACATCACCGGAGAACATTCTTCAGGACTACATCTGGCTGGTTTGGCTAACATTGCCGGTGAAAATTTCAATGGAGTAACCACATCAGGACTATTAAACATTGTTGGTGAAGATTTATGTGGCGTACAATTCTCCGGTTTGAGCAATATCACAGGAGGACGTCTCCAAGGCATACAAATATCCGGGCTAGCCAATGTTGCCGGAGAAGCTTCCGGTGGCTTACAGCTATCTCCCCTTAATGTTATCGGTAGCGGTAGAGCCGTACAAATCGGCCTTTTCAATTATTATAAAGAGAATTTCAATGGCTTTCAACTAGGATTGGTCAATGCAAATCCAGATACCAAAGTGCAACTCATGCTTTATGGCGGAAGCTCTACAAAAATTAATGTAGGAGCACGCTTTAAAAACAAACTCTTCTACACCATACTTGGCGTAGGCACCCATTATCTGGATTTTAGTGATAAGTTCTCCGCCGCTCTGTCCTACCGTGCCGGTCTGGAACTACCACTCTACAAACAGCTATTTATCAGTGGAGACTTAGGATACCAGCACATCGAACTGTTTAAAAACAAAGATCATGGCTACCCTGCACGCTTGTACAGCCTTCAGGCACGTGTCAATCTGGAATACCGGATCACCAATGCTTTAGGCATATTCATTACGGGAGGTTATGGTGCCGAACGCTATTACAACAAAGGAAAGACCTATGATAAAGGTCTCTTACTCGAAAGCGGCATTGTCCTGTTCAAGTATTAAAGCTAACTAAGGAAAATCATAAGCAGCACCTGCGCTATAATCACTCGCAGGAACATGCACAGCGGATATACCGTAGCATAAGCCACCGAAGGATGATCTCCCGGAAGGGTATCGTTAGCATAAGTCAGCGCCATCGGATTGGCCATACTTCCGCAAAGCATACCAGCTACCGAGCCAAAATCCACTTTTACCCAACGAAAGGCAATAATACCCATAATAAGCACAGGGATAACGGTTAAAGCAAAACCGACTGCAATCCAAAGTAATCCTTCCGGACGAAATACAGTATCGAAAAAATGAACACCTGCATCCAATCCCAGGCAAGCCAGATAAAGCGATAATCCCAAGGCTCGTAACATCAGGTTTGCACTACGCGTGGTATAAGTCACCATGTGAAGCCTTGGTCCAAAAGTACCGATTAGGATACCCACAATAATAGGGCCACCCGCCAATCCCAATTTTACCGGCGTACTGATCCCCGGTATGGAAATAGGTATGGCTCCTAATGCCAAACCAAGTACAATGCCAACGAAAACCGCTACCAGATTTGGTTCCTTCAGATTCTTCACCGCATTACCAAGCACTTTCTCTACATTTTGAATTGCGGCAGCTTCCCCTACCACAGTCAGCCGGTCACCCAACTGTAACGTCAATTCCGCAGTAGCCAATAATTGCACCCCACTTCTATATACCCGACTGATATTGATTCCATAATGATTACGCAAATGCAAAGCCCCCAGCTTCTTCCCATTCAACTCGGGACGGGTCACCACAATACGCTGTGAAATCAATTGACTATCAATAGCATTCCAGTCAATATCTTCCTTATTCCAATCCGTATGTTCCTGTTCGCCAAAAAGCACAGTCAAAGCCGGTACACTCTTTTCTGAGGTAATCACCAACAAGCGGTCACCTTCTTTAATCACTTTTTCTGAAATGGGAATGCTTACGTTTCCATCCCTCCACAGCCTGGAAATAACAAACTTCGGATAACTCAATTGTGCTATTTCTTTAATACTCATATTAAATATGGCAGGGTTATGCACCTGAAAAGCTGCAATATACATTTTATGACCAGTATCCTCCTTCTCCTCCACCTCCAAATCTTTCTTACGTACCAGCATCTTGCGTATAGCCAAAATACCCAGAATCACCCCGATGACTCCCAGAGGATAAGCCACAGCACACCCTAAAGCCGGTGTATTGGCTTCCATGCCAAGCTGTTTCAACGTCTGTTGTGCAGCACCCAAGGCCGGTGTATTCGTGGTGGCACCACAAAGAATTCCCACCATATCCGGCAAAGAAATCCCCAAGCCATAACTTCCGGCCACAGTCATCACCGTACCTATCAATACCACACCGATAGCCAGCAAATTCAATTCCACTCCGCCTTTTCTAAATGAACTGAAAAAGCCAGGTCCCACTTGAAGCCCCAGAGCATAAACAAAAATCACCAGACCGAAACTCTCTGCATAGTTCAACATTTGCGGGTCAATGGACAAACCAAAATGTCCGGCCATAATACCTGCAAAAAAGACAAAAGTCACCCCTAAAGAAATTCCGGCAACATGAACTTTGCCCAATCCCAGCCCGATAGCGCAAATCAGGGAAAGCACTACCACGGCCTGCAAGGCTGAATGTTCAAGGAATAAGCTATATAACCAGTCCACTATATCAACATTTTATGATTCGGGCTGCAAAGATAAACATTTTTTTGCTACAACCCTGCATAATCCTTTCCACAACCCCGGATCTGAAAAGAAAAAGCAGTTGTCCCGCAACGAGACAACTGCTTTACCTTCCGGTTCTTTATTTCCTTCAGGAAATCAAAGGCAGGTTCCAGAGCCTATAATTTATCCTGGGTCAATCGGTTCATACTTTTTAAAGCTTCCGCTTTCAATGGCGCATTGTCCATGGTATTCATCAACTTTTTCAAGCCGGCAATCACCTCGCCCTTATGTGAAGAATATTTATACCAACCCAACAGCTCGGTCACCATTATCCGCTGATTCATATCACGGGATGCATCCATTGCAAAAGCCAGCATTGGAGCTATCGCCATTGTCACGGGACGATTACGGAAAGAACGGATTTCCGATAACCGTTTCTTCACCGGAGCCGCATTATTTTCAATCAGTTCAATGCTTTCTTCAAGCGACTTCTTATTTCCTTTTATATCTTTCAAAAACTTATCCACCACCTTCTCGTCATAGAACGGATAGTACGAACGCTGCTTAGTGACTTCCTGAACCAACAATTCAGGATTAAGGAAGACATAAGATTGTTGCTGTTTGAATCGTACGCGTTCCGAAGTGTAATCCACGAAGAAACTACGAACAAAAGCAGGGATCAACTCATCCGATCCGTTCTTACCAATATAATCCAAGGCAAAACGGCGTGTCAGTTCATAACTGTCGCTCACCGCTGCTTTCAGCACATCCAGTGTATTTGCATCATCTACGTCCACCAACAGTCTCATAGCTTCCAGACGAACCACTGCACTGGGTGATGAGAAATAAGTATCCTTCAACAATTGTGAAATCTTATCATATTTATTGAGATAAAGCCTTCTCAAAGCCATAGCCTGCACATCCACATCCGGATGTTTCAGCATCTTCAACCAGAAACGGTTATTTCTGGCATCCACAGTTAGTGCCCGGTTAACGTCAAACTTCACTACAGACCGATTGGCAAAATGATACGTTGGATCACCTAAAATATGCGTTTCCAGAAAATGAACCTGCTTACCCCATAAACCAACCCGGAGGCCTGCATTCAACAATCCTAAAAACTCATCCGGCCATTTATCCTGAATCGTATTCACCGTATTTCCTTGAGTCACAATAGTCGTTCCACCGTTAAAGAGATAAGCGCCGGCAATGTACTGATCCTCATAAAACGAACCGTTATAGCAGGCATCAAACATCACAAAGCGGGCATTCGGCTTAATCTTAAGCACATCATCCACATGAATATCTAATCCCTGGTTAAAGATGGAATCCTCTGCTATCCATTTAGGATCAAAAGCTTCTTCACACCACTCACGAGGCACATCCAAATACTTCTGATAAGAAGTTATCGCCTCCTCCCTGCTTTTTCCACGCTCCACAGCGGTACGGATCTTACTACGCAAATACAATTTAATATTTGCCACTGATGTATTCACATCACTTCCGTTTTTGTACCCGTTGACATACTGCACATCATTTGCCCCATGATGATGAAACAACATAATGTCCAGATCAGGTCGCTGCACTTCAGACAGCCAAA
Organism: Bacteroides sp.; assembly: GCA_022648295.1. Lineage (GTDB taxonomy): Bacteria > Bacteroidota > Bacteroidia > Bacteroidales > Bacteroidaceae > Bacteroides. The sequence continues at coordinate 22,503 of JALCME010000021.1, read as the reverse complement.
CCGGCTTCATAGGCCACATAGACTCAAAGTCCATGAATTTCACACAATTGTCCGCCCCAAACAGTTCCGGAAATTGTTCCTTTAGTGCCAGCTGTTCACCAGCCCATGCCACTTTCGATTCCGAATTATATCCATGACCACGGGCCATTGACAGGTGGTCAATCACTTCCGGCTCCTTGCTTCTTTCAGCTACCACCTTCCGCAGATACTCCTTCAATTGTGTATACTTGTCCGTTAAACCTTTTTCCAAAGGTTTGATGCGGGCCGAATAAATATCCGAATTGATCTGCTGTTCACTGTCAGCCCGGAGTGAATAATAATAGTATAATGTTTGTATACTATCCTGTTTAAGGAAATTAAAAGTCAGTCCAAAATCATCGTAGAACCGATCCGACGGCACACTAGACCACTGCCAGTTACGCGTTTGGTTCATTTTAAACGCTGAAGTCAAATGCTGTGCATCCCGAAGCATCGGAATTGGAATATCTCCCACCAACACCACGCCTTCGAGCGGTGACTTCCGGTCCCGATGCAACTTTATCAACAGCTGCCTGATCTCATCCGGCGATTTCCAATTCGTTGCAAAGATATATGTCCCCAGACCATCACGTTCCACTACCGCCCGATAAGCCTTAATCTCCGCAGTAGCTTTGGTGTAACTCACACTATCCACTACAATAGCAAACGAAGTTGCACTCTTCACCGAAGGTAAAATAAAGTCCTTGCCCCATCCCATTCCGGTAACCAGGCAAGTGAGTAAAACCACTACAAATCTTCTAGTATTCATTTTATTCAAAATAATTCAATCCTACATAATTATTATTTAAAATCCATACAAAATCATACAGACTCTTTTTGTTTCCGTTTATTTCCCTTGCAAACTAAAAGTTACAACCTAATGCGAAGCTTATTGTGGTACGGTCACTAAAATCAAAATCATTCGTTTTCCGATAATCCACCATTCCCTTCACATAGAGATTCGCCGGCTGAGACGGTTTTATCTTTCGTGAATAAGTCACACTTTCGTTCAGGCCGTAGAAATCCGAAACCAAATAATTTAGGTCCGTCTGTTCAAAATCCGTCACCACCGCATAATCTGGGTAGCTTCCGTTGTAACTGTAGCAGCCCGACAGATTATTGCTATACATCACCTTTGCAGCAATCAGCAAGCGTTCCGCCAACCGATCGGACAACGCAATATTCACCTTTCCGTTCACCGAAAAGGCCAGGTTCTCCGTCCGTTTCACCGAATACGGAATCAAGTACTCATCCTTTTCATTATCGTATTGCACCCCGACACCCAGCCTCCACCGGTATTCATTTCCACGGTTAGCAATCAAAGAGTAATCCAGCCCAGCCAACTGGGTCTTGTACGTTGAACGAATATTACTATGCAGCGTTTGCCATCCCTCACTTGAGGTATTCTGCTGAACATACTGAATTCCATCAATCCCACTATTTCGGTACGAAGCTTCAAAATGATGCGAATAACTTGCGCTCCAAAGTTGAAAAAGCAACTTTCCCTGCCATAGCTTCTCCTTTGCCGTACCAAATTTTTCAGGACGGTCAAACGAAAATTCAGCATCCTCCACTCTATACGAGTAGTCACCGGTCAATAACAACTTGACCGCACCTTCCTGATAGCCATATTGAAGACCTGCACCTACACGATTTCCTATGTAGTTTACTGTTTTGCCGCTTCCGACATTCTCTGAGGCCGTACCCAGTCCGTACAATTCATAATAAGGTTGGTAATCATCCGTATTCGCCATATCCGGGTTCGCTTCTTCCTTCAGGTTCATGTACTCCAATACCAGGCCCACGTGGTGCGAATCGTTGAACGAATAAACCACAGCCGGTTTCACATCCAGCCGGTAATATAAATTCGTGGTACGAATATCACGTTGCTTAGCTCCCTGAGCCACACTATACTTACCATCCAGTCCCAATGACCACATTTGGTTGACAGGTAAACTCACCTTAAAGCGCATGTCATAAAACTGATTTTCCCAATCACTGGTATTCAGATCGGTCACATAATATGGCATTCCCCGATAAGGGTCAATAATGGACTGCTTAAAATCCACATTCTTCAGACTTTCACGTGAATAATCAAACGCTCCCCACACATACATTTTTTTCAAAAACACCCCGCCTTCAGTTCCAAAATCCAGATCATGATTTCCATTACCTTGTTGGGGACGACAAAAATTACCTTTCGACCAGTTATACCCGGCTTTCAACTCACTATACCGGTAAGGATTATCCAGCAATAACCCTGCTGCATTTTCCGACTGCCGCCATAAACTCCTCTCTTTCATCAATTCAAATGCAGCGGGCGTATTCAAGTCCTGTGCCATCCCCGAAGTAGCGACAAGCAATAGAGCCATCACACTCCAAACACAGCTCCACGAAACGTATCTATATTTTTTCATTTTACTATTCCTTCCAATTTAGCGTGTTTCTAATTCAATAACGTATGATTCCATGCCGGCATTTTAGAACCGTAACGACGAAATTGCGGAACAAGGTTCCTGTCGAAATCCTCCGTACTATTATTTGTATCTTCCAATATCGGAGTACCGTCCTCATTGGTGCCCACCAATTTCCGGGCCACACTTTGACCGATATAGGTACTTCCCACATAAGTCATCCCGATATCCAGGATATTGGGTACACGCTTACGCTGGATATCCGCCTCATTACGTCCTGCTTCCACCGCATCCAGCACATACGAAATAGGCACTTTCGCATACACTTGGTTTTTCGATAAATTTCCCGACAAATCCTTGGTTTGCATGCTTTTGTCGTTTACCGGATCATACGTATCTCCTTCCTTCGGGCGGAAAATGATATAAGCCCCGCCAAAAACTGCTGTCAGGTATTGCGGAACAGTTCCCATATCCGCCTTTCCATAGTAGAATACATGCTCCATGTCCACAGCCGGCTGATCCGGGAAATTGGGATTATTCATATTAAATTCAAACTCCGCACTGAAGCAGTTCACCGGTGAATTCGGATTATAAATATCCAGTTGCTGGTTAGCTGCAAACTGGGCAATCACAAATGATTCTCCCGGTTCCAGCGGATAATCGGTCCCATTTCCCGGTATTTTCCATACACGATCAGCATACACATAATTATCTCCGTCTTCAGGCGGCCATGTTGCCACTTTCACTGATGTCGCTGTCGGTACCAACGTAGCAAAATACAATCCGTCCAAATAAATCCGATCCAGCGAATTATTGTAAATTTCATAAAACTGATCACGGAACCACACGGTATTTTTCACCGTTCTCGAGCCACTATAATAGATTTCACTAAACACCAATGGCGTTACAGCCATACTATTCGCTTTCATTTCCAGTGACCGGTCCTTCAAAATCACTTCCCTGCTCAGACTCCCGTTCATGAGAAAAGATTCCCCTTTATTGTTCTTGACACGACCGGACAAAAACACATCCCATATTCCGGGGATTATACTATCCACCGTCAACTCGGTTGCAAAAGGTTTCGTAATCGTGGCCCCTTCATCATAATTCTTCAATTCCACTTTCAGATCACTAAAATCGGTAAGGCCCTCAAGCTGCAAATTCGTTTTAATCTTCACCGATACATACGCCACTTTCCCGGCATCCGTTGCATCATTAAACGAGTCGCACGAAGCTAACAATATACCCGCCAGACAGACGGATAAAATAAAATATTTGATAGATTTCATAACCTGCTAATTAAAGTTTAACCCCAGTTCCACACCAAAAGAAAATAAGCCGCTATTACGTTTGACATATGTTCCCGGCGACCGTTTTGATTCCGCTTCCGGATAACTGCGGAACATATTATTTGAGAAGAAGGACAACCGGGCATACTTCCCGATATGTTTCGTCACATTGATATTGAAACAAAACAGGGGCGAATAACTTTCCTTAATATGCAAATCGTCATTCGGACTCATGCGCAATAGATTGAACTCTGAATTCGGATCCAAAACTTTGACCGGGTCAATATCATATATCTGCCCGTCATATTTAGAAATATATTTCACCGGCATACTGGTATCACCTATATTATACCAATCAGCCTCTTTCCAGATCGTTTGTCCAGTCAAAGTCACCACAAATCCTAGCTCCGGTATGTTATGCGTCACCCGCACCGCCGTGCTCATCCGTTCATAATTATGCTTATACAGTCCCTTCTCGTACAACGCCACATGTGTACGGTTCACTGTCGAATTTCCATTAGGATCATAAATATCATAATCATTATTATAACTCTTCGTCACTACCCAGGCTCCGTTTACCGAAAAAGCCGTCCGTATGGCATCAAAACGCCCCAAGTCCAGATCAAATTCCACCCCTTTCGTATTGATGGTACGCGTATTCCCCGGTTTCTTATAGACCGATAACAGAGGCACGGAAGTATTTAATCTAAAAGCCTCTCCTTCCCGTACATACGTATTATAAATAAACGGACTGTAGGCATCCGCCATAGCATATCCATTGTTCATCCGGTCCCTGAAAGCCGTAACCAATAAGCGCGTTTGCCCCAAGTGCAATTTAAAACCGAGTTCCGCCCTTTTATTTTTCGCCATTTCCAGCTCTTTATTCTGAGTGTTTAATGCACGGGTTGTTGTCATAAATACCCGTTGATCTTCCGCAATGCTCTCATCTGCCAGTTCATTGACATTGATATACTCAAAGTAAGCCGTTTCTGGGTATAGATAAAGCAAAGTCGGTGCCTTAGCCGTCACTCCGTAACCACCTTCCAAACTCAGCACATGCGGCAATATATCGATCGAACCGTTTACTCTGAACGACAAAGCATTCTTTACGACTGATACATCATCATAACGTAATCCTGCCTGCATACGCATTCTCCACTCGCCAAGGCTCAATGAAAAGTTTTCCTCTGCAAACAATCCTAATTGTTTCAACCCCGGAATATCACTATATTTTCGTGGTCTGAACGAAGCATTCGCCATTGATAAATTCCGATATGGTGGCGTAGTAGGATCAAATTTCTTTCCTTTACCGTAGTTCTTATCCAGTTTAGCATCCGCACCCAGCAATATTCGATGCGTGGTCTGCCCTATTTTCTGAAACAACGTAAACACCCCTTTACCAAATAAATTCAATTCACGCCCCTCAATGGTATATTTTCCAAAATAAGTCGAAGGCAGATATACTGCGTAGTTCGATGCATCCGCATTACCGAAATGAGTAATCTCATTGCCGTCAGTATCATAAATCCGTTTACCTGCCCCATTCGCCAATACCGTACCATCCGTTGTGGTCATGGAGTAAGGCGCATTGGCAGACGAATAATTCTGTTGTGAGTAACTGTCTTTTGCCGTGTAATCAGCAGACAATACATAACGGAAATTCTTCAAGAAGCCTTTGTTCAGATAAAGCTGTCCGTTCGTATTCAGTCTCAATCCCACACTCTTTCCTTTGCTGGCTCTCAAATAAGCTTCATCATCCGGATTCTGTTTGCTCCGATCCATTCCATAAATCAGATCCAACGACGTATTGGTCCTCCACTTATTCTTCCAGAACACATTCGAGTAAAGAGCCTTGGCAGCTACGCGCTCATAATATTTATAGGAGGTATGCGGCTCGTCCACATTGTGCGCATAATTCACACTCATGTTCAAAGCACCGTTGTCTTTTCCCAAGTCCAAGCCCTTACCGGCTGAAAATTCGTACACATTACGATTGGCTTTGGCCACCATTTGTAAAGGAGACACCCCGGCTTTCGTACGAATCAGTACAACTCCCGAAGCCACATCTCCATATTCCACCGAAGGAATACCCCGTATCACCTCAATCGATTCCACATTATCCATCTGAACACTCCGGATATCAACGCCTCCGGCCGGAGAAGCACCCCCTCCCAAAGCGGATGACACTCCTGACACAGCCGGATTAAAAGCCTGCAAATTCGCATTGTTCGACAAAGGAGCTCCGTCGGTCACCACCGAAGTACCCAATGCGTTCATATTCACATCTTGGCTTTCGCTTGCCCCAGTGGCACTACGAAGTGTAATTTGGGATGAATTATTCAAGTTCCGTTCACCAACCACTCCGCCGGGAAGTAACGATAACACATCCTGCAAACTGTTTGCCTGCAAATGCTCCACCGCCTTTCGCGAAATCACCGAATTGGTTGTTATCGCATTCTGACTCGGACGGGCGGTTACCACCACCTCCTTCGTCATAAAATTGTCATCTGTCAACCTAAAATTCACCTCCATATCCGAAGTCAATTCCACGGTTTTATTCTGCGTCTCCTTTCCTACATATCTCACCGTCAACTGTACCGTTCCCTTAGGTAAATTTTTCAACTCATATTTTCCGTTAGCATCCGTCTGTGTAGCCATTCCCGTTGTCGGGCAAGCCACATAAGCGTAGGGCAGTACCTCTGTTTTCCGCCCTTCAACCGTGGTAACAACCCCCGATACCGTCCTGCTACCCGAGGGAGCCTCCCGCTTCAACCGGACCATCACAATTTCACCTTTGATTTCATACGTAAAAGGACGGTGACGGAACAAGCGCTCCAACACCACCGATACCGGCTCATCTTTTGCCGAGACACTCAGCATATACCGGTCCACATCCTCATAATTGAATACAAACTTGAACGAACTCAGCGCCTCGATCTTTTTCAAGATGACTGACAACCGCTGCGTTTTCATCTCAATACTGATTGTTTTCTGCTGCCTGTTTTGCAAGGTCTGAGCCTCCGCATGAAACTGAAAGACAAATGCAAAAATCAGTAAAAAAAGCAACGGAATAGATTTTTTTTCCATAACTTTGTAATTGTGTATTTGATACAAAAAATTGCTGCCAACACAGCAGCCTTATTTATTTTTGGGAAGGATTGAGCTGGTACCTCATTCCTTCTTTTTTTTACTGTTTACGAATCACCGCTTTATTATCTTCTATCACAACAGACACCTTTCCTAAACGGTTCAGAATGGCTATTGCATGCTGAAAATCTTCTTTTCTGTAGGCCCAGTAATTAAACTTATAAGCCGCTGTTTCCGGATCGGCAAATTCAATGTTCACATTATACCACCGTCCTAATTCTTTCATAATATCCCCTAATGTGGCCCCGTCAAAAAAGAAGTAACCTTCCATCCAGGCTTTATAGGAACGTATGTCTACGGTTTCCACTGTAAAGCCATCCTCTCCCGGACGCGCCTGTTCTCCCGGATGAATTAGTACTTCATGCACTTCATCCTTCACCCTCACCGAACCTTCCACTAACGTTACGCCGGCATCCTCCCGGTGATATGAACGAACATTGAATTCGGTCCCCAAAACCTGTGTGGTGAAGTATTTCGTGTGTACGTAAAAAGGTCGTTTCTTATTCTTTGCCACCTTAAAGAAACCTTCTCCATCCAGTTCAACCACTCTTTCATCACAGGCAAACGGCATCTGATACTTCAACCGGCTATCTGCATTCAACCAGACTTCCGATCCATCCTCCAGCATAAAATGACAACTCCTCCCACGGGGTACGGTAATAACCATTTCATGTACTGCTGCTGCCGGGGGCGTTGCCACCATTGGCAAAATCCCCACCGGCTCTTGCAAATGCCCTAAATTCACTACCGGAATATTCCCTTCAGCATCTTCCTTTCCGGCAGCTATTGCTACCGGATGATGCCGGTCCACCTGCACGGTCACTTCTTTCGTGCCCAGCACTGCCGTATATTCGGGAGCCACTACCGCCGGTTGAACCATCGGCTTCATATTGATCCAGAAAATAGCTCCGGCTAATACCGCTGCAATCGCTGCAACCGAAGTCCACACCTTCACCTGTCTCAACCGTATTCTCCACATTTCACTCCGCCATTTCATCCATTCCCTATCAATTTCCCCCTCATTCAGACGATCCAGCCCATTGGCTGCCTTCCGGCAAATTTCTTCAAATAACGCGTTATGATTATCGACAAGTAACCACTCCCTGAATTTTGCACTATTGCGAAACTCAGGATGTTCAATGGCATACAACGCCACATAAACAGGATCAAACGCTGTTTTTTCGTTATTCATATCCATAACCATACTTTACACGGAAAGCCCTCACCCAACGGGTGAAAGGAATTTTAGAAATTAACATTTATTAAGCATAACCTTACTGCGCAGTATCTTCAAGGCCCGTAGCATTTGGGTCTTTATAGTGTTGATGCTTACATGCATCTCTTCCGCCACTTCCCTATAAGTTCTGTCTTCCATCACACACTTGTGAAACACATCCCTTGCCCGTGGCGGTAAATCATTCATAGCCTCAATTGCCTCTTCCAGTCTGTCGTCATATTCCAACAGCTCATAGCTACCCACCGGTCCATCCTCTTGTTTCAGAAACTCCAAATAAGAAAATGCAGCTTTCTGATGACGGAGATAGTCCACGCACCTGTTGTAGACCAGCTTATATAATAAAGGAGTAAGCGTTTTGGTAGTATCTACTGCATCAAAATGTGCCCATAAGTCGGCAAACACTCCACTCACAATATCCCGGGCCTCTTCCCTCCGGTCTATTAAAATTTGAGCATAAGCATATAGCTTATTATAATTGTCTTTAAACAATAACTCAAACTCCCGCTCTCTTGTGGATTTTCTTAATAACATGCAGCAAAATCATTCAATGAGAGCACAAAATAAATTAAAAAAAGACAATATTCACAAGAAATTCCTCAAAAAACATTCAAAATGAAAGAATATACCTAATGTATGGTATAAAATTGTAGAAAAAAGATCCCTAAATACCTACTTCTTATATTTTTCAAGATCAAAGCATGGGTACTTCAATAAACAAAACGTAGGAGTTTTCCAATCCGGTAATAGCTACACTATTGGTATCGTATACCCCCAAACCATCCCGACGCTCCAACACAATATCTCCCACATTAATTTCACCCTCAATCAAAAAAAGATAAACCCCGTTTCCTTTGAAATGCAACGCATACGAAGTGTCTCTGCCTTTGTCCAGTTCAAGCAGGGAAAACCAACAATTTTGAAGTAAAGAAGCAGGAGTACTTCCATCCGGGGAAACGATGGCATAAGGTTCATTCTTCTTTTTCAAATCCCGTACATCAAAATCCTTGTACCGGGGCGGAGTATTATTTTTTTGGGGCAACACCCATATCTGCAGAAGTTCAACGGCTTCTGTTGCACTTCCATTTACTTCGCTGTGATATATTCCTGTTCCCGCACTCATGGTTTGGATTTCACCCGGAGTGATAATCCGGGAATTATCAATACTATCACCATGCTGCAATTTTCCTTTCAGAGGAATGGTAACAATCTCCATATTCCGGTGTGGATGGGTTCCAAATCCTTCACCTGGCAAAATCTTATCATCGTTCAAAACACGCAAAGCCCCGAAGTTCATTCGTTTCGGATCATAATATTGATCAAAACTAAATGTATGATGACTATCCAGCCAGTCAATCAAGGTACGTCCCCGAGTTGACGATTTATGTAAAATTATTTTCATATTTTATTCTTTCCTTAAGCCCGCTTATTTACTTGCATCACTCAATAAGACCAGATCTTCTTTATCCAAAATCACTTCAGGGGCAGCGAACAAAGTCTCCAACTGATTCTTGTTTGTAGCACTGACTATGGGAGCTGCCACATGAGGCTGAGCCATCAACCAGGCCAAAGCTATCGTAGCAGGTTTACACTTGTGTTTCGACGAAATCTGATCAAGCGCATTCAACACATTCAATCCTTTATCATTCAGGTATTTCATCGCAGTAGCTCCCCGCACACTTTTTTGTGCATCATCTTGTGAACGATATTTTCCGGTCAGAAAACCCGATGCCAGCGAAAAATAACTGAGTACACTCAACTCATACTTCTCCACAATCGGAGCATAGTCCTTTTCGTAGGTAGACCGTTCCACCAGATTATAAAGTGGCTGCAAAGTCTGATATTGAGGTAAACCTTCTTTTTCAGCTAAATCAAGGGATTCCGTCAACCTAACCGTAGAAATATTCGATGCCCCTATATAGCGCACCTTACCCGCTTTAATTATTTCGTCATAAGCTGACAGTGTTTCCTCAACAGGAGTAACCCCATCATCAAAATGCGTATAATAAAGATCGATATAATCTGTTTGCAATCTTTTAAGCGACTCATCCACCGATTTCAGTATATATGCCTTGCTCACGTCAACACCATGCTCACCATTAGCTGAACCGACTTTAGTGGCTATCACCATTTTATCTCTATTCCCTCTTACGTTCATCCATTTACCGATAATGGCTTCCGACTCACCTCCGACATTTCCTTCTACCCACCATGAATAAGTATTGGCGGTATCAATAAAGTTAAAGCCTCCCGCAACAAAAGCATCCAGTATTTCAAAAGATTGCTTTTCATCCAGCGTCCATCCAAATACATTTCCACCAAAGTTGATACGCCCAACTTTCAAATCTGTTTTTCCTAATTTTATTTTTTCCATCTTCATCATTCGTTTACTTAGTTCTCGAAAAGTCCCTTTACTCCGTGCGGAGCTGCATAAAGATATTGGGAAGGAGCTTTGACATGAGCTCCAAGTGCTGCTGCAGCATGCCATCCCCAACGCGGATCATAAAGCATTCCACGTCCCACAGCTATCATATCGGCCTTGCTTTCCACAATTGCCAGCTCGGCATCATTCGGGTCAGTAATCAATCCCACCCCAATCACTGGCATTTTCACCTTCTTTTTAATCGCTTCGGAAAATGCTAATTGGTAACCAGGATGCAATGTCGGCATATTTTGCAAACCACCATCAAGCCCTCCTGCCGACACATGGATATAGGCGCATCCTCTTTCTTCTAATTCTCCGGCAAGCAAGATGCTTTGTTCCAAATCCCAACCACCTTCAATCCAATCTGTTGCCGATATACGGATACCAACCGGAAAGTTTTGAGGCACAGCTGCTTTTACAGCATCAAATACACCCAATGCAAAACGCATACGATTTTCGAGACTGCCACCGTATTCATCTGTGCGCTTGTTGGTAATAGGCGAAAGGAATTGATGAATCAAATAGCCATGTGCTCCATGAAGTTCAACCATATCGAAGCCTATCGAAGCAGCCCGTTTCGCAGCTGCTGCATATTGACTTATAATTTGTTTTATTTCGTCCCCGGATAAAGCTTTAGGAACTGTTCCGCCAATAGATTGCGGCTCCGCCGACGGCGCATAAGTCTGCCATCCCTTCGGACTGTCGGGACTCATAAAGGCATACGGCTTCCAACCAAAGTCGGTAGAAGCTTTCCTACCGGCATGAGATAATTGTATCGCCAGCTTGATCCCGGAATGCAAGCGAATATAATTCACCACTTTACCCAATGCATTCGCAGTATTATCATCCCAGAGTCCCAAATCGGCATAAGAGATGCGGCCGGCAGGATCGACGGCAGTAGATTCCACGATCAACAACCCTGCGCCCGAAAGAGCCAGACCTCCATAATGTACCAGGTGCCAATCGTTTGCCTGCCCATGAGCAGCCGAATATTGACACATAGGTGGAACAACTATTCTGTTATCCAGGTTTAGACTTCCTATTTTTATTTCTGAAAACAAATTACTCATAATGGTACCTTCATTAAATTGTCTTACAGAAAACAAAAATCGCAGTCAATTAGCCTACCCATCATGTAGTAATCATGGATATTTTTGTATTTTTATCAAATGGAAACATTAGAAAACACCTGGAATTTGGTAGAACAAATAACCCAACTATATTTACCCTGCAAACTAGTGCTACTTCCGGCAAAAGCAATCAACTAAATGGTCATTCACGAAACCTGTTGCCTGTAAATGGGCATAGCATATAGTAGAACCAAAGAATTTAAATCCCCGCTTTTTCATGTCCTTGCTCATTGCGTCAGATTCGGGAGAAGAAACAGGTGCTTCGCTCAATGACTTAAGATTATTTACTATCGGCTGTCTATTTGGGAAAAAAGAAAGAGTATAGTTGTAGAAACTGCCAAATTCTTTTTGGAGTATCACAAATAACTTCGCATTATTAATTACAGATTTTATTTTAAGACGGTTTTTTACTATCCCATCAAACGTCATTAATCGTTCAACATCTGCATCGGTCATTTGCGCCACTTTCTTCACATCGAAATCATAAAACGCATGACGATAACCTTCACGCTTTCTTAAAACGGTTATCCAACTTAATCCGGCCTGTGCACCTTCCAATACCAAAAATTCAAATAATATTTTATCATCGGTTACAAGTTTGCCCCATTCTTCATCGTGGTATTTTACATATAATTCATCTGTTCCACACCAACCGCAGCGCCCGTTTACTATATCTTCCATATTAAATAATCCCTGTTTTTCTAATATTATACCTCTGTTTTAAGTACAAAGGTATAAAAAATAGGCAAATAAAATTAGGTAAAATATAAGATAAAAGGCCAATACAATAAGCGGAAGCTACTTTCATAACTTCCGCTTTGTACACCCTCAGGGATTCGAACCCTGGACCCACTGATTAAGAGTCAGTTGCTCTACCAACTGAGCTAAGAGTGCATTTTTCCGCCAGTAGTGGATACGAGAATCGAACTCGTATTACATGCGTGAGAGGCATGTGTCCTAACCGTTAGACGAATCCACCGGCTTGCCTGCGGAAGCGGGGGGATTCGAACCCCCGGTACGGTTACCCGTACGTCAGTTTAGCAAACTGGTGGTTTCAGCCACTCACCCACACTTCCCTGAACCTCATTCCTTTGAAATGCGGTGCAAATGTAGAGCAAACTTTTGGACTGTGCAAATCTTTCCTACACATTTTTTCCACCGTTCTCCACGCTCAAACGATAAACCACTATCACTCAAATCTTAAAATCAGAAAAAAAATATTCTCCGGACATTTTTTTCTGATTGAAAATCTTTATTTTGTTTTATATCGGGATTTTTCTACCTTTGCCGGTATAATCCAAATACAAACAAACGAGAAAATACTCATGGATACTTTATTGAAAGAAACAGTAAACGCTACTGTAAATTCCCGATATCCGGGTATGACACCCGAAAGACGGAAATTAATCGAAGATATTCTTATCCGCAAAGAGTTGAAGCGGGATGAAGTTCTGTTCAAAGAAGGACAAATCTGCCGTGAAATTGTATTTGTGGGTAAAGGAATGATGCGCCAATTCTATTACAAAAATAAAAAGGATGTCACTGAACATTTTTCGTACGAAGGTTGCATCCTCATTTGTCTGGAAAGCACATTGAAGCAAGAGCCCACCCACTTAATGGCCGAAGCCCTGGAACCAAGCATCGTTTATCTTCTCCCCTATGATAAATTTCTGGAACTAACTGAAATCTCATGGGAAATCAATATGTTCTACCGTAAAATATTAGAATATTCTCTCATCGTATCCCAAATAAAAGCCGATTCCTGGCGATTCGAAACTGCGCGTGAGCGTTATAACCAGCTCATGCATTCTCACCCCGAAGTCATTAAGCGGGCACCTTTATCACATATTGCCTCCTATCTTTTAATGACTCCGGAGACCTTGAGTCGTGTACGTTCGGGCATCCTGTAATTACTACCGGTTTGCCCGAAGAGGTTAATTAAACAAAATGCTAAGAAAAACTCTTTTTTTCGTGAAAAGGATTCGTTATGAACAGACTTCCTTTTCAGGTATGTTATTATTATACCTTTTTAACATCATTATATCCAGTTAACATGATAACTATACGTATATATACAAAAGCATTAATACAAAAGGCTAAAACAGCAGGTCGATATAGCACTGCTGGCGTTTATGCCCACGCACTCAACAGCTTCCTTCGCTTTATAGGAAAAGAAGATATCACATTTTCAGAAATTTCTTCCGGTATGATTAAACAATACGAAGAATACTTACTAAGAGATGGACTCCGACACAATACATTATCCACTTACATGCGGATGCTACGATCCATCTTTAATCAAGCCCGGGAAGATGATATCCCGGTTTCATGTGATATCAATGAATTATTCCATTACGTCTTCACAGGATACGAACCTACCACCAAACGAGCCATCTCTCCTATATTAATCCGGCAATTATCCTTTCTTGATTTACACACATCCCCCTGTCTTTGTTTCAGTCGCGATCTTTTCTTACTTAGTTTTTATCTACGGGGAATGCCTTTCGTCGACCTGGCTTATCTCCGAAAATCAGATATCAGGCAAAATACCATTTACTATTATCGTCACAAAACTCATCAGCAGCTAGTCGTCTACATCGAGCCATGCGCCGCTAAGATACTTACCAAATACAGTAGCAAAAATTCCGACCTCCCCTATCTTCTCCCGATCTTAACAGATACTGGCGAAACTGCATTCAAACAATATAAAAGTGCATTGCGGCTTTACAACTTGCATTTACACCGACTTTCTGAAAAGCTCCACCTCCCTGTTCCACTCACATCTTATGTAGCGCGTCATAGCTGGGCTACCACCGCTAAGAATGAAGGAGTAAACATTTCCATCATAAGTGAAAGCTTGGGACATGCATCTGAGAAAGTAACGCATGCATACCTTGCTTCTTTTGACAATAACACCATTTGCAAGGCAAACAGAAAAGTAATTGCAACAATTAACACAGAAAAGAGAAAAAAAAACTCAGCAAAAAAGAGTAATGATTTTTCTTCAGATGAGTAAGTGAATTTTCAGTGATAGTATATATTCTCTTACTTCCAAAGTAAGAGAATGATTTTCATCGCAGCAAAATTACAAAAAAAACATATAATAACAACAATAAACAAAATTGTTTTTAGACTCCTGCTTCTTTAGAAAGCACAAAACAAAGTGTTTCATTGAATTAAATATTTACATAAAATCAAATTCCTTTTGCGTTTAAATTAAACTTGTAATACTCCCCTTCTTTCACTTTTTTTATATTGATAGAGCCTATAAACGTTGCCTATGGGCTAAAAAAACGCCATTAATTAAGCGATAGAGTCGTTTAGTGTATATTCTCTTACTTTGGAAGTAAGAGAATATATGCAAATTTCAATAATTGCACAAAAGCTTTATGCTTCATTCAATAAGCAAATAATATAAAGTAGCATTTAGACTCTAAGATGAAACAAGTACTTCAGTTTAACAAGGTGATTAGGACTATTATAATAATAGGAGACCTATGCTTATTAAATATAATTTTCATCGCTATATACCATACCCTGAACGGGCAAGCTCTCAGCAAGGATTTTTCCGGATCATTACCGCAGGTGCTGGTCCTATTAAATCTTATTTATATTCTATGTAACTATCATTCGGGAATCATATTATATGAGCGCATTGTCCGCCCCGAACAAATCATAACGCGAGCTATCCGTCATACATGCTGCCATGCACTTTTCTTTATTAGCATTATCAGTCTCATTCACTACGGTAACCTTTCCACCTATTTTCTCGTCACTTTTTACTGTACATTTGTCATTTGTCTAATTGCCTATCGGCTTGCGGCCAGAAACGTCGTCAAACTATACCGCCGCTCAGGTGGCAACTCCCGGAGTGTGATTTTTGTGGGTGGCAACGAAAATATGCAGGAATTATATCATGAAATGATAAAGGATCCCACAGCCGGTTTTCATGTACTTGGCTATTTTGCCGAAACCCCATCCACTTTTCTTCCGGAAAAGAACTTTTATCTAGGGGAGCCTTCGGGAGTCATCCCTTTTTTACGAAATGTAGGAGCCGAAAATGTCTATTGCAGCCTCCCTTCGGCTCAAAGTCAAATCATCCTCCCCATTATCAACTATTGTGAGAATCACATGATCCGTTTTTACAGTGTACCTAACGTACGCAACTACCTGAAACGCAATATGTATTTCGAGCTATTGGGTAACGTACCTATTTTAAGTATCCGTCAGGAACCACTAACCCAACCCGAAAACAGGCTGCTTAAACGGGCATTCGACTTTGTTTTCTCACTCCTGTTCCTCTGCACGCTGTTCCCCATTATCTATATCGTTATAGGTATTGCTATAAAATTAAGCTCTCCGGGACCGGTTTTTTTCCGGCAAAAGCGTAGCGGGGAAGACGGTAAGGAATTCTACTGTTATAAATTCCGTTCCATGCGGGTCAATGGAGACAGTGACAAAGTGCAAGCCACCAAGAATGACCCCAGAAAAACCAAGCTGGGATGCTTTCTCCGCAAAAGCAATCTGGATGAACTTCCCCAGTTTATCAATGTCCTGAAAGGAGAGATGTCTGTAGTGGGCCCCCGCCCCCACATGCTGAAACATACCATGGAATACTCCAAACTGATTGATCGATATATGGTACGTCACCTGGTGAAACCTGGAGTGACAGGATGGGCACAAGTCAACGGATTCCGCGGAGAAACCCACGAACTCTGGGAAATGGAAGGTCGTGTCAAGCTGGACATTTGGTATCTGGAGCACTGGACTTTCCTGCTCGATATCTACATCATTTACCGAACCTTAAGAAACATATTCAAGGGAGAAAAGAAAGCATATTAAAATCATAACAATATAAAATAAAGTCGAGTATATGAAGAAAATTTTGACGTTGGCACTACTTGTTACATGGCTGTTTACCGGTTGCCAATCTTACAAAAAGGTGCCTTACCTACAAGGTTCCGAAACCCTAAAAGAAGCGAAAGCTGCACCGCTATACGATGCACGCATCATGCCCAAGGATCTTCTGACCATTGTGGTAAGTTGTCCCGAAGAACCGGAATTGGCGGAACCTTTCAACCTTACGGTCGCTTCTCCGCTTACCACAAACAATCGTAACTTAGCCCTGCAGCCAACTTTACAGCAGTATCTGGTGGACAACGAAGGGAATGTAGACTTCCCCGTTTTAGGAACAATCCACTTGGGTGGACTCACCAAAGGAGAAGCGGAACAGCTCATCAAGGACAAGCTCAAACCTCAATTCAAGGAAATGCCCATTGTCACCGTACGGATGGTCAACTATAAAATTTCCGTCATTGGTGAAGTGAACCGTCCCGGAACCTTCACCATCTCCAACGAAAAGGTCAATCTCTTTGAAGCATTGGCCATGGCAGGCGACCTCAGCATCTACGGCATGCGTGATAATGTAAAACTAATCCGGGAAGATCGTAACGGGGAGCGGCAAATTCTGACGCTAAACCTCAATGATAAGGACATCCTGTTTTCCCCTTACTATTATTTACAGCAGAATGACATTCTCTATATCACTCCCAACAAAACCAAAGCGAAGAACTCCGACATCAGCAGCAGCACCACCATCTGGTTCACGTTTGTAGGCTCGCTCTTGTCCATCGCCAACATCATTATTACACTGACTAAATAAAACGCCATGAAAGAAAATTCATACGACAATTCACCGGAAGATAAAGAAGAGAAAGTAAACTATCGTGAATTGTTTTTCAAGTATTTCATTTACTGGAAGTGGTTTGTCATCTCCTTTGTTGTTTGTGTGGCAGTGGCATGGCTCTATCTGCATTATGCCACTCCGGTGTATAACATTTCAGCATCCGTCATCATCCGCGACGAAAAAAAGGGAGGTGATGCCAACATAGGCAGTATGGCCATGTTCGAAGATCTGGGACTGATGTCCGCCTCACAGAACATCGACAACGAAATCGAAATCATGCAGAGCAAATCACTCATCAAAAATGTAGTGACGGAGCTCAACCTCTATATCCGCTCCTATTCCGACGAAACATTCAAAAAAGCGGAACTGTATAAAACGTCTCCGGTCCATGTTTATCTTTCACCGCAAGATGCCGATAAACTGCCACAGGAGGGAGTGGAATTGGTATTGGAGCTACATCCCGATGGAAAACTGGAAGTCAGTACCACCATTAACGATAAGGAAATCAACAAGACATTTGACAAGCTCCCGGCTGTTCTGCCCACCGAAGCAGGTACCTTCGGGTTTATGCCTGACAGCATCGGTTTGTCACAGGAAGAACCTATACGCGATATAAGGGTCATGATTAACGCCCCGCTCCAGATTGCCAAAAACTATGCCAAGAACCTGACCATTGAACCAACTTCAAAAACCACTTCCGTAGCGGCTATCTCACTGAAGAGCAGCAATCAGCAACGGGGGGAGGACTTCATCAATAAGCTGGTTGAAATGTACAATCGCAGCACCAACGATGACAAAAACGAAGTAGCCCAAAAGACTGAAGAATTCATCAGGGAACGCATCGACATCATCAACCGGGAACTGGGAAGCACGGAACAGGAACTGGAGAGCTTTAAGCGTGATGCCGGGGTAACGGATCTGACTACCGATGCCCAGTTGATGACCACTGAAAAGGCTGAATATGAAAAGAAGCGGGTGGCAAACGGCACCCAACTCAACTTGGTAGGCTATTTGGAAACATACCTTTCCAACCCTAATCACGTCAACGATGTACTACCCACCAACGTCGGACTGGAAGATAATTCCCTGACCGAACTGATCAACCAGTATAACACCATGGTATTGGAACGCAACCGTCTGTTACGTTCCTCTTCCGAAAGCAACCCCGTTGTGACCCGTCTCAACAGCAGTCTCCGTGACATGCGGGCCAACCTGTCCACCACCATCAGTAGTGTACGAAAAGGGCTGCTCATTACCAAAGCCGATATGGACCGGCAGGAAGAAAAATATGCCGGACGTATCAGTAATGCCCCCGGACAGGAACGGAAACTGGTGGGCATTCAGCGTCAGCAGGAAATCAAATCGGGACTTTACCTCATGCTGCTGCAGAAACGGGAGGAAAATGCCATGGCATTGGCGGCTACTACCAACAATGCCCGCATCATAGACAATGCCATAGCGGACGAAGACCCTGTTTCACCTAAAAAGAAACTGATCTACCTCATTGCCCTCGTCATGGGCATCGGCATTCCCGTAGGCTCTGTTTATCTGAAAGATCTGTTGCAGTTCCGCATTGAAGGACGGCAGGATGTGGAGAGACTTACCAAAGTTCCTATTATCGGTGACGTTCCGCTGAGCGCCTCTGTGGGCGAACAGGGAGGAGCCATTGTAGTTCGTGAGAATGACAACGACATCATGGCCGAAACCTTCCGGAACATTCGTACAAACCTGCTCTTTATGCTAGGTGATACCGACCGGAAAGTTATTATGGTTACCTCCACCACCAGTGGCGAAGGCAAGTCTTTCATTTCTTCCAATCTGGCGGTCAGCTTATCTCTGCTGGGTAAAAAGGTCGTCATTATCGGACTGGATATTCGTAAACCGGGACTGAATAAAGTCTTCCAAATCTCCCATAAGGAGAAAGGAATCACCCAGTATCTGGCAACCCCGCACACCACCGATCTGTTTTCACTGATACAACCTTCCGATGTAACGGAAAACCTGTATTTGCTCCCGGGAGGACTGATTCCCCCCAACCCTACGGAACTGCTCTCCGGGCATGCTCTGGAAGATGCCATCAACCTGCTGCGTGAGAAATTTGATTATGTCGTACTGGATACCGCTCCTATCGGTATGGTAACCGACACCCAGATCATCGGGCGGGTTGCAGACGTCAGCATTTACGTATGCCGAGCGGACTATACCAACAAGGCGGACTACCAACTGATCAACGACTTGTACGAACAGAAGCGGCTCCCCTCACTCTGCACCATCATCAATGGGCTGGATATGAATAAAAAGAAGTATGGCTATTACTACGGATACGGAAAATATGGAAAATATTACGGATACGGAAAGAAGTATGGCTATGGTTATGGATATGGAAATAAACATAATAAGCAGAACAATGAAAAACAAAAAATAAATAAGTAAATATTTTAAATTCCTTTTTATATTACATAAAAGAGAACTTTCCGTAATCGATTGTAGGATACATCAAAACAAGGTATTCCAGTCGATACGGAAAGTATTTGCTTTAATTAGTAACTTTTTTTCTTAAAAAGTTTATACAACCATCAGTTATAAACCAAAGGTATTCATCGCATTGGCGCCAACGGCTCCCAATATGGCCGAAGCCACGGCAATCACCACCTTCAATATAAGGTCCCAAGTCGACTTCTTCATCATTATCCTCCTTTCTTCTTTTTTAGATTAAACCATTTTATCCCAACGGGTTATCATCGATAACCCCATCACCGGAACCGGATCCCGAGCCAGAATCGCCTCCATCACCGGAAGGATCATCACCACTGCCGTCGGAACCACTTGCACTTTTCTGACCATCGAGGTAGGCCTGCAAATCAATAAACTCGATTTTTCCTCCGGAACGGGTTTCGGTCAGATTCACCTTTACCGACGAGGAAGGACGGAAATTGATGCGTACCTGCTTGATTTTCTCCGCCGTACAGTCTTTAATTTCCGTAGCTCCCTCACCTTCGCAACTCAGCGAAAACACACCGAAATTCTGGATATTCACCGTCTGACCGGCATACAGGCATTCACGCATCGCCTCCACAAAGTTGATTAACACACTGTGAATATCACCCAGGGAGAGTGAACTCACATTTTTCATTTTATACGCCACCGTGTCTAGTCCCACGGATTGCCCCAACGTCACCAGACGCGGGTAATACAGCTTGGCCGCATCCTTACGGGTGGGGTCGGCAAACTGCTCTTTCTTAAAAAATACTGCCATAATATAATTGGTTTTTAAATTACGATTCAAAGATACGGCAGCGCTTCCACCCCATTCACCTCATCCGCACCCTCCTCCGCTTTACCCCGGTTTAAAGGGAAATAACCCCCGCAAACAGGCTGTAAAAAGAGCCGCAGTACTTGCATAACACGCTAATTTTCAGTACATTTACAGTATAAAATAAAAGATAGAATGCTTTATGAAAGAAGAAAAAGAAGAACTGTTTCAATGCCACGCTTACGGCAAAAGCGAACTGGCCCTGCTCTATTGCCCCAACATTGAACCCAAAACAGCCGTAGCCAAACTCAACCGCTGGATCACCCTGAAACCCGGACTAAAAGATTCACTCGCCGCCGCTGGATTATGCCCGCACGCCAAACAATTCACCCCGGCACAAGTCCAACTCATTGTCAATGCTATCGGGGAACCCTAAGACTATTCCAAAGCACTCATTTACAGGATATAGTAAATAGAAAAGCCGGAAGAATTTAACAGCTTCCGGCTTTTTTTATTTGTAAATTAAAAATCAAACAAAAGCTATTCCAAGGGCAAAAATATCAAATTAGAGACAATATAATCATAATTTATAATTATTTTTCATATAATTATCTTAAAACGATAATATAAATATATTTTATTTATATATATTTCTCTTTGGCAGGAGAAAATAAGCCCTTGCCTAAAAAGTGTAAGCTCTTGCCATAATGCAATAAGCTCTTGATATAATCCCATAAGCTCTTACCTTATAATTGCGGAAAACAGCCCAATAAGAGGTAAAAAGTGAACGTTCAACAGTCAACAGTCATTAAGCGCCCCGCCGCAACCAACTCTCTACACTTTTCGGTAGATATTACCCTCACGTACAACAACTTGCTCCTCTTTTGCACGTCTCAACAAACGCTGTCCGGTAGATGCGGACCAATGGAGCTTGACTGCTGCAGCAACAAATTCCTTATAAGTAAATTCACGGTTCATTTGTAATAGGACCTTCTTGTAGGAGTGAAATTCACGCAATGGACGGCACTTTATGCCGAGTTCCGGCAAGGAGGAGCAAAGCAACAGGCTATGTTCCATCAAGACCTCCGCCATTAGTCGTGCCGCTCGGAAATCTGCATCCGTACAGATATAGCTCTTTGATTCGTACAGCTTGTCTTCACATTTTCTAAGTACGGTAAAGATTGAAGCCAGACGGGCCAGAATAATACCGATACGCATCACGATGGCGTTCGGGGAGTCATCCCCTTCCATAGCCACCCCCTTCAACCATTCCGCACAATAGTCGGTATGCTCCATCCATTGCTCATTGGTAAACAGCACCAACGTAGGTGATTCCAACAACTGCTTATGCATATCGAGCACTTCCTTCCCCAGTCCCTTAAAATAACGGCGGAGTTCCCGTCCACCCTCCACCGGCTGGGCGGAACGCCATTCCACTTGCGTTTCGGCCGTAAGCAGGGCCATACGGCTATATAACCCATTCTCCTGGGAACGGATCAGGTTGGCAAACTGATCGGGAGTACCTGTCATACACATGGCTAGTTTGGGATTACGGATGATGATGGGAGCACCGTCCACCTTGAAGGAAGAAGAAAGGTCCTCGTGATGGAAAGCTGCACAAAACACATCGTCCTGCTTCCCGTAATCCTGCCCCAATGCACTAACCAGCGTATTGATCTCGGAGGCATGGATAATCCCTCCCAAATCGCCATTATCACGAAGATGGGCATATACCCGTGCCTTGGACGAGTTGGCCGGAATCATCAGGCAAGTTTGCGCGGGCTCTTCCGGTTTGGTGGAAAAGTCGGCCTTGTGATGGTTCTTGCGGGCCTGTGCCGCCTGAACCTCCCATTCCTCCAACGCTTCCTGATAAGCCTTGCGGGCGGCGTTCCCCTTGGAAGCGTAGT
>JALCME010000020.1 GCA_022648295.1 Bacteroides sp. | reverse complement strand
GACTTATGTGACAACTTTTTTAGGCGTAAAAGAATAGAAAGTGAACTTTTTCAGGTTTAGAAAACTATTGAGTGAACTAATTTAGGTATAACATACGAAGTTGTCAACTATTTCCAGTACAATACAAGTAAAACAGACAAAAGCTCTGTTTCCTATAGGAAAACAACTTGTTTTGCTATAGAAAACAAGTTGTTTTAACAGTCGAAACACTTTGTTTTAAGCAGCAAAACAAAGTGTTTAAAATAATAAAAGACAATCAGTCACCTAAGCAGGTGACTGATTGTACTATACGTAATTGACAACTTTGCTATGCATAGGTTGTCTGGGAGAATCATTTAAAAACAGTTCCCTTATTGATCCAGTTCTATGATGTAGGATGCTCTAGATGCCATTAGCAGTGGTTGGCTGAAATCAATATTTTGGCCTGTTACTATATCTTTTCCTTGTTTTGTCTCCTTTATTATTTCTTTGTAATATTTGAAAGAAGCATTAACCGCTTCCTCTGTTCCGTTGAGAAGGACAAGTACGGTTTTGCCTTTATATTGACGGGCATAAGCATATACTCCGTTTTGTGCGATGAACTGAATCATATTGCCTTTGGATATGATCTCGTTTCCTTTACGCCAGTTGAGTAATTTCTT
This sequence comes from Bacteroides sp., assembly GCA_022648295.1. Lineage (GTDB taxonomy): Bacteria > Bacteroidota > Bacteroidia > Bacteroidales > Bacteroidaceae > Bacteroides. The sequence continues at coordinate 101,850 of JALCME010000020.1, read as the reverse complement.
ATAGAAATTATAGCATTCATTTTGCATCTGGTTGCGACCTTCAGGGGTAAATGCCGTTACTTTATCAGTGGCCCAACCTCCTGGAAAGTCTTTGCGTACATAGCCATCACTCTTGCTTTTCACGCCGTTCATCATCACTTCTGTGCCATAGTAGAGTTGTGGAATCCGGGGTGCGGTAAGTAGTAGGGTAGCAGCTTGTTTAAGCATGGATAAGTTGTTGCTTTCACCAAGAAAACGATCGGTATCGTGGTTCTCAATAAATGCTAGTACGGAGAGTGGATTGGGATAAAGGAAGTCATAAACAAAGTTGTTATAAATCCGATTCAATCCTTTAAACCAACCATCTGTCTGCTCATATTTTGCAGAGTTAATTTTATCATAGAAGCTGAAATCCATTACAGTCTTCAGGTTGCTGTTCTTAGGTGCCGATAGTCGGGAATCTTTTTGCCACCATGCAGTGTAAGCAGGTTCGGTTACCCAGGTTTCACCTACGGTGTTGAAGTTCGGATATTCTTCATTGATTTCCTTCATCCAATTGCTCATGGCATCATAATCGGCATAAGGATAAGTATCCATACGAATTCCATCAATATTAGCATATTCAATCCACCACATGCTACTTTGCACCAAATACCGATATACGTGTGGATTTCTTTGGTTCAAATCGGGCATGGAAGGAACAAACCATCCATCTTCCATCTGCTGAAAATCGTACTTTGAAGCATACGGATCAACTTCGGGCGTGAGTTTAAAAGAGGTTTGTACAAAGTGGGTTTCGTGGTCTGGATTATTGAACCAGTCTCTTGAGGGTATATCTTTAATCCAAATATGGTTTACTCCGCAGTGATTGAAGATCATGTCCATAACCACTTTTATCTTTTGTTGATGAGCTTTGGTTATCAGTTCTTTGTATTCCTCATTGGTACCCAATCGCGGATCTATTTTATAGTAATCAGTGGTGGCATAGCCGTGATAAGATCCTCCTTCCATGTTGTTTTCTAATACGGGAGTGAACCATAGGGCTGTGATACCAAGGTCGGAGAAATAATCAAGATGTTGTTCTATGCCTGCGAGGTCTCCTCCATGCCGTGCATTCGGGTCATTACGATCTACTTTATATGGGGCCATTCCGGTAATTTGGTCATTGCTGGGATCACCGTCCGCAAAACGATCGGGCATTAATAAGTAAAGTACATCTGAAGCGTCGAACCCTTTATGCTCGCAGCCTTTTCGGGTGCGTTCTTTGAGTTCATATTCCCGTACACTCTTTTTTTTGCCTGTTGTGAACGTCAATTCCATCTTGCCCGGCTTAATATTCTTATCCAAGTGCAAGTAGACCAGCAAATAATTGGGACTATCCAACCGAACAACACTACTAAGCGATGCGCCAGGGTAGTTTACTGTAACGGATGCATTTCCAATCGCTTTTCCGTATACCATCAGTTGCAGCTCTGGATTCTGCATGTCAGTGTACCAGAACGGGGGATCAATTTTATCCGGATTAATATTTGCTGCATGGATGTTTATGAAGCAGACTAACAAAAATCCACAAAATGAAAGGAATCTTCTCATGATATTAGTATTCAATGTTATTTCTGCTAAAGTACTAAAAAGAATAAGACGTCTTCCTTGCTATACTAAGTTTTTATCTCTTCTATTGCGCAAACGTTTTCATAATAAACGGACAATCCTGTTTCCCCTTTTCTGCTAATCGCTATGCAGGCTTCAAAAAACGATCTGAAATTAGATTTGAACTTTATTCTACTTTTATTAGTTGTAAACTATCTTGCTTTAGGAGGGTAACAGTGTGCTGACTGGTATTGCCTTTAAAGAATTTGTCTGTCTGGATCTGCTTTTTTAGATCTTTCAGCCAATTGGCTGCAGCGTTATAGTAGTTTTTGTTTCCTATAATAATATTGCCCTCATCATCCGTTTGCGGAGCATTATCTTCTTTGTCAGGTCTGCTTGCCAGATAAGACTCCAGACATTTTACGGTGTTTTTATAGTCTTTCAATTCATAATAGTAAATGAAGGCCATATCATATAGAAGCTTGTGATTGCCTTTATCGTATTTCTCATACCGCTCTTTTATAGCATCTAGCTGTTGCTTGGGCATTCTTGCCATTTCGTAGCAGTCTGTAAGTCCCATGTATAGACGCGACATGGCACTGTCTTTGGGTATGGCCAGATTAATGGCTTCTTGTAGATGCTTTACGCCTTCCTGTTTCCATGAGGTTTTAGCACATGCACGTCCCAGATAATAGAGTAAGTTAATATTTTGTGGTGCAGATTGAAATGCAATTTCGAGCATATCGTGCGCATCATAAAATTGTCCGATGGCATAGCTGCTAATACCTAAATAATAAGTGGTGTAAAAGGAACTATCACCTTGGTTCACTAACTCTTTGTATCTCATAATAGCTGTTGGATATTCTTTATTCAAGCAGTAAGCCAAAGCGTTTTGTCGATTCACTGCAATATTCGTAGAGTCTATTTTTCGGTACTTTTCTGTGGTCTCTATTGCTTCATCATACATGTTTCCTTCTATGTACAAGGCAGCCAATTTAGCTGGAGCAAGGTAGTCCTTGGGATATTTGGCTTGGATAAGTTGATAGATTTTTATGGTAGGCTGTGCTTCCTTCAATCCTTCAAGACTTTGTGCTTGTAAATGTAGTGCGGTAGCTGAGCTGTCTTGCGCTGTTAATAAGAGGCTTTCCTTTAAAGCTTCTTTATATCTTTCCTGCATTAATAAGGTATTAATTTCTTGTATATGTGCATAACTGTTATCCGGGTTTAAGCGTATCGCTTCTTGATAATATAAGAGGGCTTGTTTGTATTTTGCCAGCGCTTTGTAGCATTCTGCTGTTTCAATGTATGGGCGAGGATTGAGAGAGTCTTCCTTGGCTATTTGTTTGAATACTTCCAGTGCTTCTGAATTATAGTTCAAACTTTTTAAAGCTTTACCTTTTTGATAGAGAAGAGGTATTGTTGGTTGTTCTTTGTTGATTAGTATAAGGGCTTTTTTAAAATTATAATTTGCCATGGCCTCTTGAATCAAGGCATTTGATTGTCCCATAGCTAGGCTCGTTGACCCCATCAGTAAAACTAGTAATAGTGTTCTCATTGCTTCTTGTTTTTGTTCCTTTTTCGGGTGCAATGTACATAAAATAAATAAAATACGAAACTCTCGTAGATATTTTGTCTTATTTTAAAAGGAATTACCAGTGTATGTGTAGGATGAAGACAAAAATAATAGATTGGTCTTAAAAGGTAAGAAATAAAAATGCCCCCGCTAAAGAGTATATAGCGAGGGCAATATTACAAAAAATAAGCTATTACATTAAAAAGCCGAGTAATATACCGGCAGCAACAGCCGAACCGATAACGCCTGCAACGTTCGGCCCCATAGCGTGCATCAACAAATAGTTTGTTGGATCATAATCCAGTCCTACTATTTGCGAGATGCGTGCTGAATCTGGTACAGCAGATACTCCTGCATTTCCAATTAATGGATTGATTTTATTATCTTTCTTCAATACGAGATTGAATATTTTCACAAATAAAACACCTGATGCTGTAGCAATTACAAATGAAAGTGCACCGAGGCCAAAAATTTTGAGTGAATCTATGGTTAAAAATTCAGAGGCTTGGGTAGATGCACCTACTGTCAAACCTAACAATATAGTAATGACGTCAATCAGCGGTCCGCGAGCTGTTTCAGCTAAGCGCCGGGTGACTCCACTTTCTTTTAATAGATTTCCAAAGAAGAGCATACCTAGTAAAGGTAAACCTGAAGGAACTAAAAAGGCTGTGAGCAGTAACCCTATGATAGGGAATATTACTTTCTCTGTATGCGAAACGACCCGGGGCGGTTTCATACGAATGACCCGTTCATGTTTAGTTGTGAGTAAGCGCATTATGGGCGGTTGAATCACAGGTACCAGTGCCATGTATGAATAGGCTGATACCGCAATAGCTCCCATTAGGTTAGGCGCTAGTTTAGACGAAAGAAATATGGCTGTAGGACCATCTGCGCCACCGATAATGCCGATAGCCCCTGCTTGCATTGGATCAAATCCTATTTCCAGCGCAAGCATATATGCTCCGAAAATACCAAATTGTGCAGCAGCTCCAATCAACATTAGTTTAGGATTGGATATCAGTGCAGAGAAGTCTGTCATGGCCCCGATACCCAAAAATATGAGCGGTGGGTACCATCCCGATGTCACTCCTTGGTATAGTATATTAAGTACAGATCCTTCTTCATAGATGCCGACCTTTAATCCGGCTTCCATATTAAAAGGTATATTGCCGATCAGCATACCAAAGCCAATAGGAATCAATAACATGGGTTCAAATTCTTTGGCTACGGCCAAATAGATGAATATCAAACCCACTAAAATCATAATGAGATGTCCTGTTGTGGCGTTGGCAAAGCCTGTATATGTCCAGAAATCGGCAAGATTGTTTCCTAAAAATGTGATAAAATCTCCCATATTATTCAATTATTACAAGGTCAGTACCTTCGAGAACAGAATCTCCTTTGCTTACGTTAATTGCTGTAATTTTACCGTCTTTGTCGGCATTAATATTATTTTCCATTTTCATGGCTTCCAGGATAATAATAACTTGTCCTTTTTTCACCTGATCACCTACATTTACTTTTATATCAAGTATTACGCCGGGAAGCGGTGATTTTACTCCTGACTTACCTGTCGAAGATGATACGGTCGGTTTTACCACGGGAGTAGCCGGGGTTGGAGCAGGGGCTGTTGCTGCCGGACGAATGACGGGTTTTACAGAAACTTTCGGAGCTTTCTCCATTTCTACATTGTAAGACGTGCCGTTTACTTCAACGTGAGCTATGTTTTCTTCAATATCTCCAATCGTTACTTTATATAAGTTACCATTGATTTTATATTTATATTCTTTCATGTTTTTTCTTGTTGAGTGATTTACTTTTTATGGGGAGTCTCGCGTAGCGTATAGATTTTAGAACTCCAAGGCGAATAACTGCGTTTTACCCTGGTAATTGTAAGAACTGTATCTTCTATGTCATGCACGTCATTTTGCATTTCGTGCATGGCCATAGCTATAGCAGCAAATACTTCGCCAGGTGTTTCACCTAATTGTTTCTCTTCTGCTTCTTTAATATCAGTAATGCCCTTGGCTTTCATGGCATTTCGTTTACTGAGGTTGACTGAAATTTTACCGACAACCTTAAATGAAATAAAGAGAAGAAGTAACCCGGAGAATACTACGCTCATGGCTGTAATTGACATACCAATACCATCATTGTCTTGCTCTTCAAACTTCTCCATTTTAGCATTGCTGTTAATGGTTCTGTTATTAGTGCTTGGAGTGACATATTTGTCTGAGCTGCCATCTTTTATTTCCCATTTTTCAGCTCCGTCACTAATACGAGCGTATGATTGGTTTTCTTTTAAACGGGTTGCGGGTACTACAACTTGGTCTACTAGATTTCTTCCGGCATCATATAGACCAATCCAGTTGGAGTGGAGAGTGTCTAGCTTGAAATCAGTATGGAATGTACCTCGAGTGGCTTTCCCATCAGCCCAAAATAGTGCGTGTTGACGCGGCTTTACTAAAGTGAGAATATCTCCTTTTGGTATAAAATAGGTAATTGTATCTCCCGGTTGGGTACTTAATTTTAGCAAACATCCTGCAAGATTAGCACTACCGTACGATCTGTTGAATATTTCAATCCAGGCACTGTGCACACCATAATCATCTTGGTAATTACTTTCGTTTTTTACCAATACTTCATTTAGTATCAATTTATTATTAGACTTTTGCTCTTTGCAAGAAGTGCAGAGGCCCAATATAAATGCCAGAGAAAGAAATATTCCTATTCTTATTTTGTTCATAATCATTTTTGTTTTAGTGTAGTAGAACTTGATTACAAAGGAATATTGCCATGCTTCTTAGCCGGATTGGTTAATTTCTTGGTCTGTAATTGTTGTAAGGCACGGATGATGCGGAAGCGTGTATTACGTGGTTCTATAACATCATCAATATAACCGTATTTAGCTGCATTATAGGGATTGGCAAACAATTTAGTATATTCAGCCTCTTTTTCAGCAAGGAATTGAGCTGGGTTTTCATGTTCTTTTGCTTCTTTTGCATATAATACTTCTACAGCTCCTGCACCACCCATTACAGCTATTTCAGCTGTAGGCCAAGCATAATTCATGTCTCCACGTAATTGTTTACAACTCATTACGATGTGTGAACCGCCATAAGATTTACGCAATGTGATTGTGACTTTAGGTACAGTGGCTTCACCATATGCATATAGCAATTTGGCTCCGTGCAGAATAACGCCATTGTATTCCTGTCCTGTTCCAGGAAGGAATCCAGGTACATCAACGAGTGAAACAAGTGGTATGTTGAATGCATCGCAGAAACGGACAAAACGTGCTCCTTTCCGTGAAGCATTACTGTCTAATACACCTGCCAGATATTTAGGCTGATTAGCAATAACTCCTACAGACTGTCCATTAAAACGGGCAAAGCCTATAATTATATTTTTTGAGTAGTCTTTTTGGACTTCAAGAAACTCGCCGTTATCAACAATAGCTCCAATGACTTCATACATATCATAGGGCTTATTGGGATTGTCGGGAATAATATCATTTAAAGAATCTTCCAAACGATCAATAGGATCAGTGCAATCAACATATGGTGCTTCTTCCAAATTGTTTTGAGGAATATAGCTTAATAATTTACGGATTAAGGCCAAACCTTCTTCTTCTGTTTTGGCTGTGAAATGAGTAACTCCAGATTTGGTAGAATGTACACTTGCTCCTCCCAGATTCTCTTGACTTACGTCTTCACCTGTTACCGTTTTAACAACTTTCGGACCAGTCAGGAACATATAGGAAGTGCCTTCCATCATTAGAGTAAAATCGGTAAGGGCTGGAGAATACACTGCGCCACCTGCACATGGGCCGAAGATTCCGGAAATTTGGGGAATAACTCCAGAGGCAAGTATATTACGCTGAAATATTTCTGCATAGCCTGCCAGAGCATTAATTCCTTCTTGAATACGTGCGCCTCCTGAATCATTAATGCCAATTACAGGGGCACCCATTTTCATGGCTTGGTCCATGATTTTGCAGATCTTCATAGACATTGTTTCGGATAAAGAGCCTGCAGAAACAGTGAAATCTTGAGCGAAAATGTACACTAATCGTCCTTCAATTGTACCGCATCCTGTTACTACCCCATCACCGGGGTAGTGCTTCTTTTCCATACCGAAATTAGTGCACCGATGTTCCACAAACATATCCATTTCTTCAAAGCTACCTTCGTCAAGAAGCATTGCTATGCGTTCGCGAGCTGTATATTTGCCTTTTTCGTGCTGTTTATTTATAGCTTTTTCTCCACCGCCAAGACGAGCAGCGGTACGACGGTCGATAAGCTCTTTGATTTTTTCAAGTTGACTACTCATTTGTTTTTGTTTTAAAGGGGTTATAATATTGTGTTATATCCGGTTGTTTAATCTTTTTTTTCACACAGTTCGGTTAGGACGCCTAAAGTTGATTTTGGATGTAAGAAGGCGATGTGAAGTCCTTCAGCCCCTTTGCGTGGTGCCTTATCTATTAAGCGTATACCAGCTGCTTCTGCTGCTGAGAGAGCGTTCGCTACTCCATCTTCAATTGCAAATGCTACGTGATGAACACCGGCACCTTTATTTTCTATAAATTTAGCGATAGTGCTTTCAGGGCATGTTGGTTCGAGAAGCTCGATTTTGGTTTCTCCTACTTTTAAGAATGCTGTTTTTACTTTTTGATCCTCTACAGTCTCAATGTTGTAGCATTTTAGGCCTAATACATTCTCATAATACGGTAAGGCTTCTTCTATGCTTTTTACGGCAATGCCCAAATGTTCAATGTGTGAAATCTTCATAATTATTTTTATTAATGTTGATATAATGCCTATATACAAGGTATAAAATAGCACAAAGAAAAAGATTTCTTCCATAATGAAGAAATTTTTCGTCAATTAATTATTGAATAATTATACGATAAAAAGTTTTTTTATGGTTTTATTTAAAAGTCAAGTCTCTCTCTTACTCTTTATTCTATGTTTTTTAAGTTTTCTTAATTGATGTTGATAGAGTTTGTCTCCATATATGCTTTGGCTGTTCAACGTTCTGTGTGTCATGTATTAAAAGTTCAATGAAAGAAAAATAGATATTGCGCAGGGAGAGGAATATCCTTTTGATTGTAAATGTTGGAATGATGAGAAGAAAAATATTGCAAAAGATACGCCGTATTAAAAAATGGACTATATTTGCAGTCTCAATGTATAATTGATATATCGAAAAATACTATTTAATTTAATATTAGAAAAAATGAGACGTAATTTATTCTTGGTTTTAATGCTTTTTATATCTGCAGTAGCATCTGCTCAGATAAGGTGGAACGCAAAAGTAGGAATTAATGCCAGTAATTTTACTAGTGATCTTAAGGGAGATGCCAAGTTAGGTCTTAAAGTAGGGGGAGGTTTGGATTATGCTTTTGATAAGACATGGTCTTTGCAACCATCTTTGTTGATCACATCTAAAGGTGCAAAGGATTCGGACGATGGTACTGATGCAACGATTAATGCTGTTTATCTTGAGCTTCCAATTATGGTTGCTGCTCATGTTGAAATATCCGATAAAGCTAATTTATTGGTGAATGCAGGCCCTTATTTTGCCTATGGTATAGCTGGAAAAACAACAGAAAAAGCCGATGGTGTAGAAGTGAGCGTTGATACGTTTGGGGATAAATTACCTTTTAGACGTTTTGATGCAGGGCTTGGTGTCGGAGTTGGTCTCGATTTTGGTCAGTTTGTCATTGCATTAGAAAGTGAATTTGGTATGGTTGATGTTGTAAAAGATGTAAGTTCAAAAAATGCTAATATATCTTTAAGTGTAACTTATAAATTTTAGAATATGTAGTCGTTGACTATTGGTGATATAGATAGATTGCCTTATTCGTGTGATAGATTTATCGTAATAAAATCCACAAATAAGGCTTTTTTATAATCTATAATTTAAGAGGAAATAGAATTTGCAATGTTATTTTCGAACATAGTTATCAATCTTTCATATCTATTTATACCTTTGCAACAAAATATATTAGGGCTATATGGGAATGATAATAGGCATAGATGTTGGTGGAAGTACCACAAAGATTGTCGGTCTTAATGGTGAACAAATTCAGTCACCAATGTTCATTACGGCAGCCGATCCTGTAACTTCTTTATTCGGGGCTTTTGGCAAATATATTTATGATAATGGAATTCAATTGTCTGATATAGAGCAAGTCATGCTTACTGGCGTAGGTAGTGCCTATATTGACAGTCCATTATATGGATTGCCTACAGATAAAATAGATGAATTTGTAGCTAATGGTCTTGGAGCACGCCATGCTACAGATCTTGATCAGTTAATCGTTGTGAGTATGGGTACAGGCACTTCGTTTGTCCAAATAACGCACGACGGAATACAACACATTGGTGGAATAGGTATTGGTGGTGGAACTTTACAAGGACTTTCACGCTTACTGTTAAAAACATATGATTTTCATCAAATTGCAGAGATTGCTGAGACTGGAAATATAGAGCATATTAATTTGTTAATAGGAGATATATGTAATCGGGCTCTACCCGACTTGCCGGTGCATGCAACGGCTTCCTTATTTGGAAAGGCGGATAATAATGTGTCTCAAGCTGATATTGCTAAAGGAATTATTTACATGGTATTGCAAACCATTGGTGGGGCTGTCGTACTTTCTGCTTTAAATACTCCTATTAAGGATTTTGTATTAATAGGTAATCTTACGCAACTCCCTCAATGTCATGAGGTCTTTTCTAATATGGAAAATATATACCATGTTCGTTTTCACATTCCTCCTTATGCAGAATATCGGACTGCAATTGGTGCGGCATTAGCATATATAAAAAGAGGTAATAAAGTTTAATTTGCTGTTATTTATAGCTGGGGTGTTGTTGGTAGAGTAGTTTTTATATGTTACATTTGTGATATAAACAATTAAAAGATAGGACTTATGAAAACATGGAAGGTAGAGGCCGTTATTCTTGCTATTGGAATGCTATTGTTAGGTCTGATGATTAGAAATGGCATTAATGATTTTAAAGATAAAGATCGGGTTGTTAGTGTAAAAGGTCTGGCCGAAATGGAGGTTCTGGCAAATAAGGTAATATGGCCTTTGGCTTATAAAGATTTAGGGGATGATCCAGCCATTTTATATATAAATATGGCGAAGAAAAATAAAGCCATTGTGGATTTCCTAAAAGCGCATGGAATTACAGAAGGTGAAATTAGTATTGTTCCTCCTGAAATTTTGGATATGAAAGCAGAACGTTATTCATCTACTCCTTCTTCGTACAGATATAATGCAACTTCTGTGATAACGGTGACTTCTAATAATGTGGATAGAATACGTAAACTGATGTCAGAACAAGCTGAACTTTTGAAACAGGGTATTGCGATAACAGGTGGTGATTATCGTTATAATACAGTTTATGAATTTACAGAATTGAATAAGATAAAACCTCAAATGATAGAAGAGGCTACTAAAAATGCTCGTGCTGCAGGTGAAAAGTTTGCAAAAGACTCTGAAAGCACTTTAGGAAAAATTAAGAATGCATCCCAGGGTCAATTTACGATTTCGGATCGAGATGCAAATACCCCTTACATCAAAAGTATACGTGTAGTGACTACGGTAAATTACTTTTTGAAGAATTAAATCAATATTTTGGGAATAAATTCTCCGCTATGTAATGTAAAGATAGAAGTGTTTTTTTTGAATAGAACCTTTTGTTATTCAAGAAAATACTCTTATCTTTGCGCCCGGTTTTATAAGCCTATATAATGTCTCACTTAATTAATTATTTAACAACTCTTTTTATTAATGGAAAACTTAAAAGATGTAGCTCCCTTGGATGATTTCAATTGGGATGCGTATGAAAATGGTGAAACTGCTACAAGTGCTAGCCATGATGAGTTAGAAAAAGCTTACGATAGTACGCTTAGCAAAGTTAACGACCGTGAGGTAGTTGACGGAACTGTAATCGCAATGAACAAACGTGAAGTCGTAGTGAACATCGGTTACAAATCGGACGGTGTCATTCCTTTGAATGAATTCCGTTACAATCCTGATTTGAAGGTGGGTGACACAGTAGAAGTGTATATCGAAAGTCAGGAGGACAAAAAAGGACAGCTGGTACTGTCTCATAGAAAAGCCCGCGCTACTCGTTCATGGGATCGTGTAAATGCAGCTTTGGAAAATGAAGAAATTATTAAGGGTTACATCAAGTGCCGCACTAAGGGTGGTATGATTGTGGATGTATTTGGCATTGAAGCTTTCTTGCCGGGCTCTCAAATTGACGTGAAGCCAATCCGCGATTATGATGTATTTGTTGGAAAAACAATGGAATTCAAGGTTGTCAAGATCAATCAAGAATTTAAGAATGTTGTCGTTTCACATAAAGCTCTTATTGAGGCTGAATTGGAACAACAGAAGAAAGAAATTATTAGTAAACTCGAAAAAGGCCAGGTACTTGAAGGTACAGTTAAAAATATTACTTCTTATGGAGTATTTATTGATTTAGGTGGTGTAGATGGTTTAATTCATATTACAGATCTCTCTTGGGGACGTGTTAGTGATCCGAAAGAGGTTGTTGAACTTGACCAAAAGCTAAATGTTGTTATTCTTGATTTTGATGACGAAAAGAAACGTATTGCTCTTGGTTTGAAGCAGTTGACTCCGCATCCTTGGGATTCTCTTGATCCTAACTTGAAAGTTGGTGATAAGGTACAAGGTAAAGTTGTTGTGATGGCTGATTATGGTGCATTCATTGAAATTGCTCCAGGCGTTGAAGGGTTGATTCATGTATCTGAAATGTCATGGTCTCAGCATTTGCGTTCTGCTCAAGATTTCATGAAAGTTGGTGATGAAGTTGAAGCTGTTGTATTGACATTAGATCGTGAAGAACGTAAAATGTCTTTAGGTATTAAGCAACTTAAACAAGATCCTTGGGAAACGATCGAAGAGAAATATCCTGTAGGTTCTCAGCATACTGCGAAAGTACGTAACTTTACCAATTTTGGCGTTTTTGTTGAAATCGAAGAAGGTGTAGATGGCTTGATTCATATTTCAGACTTATCTTGGACTAAGAAGATAAAACATCCGTCTGAATTTACTCAGATCGGTGCAGACATTGAAGTGCAAGTTCTGGAAATAGATAAAGAGAATCGTCGTTTAAGTCTTGGACATAAGCAACTTGAAGAGAATCCATGGGACGTATTTGAAACAGTATTCACAGTAGGATCTATACATGAAGGTACTATTATTGAAATGCTGGATAAGGGAGCAGTTGTTGCTTTGCCTTATGGTGTAGAGGGTTTTGCTACTCCAAAACATCTTGTTAAAGAAGACGGCTCTCAGGCACAATTAGACGAAAAATTGTCTTTCAAGGTTATTGAGTTCAATAAGGATGCTAAGCGTATAATCCTTTCTCATAGCCGTATATTTGAAGATGCTGCTAAGGCAGAAGTTAGGGCAGAAAAGAAAGTTAAGAAACCTGCGAAGAAAGAAGATTCGACTATCCAGAATCAGGCTGCTTCTACTACTTTGGGTGATATTGACGCTTTAGCTGCTTTAAAGGAACAGATGGAAGCTGGAAAAAAATAAGCTTTTTGATATAAAATAGTTGAAAGTGGGCTCTATTAAAAGAGTCCACTTTTTTCTTTTTATTATTATAATGGTGTAGTGGGTTTATCAAAAACTTCAAGCCAGAAAGTGTGACATTAGAAGAGATTCTTTTATCTTTGTACAAATATGGAAAAATTTGAGTTAAACATACTTGGTTGTGGCTCTGCATTACCTACTACTCGTCATTTTGCTTCTTCGCAGATCGTTAACTTGCGCGATAAATTATATATGATAGACTGTGGTGAAGGGGCGCAATTGCAATTTCGTAAATCAAAGTTGAAATTTTCTCGTTTAAATAGCATTTTTATTTCTCACCTACATGGAGATCATTGTTTTGGCTTATTAGGATTGATTTCTACTTTTAACTTATTGGGACGTACGGCGGAACTTCATATTTATTCGCCGCATGGATTAGAAAAATTGTTGGCTCCAATGCTTGATTATTTCTGCCGGCAGATGACGTATAAAGTTCTTTTCCATGAGTTTGATACCAAAGAATCATGCCTTATTTATGAAGACCGTTCGTTAACGGTAACTACCATTCCATTACATCACCGAGTACCTTGTTGTGGATTCTTGTTTGCTGAGAAGCAGAGTTTAAATCATATTGTCAGAGATATGGTTGATTTTTATAAAGTCCCTGTTTATGAACTGAATCGCATTAAAAATGGGAGTGATTATATGACTCCGGATGGGGAAATCATACCTAATTCCCGATTGACAGTGCCAGCTCCTTTACCTCGGCGATATGCGTATTGTTCTGATACGATTTATTCTCCGGAAATTGTAGAGCAAATTAAGGAAGTTGATTTATTATTTCATGAAGCAACTTTTGCTAATGCAGAATTAGCTCGCGCTAAAGAGACTTTCCATTCTACTGCAATGCAGGCGGCGGAAATTGCTCGTGCTGCTAAAGTCAAGAAACTAGTTATCGGACATTTTTCTGCACGATATGAAAATGAGGATGTATTGCTGTCGGAGGCCAAAGCTGTTTTCTTGAACACACAGCTTGCTAATGAAACGCTTTGCATATCAGTTTAATTTTAGTCTATAAGTTCCGGGACTAATTGCTATATTCAAGTACGGGTACATAGATGAATTTTGTTTTTTATGAAGCTTTTGTTTTATTGAAGTGAATTCGGTATATTTGTGTGTAAAAATATAGGGCTTTTTGTAAAGGAAATCATGACTTTTGAAAATTATTTTATTGTTTTTATTTACAATTAGTCGTGCTTTTAAAAGTGAAACCATATATAGGAATAGTTGTTAAAGAAGCCGGTTAAACTATTTATATTTGCTATAGTCTAAGAATAAATTGATACGTGTTTTATGAGTCCTTCTTATAATGAAAATGAGGTATTATTGCTCTTGCAAAATAAAATGACGCAAAGGCGGGGATTTGAAATGATTGTGGCTCAGTATAGCGAACAATTATATTGGCAGATTCGTCGAATGGTATTATCTCATGATGATGCTAATGATCTGTTGCAAAATACTTTTATTAAAGCGTGGGTCAATATTGATTATTTTCGCGCAGAGGCAAAGCTTTCCACATGGTTATATCGTATTGCTCTGAATGAATGTCTTACTTTTCTGAATAAACAGAAAGCAGTTGTTTCTGTTCCTATTGACGATGCGGACATCACAGTCTTGCAAAGGTTGGAAAGTGATCCGTATTTTTCAGGGGAACAGATTCAGTTGGCCTTGCAAAAAGCATTACTCACTCTTCCTGAAAAGCAACGTATGGTATTCAATCTAAAATATTATCAAGAAATGAAATATGAAGAGATGTCGGAGATATTTGGCACCTCTGTCGGTGCTTTGAAGGCTTCTTATCATCATGCCGTGAAAAAAATAGAGAAGTTTTTAGAAGATGAAGTTTAAACCTTTGAGATAGGAAATAGTCTAATGAAATAGGGAGGGAAATGTTTATGAAGGAACAAAACAGTATATTAGAAAAAGTGGGGAAAGAAAATGCATTTCAGGTTCCAAGTGGATATTTTGAAAATTTCACTTCGGAGGTTATGAAGAATCTTCCGGCAAAAGAAACACAATTGTTGGAGCCTAGAGTACCTACTAGATGGGAAAAAGTAAGGCCATGGGTATATATGACTGCTATGTTTATTGGAGCGGCTTTGATTATACGTGTTGCTTCTACAGATCGGGTAACAAATTCTGTTGCGACGAAGGGGAATGATACGGAGGCTGTATCTGATGAATATATAAGTACTGCTTTAGATAATTCAATGATGGATGATTATTCGTTGTATATCTATTTGACGGATGCTAATCCTGGTATGGAGTAATTTAAAGAAAGCTTTAATAAAAAGTACATAAACGATGAAAAAGTTAGTTGTTTTAGTTGGAATAATATTATGTAGCATTGGTTCTCTTTGGGCAGCTGACGGGTGCAACCAACATTTGTCTCCTGAAGAATTTAGAGCTAAGCAGAAAGCTTTTATTATAGAAAAAGCAGGGCTTACGCAAGAAGAAGCGGCTAAATTTTTTCCTGTCTATTTTGAATTGCAGGATCGAAAGAAAGTTCTAAATGATGAAGCTTGGAACTTAGTCCGCGAGGGGAGGGATCAAAATACGACAGAAACAGAATATGAAGAAATATTAGAAGGCATTTATAATGCTCGTATATCTTCCGATCGTCTGGATAAGATGTATTTTGATAAGTTTAAGAAAATCCTTTCTTTTAAAAAAATATATCAGGTTCAACGGGCTGAGATGCGCTTCCATCGCGAATTATTGAAAGGAATGCAACGGCATATGAGACCGAATAATTCTCGTAAAAGTGCAAAGTAAAGGCTAAGAGAAAACTCTTATTGTTATCTCTGAAATTAGAATTGCGATTTAGACTTTTGATTAAATCGCAGTTTTTGGTTGTTGCGTATACAAGATAATAGAGAATTTCCAAAATGTTTGTTTATCTGCCTGTTGAAAAAATAATACTAACCTCATATTTGGAATTGGGGATTGATTTTTAATCAATTGCTGATTATCTTTGAAAACAGGATTCAGGTATAAACCTGAATCCTGAATTTTTTTATTTACATAAATTATACAAAATGAGGGACAGTATCTGTATTAGCAGCTAGAGGATTGAAGTGTTATTCCTCTTTCTGGTTTTTAGCTTCTTCCCAAATAACGTCCATTTCCTCGAGAGTCATATCATGTAGGCTTTTTCCTTTTTTGATCGTTCGCGCTTCCAGATAATTGAAACGGTTGATGAATTTTTGATTAGTGTGTTCTAAAGCGTTATCCGGATCTATTTTATAAAGGCGGGCGGCATTAATAAGACTGAATAGAACATCACCAAATTCTGCTTCAGCTTTATCTTTGTCCATATTGGAAATCTCGTCTTGAAATTCTTGAATCTCTTCTTTTACTTTATCCCAGACTTGTTCCCGTTCTTTCCAATCGAATCCTACATTGCGGGCTTTGTCCTGGATGCGATATGCTTTGATCAGTGAAGGTAAAGCTACCGGAACGCCACTTAATACACTTTTGTTCCCTCCTTTTTCTTTTAATTTTAATTGTTCCCAGTTTTCGGATACTTGTCCGGCTGTTTCTGCTTTTACATCTCCAAATACATGTGGGTGGCGATAAATTAGTTTCTCGCAAAGCCTATCGCATACGTCTTTGATGTCAAATTCTTCTTTTTCGGAAGCTATTTTTGAATAAAATCCAACGTGGAGTAATACATCGCCCAATTCTTTACATATGTCATTCTTGTCATCCCGTATCAGAGCGTCACAAAGTTCATATGTTTCTTCAATAGTGTTGGGACGTAAACTTTCATTTGTTTGTTTACGGTCCCATGGACATTTAACCCGAAGTTCATCCAGTATATCAAGGAAGCGTCCAAAAGCTTCCATCTTTTCTTGTTTTGTATGCATGATGTTATTTTAATATATTAGAATTATTATTGAATTTGTCTTTCCATTTATCATATGAGATTATTAATCCGATAACTTCTGAATAATTCTTACGCCCGCTTTTTATTTTATTCCCTTTCAAATAGAGGTCGTATATCCAGTCTTGTACCTTTCCCACAATAGGACTGTATTTTTCATTCCAATATTGTTGCTCTTTCCGGGCAGCCTCTATGATTTCGGGTCGTATTCTGTTAAGTAGCTTTTTATAGTCTTCTTCGGGCATTAAGCGGTAAGCGTTTGAAAGTACATGACCTAGGATAGAAAAGTATCCCGAAAAGCGTATGCTTTTTTCTTGCGAACGGGTACAGACCTGATAGGCATAGAAGTTAGCCTCGGCTTCACTGGAAATGCCCAGGCGGTGTGCTAATTCGTGTGCATAAGTCGCCGGATATTGCAAGGGCAATAGATCTCCGTTTAAAGTAAATTCACAAAAGAAAGGTCCCATGCTTCCTGTTACTCCAACCATTGAAATGAAAGGCGTGAATAGCATTGTTTTGGCTCGTGGAGATGAGTGGAAAGGACGGTGTATAGCTAATGAATCTGCCATTAAGTTGTACTGATTGACAACTTCATGTTGTACGAGACCTTTCCCGACTGCATTTGTTTCGGTATATGCGCTATTTAATTTTTCTATATAATCGTTTACAAAATCCTGAAAATCTGATGGAGTGTAAGATACATATACTATTCCTGTGCGTTGGAAGAAATTAGGTCGTGAATAGTTTAGTCCCCATGCCATGTAGAACCATACATAAATCCAAATGATATATTCCAAATCATTTAGCCAGATATTCTTCCATTTTTTCTTTAGGATACGATGGGCATATATAGGATAAACTATTATTCCGATAAGACTCAGGGCTATAAACAAATCTCCTACGGCGAAAGGAAAAAGGTCTGAAAAGGAGGAAAGAACGGAAGCTATCCGGGGATACATGTTCTGCGAATAAAACATACCCCATTGAGGTATAACTTGAACCAAACATACAAACAAGAATAGAACTGCTAAAATAAGATGCCGTATTATAAATGTTTTACCATATATCGTTATGCTTCGTTTCATTTTTTTTATTATGACTTATTACATCGATTGCCACCTTTTTCAAGGTTTACCCAGGTGAAAGCCGTTTTTTAGCAGAACAAAGATATGGAATTCTTTTCATTCGTTTTGCCGTTTAAAGCTATTAATTTATTAATTTTGCACTCATTATTCGCAAATAAATATTATAGATATAGATATGGAATTAGCAAGCAAGTACAATCCCGCGGATGTAGAGGGAAAGTGGTATCAGTATTGGTTGGATCATAAACTGTTTAGTTCAAAGCCTGATGGACGGGAACCTTATACAATTGTCATACCTCCTCCTAATGTTACCGGGGTGCTTCATATGGGGCACATGCTTAATAATACCATTCAGGATATTTTAATACGCCGCGCTCGTATGGAAGGTAAGAATGCCTGTTGGGTACCGGGTACGGATCATGCTTCTATTGCTACTGAAGCCAAGGTGGTGAATAAATTGGCATCTCAAGGCATTAAGAAAACGGATCTTACGCGTGAGGAGTTTCTGTCTCATGCGTGGGACTGGACTCATGAACATGGTGGAATTATTCTTAAGCAACTTCGCAAATTGGGAGCTTCGTGTGATTGGGACCGTACGGCTTTTACTATGGATGAGGAGCGTAGTAAGAGTGTAATAAAGGTATTTGTGGATCTTTATAGTCAGGGATTAATATATCGTGGGGTTCGTATGGTGAACTGGGACCCTAAGGCTTTGACTGCTCTTTCTGATGAAGAGGTGGTTTATAAAGAGGAACATAGTAAACTTTATTATTTAAAATATAAGGTTGAAGGGGATGCTGGTGGACGCTATGCTGTTGTAGCGACGACTCGTCCGGAGACAATTATGGGAGATACAGCTATGTGTATTAATCCAAATGATCCGAAAAACGCATGGCTCAAGGGTAAAAAAGTGATTGTGCCTTTGGTTAATCGTGTAATTCCTGTGATTGAAGATGAATATGTTGATGTAGAATTTGGTACGGGTTGTTTGAAGGTGACTCCTGCTCACGATGTAAACGATTATATGCTGGGTGAAAAATATAATTTGCCTAGCATTGATATTTTCAATGATAATGGAACTTTGAGTGATGCTGCCGGTCTATACGTAGGTATGGATCGTTTTGAAGTACGTAAACAGATAGAGAAAGATCTTGAAAATGCTGATTTATTGGAAAAGGTAGAGGCTTATACGAATAAAGTTGGATATTCTGAACGTACTAATGTTGTCATTGAACCTAAGCTTTCTATGCAATGGTTCCTAAAGATGGAAGATTTGGCAAAGCCGGCTCTTGATGCGGTGATGAACGATGAAATTAAGTTTTATCCTTCTAAATATAAGAATACTTATAGATATTGGATGGAGAATATAAAGGATTGGTGTATAAGCCGTCAGTTGTGGTGGGGGCACCAAATTCCTGCATATTATTTACCTGAAGGCGGTTATGTGGTAGCCGAAACGGTTGAAGAGGCATTGATTTTGGCTAAGCAGAAGACTGGTAATGCCAGTTTAACCGTTGCTGATCTCCGTCAGGATGAAGATTGTCTTGATACTTGGTTCTCTTCGTGGTTATGGCCGATTTCATTATTTAAAGGCATTACAGATCCCGGTAATGAAGAGATTAATTATTATTATCCAACTACTGATTTGGTTACCGCTCCGGATATTATCTTCTTTTGGGTGGCACGTATGATTATGGCCGGGTATAAGTATGAACATGAAATGCCGTTTAAAAACGTTTATTTCACAGGCATTGTGCGAGATAAGTTAGGCCGCAAGATGTCTAAATCTTTAGGTAACTCTCCCGATCCGTTGGAGTTGATAGAGAAGTATGGTGCGGACGGAGTTCGGATGGGAATGATGCTATCTGCTCCAGCTGGTAATGACATTCCTTTTGATGATGCGTTGTGTGAGCAGGGACGTAATTTCTGTAACAAGATATGGAATGCATTCCGTCTTATAAAGGGATGGACTGTTGACAATAGTCAACCCATTCCAGAGGCATCTGCTTTGGCTATGGATTGGTTTGAATCCAAACAAGATGCAGTTGCGGACGAAATGGCTGATTTGTTCAGTAAGTATCGCCTAAGTGAAGCTTTGATGGCTGTCTATCGGTTGTTTTGGGATGAGTTCTCATCTTGGTATTTGGAAATTATTAAGCCGGCTTATGGTCAAGGCATTAACCCTTCAGTGCATTCTGCAACTATTTGCTTCCTTGAAAATCTTCTTCGTTTGCTTCATCCCTTTATGCCATTTATAACAGAGGAAATATGGCAGGAAATGTATGAGCGTGCAGATGGTGAATCTATTATGTTATGTCCGTTGTCAACTGATCATTATGTAAATCAGAGCCTTGTACAGCAATTTGAAGTAGTCAAAGAGGTCATTAGCAACGTTCGTTCTATTCGTTTGCAGAAAAATATTGCTCAGAAGGAGCTTTTGGGACTACAAGTTGTCGGGTCCAATCCTGTTGCTGAATTTACATCGGTTATAGTCAAGATGTGTAATCTTTCTGGTATTAGCGTTGTTGAAGCTAAGGCAGATGGTGCTGCTTCGTTCATGGTGGGTACAGCTGAGTATGCCATTCCTTTGGATAATATGGTTGATGTAGACGCTGAAATAGCCCGTATGGAGGCCGAATTAAAGCATAAAGAAGGCTTTTTGCAAGGTGTTTTAAAGAAGTTGAACAATGAAAAGTTTGTAAATAATGCCCCTACTTCTGTCCTTGGATTGGAGCGTAAAAAGCAAGCAGATGCAGAAAGTATTATCAGTTCTTTGAAAGAAAGCATAGCTGCTCTGAGAAAATAACTTTATGAGATAAATGAGTGTGTTAAAACTAAAATGATCACTCTAAAGGTTACAAATTGTAGCTAAGTAGGTATAAAAGAGCCCTCTCAAACTCTGTTTTGAGTAATGATAGGGCTCTTCTTTTTGTTGATTAGGATAGCCTAGTTTCAGATTAAAAGTTTTCCTTTCCTAAAATTGAGCTTTGATACTCTCATTTATCTAAGTATCGTCCTGTGTTTAATAACAGTTCAGTGAATCAATTTGGAACAAAATGGTAGCTTCTTTTTATCTTGGTTATAATATCCTCGTATGATTTTGTGCATTATGGTGATCATGATAGGTACTTTTTAGTAAATAGTGGTTAAGATGTTTTGTTTGTTGCTCAAAGTAGAGGCATTTATGTCCGTTTTAGATGTTTTGTATTGATTGTTGTTAGTTTTTTTAGAATAGGTATTTTTAAGGGGGCGTAAATTTGCTGGCAAGATGAAATTAGCTCTTGCAATATACTTTATTTGGTAAGAGTAAAAAGCAATAAGCTAAGAGCATAGATAATTATTGTAAGAGCAAAAAAGACTATCTATTGCAAGTAAACAGATCATCTGTTAAACCTCAATAGATAGTCTGTTGCACTTCAACAAATCATCTGTTTTACTCTAACTGACTATGTCTTTTGGCTCATCTTCTGGCTATACAAGAAGCCTCTTTAATTGGGACGTGTCTTGATTATTTTAAATCTTGGATATTGAATAAAAGTATTAATGGTAAGTACAAGGCTGAAAGCTGAAAGCAACCTGAAACCTTGCTTTCAGCCGGAAAGCCTATGTACAAAGGAATGCAGAGGCTGAAAGCAAAAATCGTAGTTTCTTAAAATTCTGTTTTTATGAATCGTTTTTGCTAAATTTTGTATTGCTGTAGGGGGTAATAGCCAATCTTGACGATGAGCCATTAAAGCTTCGTTTGCAAAGATGTGAAAAAAATACGGTGAAAACTCAAAAGCTCTGGACTTTTATTGAATAGTGAATTCACGCTTGTAGAAGTA
The DNA here is from genome assembly GCA_022648295.1 of Bacteroides sp. Classification (GTDB taxonomy): domain Bacteria; phylum Bacteroidota; class Bacteroidia; order Bacteroidales; family Bacteroidaceae; genus Bacteroides. Next base: position 80,267 of record JALCME010000020.1, on the reverse strand, counting down.
TAAGCTAAAAAAAGCAAATTTATCTGAGTCTTGGAAATAGAATAATGAAAGTAATATCAGAGGCCTTTAGTTTGCTAATAAGTCTTTTAGGAAGTTATCTAGTTCTTCGTCCAACCCCTTTAATAATTCTTCGTTCACAAGTAAAGTGTCGTCGTCCATTAGCAAAAGTTCGGCAACTGTTTCTTTTTCTTCGTCTACAAGAACAAAGGAATAGGGCTTTAAGATCGTTAACTGGTCAAGTACTCCTTCATTTTTTACTTTATTGAGGATGGTGCATAAAACTCGTTCAATGTTGTCGTAAAAATCGTCCCCCTCATAAGTCATCCATTCTTCAATGATATTATTAGCAAGTTCTTCTTCGTCATCATCAAAAATAGATAATTCACCTGAATTTTGATTCGCCAGAATGTGAATATCTGTCACGATAGTTTGTTCACATCCGCATGCGTATTTGTTTACGGCCTGCTTAACAGTAGCTTCTATAAGTGATAAGGATGATTGACTTAATTTCATAATATGGCTTCTTTCTTAAGAATGGTCAAAGGTATAAAAAAAATAATAACTGCTCTCTCTTTTAACTAAAAAACGTTTTTAAATCTTCCCATTTGCATATTCAGTTTTACTAATCCTTCATTTCTCTTTTGTAATTCGTTTACGTACTTAGTAGTTATAAAATAATTGGGTATGTTCTCGATATTGACTGTTCCTCTTTTTTGTGTATCTTCTATTTTATCTATTTGGGCAGCTATTGTCTGTGCCTTAAGGGCCCAATTCTCTGCGGTATTGATGCTATCTTGCATTTCATATCCCAATGCGATGTTATAAGCTGCATACATCTGTTGTTTGCCTTTCTTCTTTTCATAAATTTCTTCCCAAAGTTTGATTGCTTTGCTCCAATCTCCCGCTTTGACTTGAATAGCTGCATCTCTCATTGGGGCGGAATTCCCAATGAAATAATAGCGCGTACCGGTTTCCCAGTAAGGTAATAGATGATGTACGGGCGTACTCCCAGCAAATTCAGAAGCTTGTTCTAACATCTCTTTTTCGCTAATGAGATGTGAACGTACGTATTCCAATTTGTAGTCTTCTTTTTCCCAAAATATGCTATCGACTGGGGTTATTGTCACCATTGGGCCGTTACGATTAGGAAGATAGACTCTTACAGCAGTGTATGCTTTTACATCTACAGTTCCGTGAAAGATGTTCCATTCTGGTATATAGTCTATTTTGCGTGTAGTTTTTAATTGTACGTTTTCTAAAGCAATTAGAAAGTCTACATCCAGTTCACGAGTAAGTCTTTCAACCTCATTTTTACTTAGAACACTTTCACGTGGAATCATATCGTTGCTTCGTAATGCAGAATCGCAAATGACGACTTCATCAAAGTAGTTTTCTTTGGCTAAGGCTTTGGCTAATGATTCTGTCGCTGTAACAGCGTTTCCATTGAAGTACTTTGTCTGTATAAGAACCTCATTCTTTCCTTTTGGCTTTTCGTCTTCTGTGATTATTGTTTTATTGTCTGGAATATCTGGCATATTATTCACTACTGCTACTCGTTTTAGACTAGCAGGGAAGCTGACGTTGGCTGGTAGCATATAATCAATGGATATTTGTTCTATGCTTTGGCAGGCACTGAATAGTAGGCTGCAGACTACTAATAGACAACAAGTTTTCTTAGTCATACTCTTCTCTCTTTTCTTGGGGAACAAAAATACACTTTTGTATGAATAAAGAAAAGCCTCAAACAGTTTTTAACCGATTGAGGCCTTTCTTTATATTCAATTATATTATTTCCCTCAAAATATAAGGGGATTGTTACTGCTTTTCAATATAATCATGCTTAGACATTTTTTCCATGGCAATTTTTATATTTCTTGCCGCTACCACATGGACATGGATCATTCCGTCCCACAGTCTTTTCTACACGAATTGGTTCTTTTTTAGCTTCTCGAGTGTCGTGTTGGGCGGCAGCTTGTTGATGTGGATCATTTAAATCTTGTTTCTGCTCCCGATATTTGCTCATGTCTTGACGCTTTTCTGGGGCTGCTTGGCGCAGATCCTGTGGTTCCTGTACCGGAATCTGTCCACGCATTAAAATGGATACTGTTTGATTATTTATTTTGTCTACCATGGTATCAAACAAATTCACAGACTCTAACTTGTAAATCAATAGCGGGTCTTTTTGTTCATAACTAGCGTTTTGAACAGATTGTTTTAACTCATCCAGTTCACGTAAGTTTTCTTTCCATTCTTCGTCAATGACGTGTAAAAGGATAGACTTTTCAAACGATTTTACGACTTCTTTACATTCACTTTCGTATGCAGTTTTCAGATTACATGAAATGTTGTACATCCGCTTGCCATCTGTGATAGGTATCAGTATATTTTCATACATATGTCCCTGATTCTCATAGACCTGTTTAATTACTGGGTAGGCAACTTGGCCCATACGTTCCGTCTTACGTCTAAATTGTTCCATCGCTTTATCGAAGGCGTCATCAGCTAAGTCTTCTTTTTTCTTATCCCTAAAATCTTCTTCGGTGAAAGGAACATCCATTGCAAGAGTTTGGAGGAAATCCATTTTGCAATCTTCATATTCGGGAGATTCTATGGCAGCTGCGCATCGATCCCAAATAATATTAGCAATGTCCATTCCTATACGTTCACCCATTAAAGCATGACGGCGTTTAGTGTAGATTACTGTACGTTGCTTATTCATTACATCATCATATTCCAGTAACCGTTTACGAATACCGAAATTGTTCTCTTCTACCTTTTTCTGAGCACGTTCAATAGAGTTGGATATCATTTTGTGTTCAATCATTTCCCCCTCTTTAAAACCGAGACGGTCCATTACCCCTGCTATTCGGTCGGAAGAGAACAGACGCATCAGATCATCTTCCAATGAGACGAAGAAGACAGATGATCCCGGATCACCTTGACGTCCGGACCGTCCGCGAAGCTGCCGGTCTACCCGTCGTGATTCATGTCTTTCGGTACCGATAATTGCTAAACCGCCCGCAGCTTTGACTTCGGGACTTAATTTAATATCCGTACCACGACCAGCCATGTTAGTTGCTATCGTTACCGTACTGCTTTGTCCAGCTTGTGCTACAATATCTGCTTCCCGTTGGTGAAGTTTAGCGTTCAATACGTTATGGGGAATCTTACGCATTGTCAACATCTTGCTTAGCATCTCGGATATTTCAACAGAAGTTGTACCAACCAAAACGGGTCGTCCTGCTTGCACCATTTGCTCAATTTCTTCGATTACAGCTTTGTATTTTTCGCGTTTTGTTTTATAAACACGATCATTCATGTCTATACGTATGATAGGACGATTGGTTGGAATAACTACGACATCCAACTTATAGATATCCCAAAGTTCTCCAGCTTCTGTCTCTGCTGTACCAGTCATACCAGAGAGCTTGTGGTACATACGGAAGTAATTTTGCAATGTAATAGTAGCGAATGTTTGTGTTGCCGCTTCAACTTTAACCCGCTCTTTTGCTTCAATCGCTTGGTGAAGACCGTCTGAATAACGACGTCCTTCCATGATACGGCCTGTCTGTTCATCTACAATCTTTACCTGACCTTCGATCACCACATATTCATCGTCTTTTTCAAACATCGTATATGCCTTCAAGAGTTGGTTGATGGTATGTACACGTTCAGATTTTATGGAATAATTTGTCAGGAGCTCATCTTTTTTCTCCAGCTTTTGTTCTTCCGTCAATCCTTTTTCGTTTTCTAGTTCAGAAAGCTGTGCTGTAATGTCAGGTAAAACAAAAAGTGTAGGGTCTTGTGAATTTCCTGTTATTAAGTCTACACCTTTATCTGTAAGATCTACACTGTTCAGCTTTTCATCAATAACAAAATATAAGGGATCTGTAGCTTCATGCATCCTCTTGTTATTTTGTTCCATATAGATTTCCTCTGTCTTCAACATGCCAGCTTTAATACCCTGTTCACTGAGGTATTTTATTAAGGCTTTGTTCTTAGGCAGAGCTTTGTGACTACGGAATAAAGCAAGAAAACCTTCTTCCTGTTCTTTTTTAACATCGGAAGAGATAAATCGTTTGGCGTCAGCCAAGTATTGTGTTGCCAATTTTTTCTGTGCTTCTACCAAACGTTCTACCAGAGGACGAAGTTCTTCAAATAATTGATCTTCTCCTTGAGGTACTGGGCCTGATATAATTAAAGGAGTACGTGCATCATCTATTAAAACGGAGTCTACTTCGTCTACAATGGCGTAATTATGTTGGCGCTGTACAAGATCCTTGGGGCTAACTGCCATATTGTCTCGTAAGTAGTCAAAACCAAATTCATTGTTTGTCCCGAATGTAATATCTGCCAGATATGCCTGTCTACGTGCATCAGAGTTGGGCTGGTGCCTGTCTATACAGTCAACGCTGAGTCCGTGAAACATGTATAAAGGTCCCATCCATTCAGAGTCACGTTTTGATAAATAATCATTAACTGTTACAACATGTACACCATTTCCCGTAAGTGCATTAAGGAATACGGGTAAGGTGGCTACTAGCGTTTTGCCTTCACCTGTAGCCATTTCTGCAATCTTTCCTTTGTGCAAAACTACACCACCGAATAATTGTACGTCATAATGTACCATATTCCATGTGATTTCACTACCACCGGCTTTCCAATGGTTTTGATAGATTGCCTTATCTTCTTCTATACGAACAAAATCTTTGCTTGCTGCTAAATGTCGGTCGAAATCAGTAGCTGTTACTATTATTTCCTCATTTTCAGTAAAGCGTTTTGCTGTTTCTTTTACGATAGAGAAAGCCACAGGCAATACTTCATCAAGGGCTTTTTCGTAGATCTCTAAAATGTCTTTCTCAATTTTATCTATTTGTGCAAAAACGTCTTCACGTTTTTCCAATTCTATGTTTTCTACATCAGCTTTCAGTTCTTCCATTTTTGTACGCTGCTCGGATGCCGAGTTGCGGATATATGTTTTCAGCTCTTCTGTTTTAGCACGTAGAGCATCATTATCAAGTTTTGCAATTTCCGGATAGGCTGCTTTAATTTTTGCTACCCATGGCTGCATCTCTTTCATATCACGTGTGGATTTGTTGCCGAAGATCGAGCTTAGTAATTCATTAAATCCCATTTTATTTATGTTTTTATAGTTATCACTTGTTTTAATTAATAAATGTATTCCTGCCTGATAATAGATACAAAGTTACATTAAAATGCTGGTTTATCAGTAGTCTACAAATTGTTTTTTAATTTAAGCTTTAGTATAAATGCCTATTTACTAAAAGTTTAGTGGAGATGCCATACATGCATTGGGTGCACGAATGCGCATAATGTTGGTAAGTGTTGGAGCAATACGAGTGGCATTAACAGGAGTTTTAATAACTTCTGCCTTGAAGTTTCCTCCTAATAACATAAGAGGTGTTGGTGGAGTAGCCTCCCTTACAACGCGCTGGCTTGCTGTGTTTTCTTCAACTATGGTCCATCCTGGTAATACATCAATTAATAAATCACCGGAGTGCTTTCGATGAAAAGCATTACGAATGCGTTCTGCTTGTGGTGACCAAGCACCTAGTAATAAACGATGTGCAGAATAAGCCTCATTTACCCCGCTAAATTGTATTAAAAAGTCGGCCGATTTGTCTTGGATTTCAGCTAAGTTTAATTGCTTGCTCTCTATGAGTTTATGGTTTAAGTAAATTTGTTGGTTATGATAGGCTTCCACGTATTTTCCGGTTCCGTAGGTTGCCATTAAATACATATTCAATAGCGTTGCACATCTATTCAAATGGAATTCTCCACCTGGTATACGATACAAACCATGATCTGGAGCCTCCGGATCACTATACCCTGTTGAAGTAATACAGAAAAGGACATTGCGCAACCCTATTTTACGGTCTATAAGGTCAAGTAAAGAGGTTAAACTACGATCAAGACGTACATAGGTATCTTCCATTTCCATTGCACATTCCTGAATACTTTTGTGGTTGTAGTTTCCTGCATAATATGTGAGAGCCAATAAGTCTGGTACATTATCTTTGCCAATAGTACTTTTTTCTAGAAGTTCTTCTGTTAGTAAGTTTACTTCATCATTAATGTATGGACTAGCTATTAAACGGCGATATTTGTTTTGACGTTCACTTTCGAATTTATATTTAAAAGGTTGATCTCTCCATTCCGGTAGGAAAGTGTAGCTTGTCATGGGCAAAGTGGGAGTCCATACCATTTCTTTGATACGATAATCCGGGGACTTTTGATCATTGTATTGGCTTGCCCACCATGGAAATTCGCTATAGTATGTAGTGCTACACCATTTTCCTGTGTTTTCATTCAGCCAGAAGGCACAGTTAGCGGTATGCCCGGCTGCTAATATTGCAGCATCGCGTGATGGGGCGATAGAATAAACTAATCCTTTATTTCTGGTTCCTATTTTTAATTCATCACTAATGGTTGAAACAAGAAGCTGTGCCGGAGAAGAACTGTCATCCGTATAGTTCCCCATAAAAGCTGGGTCATCGACACAACTTGTTGGACGGAGTGTTGACCTGTCTAGCCAATCTTGTGCAATGATTCCATTCATGGAAGGAGTAGTACCACTATAAATGGTGGCGATTGCAGAAGCGCGGTCGATATTAGTAAATGGAAATTCAACTTGAGTAAAAACTTTCCCCTCCCGCATTAACCGCTTGAATCCTTTTTCTCCATATAAGGATGAAAAAGCTTCCATATAGTCTGTACGGAGCTGGTCAATCGTTAGAGATACGACTAATTTGGGTGCGGTCGTAACAGATTGTGCCTGTAATCCCGTAAAGGTTAGTGCTAATATGGAAGTAATCAGTCCTTTTTTCATTTATGCTTTTTGAAAGTGATAAATAAATTATTCATAGAACGAATCCACAAACAAAGTGCCAAAGGTAATATCGCTAAGTTAAATCTTTGCGGTATTACAGCCCAAAACAATATAAAGAGTGTTAAAACTAGAAGATTAAGCATCATATATAGACATTTCTGTCTATTCTTTACTCTTTTTATAATCCATGGAAGAAACAAAAGATGAAAAGGATGAAAAATAAAGAGTAAGTAGTTGGGGCTAACGGCCGGATGTTGAGAAAATAAGGCGAGAAAAGATAGAATGCTTCCTGCTAATCCTGCGCTTGCGAATAAAATTAAATCCACTCCCCACAGTGTTCTCTTTTTATAGATTCCAATCAGAGTAATTAGAGTTATAAAAAAAAAGAGAGATAGTGATGCTTGCATAGGAGTTATGCAGCTCGTATGTTTCTCTTCTTTTGCATTATTTACCTCAACAATTTTAGTTGTTTTCAGAACTAAGTATCTTTCTTGCCTGTCTACTATCTTTGCACTTTGAAAAAAATCTTTCACATAAAACGGAGCAAACATCATTAGCCTTCGGTTAATAGGCTTGTCCGCTTTACTTCCGAGGCATAAGTCCATACCAAATTTTGCCCAATCATGTCCTTTAGTATATTGGTGGATAATATCTCGGAAACTTTTTCCTGTATTATTGTTAAGCATATCATCGGCGTATTGTAATTTGCCGTTTACTGCTTTTTCTATTTGGTCTCGTGGGCGAGTAGCGCAATTATCATAAAAGAAATTATAACGGTATGTCCTGTTCTCTGGGAGATAGTTCTCTTCTAGTGATCGTACAAGATGCTCTTTTTCTTCAGGAAGAAGGTTTAATGTCTGTTGCCATACATCCCGTTCCAGGTATTTATATTCAAATACAAATTGTTCGTAGCTATTTACACCTAATTGATAATCCGTTTTTCCTAAGGCAAAGCGAAGAATGAAATTAGGAGTATTAAAACTAAACATTCCATAGTTGAATACAACATCAATGCCTCTTGTAAAGTTTTCATAACGAATGGCAGTATGTCCAAATAGTGAGTATATTTCTTCACCAGGAGCACAAGTTAGTAAACTGAAGCGGATAGAATCAGAAATTGGCCTTTTCTCCTTAGCTTGGCTAGAAATAGACAAGAAGCTGAAAAAAGTTATTAGAAGAAAATATATAATCCTGGAAGCTTTCTGTTTCATGCGCACAAAGGTACTGCTTTTTTTAATTCCTTTATATACCATTGATCTTGAATTTAAAGATTATGTGCCTTTTACTGAATACATAATTTATTGCGGTTATTAAGTAATATGATTTTTGTTTTGATATATGTAATTGTATATCTGAGTTGCGTTCTTAATCTTCATATACTAGAGTTACGATGTGGATATGAATTATAAATATACTGAACTTTTGGTTTTTTTAACGGGCGGCACGGCTTTTTCTTTTGATACAAACTTAAAAAGTGTCATCTTTGCAAACAAATTTTTAGTGTCGGCAGGATCTTAATAGAATTTAAGCTATAATGATGAGAGGATATAAACAAACACTTTTGGTGCTTTTGCTTTCGATATTGTCCGGGGCGTTAGATGCCCAAAATAATACAAATTCGCCTTATACACGGTATGGATACGGACAATTAATGGATCAAGGATCTGGTAATAGCAAGGCTATGGGAGGAATCGCTTATGGATTACGTGACAAGCATCAAACTAACTTTGTGAATCCGGCGTCTTATACAGCATTAGATTCGTTAACCTTTATTTTTGATGGAGGAGTATCTTTGCAGAATACTAATTTTAGTGATGGCACTATTAAGTTGAATGCCAAAAATTCAAGTTTTGATTATATTGCAATGCAGTTTCGTCTTGGAAAGTGGTGTGCAATGAGTTTGGGTTTGTTACCATACTCTAATGTCGGATATAATATTACTGATTATCAAGAAAATAAAGATAATTTGGCTAGTTCTAGTACGGTGACATATTCGGGAACTGGTGGACTACATCAATTGTATTGGGGAGCAGGTTTTAAAATTTCTAAAAACTTTTCCATAGGTGCTAATTTTTCATACCTTTGGGGTGATATAACGAGGACACGAACTTCACAGTTCCCCTATGATTCATCTAAATATCCATGGACTGAAGTTACTAGTGCTTCTATTAAAAGTTATAAAATAGATTTTGGGGCACAATATACACATCAGTTTGGTAAGAAGCATGTTGGCACACTGGGAGTTGTTTTCTCTCCGGGACATAATTTGAAAAATGACTCTAATATACAGACACAGCTTGGTAATACGACTACAGGTGCTACTACCTCATATAGGGATACGGTTGCGACCTTTGGCATACCCCTTTCTTTGGGTGCTGGAGTAACTTATGTATATGATAATCGTTTAACGGTTGGACTTGATGTGATGCTTCAGAAATGGAGTAATGTGACTTATATGAATGAAAATAATGCATTTTGTGATCGTAGCAAGATTGCTATAGGAGCGGAATATCTTCCAAATGAAATGTCTAAGAATTATCTTTCACTTATTCGGTATCGTTTGGGAGCCTATTATTCGAAGCCTTATTATAAAATAAATGGAGTCCGTGCAGCGAATGAATACGGTATAACAGTGGGATTTGGATTGCCTCTTCCTAGAAGTCGTTCTCTATTAAGTTTGTCTGCACAATATGTGAGAACTCAAGGTACGGAAAGCCGTTTTCTGAATGAGAATACTCTGCGCATTTGCGTAGGAGTAACGTTTAATGAGCGTTGGTTCTTTAAGCGGAAGGTTAATTAGTAGTATATATAATAAATAACAGTAGTAAAATACACACACTAAAATTTGAGTACAATGAAGATTAAAATGCTTGTGGCTGTTTTGTTTCTTTCAGTGGGAGCAACTAGCACTTTCGCACAAAATGAAGATTGTAATAAGAACAGTAGTATCTCTCATGAAGCAGTAAAAGCTGGAAATTTTAAAGATGCTTATTTACCATGGAAGGCCGTACTTCAGACATGTCCGACATTGAAATATTATACTTTTCTTGATGGTATTAAGATATTGAACGGCTTCTTGGAAGGTATCAAGGACCATAATTCTGCCGATTATAAAAAGTATTTTAATGAATTAATGGAGGTCTATGATTTAAGAATTAAGTACACTCCTGACTTCATGGACAGATTGAAAGATACTCCTACTGCCGGTGATGTATTAGGAAGCAAGGCTATTAGTTATATTGCTTTTGCTCCGAATATTGATGTGAATCAGGCGTATGAATGGTTAAAAGGATCTGTAGACGCAGAAAAAGAAAATTCTAAAGGCCCTGTTTTGCACTATTTTGTGGATATGTCGTTAAATAAGTTAAAGATAGATCCAAATCATAAAGAACAATTCATACAGGATTATCTAACAGCATCGGAATATGCTGATGCGGCTATTTCCGCTGAGACGGATGCAAAGAAACAAGCTACTTTAAAGCAAATTAAAGAAAATATAGTTGCAATGTTTATTAATAGTGGTACTGCTGATTGTGAATCTTTGCAGAATATTTATGGTCCTAAGGTGGAAACAAATAAAAGTGATTCTACTTTCTTAAAGAAGACAATATCTATTATGAAGATGATGAATTGTACTGAGAGTGATGCTTATTTTAAAGCGTCATACTATATGTATAAGATAAATCCAACAGCCGATGCTGCTGCAGGATGTGGATATATGGCGTATAAGAAAGGTGATTATGATGCTGCTGTGAAATATTTCGATCAGTCTTTGAATTTGGAAACAGATCAGGATAAGAAAGCAGAAAGAGCTTATGCTACTGCTGTTGCTTTATATAGTGCTAAGAAACTATCACAGGCCAGAACATATGCTCAGAAAGCTATTAGTTTTAAGGCAAATTATGGTGATCCTTATATTTTGTTAGCCCAACTTTATGCGACCAGTCCTAATTGGAGTGATGAACCGGCACTTAACAAATGTACCTATTTTGTGGTAATTGATAAGCTACAACGCGCAAAATCTGTTGATCCAAGTGTTGCAGATAAAGCGAATGAATTGATTGCAACTTATGCACGTCATACCCCAAAAGCAGAAGATTTGTTTATGTTAGGTTATAAAGCAGGAGATCGTATAACTGTTGGAGGTTGGATTGGTGAAACTACAACAATTAGGTAAAGACTTGGTGATATATGCTGTTGCTGGGACGAAGTAATATTCTCCATAATATAAATATGAACATAACCATTGTCTGTGGGGCAATGGTTATGTTTCTTTTGTTTCCTGCTTGTTCTGGACGCCATAAAGAGCTGGGAGGAGCAATCACAAATCGTGATTCTTTGCCAATATTGGATACACGAGGCGTGACAACATTGATCTCTGATTCTGGCATTATTCGCTATCGTATTAAGACGGAGGAGTGGCTTGTTTATGATCGTAAGTCTCCATCTTATTGGGCCTTTGAAAAAGGTATTTATCTAGAAAAATTTGATTCATTGTTTCATGTAGAAGCTAGTATTAAAGCTGATACTGCTTATTATTATGATAAAGCACGCTTGTGGAAATTGTCTGGGCACGTAGCTATTCAAAATCTAAAAGGAGAAAAGTTTAATACCGAGTTGTTGTATTGGGATCAGAACAAGGGACAAATATATTCTGATCGATTTATCCGAATTGTGCAGCCCGATAAAATTATTACGGGACGCGGATTTGAATCTAATCAGCAAATGAGTGCGTACACGATCCAAAAACCTGAAGGAATTTTTTATGTAGACAATACCTCTCTTTCTGATAGCTTAAAAACGGATAGTATTAATTGATAATATGGATATATATATTTATTTATTAATAACTATGGCTTTTTCCGCTTTTTTTTCAGGAATGGAAATAGCCTTTGTTTCAGTGGATAAACTACGTTTTGAGCTGGATAGAAAAGCGGGAATGAGTTCCCGTATCTTTTCTTATTTCTTTCGTAATTCTAATAATTTTATTTCCACTATGTTAGTCGGAAATAATGTTGCATTAGTTATTTATGGTATATTGATGGCGAGGATTATTGATACGCACTTATTTCTTGGGACAATTTCTAACAGCTTTTTACGTGTTTCAGTAGAAACAATCATATCAACGCTTATAATTCTTGTGACAGGAGAATTTCTTCCTAAAACCTTATTTAAGATTAACCCGAACGTTACATTACGGATTTTTGTTTTTCCTCTGTCTATTTGCTATGTAATATTGTATCCTATATCGAAGTTTGCTTCAGGACTAGCTTCTATATTCTTGCGTTTATTTGGAATGAAAGTTAATAAAGAGGTTTCTGCAAAAGCTTTTGGGAAAGTGGATTTGGATTATTTTGTCCAGTCTAGTATTAATAATGCATCTGATGAAGAAGAATTAGATACAGAAGTGAAGATATTTCAAAATGCGCTTGATTTTTCTAATATTCGGATACGAGATTGTATTGTTCCTCGAACAGAGATTGTAGCTGTTAGTTTGACGACCTCTTTAGAAAATCTTAAAAATCTTTTTGTAGAATCTGGAATTTCTAAGATTATTGTGTATGATGGAAATATAGATGATGTAGTGGGTTATATTCACTCCTCTGAAATGTTTCGTAACCCTAAGGATTGGCATAAGAATGTAAAGGAAGTACCTATTGTTCCGGAAACAATGTCTGCTCATAAATTGATGAAACTTTTTATGCAACAGAAAAAAACAATCGCTGTAGTCGTTGATGAATTTGGGGGTACGGCAGGTATTGTTTCGTTGGAAGACTTAGTGGAAGAAATTTTTGGAGAAATCGAAGATGAGCATGATAATTCTTCTTATATCTGTAAACAGATCGGTGAGCATGAATATATACTTTCTGCTCGTTTGGAAATAGAGAAAGTCAATGAGACCTTAAATATTGAATTGCCTGAATCGGATGATTATTTAACAGTTGGAGGTCTGATTTTAAATCAATATCAAAGTTTTCCTAAATTGCATGAATTAGTGACTATTGATCATTTTCAATTCAAAATTATTAAGATGACAACTACAAAAATAGACTTAGTGCGCCTTAAAGTTCTGGAATAGTTCTTGGCATAGCTTATTTTTTTGAAGATAAATCAATACGTATTTGCATTTTTTTGTATCTTCGTGCGCTAAAACGTATTATAATAGAGGTGAAAATAATAATAGAAAAATAAATTATATTAATTAAAATGGCAACATTACAGAGCATTCGGTCTAAAGGGCCTTTATTGGTTATTGTTATTGGTTTGGCATTGTTTGCTTTTATTGCAGGAGATGCATGGAAAGTACTTCAACCACATCAATCGCAAAATGTAGGAGAAATAGATGGAGAGACACTTTCTGCGAAAGAATATCAAAGTATGATTGAAGAATATACGGAGGTGGTGAAATTCTCCAGTGGTTTAAGTGCGCTTACAGATGAACAGACTAACCAAATAAAGGATGAAGTATGGAGGACTTATGTCAACAATAAGTTGATTGAGACCGAAGCTGAAAAATTGGGGCTAACTGTAACTAAGGCTGAAATTCAAGCTGTGATTGATGAAGGCGTTCATCCTTTGTTGCAACGGACTCCGTTTCGTAATCCCCAAACCGGAGCTTTTGATAAGGATATGCTGAAAAAGTTTTTAGTGGACTATTCTAAAATGAATAAAGCTCAAATGCCTTCTCAATATGTTGAATATTATGAATCAATGTATAAGTTCTGGTCTTTTATGGAAAAGACTCTGGTGCAAACACTTTTAGCTGAAAAGTATCAGGCATTGATTACGAAGTCGCTATTTTCTAATCCTATAGAAGCCCAAAACTCTTTTGAATCAAGAGTTAACCAATATGACTTATTGTTGGCAGCGGTTCCGTATTCTTCTATTTTGGATTCTACGATTACAATAAAAGACTCTGAGTTGCAAGCTGCTTACGATAAGAAGAAGGAGCAATTTAAGCAAACTGTTGAGAGCCGGAATATTAAGTATATAGATGTGCAGGTAAAAGCTAGCCCAGCGGATAAAGCTGCTATACAAAAGGATGTTGTGGAGTATACAGAGCAGTTAGGTAATACTCCTGAAGATTATACTACATTTATCCGTTCCACTGGGTCAGAAGTACCATATGTTGATTTGTTCTATGCTGCCAAGTCTTTACCTACAGATGTAGCTGGACGGTTGGACTCTGTAGCTGTGGGAGCTGTGTATGGGCCTTATTATAATGCTGCTGATAATACTATTAATTCTTTTAAGAAACTGGCTATTGCTTCTATGCCTGACTCTGTTGAATACCGCCAAATTCAGGTTTCTATAGCGGATGCTGCTAAAAGAAAAGTAGTAACTGATAGTATATTTAATGCTATTAAGGAGGGAGCTAACTTTGAGGACGTAGCTAAGAAATATGGTCAAACGGGTCAGTCTTCGTGGATTTCATCAGCTAACTATGAAGGAGCACAATTAGATGGAGATAATTTGAAGTATGTAAAAGCTGTGACTACACTTGGGCAAAATGAGCTGACAAATTTAGCCTTGGGGCAAGCTAATGTTATATTGCAAGTTATAGATAGAAAGGCTGTCAAAGATAAGTATAAAGTTGCTGTTATTAAGCGTACAGTAGAGTTTAGCAAGGAAACATATAGCAAAGCGTATAATGAATTTAGTCAGTTCATTGCGGCAAATCCTACATTGGATAAAATGGTGGCTAATGCAGAAGATGCAGGTTATAAACTACTAGTAAGAAATGATTTATATAGTTCTGAACATGGTATAGGGGGTATTAAGGGTACAAAAGATGCTCTGAAATGGGCTTTTGGTGCAAAAGCTGGCGATGTTTCTGGATTGTATGAGTGTGGTGAGAGTGACCATATGCTAGTTGTGGGTGTTTCTGGTATTATTCCTAAGGGATATCGTTCATTAGCTCTAGTAAAAGATCAGTTAAAGGCTGAAATTCTAAAGGATAAAAAGGCTGAAAAGATTATGGCTGAAATGAAAGCATCTGGTGCAACTACCTTGGCTCAATATAAGGCTTTGACAAATGCAGTCAGTGATTCTGTGAAATATGTTACTTTTGGAGCCCCTGCATATGTTTCGGTTTTGCATAGCAGTGAGCCTTTAGTTGGAGCTTATGCTTCGGTATCGGAATTAAATAAATTGAGTATGCCTATTAAAGGTAATGCTGGAGTATTTGTGCTGGAACCTTATGCCAAAGAGAAATTGAATGAAACTTATAATCCGAAAACTGAAGAAGCTACTTTGCAAAACATGCATGCCCGCATGGCAGGTCAATTCCTTAATGATTTGTATTTAAAGGCTGATGTGGAAGATACACGTTACTTGTTCTTCTAAGTAAGTGTAAATCGGGCTTTTTAGCATTAGTTATAGTTTTCACCCTTATGAATCAGTTTTTGATTTGTAAGGGTGACTTGTTTTCATGTCTGTTTATTTTCGGATCAAGCGATTGCATTGTGCTGCTTTATTTTTACCTTTGCGAAACAAATTGTTAAAGTTGATAAATATTATGTCCAAACGTACTCTTCTGGGATTAACGCTTAATGAATTAAAAATGGTGGTCAGTGAATTGGGTATGCCTGAATTCACAGCTAGGCAAATAGCTTCGTGGCTTTACGATAAGAAAGTTCTTTCTATTGATGATATGACGAATCTTTCTATTAAAAATAGAGAATCTCTTAAATATATGTATGAAGTTGGTGGAAGTATCCCTGTAGAGGCAATGCATTCTATTGATGGTACGGTGAAATATTTATATCGTGTAGGAGAAGAGCGATTTGTTGAATCTGTTTATATTCCGGAGGAAGATCGTGCTACCCTTTGTGTCTCATCTCAAGTTGGTTGCAAGATGAATTGTTGTTTTTGTATGACCGGTAAGCAAGGCTTCTCTGCCAATCTGACTGCAAATCAAATTATTAATCAAATTAATTCACTTCCTGAAAGGGATAGCCTAACTAACGTGGTTATGATGGGGATGGGAGAACCTTTGGATAATCTGGACGAACTTCTGAAATCATTGGAAATTATGACGTCTCCATATGGTTATGGGTGGAGTCCCAAGCGGGTAACAGTCTCTTCTGTTGGCTTACATAAGGGATTGCGTCGCTTTATAGAAGAGTCTGATTGCCATTTAGCCATTAGTCTTCATTCACCTATTCCTTCGCAACGTTCTTTGTTAATGCCTGCTGAGAAAGCTTATTCTATTGTGGAAATCGTTGATCTATTGAAAGAATATGATTTTACTAAGCAGCGTAGGTTATCTTTTGAATATATTGTTTTTAAAAACGTGAATGATTCTCTGACTCATGCTAAGGAGTTATTGAAATTGTTGCATGGTTTGGATTGTCGGGTTAATTTAATCCGGTTTCATGCTATTCCTAATGTTGACTTGGAGGGTGCTGATATGGATGTTATGATAAACTTTCGTGATTATTTGACTTCGCATGGATTATTTACTACAATACGAGCTTCACGCGGTGAGGATATTTTTGCAGCTTGCGGGATGCTCTCTACTGCTAAGCAAAAAGTACAAATAAACAAGAATTAATATAAATTATTAACTTTGACATGGATGGTATATGCATTCTTCGTAGTTTTGTAGAAATATTAAACTGATAGATATATGAAAAAGCACTTGTTTTATTTAAGTTTGACTTTGGTCACAATGCTTTTTTCTGCATGTAATGGGAAAAAAGGTGGACTTGCCCCAACCTCAAGTGGACGTGCATATGAGATCTTGGTTGTCATTAATCAGGGGATGTGGGAGCGTCCTGCAGGTAGAGCTCTTTATGATGTTCTTGATACGGATGTACCGGGTTTACCTCAGTCGGAGCGTTCATTCCGTATGATGTACACTTCCCCGGAAAATTATGATGCTACATTGAAGTTGATTCGTAATATTGTGATTGCGGATGTGCAGAATATCTATACGAAGGCTGCTTTTAAGTATGCGAAAGATGTCTATGCTGCTCCACAGGCTATTCTTACTATTCAGGCTCCAGATGAAAAGTCGTTTGAAAATTTTGTTAACAGTAACAAGCAGTTTATTATTAATTTCTTTACTCACGCAGAAATGAATCGTCAAATTGCATTGTTGAAAGACGATCATAATGATTATGTTTCTACGAAAGTGAAAAGCTTGTTCGATTGCGATATATGGGTACCTGTTGAACTTACTGCTTCAAAACAGGGCAAAGATTTCTTTTGGGCTGGAACCAATGCTGCTACAGGAGATAGAAACTTTGTGATCTATTCATATCCATATAGAGATCGGGATACTTTTACTAAACAATATTTTGTGCATAAGCGTGACTCTGTGATGAAGATCAATATTCCGGGGGCTCGGGAAGGGATGTATATGATGACAGATTCTATGATGACAGATGTACGACCGATTGATATACGAGGCGAATATGCATTGGAAGTTCGGGGATTGTGGCGTGTAAAGGGAGATTTTATGGGAGGTCCGTTTGTTTCTCATGTCCGGTTGGATAAAGCTAATCAGCGTATTATCACAGTGGAGGTCTTTATATACTCTCCGGATAAATTGAAACGTAATCTGGTTCGTCAAATGGAAGCTTCTCTTTATACGTTGAAATTACCGAGTGACCTGAATACAACGGATTCGGAAATTCCTTTGGGAGCTTATAAGAAGATTAATAAATAAGAAAATGGAAAATAATAAGATAAAGATTGGAATTACTCATGGGGATATTAATGGAGTAGGGTATGAAGTAATTTTGAAAACTTTTGCTGATGCTAATATGTTGGATTTATGCACTCCTATCGTGTATGGTTCACCTAAGGTTGCAGCTTACCATCGTAAATCACTTGATATACCAACAAACTTCAGTATCGTAAATTCTGCTTCAGAAGCTAGTCATAATCGTTTGAATGTGGTTAATTGCATAAATGAGGAAGTTAAAGTGGAGTTTTCGAAGGCTGATCCTGAAGCAGGAAAGGCCGCATTTGATGCTTTGGAGAAGGCAGTGGAAGAGTATAGAGCTGGTTTAATTGATGCAATTGTTACTGCTCCGATCAATAAGCACACTATTCAATCGGAAGGCTTTACTTTTCCGGGGCATACTGAATATTTAGAAGATAAATTAGGGGATGGTTCTAAATCGTTGATGATTTTGTTGAAAAATGATTTTAGAGTTGCTCTAGTGACGGGGCATATTCCTGTTAGCCAGATTGCTTCAACTATTACTAAGGAACTTATACAAGAAAAGCTAGCCATTTTTAATCGTTCATTGAAACAAGATTTTGGCATTGGAGCTCCGCGTATTGCGGTACTTGCTTTAAATCCACATGCTGGTGATGAAGGATTATTAGGTGATGAAGAAGAGAAAATTATCATTCCGGCTTTGAAGGAGATGGCTGAAAAAGGAATTTTATGTTATGGCCCTTATCCAGCAGATGGTTTTATGGGCTCTGGTAATTTTACTCGTTTTGATGGAGTACTTGCAATGTACCATGATCAGGGACTTGCTCCTTTTAAGGCGTTGGCTATGGATGAAGGGGTCAATTTTACGGCTGGATTGCCAGTCATACGCACATCCCCGGCTCATGGAACGGCATATGATATTGCTGGAAAAGGAGTGGCCAATGAAGATTCCTTTCGGCAAGCTGTATATGTTGCGATAGACGTATTCCGTAACCGGCAATCAGAAAAAGTTGCTCATACCAATCCTTTGCGGAAGCAATACTATGAGAAGCGGGATGATAGTGATAAATTAAAACTTGATACTCAGGAAGAGGATTTGTAATATGACGAAAGCGGAGATACAGCAAGTAAAACTACGTTTTGGTATTATTGGAAATAATATTTCATTGCTTCGTGCAATAGATATTGCTATTCAGGTGGCTCCCACAGACTTGTCAGTTTTGATTACAGGAGAAAGTGGCGTGGGTAAGGAAAGCTTTCCGCAAATTGTTCACCAGTATAGCAGGCGTAAACATGGACAATATATTGCTGTAAATTGTGGTGCTATTCCTGAAGGAACTATTGATTCTGAACTTTTTGGTCATGAGAAAGGAGCTTTTACAGGAGCTATAGGGGAGCGGAAAGGGTATTTCGGAGAGGCAGATGGGGGTACCATTTTTTTAGATGAAGTTGGAGAGCTGCCCTTGCCTACGCAAGCTCGTTTATTGCGTGTACTCGAGAGTGGTGAATTTATAAAAGTGGGATCTTCTAAAGTTCAAAAGACAGATGTACGTATCGTTGCAGCTACGAATGTAAATTTGGCACAAGCTATTGCTGACGGGCGTTTTAGGGAGGATTTATATTATCGTCTTAATACAGTTCCTATTCAAATACCTTCTTTACGTGAGCGTGGAGATGATGTGGTTTTACTTTTTCGAAAGTTTGCCTCCGACTTTGCAGAGAAATACCGCATGCCAGCCATTCAATTGACAGAAGATGCAAAGCAAATGTTACTTTCTTATTCATGGCCAGGTAATGTGCGGCAATTGAAAAACATTACAGAGCAAATCTCTATTATTGAAACGAACCGTGAAATTAGTGCTTCTATATTAAAAGGATACTTGCCAGCGCAAGATAATGCACAGCGTTTACCTGCGTTGTTAGGAGTAAAATCTGCGAAAGGTTTTGAGAGTGAGCGGGAAATTTTATATCAAGTCCTTTTTGATATGCGGCAGGATGTGACGGATTTGAAGAAACTGGTACATGAAATTATGACGGAACGTGAAGTGAGAGGGAATGCACCGCATATGCCTTCGACGTCTTCTGGTTATTATACTTCCACACCGGCTGTGGTTGCTCCGGTTTCTTCTGGTATTCCCACGATAATTAGTCCATCAGTCAAATCTTCTCACGACGATGATGAGGATATTCAGGATACGGAAGAATATGTGGAAGAATCATTGTCTCTAGATGAAGTGGAAAAAGAAATGATAAGGAAAGCTTTGGAAAAACATCATGGTAAGCGCAAGAGTGCTGCGAAGGATTTGAATATTTCTGAACGTACTTTATATAGAAAGATTAAGGAATATGGGTTGGAGTAAAAAAATAATAGCAGTATCTCTATTGCCGGTATTGTTGCTAGTTGTGTATTCTTGTCGCATTTCTATGGGGCTTGCCCCCATTAGTTCAATTGATTATAACAAAGTGAAAACGATTTCAATTGTTGACTTTCCTAATAGAGCAGAGTATGTTTATGCTCCATTGGCTACTCAATTTAATCAAGAGCTGAAGGACTTATTTGTAAGGCAGACTCGTTTAAGACTAGTGAATCACAATGCCGATTTGGAGATAGATGGGGAAATAACCGGATATAATCAGTATAACGAATCAGTAACGGCTGATGGTTATTCGTCCAAAACCAAATTGACCGTGACTGTCAATGTGAGGTATGTTAACAATACTAACCATGATGAAGATTTTGAACAGCAGTTTTCTGCGTTTCGTACATACGATTCTTCTCAACTTTTGACGGCAGTGCAGGATCAGCTAATTGGAGAAATGGTGAAGGATATTACAGATCAGATATTTAACGCAACTGTAGCAAATTGGTAATAAGGAATGACTCCTACGCTTTTACAAAAGTGGGTATTACATCCCGAGATGTTAAACAGAGATACTTTATATGAACTTCGTACATTAGTAGCTCGCTATCCTTATTTTCAATCTATTCGTTTGCTTTATCTTAAAAACCTTTATTTATTGCATGATCTCTCCTTTGGTGCTGAGTTGCGTAACTCGGCGCTGTATATAGCTGATCGTCGCGTACTTTTTTATTTAATAGAAGGTGACCGCTATATTTTACAACCTTTGGTGTCAGGAAAGAATTTAGATGAAACTGTGGGTCAGGAGCTTGGATTGGATCGTACTTTGTCATTAATAGATGCCTTCCTTTCTACTATTCCCGATGAACATGCTCAAAATACTACTGAGTTAGATTATGGAACTGATTATATATCTTATTTGATGCAGGAGAGCGAAGATAAGACCGGAGAGGTTATAGTAGGTACGCAGGCTGAAGATGTACCGAAACTTCGTGGGCAAGAGTTGATAGATGGTTTTATTCATCGTAGTGAGGCAGGAGAAGATACTAATTTCTGTTTGGATCGGGATGTTGGTGACAAACAAAATTCAGATGCCAAAAGATCGCCAGAGGAGAAAATAGATCTGTCTGGTGAAGATCAATTGGAAAAGCAAGAAGAAGATTCGAAGAAGAAAGATGAGCCATCTCCGTCTTTTTCTGATGAGTTAGATGATAGCTACTTTACCGAAACTTTAGCGAAGATTTATATTAAACAGAAGAGATATGATAAAGCGCTTGAAATTATTAAAAAGTTAAGTTTGAATTATCCAAAAAAAAATGCTTACTTTGCAGATCAAATTAGATTTTTAGAGAAATTGATTATTAACGCTAAATCAAAATAACAAAATGTATTTATTATTAGTGATCTTAATGGTGATAGCATCTGTGCTGATGTGCTTTATCGTCTTGATTCAAAATTCCAAGGGAGGTGGTTTGGCATCGGGCTTCTCGTCTTCCAATCAAATTATGGGTGTACGCAAGACTACAGACTTTTTAGAGAAAGCTACTTGGAGTTTGGCCGCTTTTATGGTGGTAATGAGTATTGCTACTGCCTATGTAGTCCCTTCCGTTTCTCACAAGAGTGGTGATGTTATAATGGAAGAAGCTCAGAAAGAAGAGAAAACGAATCCTTATAATATGCCTGTTGGTACTGCTGCTCCTGTAGATGAATCAGCAAAATCTACTTCTACTCCTACGACTCCGGCACCTGCTGAAAAAACACCTGCGGGTTCGGCTACTCCAGCTAAATAATGGAGTTGGATATAATGGATTCTAATAATTTAAGATATTATTGGCAAAGTAAGAGTCTTATTGCCTAGAAATAGTTACCCTCACAGCACTTGTTGTGAGGGTAATTTTTTATTTTTCGGGAAATGGCTACTTCCTTTTTTCTTCTTTTGTTTTATTGATTTTTACAATAAAAACTATCTCTTGGTTGCTCTATAAGGTGGATTTTCCCTACCTTTGCTCACAATTTTGCGAATTAACTAATAATTTGAAATCTAAAATAGTTTAAAATATGACAGAACAATTGAAACTGAAATTGAATGATTCCAAGGCAACCCGCTGGGGAGCATTGGCTATTGTTGCCTTTACAATGATGGCTGCTTATTATGTAAACGATGTTGTGGCACCGTTGAAAACAATGTTAGAGTCTGATTTGTCTTGGAACAGTAGTGAATTCGGCTTTTTTACTGGTGCATATAGTTTTCTGAATGTATTCTTCCTCATGTTAATCTGGGGTGGATTGATTCTTGATCGTTTCGGAATTCGTTTTACCGGTAAGTTAGCTACGCTTTTGATGGTAGGTGGCACGGCGATTGAATACTACGCCATGACAGGTTTGGCCGGAGATAATTCTTTGATAATGGGTTATAAGACTGGTGTATTTGTTGCTTCTGCAGGATATTCCATTTTCGGAGTAGGAGCTGAAGTAGCAGGTATTACTGTTTCTAAAATTATTGCCAAATGGTTTAAGGGTAAAGAAATGGCAACGGCTATGGGAGTTCAGGTTGCTTTGGCACGGATTGGTTCACAAGCTGGTTATGCCGTAGCTATTCCTTTGGCTCGTTCTTTTAATATTGCTACTCCAGTGTTAGTTGGTTTGGTATTATTGCTGGGCGGTACTATTGCTTTTTTTGCATTTTCTGTAATGGATAAGAAATTGGACAAACAGATAGCAGTTGCACACGCAGCAGGTGCAGAAAGTGATGAAGAAAAGTTTTCTTTTAAGGATGTAAAGAATATACTTGTTAATCCGGGATTTTGGTTAATAGCTTTGCTATGCGTACTATTCTATTCTTGTGTATTTCCGTTCCAAAAGTTTGCCGCAGAGTTGATGACTAGTAAATATGGCATAAACGAAGATCTAGCCGGTTTCTTTGCCGGTTTACCTGCGTTGGGTGCCTTGTTCCTGACTCCGGTATTCGGCGGATATATAGATAAGCGGGGAAAGTCTGCTTCCATCATGATACTAGGTGCGGCTATGTTGATAGGCGTTCACTTCATCTATGCCATTCCTGCCATTCATTATTGGGTGGTGGCCATTGTGCTAATGATTATATTAGGCGTTGCTTTTTCATTGGTACCGTCTGCAATGTGGCCTGCAGTTGCAAAAATATTCCCGGTGAGTCAGTTGGGTACGGCTTATGCTTTGATCTTTTTCATTCAGAATATTGGATTATGGGGAATACCGACTCTGATAGGTAAGGTTTTGGATGTTTATTGTAAAAGTGAAGTGAATGGCGTAATTTCTTATAATTATACTATCCCGATGTGTATTTTTACCGGTATAGCTTGTTTATCTCTGTTTGTTGCGATCTTATTGAAATCGGCGGATAAGAAGTATGGCTATAAATTGGAAGAAGCTAATATTAAGAAATAAGGAAAACATTATAAATATAAAAAGGAGGCTGTCCTATTGGGCAGCCTCCTTTTTATATTTATAATGTTCCTCTTCTTCTAAGTTACTTTTATTCTCCTCTGTCTACTTTTATTAATCCTCCTGTACTTGTATTGAAAAGGACTTTAGTTGTCGAATTTTTATTGAATAAAACCGGGGCTAAATATTCTATGACTCCGAATTGAGTAATTGGAACATCTGTGTCATACAGTATTTTGTTCTGGAAATTAAGAGTTATATGCCCCCTTCCCGGTACATTGTAGGCTATACCTTCAATTCCTTTTTTCTTTTCATCTGCTGGAGGAATAGTAATTGATTTGAGATTGGTAAGGGTGATGTAAACCGGTTCACCCGCCAAGTCATCTTTGTCTACTACTCCCAGCTTCTTGGAAAAACGCAGGGCTACTTCGTTTTTCATTTCTTTGGGCGTTATGCGAAAAGTGAAGGTCTTTTCCTCATCTTTCACTTTTCCCGCAAACATTTCTGTCATAGCATGCTCTTGTAGGTTTAGATTGTCGAGCATTAGCTTTAACTGTGCTCCATCTTTTGGCATATTATCTGCTTCTCCACGTAGGAGTGCATTCTTGCTATCACGAATGGTATAAATTTCTTTTGCTACTAGTTCTGCCATCTTTGCCGTAGAATTTGACATCAGGATTTCTTCTGTCAGGAACTTACGGGGATCAATATTTTGCGGCAGGTTTTCGGCTTGTGGCTGAGTTACTTTTACTTTTCTGCCGGTGCCGAAAGGCATATTGATGGAGCGTACAATGCCATCTTCAGTTAATTCTATTAAAGGAGCTACCGTCTTATCTTTCATTTTTACGAAATAAACGTTGTCTTTATCCGGTATGCCTATAATTTCAGTCTGTATATTGTCAAATGTCCAGTATGTTGATGCTTCCAAAGATACTTTCTCTAAACGCAGATATTGTTCTGCATATTTGGCAAATTCTCCCGGCGTATAGGTGTGTCTAGTTGCTTTCACCGTTATTTCTATTTCTGTTTGAGGCAGAATATAAGTCACTCCGTAGTCTTTACCTCGAGTTATACCCGCGGTGACTTCGGTCTGCGCGATAATAGGAAAGGAGAAAAGTGAAATTGCTAAGATAGTTATTCCTTTTTTTATCATTGATTTAAATATTTACGTTTTTTGCTTGCTGACAAAGTTAAGCAAGTTATTCAGGCTGTTGACTAATTTACGAAAGATTAACGAATAGCGTCTTTTGTGGTATCGCCGCTTTATTGCTTTGAAATTATTCAGCTGTTTATGGGATGAAGCGGATGCATACCGGCTTATCCAATTTTATATTCTTGCCGGTATCTATCAGCAATCCGGTGTTTTGGTCGCGCTTGAATACTTGGATGACATTACTGTCACGGCAAGCAGCCAGCAGGTATTTTCCATTGGGTGTTATATTGAAATTACGTGTGTGAATACCTGTGGCTTGGTAGCTTACTTTCGTTAGCGTTCCATTTTCTTCGTTTACTTTAAATATGGCTATTCCGTCTCCTTTTAGACGATTGCTGGCGTAGAGGTATCTTCCATCAGGGCTAAGATGTATATCAGCACTCCCGCGTGCTTGCAGGGTATCTGCAATTACTGTTTGAATAGCACTCAAATTACCATCATTGTATTTAAAAATGGTTATTTTACCAGAGAGTTCACCTATAACATAGGCGTGTTTTCCATTTGGACTGAATGTGAGATGTCGGGGACCGAAGTCAGCATCTACTTTTATTGCTTCTGGTAAGGGGTGTGGAGCAATAGTATTAGGGGAAACTATAAAGCGAAGGATACGGTCTGCACTAAAATCAGTGGCAAAGATATATTTTCCATCCGGTGAAAAGAGCGTGCAGTGTACATGAGCCTGGGCCTGTCTAACCGGATCCGGACCTCCTGTATTGCCAGAGAACAATGTGTCTGCAGGAAGTAGTGAACCGTCTTTATTGAGTCCAAATACCGACATGCTGCCTCCGCTATAGTTAGCTGTTAATACTTCTTTTCCATTAGTCGAGACGTAGCAAGGGTCAGCTCCTTTAGTCAATTGCCGATTCAATAAATGCAGGCTACCTGTTTGTCGATCGAAAGTGAAAGCATTGAGTGCAGCTGTTGAATCAGACATTTCGCTTACGGCATATACTAGTTTTCCATCTGCTGATGGGGTGAGATAGGATGGATTAGGCACTGTTATAGAGTCAAGCGGTTGTGCAATACCCGTTTCCTGATTAAAGTGGAATGTATAGATACCTTTGCTTGTGCCATTGGTATAGGTACCTACCAACATGGCAAGTTCTTTTTTACTTTCATTCCCGGTTTTGGTACTTTGCTTACCACAGGCTATTAGAGCTATTGCAATCATACAAAAAAAAAGTTTTTTCATTCTGTTTTCTCTTTTAAAATTGTTTGGCATAAAGCAAGGAGAAATATCCATCCCTTTACGTACAGCGAAATTTCCATAAAGGCAAAGGTAATACAATCCTCTTTATTCAGAAGAACTGTCTTTTCCTTTTTTGGAGTTACATGCTTAAAAAAATGTTTCATTGCATTGAAGGGGGATTAGTCAGCTTACAATAAATACAAAAAAATGGCGAAAGGTAATGAAAGAATTTCTATCTTTGCCGCAGAAAGAGCAGGACTGTTTGGGGGCAAGTGTCTTTTTTCTCTCTTAATTTTGTCCCTCAAAGAATAAAATGGCCTTTTTTCTTTTGATTATCTGTTAGTTATGATAATTCGGGGTTGACTGGATTTGACAGCGGGCAGAAATAGTAAGTAAGCATGCAGTGCTTCGTTGATTGGCACTTGAATCTCAGTCTTCAAAATTTTATCTGGCGAAAACAATTACGCTCTTGCTGCTTAATCGAAGTATAGTAGATTAGCTTAATCCCGGTACTAGGTACTGGGACGGGACATCACTCGGAAGCTGTTGCTCCGAAGCATTCCGGTTCAGTGGTGCAGTTAAATCGGGGATAGTTTGTGTTTGCCTTGGGACATGAATGAAAATTTAAGAGGATAAGGTAATGGTCGATGGCTTTGGTTCTGCCGTTACACGAAAATTTAGGCAAAGATAAGCATGTAGAAAGCTTATGATTTCCTCGTTTGGACGAGGGTTCGATTCCCTCCAGCTCCACCTTTTTAAAAGCAAAATCAGGAAAGACTTGCAACTTTATAAATTGTCTTTGTGAGTCTTTCCTTTTTTTATTTTGTAAGGTTTATCATATACAAATATTGTATAATTTGTGTAATTGAAATAAGTTAGCTATGAAAAACATTATATTACTTATAGGGTTACTATGTAGTAACTCTATAATGCTATTTGGGGAGAGTGATCTTGCGTCTGAACTATATCGCTTAGATAAATTGTTGGAAAGACAGGATGTTTATAGGGCGGAAAAGGAACTGCGCATAGACAGCTTACACTTTTTGCTTCGTAAATCAGCTAATAAAATTGAACGGGTTTCTTATTTGAATATGCAGATAGGCAAAGAGTATCAATTCTTCCGATCAGATTCCGCTATTGCTTATTTTTCTAGAAGTCTTGAAGCTGCTAGAAGATGTGAAAATGCTGCTTGGCTTAATGAGTCAAAAATGTATTTGATTATTTCTCTGTCTGTATCAGGCATTTTTAAAGAATCGTCTGAGATAGAAGGAAATATAAATCGATCAGCTTTACCAGATAGTTTGCTTTCACTTTGGTATTATACTAAACAGCAAATGAATCATTATGCTTCTTTATATACAAATTCTACTTCTTTTGCTAAAAGGTATGGTGAGCAAGAACAAATATATAGAGATTCTTTATGGCGAAGTCTTCCTGCTAATTCTTTGGAAGCATTGTATTGTGAGGCTATAGACGAACAAACAAACAAAAATTATGATAAGGCTCAGAATATTCTCTTACGTATTTTGAAAATAGCTCCAGAAAATACTCATATGTATGGACAAGCAGCTTCTTTAATAGCTGGGATATTAAAGCGAGAAAGGCGCAATGATGAATATCCGAAGTTTCTTATTACAGCAGCTGTGTCCGATATCAAGACGGTGATTAAAGAAAATTCTGCTTTATATAAATTAGCGATATATTTATATAAGCAAGGTGATTATAAGCGTGCATATAAGTACATTAAATATTCTCTTGAAGATGCTGTTGTTTGTAATGCAAATATGCGTGCAATTAGAATTTCTCATGTACTACCTGTTATTGATACAGCATACAGGTATGAAGAGCAGCAGCAAAAAAAGATGTTATTTATTTTTGTGATTGTGGCAAGTGCTCTTTCATTTTGTCTGATAATTTTTATTTTTCTGTTAGGTAAACAGATGAAGAAGTTGTCTGTTACAAAGAAAAAACTAGAGCAAGCTAATTTGATTAAAGAAGAATATATACGGCATTTTCTTGAACTTTGTTCTGTTTATATTGGAAAACTTTACAGTTTTCGTCGTACTGTGAGCCGTAAAATAAGAGTTGGACAGACGGAAGAATTGCTTCGTATGACAAAAGATTCTGATGTTACAGAAATTGAACAAAAGGAGTTCTTTACTAATTTTGATCTTGCATTTTTACATTTATTCCCTAATTTTGTGCAAGATTTTAATAAACTATTGTATCCGGAAGGGCGCTTTATTCTGAAAGCAGATGAATTGTTAAATACCGAGTTACGTATTTTTGCTCTTATTCGTTTGGGTATAAATGATAGTACTAAAATAGCTAATTTTTTGCACTATTCACTTAACACTATATATACTTACCGCAATAAAGTAAAGTGTAAAGCTGTTGATCGGGAACATTTTGAAATAAATCTTATGAAGATTAATTAAAATTTCATGCTTACCAAATTTAATTAGTATTTATTCATTGATGAAATTAAGTACTTTTATTTAATTTTGTCAATATGGCTATCATATTATTTTGCTTATAGAACACTTGTACATCGAATAAATTTCATACTATCATTTAACGTACTTCCATCTTTCTTATTTATATTGTGCTGTTTTATTATGTCTTGTATAGTTCTGTAAATCAGTATTATGTGATTGATAATGCATTTATATTTTTTATATTTGTTTCATATTGGTAGTTTACAAGTACTCTTTCCTCTAATTTTGCTCCTAATGATTTAGATAGATTACTCTTATCTATAGAAACCTTTTTAATTTAAAATTAAATTTTATGGTAAAGCACTTTTTTTTCTTGCTCTTTGCATTGGGAAGTTATATTTCTATTTGGCCTTCAGAAAAGTATGATAATCCAATCGTTTTTGGGAATAACCGCATTACTCTTATAACACCTACTCTATTTAGATTGGAATACGCAGAAAATGCGAATTTTATTG
This sequence comes from Bacteroides sp., assembly GCA_022648295.1. Classification (GTDB taxonomy): domain Bacteria; phylum Bacteroidota; class Bacteroidia; order Bacteroidales; family Bacteroidaceae; genus Bacteroides. The sequence continues at coordinate 51,607 of JALCME010000020.1, read as the reverse complement.
ATTCCCAAACAATGTTTGCTTATAATGATAGGAGCAAACATCTACTTCAAGATTTTAAGGTGAAAAAGATTGGCTATAATCGATATGAAATAACAACTTCAGCTTTGCGTATGGTCTATTATTGTGATAATTATCCTTTTGGGGTACAAAATTTCCAAGCTTATTATCAGATAAATGGGAAAGAAAAGAAGTTCACAATTAGAAATATTCAGAAGAAAAACTTGGGAGGAGCAATATCTACTCTTGATAGAGTGAGCCATACATTACCTTTGGATGAAGGATTATTGAGTCGTGATGGATGGTATATAATAGATGATGCCGGAAATGATTTACTTATAAATGATTGGATATCTAGACGTCCAGCTACTCATGTACAAGATTTATATTGCTTTGTTTATGGTAACAATTATCGGGCCGCTTTATCTTCTCTTGGTGCTGTTAGTGGCAATGTACCTATGACTCGTAAATATATGCACGGCATTTGGTATTGCCGTTTTTGGAATTATACATCACAAGAATATTTGGATCTTATCAATGAATATAAAAAATATGATTTTCCACTTGATAATGTCGTATTTGATATGGATTGGCATATGCAGAATGCAACAGTTGGCACTGGACATGGGTCAAATCGGGGATGGACGGGTTATACTTGGAATAAAAAATTAATCCCAGATCCGGTTGGTCTGATAAAGAAAATACATGATGAGCGCATTACTGTTTCATTGAATGATCATCCACATGATGGTATTCGTCCCCATGAAGAAAGTTATAAGCAGTTTATGTCTAATATGGGGGCTAATTCAAAAGATATAGCTGCTGGGAAAACTATATTATTTGATTTAGGAGATTCTGTATATATGAAGAATTTCTTTAAAGCAGCACATGGCGAGAATGAAAAAAAAGGAGTTGATTTTTGGTGGCTAGATTGGCAACAAGACTATCTTTATAAATATATACGCGGAGTTTCACGCACAACCAGTCTATCATGGGTAAATAAACTATATTTTGATCAATCAAAGCGTGACGGAAAGCGTGGCGCGGGATACAGTCGTTGGTCTGGTTTTGGAAACCAACGTTATCCTATCTATTTTTCTGGAGATGCTGTTGCAAACTGGGAAGTATTATCTTTTGAAGTAAATTTAACATCTACAAGTGGCAATGCTGGTTGTTATTTTTGGGCTCATGATATTGGGGGATTTTATGGGGGAAATAATCCTGAGCTTTATGCTAGGTGGAGTCAATTTGGTGCTTTATCAGCAGCATTGAGAGTCCATTCTACTAAAGATGCAAAGTTAGATCGTCGTCCTTGGAAATGGGGGGATATGGCTTTACAGTCTATAAGAAAATCGTATCATTTGCGAGCACAATTAATGCCTTATGTTTATTCGAGTGTTTGGGAAACGCATCAAACAATGGTCCCACTTAGTAGAGCCATGTATATTGATTATAGTGATGACGAGCGTTCATTTAATAACCCACAACAATTTATGTTTGGAGATTTATTATTAGTTGCTCCTATAACTTCTCCTGGCAAGGGGAAACGCAAAATAGGAAGTCAGAAGGTGTGGTTCCCAAAGGGTAATTTATGGTATGACTTTTTTAATAGTAATGTTTATTGTGGTGGAATGGAAAAAGTAATAACGAAGGACATTGATGAATTTCCATTATTTGTAAAAGGTGGATATTTATTGCCTATGCAATCTTATACACAACGTCCGGCAACGACTCCTCTTCTTGAATTAATTCTGCGCTCATACCCGGGTGAGGATGGTTGTGATAATACTTTCTATTTATATGAAGATGATGGTATTAGCCAGAAGTATGAGACAGGCCATTACTCGCTGACAGGTCTGAATTACCGGCGTTCCGGAAATAAGATCTTTATTTCTATTATTCCAAGTAGGACTAATTACGAAGAACAGGTGAAAGAAAGGAGTTATGTACTTGAACTTCCTTGTATATCCATCATTAGTGGACTTAATACGAATGTAGGAACAGTTAAAATAGTCGCAGGGAAAAACATGACTCGTATATATATTGGAAAACAACCGATAAATAAAGAGGTTTGTATAGAATTTAAGATAAAATAAAAAGAATGGAATTTTATAAATATGAATTAAGCGTATAATAATTAAAAACAACTAAGAAATGGGACAATTTAATTACATGAAGAAAAAATGTTGGAATAATTCTCAAAAAGGGTGGTTCCTGTATGTGGTGTTACTTTTTGTGATTCTTATGCCTGTAAAGCTTTACGCACAAGGGCTTCCAATAAAAGGTAAAGTTGTAGATGAGCAAGGAGAACCTTTGGTTGGAGTAAATGTCCGAGTAAAAGAGGCAAAAGAGTTTGCTGTTACGGATATCAATGGAAATTTTATAGTAAAGTCAAATAAGGACGCGATACTGATCTTTACATATGTTGGATATACGACTATGATTGAACCTGTAAAAGGTCGTACTCAGTTGAGTATTGTTTTGAAAGAAAATGCAGAAATGTTGAAAGAAGTTGTTGTTATTGGCTATGGGAGCTTGGAAAAGCGTTCTATTACTAGTTCTATTACATCCATTAAAGGTGACGATTTAAAAATTGGTGTTGGCGGAGCCACTATTGCTACAGCTTTACAGGGTAAGATATCGGGTTTAGTTATTAATGGTACTTCTAGTCCTAATTCCGGAGACTCTTTTCAATTGAGAGGATTGGCTTCTATCAATGCGAGTAAGGATCCGTTAATAGTGATTGATGGTATACCGGGAGGAGATATTCGAGCTTTAAATCAGGAAGATATTGAATCTATTGACGTTTTGAAAGATGCTTCTGCAGGTGCAATCTATGGTACTCGTGCTGCTGGTGGAGTTATATTAATTACGACTAAGCAAGCAAAAACAGGAAAAGTGAAAATCGTTTATACAGGTGAAGTGGCGATGGAAACAATACGAAAAAAACCGGAAGTCTTTTCAGCCGATGAATATTTGGCAAATGATTTAGGAGAAGATTTTGGAGCTAAAACGGACTGGTATAATGAACTTTTAAATGATAATCCTATCTCTCAAAGGCACTCACTTAGTGTATCTGGAGGAAGTAAGGATATTCTTTTATATGGGGCTTTTAGCATGCAAGATCAGAAAGGTATTGTAATAGGAGATAATCGCAAGGATTATTCTGGCCGACTTAATGGAACTTTTAATCTTTTTGATGGGAGAGCTCAAATTATCACAAATGCGGAATATCGTGAGGCTAATAGAGATCAGCGTAACTCTTCTGACAGTTTTAATATGGCATTAGCGTTAAATCCAACAATCCCTTTATGGGACCCTGATGACCCATCTAAATACAATGTCTTTGGTAATGGTATTTATGGTACGGATTTTAATCCTGTGTCCGATATTATGCTAAGAACTAATAATGGAAAAGACTCTTGGCTATTGAGCAATGCAACCTTAAAATTGAACTTAACGAAAGAATGTTCTGTACAAGGTACTGTTGGTTATCAGAAATCCCAATGGCAACAATATAAATATGTATCTCCTGAGCATCGGGAGTCTATTGATAATACTCGCGGAGGATCTGCATATCATGGATATAGTAAGGATGAGCGTTTGTCAGCAGATGTTTATGCGACTTATAATAAAAATTTTGCTAAAGATCATCGTATTAATGCAGTTGCGGGATATAGCTATTGGGAAGCTACCGGCGAGAGTTTTAATATGACAAATTATGATTTTTTGGTTGAAGGTGTTGGGCCGTGGGACATAGGAACGGGCACTTATTTAACACAGGGTAAAGCAAGTATGAATTCTTATAAAGATCCAAGGGAACGTCTCCTTTCTTTTTTCGGTCGGGTGAATTATAGTTATAAAGATCGCTATATGTTAATGGCTAGTTTGCGCCATGAAGGTTCTTCTAAGTTTGGTGAAAATCATCGCTGGGGAAATTTTTGGGCAATATCTGTGGGTTGGCGTTTGTCTGATGAAGAGTTTATGAAAAGGTTTAGTTTTATAAGTGATTTGAAATTACGTGCCGGTTATGGTGTAACGGGTAATAATGGGTTTGGCAGTGGCTATACCACTCGTATGTATTCCTCTGGCAGTATGTGGCAAACTAATGGAGAATGGAATACTACTTATAGCTCAATGCGTAATATAAATCCAGACTTGAAATGGGAGCAAAAAGGTGAACTTAATATTGGACTTGATTACGGATTCTTTAATGGACGCCTATATGGAAAGTTCGATTGGTATTATAGAAAAGTTAGCGATATGCTTTATACTGTAAATGCTCCTATGCCGCCAATGGTTCATACAACTGTATTGAAGAATATAGGTAATTTGGAGAATAAAGGGTGGGAGTTTGAAATAGGAGGAGATATTGTTCGTGATAAGAACTTTAAATATTCTTCTACAATGCGGCTTTCTCATAATTCTTCCAAGTTACTAAATATAGGATTGGGTGATAATGAGTATCTAGATCAGGTTACTTTTCCTTCTCCTGGGAATCCAGGAACTGGGGCTCGATTACAGAATAATATGGTTCTAGGGCAATTCTTTGTGTATAAATATGCAGGTGTAGATGATGATGGAAAGTGGCTAATTTATGATAAAGATAATAATGTGGTTGCTGCTAATGATCAAACATTAGTTGTTGATAATAAGCGCTATGTTGGAAATGCAATTCCTAAATTAATTGTATCGTGGGATCATTCTTTACAATATAAAAATTTTGATCTTGGAATAAGCCTTCGTAGTTGGATTGATTTTGATATTTTCAGTCAGGTGAATATGTACTATGGTCTGAAAAACACTACCCAAATTAATATTCTGAAAAAAATGTATAAAAAGAATGCACACATAAATGATGAGAAAATAATATGTGATTATTGGATTGAAGACGGAACGTTTTTGAAAATAGATGCCGTTACGCTTGGATATCGCCTTAATCTTAAAAAATATAATCCGTATGTGGATAATATACGTTTGTATTTAACAGCTCGTGACCTTGCGGTAATTACTGGGTATAGTGGTGCTAATCCCGAAGTTAATATTAATGGTTTGAATCCAGGATTTGAATATATAAAGAGTAAAGATTCCATGTATCCTCAAACAATTCGTTTTACATTAGGAGCTCAAATAACTTTTTAATTTATTAAAGATGAAAAATATGAATTTTAAATATTTCCAACTATTAATTCTAGGAGTTGCACTGGCCTTTTTAATGGAGGGGTGTGATTTGAATGAAAAATTTTATTCAGAAGTAACTCCCGAGACTTTCATTACTACTCCTGAAAATGCATATGCTGTATTAGGAAGTCCTTTTGTTGAGTGGAGAAATTTTGTTGGTAAATCCCGATGGATGTTGCAGGAATTAACTACAGATGAAATGGTTTGTCCACAACGGGGAACCGGTTGGTATAATGGAGGAGAATATTTTCGTCTACATTATCATACATGGACTCCGGACGATCGTTGGGTAGAAGAAACATATACTGTGACAACAGGGGGAATAGCTTTAGCATTGGAAGCAAAAGCCGATTTGGAAAGAATAGATTACAAGACAATTGGATTGACAGATGAAGATAAGGCTGATCATGTCCAGCAATTAAAGGCTTTATATGCTTATTTCTATATGAAAGCATTGGACTATTTTGGTGGAATGCCTATTTATAGCAGTAATAATGACGAAGTGAAAGCACGTAGTACCGATTTGGAAACATTTGAATATATAGAATCTATATTATTGGAGGCTATTCCTAATTTGAAGAAAAAAGAAGTCGTAGGCGCTCATGAAGATGGATACATTCAGCGTGGCGCAGCAGCTGCTATGCTTGCTGAACTTTATTTCAATGCAGAATCTTATGCCGGAATAGATCGATTTGAAGATTGTGCAAAAATATGCCAGGATATTATTGACGGGGTATACGGAGCATATAGCCTAGATCAAACGTGGTGGGGACCACATGGATTTGATAATGATCAATCACCTGAAACAATATGGGCCGTGCCCTCTGAAAATGCAAAACTTCAATGGGACTGGTATTATAAGTATTTTTATCATTATGAGGCTTATAAATATTTTGATTCAGAGACAAAAGGTAATAATGGTTTCATGTTAAGCCCTTCACATAAACCGACTGGCGAATTATATACTGAATATAAATTAGGAAATCCATTTGCTAAATTCAATGATAAAGATTTACGTAAAAAGCCTTATCGGTATCTTGGAAATAAGCAGTATGAAGGAATGTTTATGATGGGAGAACAAATTAATCCGAATGACCCGTCTATGGTATGTAAAGGTTCTAAAGAATATAAAGGTAAAACTATTAATCTAGTAGATCAAGTTGCTCGTTTCTCTGAGGTAGGAACTACCTATGGCTCCATTTCAGACCTACCTTCTACTATGGCAGATGGAGAAGAAAATTCGGGATTTCGCTTGGTTAAGTCTCCCCAACCTAATAAGGCGGATATTAATTTACGCTATAATCCGGATTGTCCTATTATTCGTTTGAGTGAAATTTATTATATGTTAGCTGAGTGTAGGTTGAGAGCCAATGATAAAGGGGATGCTGCAACTTTAATTAATCAAGTGCGTGCTCGTAATTTTGTGAATAGACAAGATCCAGATCCTGTTACTTCATCTAACCTAGACAAATATAGAATGCTTGATGAATGGATGATTGAGTTTTTAGGAGAGGGGGTAGGAAGAAGGCGTACCGATTTAATTCGTTGGAATATGTTTGTTACTGAGGATTGGTGGGATCATAAGGCGTCTAATGATTCTAATAAGAATCGTTTCCCATTCCCTTACTCAGCCATTTCGGCTAATAATAAACTAGAGCAGAATCCGGGATATTGATAAATAGAATTATGCATATTAAAGAAGTATTTTTTTTAAAGCTTACTATTCTCTTTCTATGTATTTCTTTACAACCTTCTAATGCAAGAAGTAACTTTGCTAGAGAGAGGGAGAATAATGACATGCCTAGTATAGCTGTGAAGTCTGGAATGAATTTAGTTGGTAAGGTTTTAGATGGCACCACTCCCTTATTGGGAGTGGTGGTTAGCGATGGCTATACTACTACTGTCACTGATAATAATGGCCTTTATCAATTAAAGGCTAATTGTAAGGCCGAATTTGTTTTTATTTCCGTCCCGGCAGATTGTGAAATTCCTGTTGAAGATGGATTCCCTAAATTCTATCAGCCAATATCAGTCTATGAAAATGAGATTATAGAAAAGAATTTTTACTTAAAAAGAGGGGCAATAAAAGAGCATTTTTGTCTTTTTGCTATGGCTGACGTTCAAATAGGAGATAAAATGGATGCTGCATATTTAAGTTATGTAGACATTCCGGAAATGAAAAAGTTTATTCGGGCAGATTTATCAACTATACCTTTATATGGAATTTCACTTGGTGATCTTGTCTGGGATGATCTATCTTATTATAGCATTTACAAAGCTCAAATTAAACGTCTTAGCATTCCTTTTTTTTCTGTAGTGGGGAACCATGATCACAATAAGCACATTATTAACAATGATGGTAAGTCTGTCTCAGAGTTTAAAAGAGAGTTCGGGCCTACTTATTATTCTTATAATATAGGTCAGTGCCATTTTGTTGTACTGGATGATATTATTTTTATGGGGGGAAATCAAAGACAAAATAAAGGGTATAGGGGAGAAATAACAGAAAATCAACTAAAATGGCTAAAATCTGATTTAAAATATATTAGTAAAGATAAGTTGATTATAGTTTGCCTCCATATTCCTACTACTCAAAGAGATCATCAATTAGAGGTTGTCAATAAGGAGAGACTTTATCATCTATTACAAGGTTATCAGGTTCAAATTCTATCTGGCCATACTCATAATAATTATACTTCTATTATATCGGGTCGTATTCAGGAAAATACAATTGGAGCTGTACAAGGAGGATTATGGAGTGGCGACTTATGCAATGATGGAAGCCCTAGGGGATTTGCTATTTATGAGTTTGAAGGTAATCAAATTAAGAATTGCTATTATAAAGGGACTCTACATTCTAAAGATTATCAGATGTTTTTGTACAAACCGGGGCGTGCTGTCTCTAAACGATACAGAGATGGTATATTAATTAATATTTTCGCTTGGAATCCTAATTGGTGTGTAAAAGCCTATGAAAATGGTACTTATGTAGATGACCTGAAAAACATAAGAGAAATAGATCCGAGAGCATATGAAGCAATATATGGAATGGATAAACCGGCATGCCGACAAATACAAAAGCCGGATCGTATGAATGAACATTGTTTTTATTATAAACCATCGAGCAATTGGTCTACGGTAACAATTGAAGCAATTGATCCATATGGAAATATTTATAGACAATCAATCTCTTCTGATTGAGGTGACGTATCATAATTTTTTCTTTTTTATAAAAATGTTATTCTTCTGTTTTTTAGTTATGGTGGAGGAATAGTAAATTAAAAAATATGAAAGTTAAATTATTCGTATTAATATCATTCCTTTCTGTCTTTGCTTGTAGTAATGATAATAAGGCTGAACAGTCAAATGAGGATACTACAGAAGAAGGTGCGGAGGGATCTTTGCGTAAAGCAATGTCTGTGATGAGAAAATGTGCGGATTATCATGTCATGTTATGTTCGCATAGGGGAAATACTTTTGATAGAATAGGGGCTGGAATTCCTGAAAATTCTTTGTCTGCAATAGAAAATTGTATTGCTAAGAATATTGAAATGATCGAAATTGACGTACGAACCACAAAAGATGGCGTCTTGGTGTTGATGCATGATGAAACAATAAATCGAACTACTACAGGAAAGGGATATTTAAGAGGGATTACTTATAAGGAATTGCAAGAATATTTTTTGTTGAAAGAAGATGGAACTGCAACCAAAGAAAAAGTCCCTACTTTGGCAGAAGCTTTAAATTTAGGTGCAGGGAAGATCTGGTTTAATCTTGATTTGGATGATAAAAAGGATGATCCTGAAAATATTGTTGATGCTGTTAAAGCTGCTGGTATGTTGGATAATGTTTTATTTTTCTTATCTACAGATGTAGTATCAGGTAGGACTTATTTGAGATTAAATAATAGAGTGATGTTGCATTTTTCTGCAAGCAAATCTTCCCAAATAGAAACTTATACAACCGATAAAGATTTGGCTCCAGCAGTATATTTAATTCAAGTTTCTCCTAATGGTGATTTGCCAACAAGAGTGCATCGTACAGGAAGGTTAGCTTTTGCAAATTCTATAGGAGATTCTGATGTCCAACTTCGAGATTATGGTAATGATGAGGGACTTCAAAACCTTCGTACAAAGCGTATAGAAATTATTCAAACGGATATAGGTGAAATTATAGCTCCTTATGTGAATGAACAACGCTATTCCGTTGTACAATAATGCATAGTAAGTAATTTGCGGACCTATTTTTTGTAAGCTAAATAAGTTCGTTATATAAAATTGAGTCCAATGGAGAGATTAATGACACTTATATTATTCAGTCTACTCACTATATTTCAGTGTAGAGCAAATGAACAATCTGGAACATGGCTTCTGCAAACATCTGATTATAACTCTAAATATTATGGAGCTATTGTAGCTAATGGAGGTATTGGTATTTTACCTTGGAAGGAACCATTTTCTATTCGGCAGGTGTTGCTTAATCATGTGTTTGATGCAACCGGAGAACAGGGAGTTAGCCGTGTCTTGCGTGGTATTAATCCTTTTGGTTTGCAAGTACAAATAGATGGTCAACAAGTGAATGGTGATTGTATTTCCAATTGGAAGCAAACTATAGATATGAAGGAGGCCGTGCATTATACTAATTTTGACTATGCAGGCAAAGCAGATATTCGTTATAGTGTTTATGCTTTACGTAATATGCCGTATGCCGGATTAGTGCATGTAGAGATTGAGGCTAAAAAGGATTTATACTTATATGTAGCAAACAAAATTGATGTACCTGATGAATATAAGAATGTGGACTCCCATTTGATTCGAATGAATGTGAATGGAGAAAAGGTAAGCCTTGTCCATACAACTGCCGTTTCCAAATATCGTGGAGTTATAGTATCGTCATCCTCTACTTTTATTTATGACAAAAAGTATAATGTGGTGCAGGAATGCGATAAAGTAAACCACTTTTCTAAGTTGATAAGGAAGGGCGAGAGATTTTCTTTTGATTTATTGGGAACCATATGTTCCGATCGGAATTTTATAGATCCGTATAATGAGTCGGTACGTGAAATTATTTATGGGATAGCAGAAGGTGTAACTCATTTAATTGCTAAGCATAGGCAACTTTGGAGTGATTTGTGGAAAGGAGACATTATTATAGAAGGAGATGATGAGGCGCAACGTGCGGTACGTTTTGCACTATATAACTTATATTCTTCTGCACGAGGGGGTAGTAGGCTAAGCATTCCTCCTTTCGGTCTTTCTTCGCAGGGTTATAATGGACATGTGTTTTGGGATGCCGAGTTTTGGATGTACCCTCCTATGTTATTTTTAAATCAGGGTATTGCAAAATCTATGATAGATTATCGCATTGATCGTTTAACAGGTGCCTACCAGCGAGCTATGAGTTATGGCTATCGAGGTGCAATGTTTCCTTGGGAAAGTGATGATGCCGGTGAAGAATCATGCCCAGTTGCTGCGCTATCGGGGCCTTTTGAACATCATATTACAGCTGATATAGGTATTGCTGCATGGAATTACTATTGTATGAGTGGTAATAAAAAGTGGCTTCTTAGCGAGGGTTTCCCTTTGATTAGAGAAGTTGCGAATTTCTGGGTTAGTCGTTCTTCTAAAAATGTCGATGGTTCCTATTCTGTTCGCAATGTGGTGTGTGCTGATGAATATGCTATAGGAGTGGATGATAATGCTTTTACGAATGGAGCAGTTATATGCTCATTACGAAATGCGGTTAAAGCTGCTGCTATATGTAGAGAGAAAGTACCTGCCATCTGGGCAGAAATAGCTGATAAATTACGGATATTGCGCTTTAAAGATGGCATAATAAAGGAACATGCTAGTTATGTGGGGCAACGTATCAAGCAAGCAGATGCAAATTTAATAGCTTATCCTTTGGGTTTAATTACTGCCGCTAAGGATATCCGTAGAGATCTCGCTTATTATGAAGATAAAATAAATAAACGTGGCCCTGCCATGTCTTTTTCAATACTAGCAGTGCAATATGCACGTTTAGGCGATGGAGACAGGGCTTATAGGCTCTTTAAGCAGAGTTATTGCCCTAATCAATTGCCTCCATTTGGCACTATTTCCGAGGGTTCCGGAGGCACCAATCCTTATTTTGTTACAGGTGCCGGAGGAATGTTACAGGTAGTTATTAATGGCTTCTGTGGATTGGAAATTACAGATCATGGCATTAAGCAACTTCCATCTGCTTTGCCTGGACATTGGAAAAAAGTAATTATTACAGGTGTTGGCCCAAAGAGAAGAATCTTTGTTCGTGATAATAGAAAATAATCTGAAAATGGTATATATTTAATAACTAAAAAATGATTATATTATGAAAATGATTAGTAGAGTATTTTTGATATTTGTATTATTTGTTATTCAAGTTTCATGTAGTAATGATCATGTTGATAGTTCGGGAGAAGATGACCCTGATACTGATAATATAGAGGTAAGGCCGGGGATGACACTTGTCGGAACTGTTTTTGATAAAGATAAAAATCCCGTTGTTGGAGCAGTTGTGAGCGATGGATATTCAGTTGTACAAACCGATGAATCAGGGGTGTATCAGATGGCGCAGAACAGTGATGCACAATTTGTGTCTATTTCCGTACCTTCCGAGTATGAAGTGCCTATGAGTGGCGGGTTACCTAAAATGTATTATGAATTGAAAGAGCTTAAACAGGGAGTTGTTAATCGTCAGAATTTTACATTGAAAAAAACGACGAAAGAGAATAGTTTTACGTTGTTGGCTTTTGCAGATATTCAAGTTGGACATGAAGGAGATCTTGATTCTTTAGCTACTCAGATACCTCTTGTGGAGGAGTATATAAAAACGATAGAAGGGCCAGTATATGGTATATCTTTAGGAGATATGGTATGGGATAATATGCCTTATCATGATGATTATGTTAACTATATAAAAAAGTTTGATATACCCATGTTTCATGTAATAGGTAATCATGATTTTGATAAAAACATAACCGAAGAGAAACATTATGCAGATAATTTTAAATCTCATTTTGGTCCAGTATATTATTCCTATAATAGAGGAGATTGTCACTTCATTGTTCTTGATGATGTTGCTTATCAAGGAGCTGGTACATATGCAAAATATATTTCTGAGAATCAAATGGAATGGCTCAAACAGGACCTAAAATATGTGAGTAAAGATAAATTGATTATTTTGGGGGTTCATGTTCCAACTCAAAAAAGAAATTTGTCACATCATATACAGAACTACACCGATCTTTATAACTTGTTTGACGGATATACTGTGAGGATCCTTTCCGGTCATATTCATACTAATGAATCTATTACCATATCTGGTACTATAGAGGAAAATAATTTTGCAGCATTCAAAGGTGCTGGCTGGACTGGTGATTTATGCAGTGATGGCAGCCCAAGAGGATTTGGCATTTATAAGATAGAAGGAAATAAGATTATGAATTGGTTTTATAAAGGAACTGCACATCCGGTAGGTTATCAAATGTATATATATAAGCCAGGTGAAGCCGTTTCTACTCAATATAGAGATGGGGTAGTAATTAATATCTTTGCTTGGCATACAAATTGGAAAAGCGTCAATGTGCTAGAAGATGGGACGATATTTGCAAATGGAAAGCTGATGGAAACGAGCAAAAATATTACTGACTATGATAGGCGAGCTTATGATTATATGGCTGGAGGAGATAAACCTGCTCATTGGAAATCGGCTGAGCCCTATGAATACAACGATCATATGTTCTATTATAAGCCTAATTCTAATTGGGAAAAAATTGTTGTAGAAATAGAAGATGCTTATGGAAATAAGTATAAAGATTCTATCCAGAATAATTAGTTCATAATCTTTTGATTAAAATGAGAAATGCCAGAATCTTATGTGCATAAGCTATTTCTATGTTACATTGTTTCTGGCATTTTTTTTGGAGAGAATAAGTCTCTGTAGAATAAATAAGAGTAATTTATTTGGAAATTTAAATTTAATATGAATAAAAAAATTATTGTATATATATTTATTATATTATGTTCGAATAACTTCTTCGCTTATGCTCAGGAAGATAGAGCACAGTCTATTCGGGAAAAGTTGCTTAATAGGGATCAGTCTTCGGTATTAGTTGCTGCCCATCGGGGAGATTGGCGTTATGCTCCAGAAAACTCTTTATTGGCAATTTCTAATGCTATTAAGATGGGAGTTGATATCGTAGAAGTAGATATACAACGCACAAAAGATGGAAAGCTAATACTGATGCATGATAATTCGCTAGATAGGACTACTACAGGAAAAGGCAAAGTCGCTGAATGGACTCTGGATTCCATCAAAACTTTAAAATTGAGAAATGGGTGTGCTATTCCCACGAAAGAATGTGTACCGACATTAGAAGAAGTCCTTTTACTAGCTAAGGGACAAATATTGCTCAATTTAGACAAAGCTGACCGCTATTTCGACGAAGTATATACGTTACTAAAGAAAACAGGAACAACGCATCAAATCATTATGAAAGGCAATAAATCTGCAGATCAAGTAAAGCAAGTGTTTGGTAAATACTTGAGTGAGGTTATTTATATGCCCATAGTCAAGCTTGATAAGCCAAATGCTTTGAAACTAATTGATGAACATTTGTCATTAATAAATCCAGTTGCTTTTGAGCTCCTTTATGAGAATGATACAAATTGTTTGCCTCTTAAAATGGTAAAAAAAATAAATGGAAAATCTCTTATTTGGTATAATACTCTTTGGGATACAATGGCTGGCGGACATGATGATGATCAATCGCTAATCAACCCAGACAGAGGTTATGGCTACCTGATTTATAATTTGGGTGCTCGTATTCTTCAAACTGATCGGCCGGCTTACCTGCTTGATTATCTAAGAAAAAAAGGTTTGCATAAGTAAGAAAGGACAATTTATGCTGAATCGTATTCTAAATTTTTATCGGATTAGTAATCCGATTGATGTTCTTTCAGAAAGTATCGAAGAAAAACAGAAATACTACAAAAAGCTCAGATGGTCTACTTTTTTGGCTGCAACGATAGGGTATAGCTTGTATTATGTTTGTAGAACCAGTGTGAATATTGTTAAGAAGCCTATACTGGAAAGCGGGCTTTTAGATGCTCATCAGTTGGGTATAATTGGTTCTGTACTATTATTCTCTTATGCTATTGGCAAATTTGTTAATGGATTTCTTGCCGATTATTGTAATATTAAACGTTTTATGGCAACGGGTTTATTAATATCAGGTGTAGCTAATTTTGTAATTGGAACTATCGGTCTTTCTAAAAGTATGATGGGTATTTCATCATTCGTCTTTTTTGTTTGTTTTGCTATTATTTGGGGTATTAATGGCTGGAGTCAATCAATGGGAGCTGCTCCGGCCATAATTTCTCTTTCTCGTTGGTTTCCTTTGAGGGAGAGGGGGACTTTCTATGGCTTATTTAGTGCAAGTCATAATTTAGGAGAATTCTTTTCTTTTTTATTTGTTGGTTTAATTGTTAATATTGCCGGTTGGCAGTGGGGATTTTTAGGTTCTTCCATAGCAGGCTTTATCGGTTTTATGATAATTTGTATATTCTTGCATGATACACCTGAGAGCAAAGGGCTCCCTGCTATAGAGGTTCTGTCAAATGAATCATTTACTGCACAAACAGTGCATAGGTCAGATAGAGCATCTACATCTGAAGTACAAAGAGCTGTTCTTAAAAATTTTAGTGTATGGTTACTTGCTGCTGCAAGTGCTTTTATGTATATTACTCGCTATGCTATTAATGGGTGGGGAGTCTTATTTTTACAAGAAGTTAAGGGGTTTAGTATGATAAAAGCAACGCAGATAATATCTATTAATGCTTTATTGGGGATAATAGGTACCATTTTTTCCGGTTGGATATCAGACCATCTATTTATGGGGAATCGAAATAAGCCTGCATTGTTTTTTGGTTTAATAAATACCATTTCTTTATTCTTGTTTTTATATTCAGATGATAATATTTATGTCAATATTATTAGTATGATTTTATTTGGTACGGCTATTGGAGTACAAATTTGCTTTTTAGGTGGTTTGATGGCTGTAGATCTTGTCCCTAGGAATGCTAGCGGTGCTGCATTAGGTATAGTAGGCATTGCAAGCTATATAGGGGCAGGCCTTCAGGATGTTTTTAGTGGATGGTTGATTGAAACGGGTAAAACAACAATCAATGGAATCGAGAGGTATTCTTTCTCAAAAGTTGGACTATTTTGGATTGTCGCATCTATCATTTCTTTGATATTAGTACTTCTTATTGCTGGGAGAGCCAAGAGAGTTAATAATGATTTATAGAAGTGTGGCTTATATTGCATAGAGAATTAGAGAGAATAATTTACTCTATGAATGTAATGAGGGTTTATCATTGCCAATTACGTACGGGCATTAAAGACAAAGGAGTCTTATGCAATCGTGGGTTTGGAAAAGAAAAATGCGTTTATTGGATTTATTGTAATATATGAAAAAATAAGTCGGTAAACAACCAGAAAGAACTGCGCAACAATTAATTATTAAATTTGGAGAAGAATTTAAAATGTCATAGATTTGTTGCTCGTCGGGACGGAAGTTTTTGCTTTTGCCGCTGGTCTCTGAGCGATGAGTTTTTTATAGAAGGTAGAAGATGACATCGTTTAATTTACACTACCGAGCATTCCGGTTGGTAATGGTAATCCTTTGTTTTTCATAATATAAAACTTTATAACGATGAATCGTATCAATTTTAAGTCTAATAGGAGTAGGATTTGTACATACGGGAAACGGACACTCCTTTTTCTCTTGTTTGTATTGCAGTTATCATTTCCTTTGTTTGCCTATTCCTATAATGGGTATGGAAGTAGAGGCCCAAGGGCGGAAATAGTAAAAGACAGGGTAAATATTCTGGTAAAAAGTCACCGCAAAATGGTGTTTGAATTTTATCGTCAGAATATTTTTCGATTATATTGTGATACAATTGGAGGTGATCCAATAGACCCTTCTCCTAGCCCTTTTGCAAAAATTATTGTGAATACGGCTAAGGAGGGAGAAATCATTCCTTTATTGAAAGAGGATGATAGATTTATTTATATCTTATCAAAGGACGTAAAGATTGCACTAGATAAAAGAACGTCATGTTTTTCTGTTACAGATCTGCGAACGAATAAAGAAGTTTTAAAAGAAGTGTCTCTTTTAAATTACGATAACGGGAAAGTGACACAAGTACTGTCATGTGGTGCAAAAGAATATTTCTATGGAGGAGGGGCTCAAAACGGGCGATTTTCTCATAAGGGGCAGGAAATTAATATTGTAAATGAAAATAATTGGCTGGATGGAGGAGTGTCTTCCCCTAATCCTTTTGTTTGGTCTACTAATGGATATGGAATTCTTCGTAACACATTTCATAAGGGATATTATGACTTTGGTAAGAAAAATGAAAATATGGTATTCCTATGTCATGAAGGCGGAACTTTTGATGTCTATTATATGATTAGTGACAAGCCCGAGAAGTTATTACAAGATTATTTTACTTTAACGGGAGCTCCTGTTTTACTTCCTAAATTTGCTTTTTATGAAGGTCATCTTAATGCTTATAATCGGGACTATTGGGCAGAAGTGAATGAAGATGAAAAAGGGGCTGTCCTTTTTGAAGATGGGAAGTACTACAAAGAATATAATCCTGTGGCGCAGAGTTTTGCTGACCATGATAACAAATATATAGAGCGGCGCAAAGCATATGAGAAAATACTTTCTCTTTATAAGACTAAATATGGTCGCAATTTGGAAGATCAATATCTTGAATCTTTAAATCCACAGAAAAGAAATGGGAAGAGTAACAAATTGTTTACAGCGCAGGCCGCTATTGATCGATACCTGAATTATGATATGCCTTTGGGGTGGTTTTTGTCTAATGATGGTTATGGTGCAGGTTATGGACAGACTAATTCGTTAAATGGAAATATCAAGAATTTAAAGAAATTTGGAGAATATGCTCGGAAGAAAGGAGTTGAGATTGGCTTGTGGACACAGTCTGATTTGGAAACAGAAAATAAAGAAGGAATACCTGCTGTGTTACAGCGTAGCATTTCTAAAGAAATAGGTACGGCTGGTGTTTGTGTGTTGAAAACAGATGTTGCATGGGTTGGCAGGGGCTATTCTTTTGGGTTGAATGGGATAGAGGAAGCGGCTGGCAAGTTTGTAAAATATGGGCACAGTGCTCGTCCTTTTATAATTACTTTAGATGGTTGGGCAGGCTCTCAACGGTATGCAGGTATATGGACCGGTGATCAAAGAGGGGGAGAATGGAGCTATATTAATTTCGAAATTCCAACGTATATAGGCAATGGCTTGTCAGGACAACCTAATATGGGTTCTGATATGGATGGAATTTACGGTGGCAAAAACCCCATTGTTAATATTCGCGATTTTCAATGGAAGACTTTTACTCCTATTCAAATGAATATGGATGGATGGGGCACCACTCCTAAATATCCGCATATTTTGGGCGAGCCGGCAATCTCTATTAATAGGAATTATTTGAAACTAAAATCCATGTTAATGCCATATACTTATAGTATTTCATTTGAGGCAACTCATGGACTTCCTATGATTCGGGCAATGTTCCTTGAGGATGCTAATTCCTATACTTTGGGTAAACAGACCCAATATCAATTTATGTATGGTCCTTATTTTTTGGTAGCTCCTATATATAAAGCTACACCGAATATAGACAAACAGGGAAATGATGTTCGTGATAGTATTTATTTACCTCATGGTTCTTGGATAGATTATCTGAGTGGAAAAATATATAAAGGCGAAAGAGTTGTTAATAATTTTATGACTCCTATATGGAAGCTTCCTGTTTTTGTGAAAAATGGTGCTATAATTCCTATGGTTAACCCTAATAATAATCCTTCTCAGATAAATTATGAACAACGGATTTATGATCTTTATCCTATGGGGCAAACGGCTTTTACCGAATATGATGATGACGGAATAACGACGGCATATAAACTGGGAGAATATACGCTCACTCAAATAGAACTCAGTGGACCAGACGCTGGAGAAAAGGGGGTTGCAAAGGTCATTGTCCATCCAACTGCTGGTGACTTTCAAGGATCAAAAAAAGAAAAGGAGAGTCTCTTCAAATTTAATGTTAGTGAGCAGCCGGAATCTGTTTCTGCATTAATAGGAACAAGAAATGTCAAACTATCTGCGGTTGCTTCATTTGATAAGCTTAGCAAAGTGAAGAATGGTTATTTTTACGACGCTGCTCCCGATCTTAATAGATTTGCAACGCCTGGAAGTAATTTTGATAAAGTCAAGATTGTCCATACTCCTATTCTTTATATAAAAATAGAGAAAACAAACATCCGGAAAAATTTGGTGGAAGTAAAGGTAAATGGATATATTAATAATGCCGGTGCTGATTATGCCGGAAATATTGCTTACAGCATGCCTTGTCTTTCATTTCCTTATCCGGCGAAAAAAGAAAATGTTTGTATACGGTAGAAAGTAATTCGTTGGTGCAATCAGATAACTTTGTTTGGTTTTTTTTGTAAGTATAAATACAATGCTATATAACTAGGATCCGCTACTGATAAAGCTGCTATAATTAGCTGTTGCGTGTTTCTGCATATACTGAATGAAGGACACGCTACAGCCTATTCTGGATGACTATAAATGTGAATTAGTATTAAAAGGCTTTTATTCATGTTTTAAAAGCCTTTTAATACATCAATGAAAGCCTTTCTTTTATGTAATAAAAGCCTTTTAATTGATAATGATATTAGGAGTGATTGATAATGTGTCGTTATGGTAATTGTATTTGTCTACTATAAGAGTGTATTTATTGTATTTATATTTCATGGATTACCATTCGCTAATTTATTATTGATACCTATTTTTTTGCAAATTCGTTGTATATGTTCAGATATTTAGTGAATATTGCAGATGGATTGCATGTATAATGGTGCTTTTAATTCCATTAATGGAAAAAGAATATTAAATTAGATTTATTATGGCAGATGAATTAGAAGATGGCATATGGCCTTTGCCCCGATTTTATTTTAGAGTCAGATTCTCTGATTCGTTAGAGGCTACTTTTCAGGAAGTATCGGGCTTGGACAATAACCAAGAGATTAAATATCGCTCGGGGGATGGGCGTAATTTTCAAAGTATAAAAATGCCTGGAATTGTGAAATATGGGAATGTCTCTTTGAAAAAAGGACTCTTCAAAGGAGGTCAAAATTCATGGGAATGGCTTAGTAGGATAAAAACAAATACTGTTGAACGTCAATCTGTCACCATTTTGCTCGTGGATGAAAGTGGTTCGCCAACAATGACATGGACTCTGAAAAATGCATTTCCGGTCAAGGTTATGGGAGTGGATATGCATGCTGATTCTGGTGTTGAAGAGATTCGGGTTGATGGCGTAGAGATGGCTCATGAAGGTATTGAAGTGAAGAACATGTAACCTATGCTTTTTTCTTATTACATTCGGACTTAATACGTTTGGAAACTTCTATCTTTGCACTTAAATTTGGAAGGCATTCACAGTATGGCAGCATCAAAAGAAATGACGACGGGGCGGGCATTACCGTTAATTTTCAATTTCACTATGCCTTTGTTGTTGGGCAATCTGTTACAGCAAACTTATTCTTTGGTTGATGCAGCAATTGTAGGTAAATTCCTGGGTATTGATGCGCTGGCCTCTGTGGGGGCAAGCACTTCTGTTGTCTTTTTAATCTTGGGATTTTGCAACGGTTGTTGTGGAGGATTTGGCATTCCCGTAGCTCAGAAATTTGGTGCCAGGGATTATAGTACGATGCGCCGTTATGTATCGGTCAGTTTACAACTGGCTTCAGTGATGTCCGTTGTTATAGCAGTAGTGACAAGCATTTTTTGCAGTGATATCTTGCGCATGATGCGTACTCCTGAAAACATATTTCAAGGGGCTTACTATTACCTCTTGGTCACCTTTATAGGAATACCTTGCACCTTCTTCTACAATTTGTTGTCCAGTATCATCCGTGCTTTGGGGGATAGCAAGACACCATTTTGGTTTCTACTTTTTTCTACCGTGCTCAATATTTTGCTCGATTTGCTTTGTATCCTGGTTTTAGGTTGGGGAGTGACCGGAGCTGCCATAGCAACTGTTTTTTCACAAGGGCTTTCGGCTGTACTCTGTTATTGGTACATGTTGCGTCACTTCCAGATATTGAAGGGAGTGCCAAGCGAACGTAAATTTAATGCGGCATTGGCGCGGACCCTTATGTATATAGGTGTTCCTATGGGGTTGCAATTTTCTATTACTGCAATAGGGAGCATTATGTTGCAAAGTGCTAATAATGCTTTGGGAACGGCATGTGTTGCTGCTTTTACGGCAGCCATGCGCATCAAAATGTTCTGCATGTGTCCGCTTGAAAGTTTAGGTATTGCAATGGCTACTTATAGCGGGCAGAATTATGGAGCTGGAAAGCCCCGGCGTATTTGGCAAGGGATTAAAGCCAGTTCATTGATGATGGTGATTTATTGTGCATTTATGTTTGTGGTATTGATGCTTGGCGCAAGGACATTCGCCCTATTGTTTGTAGAGGCTTCCGAATTGGAAATATTGAAGGATACGGAGTTATTCCTTCACGTATCTGTTTCCTTTTTCCCTGTTTTGGGGTTGCTTTGCATCTTACGCTATAGCATTCAGGGGGTTGGATATACCAATCTGGCTATGTTGTCGGGAGTGTCCGAAATGATAGCCCGTATACTTGTCAGTGTTTATGCTGTACCGGTTTGGGGCTATCTGGCTGTTTGTTTTGGTGATCCTACCGCGTGGATTGCGGCCGATTTATTCTTAATACCCGCCTTCTTGTTTGTGTATCGTCGATTGCTTCGGATAGCAACCGATTAGTGGTTGCTACGAACCTTATTGCGCTTATCGAGGGATTGCTTAAAGTTGTTTCTATCTTATAATTCTTTTGGTTTGTCATCAATGTTTTTGAGCTTAAACCCTAATAAACCTGCTAACAGGGGTTATGAGTTATATTTCTATTTTATGAGCTTTTCCAAAAAAAGCAGAGTCTGGCTTTGAGTAGGAATATTGTATTTTGCCACATTGGAGTTTCTTCCCACTTTAATTGTGACAGCTTCTTTGGGTAGTGCCATAAACATATCCTCATCGGTGGTATCGTCGCCAATGGCCATAATGAAGTCGTAGTTGCCTGCTGCAATGAGTCTTTTAGCTTCCGAACCTTTATTGCTCTCACTGTCTTTTACTTCAACTATTTTGTTCCCTTTCATAATCTGAAGGTTATGTCTGGAACACGGATTAATTAAAGCATTGATGAGTTGGGTGACTCTTAAATCGGCTAACCAACTGTCTACATTACGGTAATGCCATACCAAAGCGGTATCTTTGACTTCTATTTTTGACCTTGGAGTGCGTTTGGCAATATGTCGCATGATTTTGGTAATTTCTTCATCCCATTCTATTTTAGCGATTCGGGTATGCCATTCCCCATTTTCTTTATAAAATGCTCCATGTTCAGCTGCGAGACTGATAGGCAATTGTCCCAGCCATTTCTCTAAAGTCTGTCGATCGCGTCCACTACTAATGACTACTTTATTTGTGGAATCAGCGCTGAGTTGGCCCAACAATTCCAAGAGTTTAGGAGAGGGATAAGCATCTTGAGGTTTTTTGTGGAAAGGGACAAGAGTGCCATCATAATCAAGCATAATCAGTTTGCTTTTTGCTCGTTTATAACTATTTTTGATGGTTTGCAAATTGCCTTTGTCCACTATCTTTTTTTGTAAAGCAATGTTCTTATTTCTTGTCTGTTCCAGTTCTTCAATGAAATCTTGCGCCCATTGTTTTACAGTTTGGGTGGAAATAATGCTTTGCATGGAATCTAATCGTTTCATTTGTTCTTCAATAGGCATCTCTAGGGCTGTGATCATAGCGGCTTCTATTTCCTTTGTGTTAGTGGGATTAACTATAATTGCATCGGATAGTTCAATGGCTGCGCCAGCCATTTCGCTTAGGATTAAGACTCCCGGTTGTTCCCGTTTGGTTGCCAGATATTCTTTGGCAACCAGGTTCATGCCATCTCTAAGTGGGGTAACCAAAGCTATATCTGACATTTCATATAATGCAGTCAGTTCTTCAAATTGAAAAGAACGATAGAAATAATAGATCGGAGTCCAGTCTAGGGTGGAATATTTTCCATTAATGGCACCTACCATCGTGTCGATCTGGCTTTTTAGCGCGGAATATCGTTCTACATTATCCCGGGATGGAGACACAATCATAACGAGTGATACCTTTCCTCGGTATTTGGGATTATGGTCTAGTAATCTTTCAAAACTTTCCAGTCGTAGCGGAATACCTTTACTGTAGTCGAGTCGGTCTACAGATAACATCAATTTGGCCCTGCCAAAGTTTTCACGAAGCTCTTCCGCTGTTGCTCTTGTGACTGGATTAAGCAAGGCTTCATGATACATTTCATAATTGATCCCCATAGGGAAAGCATCCACATCAACCACTCTGTCGTCTAATTGAATTTCATCCAAATTACAATCTAATTTTAGAACCCTATATATAGCGCTAATGAAATGTCTCATATAGTCATGAGTATGAAAAGCAACAAGATCCGCTCCTAACAGCCCTTTCAGTAACTCTGCGCTTTTGGGTAGTGTCCGGAATAATTCATATGATGGGAATGGAATATGATGAAAATATCCGATGCTTATATCGGATATGGCATCTCGCAGCATCCGGGGCAACAACATGAGTTGGTAGTCTTGTACCCAGACAATATCTCCCGGTTCGATAATCTTTAGGGCAGCTTCACAAAACAATGCATTGACTTCTTTGTATGCTTCCCAGTACCCATTTTCATAGTGAATATAGCTGGGGAAATAGTGGCAAAGGGGCCAAAGGATATTGTTACTGTAGCCTTCATAATATTTCTCTATCTGTTCGGGAGTAAGGTATACGGGGTGAAATTTCTGTTTGGTTAATTGCTTATCTATCGTTGCTTTTTCTTTGCTGTCTTTCAGGTACATACCGGGCCATCCAACCCAGTGTTTTTCATTTTTTGTTTCTAAAGAATCTAAACCGGTGGATAAACCTCCCTGACTGGGTATTACTTTATATTCATTATTTTCCTCAACAATTCTTAAAGGTAGTCTGTTAGATATAATAATAATTTTCATAAATGCGTATATTTGGGTCTTGGCTATGAATATTCAAAGGTGGGTGGATTTTATTGAAGACCAAGGCAGCTATTTATATAGAGAACAGCGGTAAAACGGCTTTTGTTCATATAGCGTAGAGTCTGTGTATAATAAATCAATGAAATACAAAATAAGAATGGGAAATTTGGATTACGGGGTTATTGGGAATTGCAGAACGGCAGCTTTAGTTTCTAAAAAAGGAAGTATTGACTGGCTTTGTTTTCCTTCTTTTGACTCCCCTTCTGTCTTTGCTAAAATATTGGATGAAAAGTCCGGTGGATATTTTGCTATAGAAGTTAATGAGCAATATCAAATTAAACAAGAATATATCAAGGGTACAAATATCATTTGCACCAGTTATTCATTGGAAGGTGAAGGAGCGTTTGAATTGATAGATTTTATACCACGTTATCGTGCTTCGGCTACAGATTATTATATGCCGCCGGAAGTGTACCGTTATATTCGTTATCTAAGTGGAAAGCCGAAGTTTAAAGTCGACTATGCTCCGGTGATGAACTATGCCAAAGAGGAAGCTGTTTTTCAAAAGTTCCCGGATTTTATAAAGACTGCTTCGTGTGAAAATTTGAAGGATAATATGTATCTGTATTCCAGTCTCGACTTCGACAATATTCTTGAAGGGAAAGAGATGACTTTGGAGAAAGATGAGTTTTTGTTGCTTTCTTATCATCAAAAGCTGATTGATATTGATATTGAACGAATTTATTTAGAGTATCAACGAACCAAGGTTTATTGGCTTAACTGGAATAATCGTTCCAGGAAGTTCCGCCAATATAACGATGCAGTATCGAGAAGTCTGTTAATTTTAAAGTTGATGTCTTTTCAGGAATCAGGGGCGGTCATTGCTGCTTTGACTACAAGCATTCCCGAAACGATAGGAGAGGGGCGTAACTGGGATTATCGTTTTTGTTGGATAAGAGATGCTTCCATGTCCATAGAGACACTCCTTAAGATGGGACATCGATCTGCTGCAAAGCGCTTTATGGGATTTATTAAAGGAATATTGAAGTCGAAATCAGATTCCTTCCAGATCATGTATGGCATTGATGGAAGCCGAAATCTGAAAGAAAAAGAATTGCCTCACCTTACGGGGTATGCAGATTCTAAGCCTGTAAGAGTTGGCAATGCTGCATACAATCAGAGGCAAAATGATTCGCTTGGCTATTTGATGGATGTGATTTATAATTATTATCTCCACTTTCCCGGCACTTTGGATGAAATGGAGGAAATGTGGGAGATTGTAAAAAACGTGGTGAAGGCTGTTTCTGCGGAATGGAGGAAGAAGGATCAAAGTATATGGGAATTCAGGAATATAGAAAAGCATTTTGTCTTTTCCAAAGTGATGTGTTGGGTAGCGTTGGATAGAGCTGTTACGATTGCTTCGTTTCTTGGTAAAGCCGATTATGAACAAAAATGGCATGCAGAGGCGGAGTGTATTAGAGAGGATGTGATGACACATGGCTGGAATGAGGAAATACAAAGTTTTACTCAAACATACGATAGCTTTGATGTTGATTCTTCCTTGTTATTAATGGAGCAGTATGGATTTATCGAAGCAAGTGATGAAAGATATGTCAAGACCGTAAAGAGAGTTAAGCAAGAGCTATTTTATAAAGGGTTGATGTATCGTTATAAAAATAGTGATGACTTTGGACGTCCTTCTTCGGCTTTTACCATTTGTACGTTTTGGTTGGTCAGGGCATTGTATGTTATTGGAGAGAAGGAGGAAGCACTAGGCATTTTTGACCAGTTGCTCTCTTATGCCAATCATTTGAAGCTGTTTAGTGAAGACCTTGATTTTGAGACAAAGAGACAATTGGGGAACTTCCCTCAGGCATATTCTCATTTGGCCTTAATTAATGCGGTACTTTTGTTTGCTGACGAGAAAAGCTCTTCTAAGTTTATCCGGCCGTAAAAAGCTAACATGAAATGTGTGAAATATAGGTAAGGTGAATTATCTTTGCACCATGCTGAATGTTTATGCCCGAACGTAAAATCATACATATTGATATGGATGCTTTCTATGCCTCTGTGGAGCAACGGGACAACCCTGAATTGCGAGGAAAACCTGTTGCCGTAGGGCATGCGGAGGAAAGAGGAGTGGTGGCTACCGCCAGTTATGAAGCACGCCGATATGGTATTCATTCTGCCATGCCATCGCAAAGGGCTAAGAGATTGTGTCCGCAGTTGATTTTTATTCCCGGGAGGATGGACGTTTATAAAGAGGTATCGCGCCAGATACACGAAATATTCCATGATTATACAGATGTGATAGAACCGCTTTCGCTGGATGAGGCTTTTCTGGATGTTACGGAGAATAAACTGGATATTCCGCTGGCGGTGGATATTGCGAGAGAAATCAAACAAAGAATTCGTAATGAACTGAATCTTGTTGCATCCGCCGGGGTATCTTATAATAAATTTCTGGCAAAAATAGCATCGGATTACAGAAAGCCCAACGGCTTGTGTACTATTCATCCCTCCCAAGCGCTTGATTTTATTGCTCATTTACCCATTGAACGTTTTTGGGGTGTAGGCCCTGTAACGGCTAAAAAAATGCATGCTCTCGGCATTCATAACGGAACGCAATTGCGTGGCTGCTCCCAAAAAGTGCTTTTGAGAGAGTTTGGTAAGGTAGGGAGTGTTTATTATGATTTTGCGAGGGGGATTGATCTTCGTGCAGTAGAACCGGTACGCATTCGTAAGTCAATAGGTTGTGAACATACTCTGGAGAAAGATATATCGCGAAGATCGTCTGTGATTATAGAGTTGTATCATACTGCAGTGGAATTGGTGGAGCGTCTGGAACGAAAAGACTTTAAGGGCAATACGCTGACCCTG
The DNA here is from genome assembly GCA_022648295.1 of Bacteroides sp. GTDB lineage: Bacteria > Bacteroidota > Bacteroidia > Bacteroidales > Bacteroidaceae > Bacteroides. The sequence goes on along the minus strand of JALCME010000020.1, from coordinate 25,335 downwards.
AAAATTAAGTTTCATGACTTCTGTCAAATTACACGGAGCAGCACTCAGAACGTGGAATTGACAGCATTAAACGTTATTTTACCTCTCGCCAAACAGTTACTTAAAGAAGTAGATTATGAACATCATCCTATTCGTCTTATCGGCTTGTCAGTATCCAATCCTAAAGAAGACGGAGGAGAAAGGGGAGTGTGGGAACAACTGAGTTTTGAGTTTAGCGATTGGAAATAATAAGTCTGAAAATAAGATAATGTGAAAAAGTATATTATATTTGTATTATAATCAAAAAAATACAAATATGAGCCTGTTTATGAATGTTTTATGGTTACTTCTTGGGGGAATACTGACTGCTGTGGAATATTTTGTCGGTAGCTTATTGTTGATCATTACGATTATTGGCATTCCTTTTGGAATACAGACCATGAAGCTTGCAGGGCTCGCTTTGTTGCCTTTTGGCAAAGAAGTGCGAAGTTGCCCGCATTCCAGTGGTTGTTTATCTGTTATGATGAATATTCTGTGGATCTTTCTGGGAGGTATTTGGATTAGTCTTTCTCATTTAGTGTTTGGTATATTGCTTTGTATCACTGTCATTGGCATACCTTTTGGCTTGCAACACTTTAAGTTGGCTGCATTAGCGCTGTCTCCCTTTGGAAAAGAAATAGTAAGTGTCTGAACCGCTTTTCCCGTAGCTCGTAGGGGAAGGACAATTTGCTCTACGAGCTACGCCTTGTTGCTCTACGACGAAAGCATGCTCCCTCTACGAGGAAAAAGTAGTTGCTCTATGAGCTATGCTTTTGCTTTTAAGTACGCGGAATTTCAATCTGTCTCTGTATAGAGGATATTATAATAAAAAAGACGGGGAACTTTTCAGTTCTCCGCCTTTTTCAATTTATTTAAAGGTGTCATTTACATAGTTGGCTGCTTTACAAGCAGTTTTTGGAGTTTGCCATTCAAGGCTTGGCACATAGGTCCGTTTCCCATTGCTTGGTAACGTTTAATACGGTACTGCAACATCATAATTTCATTTACATTCTTTTTCATAATCGTCATCTTTTTGTGCCTTCCGCGTTTCGGAAAGCTGGTTTTCTTTTATTTCTTTATTTCACTGCAAAGATACGCCTTTATCTTGAATAATATGTTTTATAACATAATAATATGCTTATTTTTATCATTTTTTTAATGTTAAGGCTCTTTTTTTACATTTATATATTACAGAATTATTGCATACCTTTGTGCCATTGATCTTTAATAAAGACTATAAACAGATAAAAGTCAATGGTGAACAAGCTGATAGTTTTATTGCAAAGTCCTTATCCTTTGCTCGGAAAGCGGTGGAAAACGGTTGTATATCCTTCGGTGATTGTTTTTCTGGTTCTGTTCTTTTTCGAGCCATTCGGCCTTTCTGGACTTGGCTCACTAAAGTTTTGGGTGACTTTTGGTTATGGACTGGTTTCGGCATTATCAATAAGCATTTTCGTTTATGCATTGCCTTTGTTGTTCCGCAGGCATTATAAAAATTGGACGTTGGGAAAGAACTTTCTACAGACTTTATTCCTTTGGCTGACTATTGCCATAGGCAATTGGCTTTACTCGGTAATCTTATTTCATGCTTCTTTAAACTGGGGGACTTTTGGAACTTTTTTGTTTTGGGTGATATTATTAGGACCAATACCTTCGGGCTTCTTCATGCTCTGGAACCGGAATATGTTGTTAGCACGAAATTTAAAAGAAGCAATGGAGATCAACATGCATTTGGCTAAGAATTTGGAAGTGAAAAGAATGTCTTTTACTTCGTCTGGCAGTCAACTGTTTGAGAAACAAGAACAGCATATCAGTGAAGCGTCACAGGAGGTTGGTGCGGAAGATTCGGAAGGAAGTGTATTTGCTAAGGAAAAAGGCTATGCTGGTTCACAAGGTGCTTTTTCTGCTTTTGAAGAACCGGTTAAAAACCGGATGTTGGAGTTTTACGGCAGTACAAAAGAGCAGTTGGCAATAGAAGCCGATGATTTGATGTATGTGGAGGCTGATGGAAATTATGTGAAAGTGGTTTATCGGAAAGCTGATGGAGTGGGGCGGAAATTACTCCGCTGTACGATGAAGCAGGCAGAAGGTACGGTAGTGGATTGTCCTTTTATTATCCGGTGCCATCGTGCTTTTTTAGTCAATATCCGTTGGGTAGTAAAAGTTGATGGTAACTCTCAAGGTTTTCGGCTTAGCTTGCAGGGATGTGAGGAGGAAGTTCCGGTTTCGAGAGCTTATACCGATGAGGTAAAATCCAGAATAGAACGGACGGAATAAGGTTAGTTACTCGTCACAAATCATAAGTACAGGCTTGCTATTCGTCACAGCGGGTAGGCATTGGTCACAAATCCGGGATGTCTGTCCCGGAATTTTTTTTGTCCGGAGGCGAAGGTTTATGTTTGCCGATGAGAAAATCTGAAAAGAATGAAACATAGGAACATAAACAAGGTGAAAAGAGTTTTTTTATTATTGATAGGGTGCACCGGTTGGTGGCTATCTGATGCAGTGGCACAGACCATTCCGGGGGATACCGTTTTCATACAGCTGTCTTTGAAGGACGCAAAAGTGAGTAACGTATCGGATAGTGTGAAATTGGACGAGGTTGTGGTAAAAGCCCGGAAAACTCCGTTGGCCAATAGTCGGTGGAGTGATCTTCATCCGGTTGATCTGCTTACCACCGGTGGGGCGAACGGTGATTTATATAAGGCGCTGCAAACGCTTCCCGGCACGCAGGCGCAGGGAGAAAGTGGTCGTCTGCTGGTACGTGGCGGGAGTAGCGAGGAGACTCAGACCTTCATTGATGGGATGCATGTGCTCAATCCATATACTTCTACGGGGAATAATACACCGGCTCGCGGACGATATTCTACTTTTATGTTTAGCGGGATTAATCTTTCGTCGGGAGGGGCTCCATTGGAGTATGGTGAGGCACTTTCTGCGGTATTGCCTTTGGATACAAAGGATGAGAGCCGTATTAATAAGACGGGGGTGAATCTTTCTACCGTCGGGGTTGGCGGTGGAGGTACCCGTGCCTTCAATAAAGGTTCGTTATCGACTAATTTGGAATATCAGGACCTGACAACTTATAATAAAATTTATCCGGGGCGTTATCATTTCAAGGATCCTTACCGGATGATGACTGGTGCGGCCCAGTTTCGCTATCATCCCGGTGAGCATAGTTTATTGAAAGTCTATACGGAGTATGACCGGACTGATTTTTCCAATTATCAGGAGGATGACGGTCGTTTATTCGATCTGAGTGAAGATAACATCTATCTCAATGCAACTTACCGGAATACTGGCAGTGGGGGATGGAAGTGGTTCTCCGGCATGGCATATTCCTATTATAACCGTGGAATTGGCGGAGCGGTGATGCGTGGTGATAGCTGGAATGAGCGGCAACAGGAATTACATCTGAAAGCGAAAGCATCCCGGAGAGTGTCTTCTCTTTTACATTTGGAGATGGGAGTGGAGAGTTTTGTCAGGCAGTATAAAGATCGTTATGCTGTGAAAAGCGGACTTCAACCGGTAACAGGTACCGGTGATGCTGACAGTATTGAGATAGATAGCCGGCATGCCATTCATCCGGTTATTGTTGCCGGTTTCTTTTCGGCAACATACTATCCGTTGGAGAATCTGAAGGCGGAACTTTCGCTCCGTCCCGAATATACGTCTAACAATCACCAAATGACTTTCTCTCCACGTGTGGCGCTGAATTATTATTGGGATAATATCGTATTCTCGGCTACAGCAGGCCGTTATACCCAATTACCACAAAACAAATATCTGGTGCTGAATGCCAAATTGAAGTCGGAAGCTTGCCTGCAATATAATTTAGGAGCGCAATACCGCTATGCGGGACGGGTGTATAAAGCAGAATTTTATTATAAGAAATACACTCATCTGGCATTATTTGATGAAATCAATACGGAAGAGTTGCTGAATAGCGGAAGTGATGGGCAGTCGGAGTTATTGAAACGCGAATATTCAGGAGATATTGGTCGGTTAGCCTCCACCGGATATGGGCATAGTAAAGGCATTGATCTGTTTTTTGATGATCGCGCGTCTTTCAGTCACTTGGAATATCAATTGTCTTATACTTACAATATTTCCAAACGGAAGTATGCGGAATACAATGAGTTGACTACTCCTCAATATGCTACGCGTCATAATGCCTCACTGGTGTTGAAATATACCATACCGCGGTGGGGAACGATTATCGGGCTGACCAATCGTTTCAGTAGCGGACGTCCTTATCATAATCCCTTAAGGGCGGGGCTGATGAATGATGAAGTAAAACCTTACAATAGTCTGGATTTGGGATTGACATTCCTTCCCAGTCGTAAAGTTATTATTCATGCTTCGGCGAGTAATATCTTATGCCGGAAGAACGAGTTTGGCCGGGTGGACAATAAATCGGTGTTAGCTACGAGTGATCATTTCTTTTATATCGGAGTCTATATTACGCTTGGGAAGAAAGCGGCTTATGATGTTTCCAATTTTTAAGAAGGGAGAATCTATTTCAACTTCTCTTCGATGCATTTGCAGAATGATGCCGGAGGAAATGATGAATAATTTTCAATTGATTTATAAAATAAGTAGTTAATTATCAAAAAGAAAAGAGTATGAAGAATCAAAGTAGAAAAAGTACGGGATTTTTAGGATCGATTGGGTTGCTGCTATTGATTTCGCAAGCGATATCTGCTCAAAGCCTGACATTGGAGGTACAGGGCATTGAGAAGGTAAAGGGAAATCTTCGTGTAGGTATTTTCAACTCCAAAGAGACTTTTATGAAGAAGCCATTAGCGGGTTTTGGGGTACCGGTAAAGGATAAAGTGATGATTATTCCTTGTAAGGGGCTTCCGGCTGGAAGCTATGCCATCTCAATGTTTCAGGATGAGAATTCAGATGGAGTATTGAATACTGAATCGTATGGGAGGCCTATTGAAAAGTATGGCTTTAGTAATGATGCAACCGGGGTGATGGGACCTCCTTCTTATGAGAAGTGCTGTTTCACTTTTGCCAAAGACACCACTTTAGTTGTGCATTTAAAGTAACGGGTTTGTTTTATGGAAGCCTGATTATTATTGGGCTTGTGTCGCTTGAAATAGCGGTTCTATTTGATGTAAATGCAACTTCTATTTACCTGAAATAGAACTTCTGTTTTGTTCAAATAGAACCGCTAGTGCGAAGCTCTAAAAATAGCAGTGCGGGAAAGCTACAAGATTATTGAGAATTCAAGATCCTTAAACTTCATTCTATAGCTTCTATAATGGCTCTTACCCTTCTTTCTGTGGTCATAGGATATTCAAATTCATTGATTGTTACTGTGCCGCCCATGGAAACTTGTTCGTTACGGTACAACATTCTGCTGTCTTGTGGTTCTCTGGCAGAAAAGTGAAATTCCATGATTCCGGTTTCTGCAGCGATACGGGCTATATTATTTTCATTCACTCCGCAGCCGGCTATTAATGAGATGCGTCCGGCTGCCCGCTTCTGAAGTTCAGCCAATAGTTCTATGCCGTCTTCTGCTGTTTTTTTTTGCCCTGAGGTAAGCACACGTTGACAACCTAATTTTATGAGTTGTCTGAGAGCCTTCTGAGGGTTTTTGCATACATCAAAAGCCCGGTGAAAAGTAACGGAAAGCCCTTTAGCTTTTTTCATAAGCCTTTTCATGGTAACGACGTCAATTTCTCCTTCCGGAGTCAGGCAGCCAAAGACTACTCCGTCTGCTTTCAGTTGGCGGGCTATCTCTATGTCTTTCTCCATGATGAGCAGTTCACATTCTGAATAAAGAAAATCACCACTGCGGGGACGGATAATGACATGTAGCTTTGCAGCCGTCAGTACTTCACGTGCCAAAGCTATTTTCCCATACGATGGCGTTGTGCCCCCTTCGGGAATACCGTCGCATAGCTCTATACGGTGGGCTCCTGCGCGCATTCCGTTCCAGGCACTATCAACAGAGTTTGCACATATTTCAAATTGGTATCTCATCTTTTGGAGTTGAGATTGTGTGGCAGAGTTTATTGTCGAGGAGTTTGTCATACTGTATAAATCATTAATAGAGTGGAGTATAATATAATTGTGTCATCGTACCTTGTGTAGATTTTTAGATAAAAAAGGCAATGCTGCTAACTTTAGATTTGCAAAATTACCCTCGCTACAATATTGTAGGCGAGGGTAATCGTTGTTTATCCCTTTTAGGATATTTCTGTTCTGATATTATAAACCCGGATTTCTTCTTTATTTAGCATAACTTACTGAACGTGTTTCACGGATAACAGTGATTTTTACTTGTCCCGGATAAGTCATCTCATCTTGTATCTTCTTGGCAATCTCACCGGACAGGTTTTCGGTTTGTTTGTCGTCAATCTTATCTGCACCTACAATAACGCGCAATTCACGACCGGCCTGAATGGCATAAGTTTTAGTTACTCCCGGATAAGACATGGCTAATTGTTCCAAGTCATTCAACCGTTTGATATAGGCTTCTACTATTTCGCGACGTGCACCGGGACGTGCGCCAGATATTGCATCGCATACCTGTACAATAGGCGCTAAAAGACTCGTCATTTCCACTTCATCATGGTGTGCACCTATGGCATTGCAAATATCTGGTTTTTCCTTAAACTTCTCTGCTAACTTCATACCATAAAGAGCATGTGGCAATTCTGGTTCTTCATCAGGCACTTTACCTATATCGTGTAGCAATCCGGCGCGTTTTGCCTTCTTAGGATTGAGTCCTAATTCCGATGCCATTACAGCACAAAGGTTGGCTGTTTCACGTGCATGTTGCAGTAAGTTCTGTCCGTAGGAAGAACGATATTTCATTTTACCAATAATGCGGATCAATTCGGGATGTAAACCATGTATACCCAAGTCAATAGTAGTACGTTTACCGGTTTCGATAATTTCTTCTTCCACCTGTTTGCGTACTTTGGCGACAACTTCTTCAATACGTGCCGGATGAATACGACCATCGGTAACGAGTTGGTGCAGTGCCAATCGGGCAACTTCGCGGCGAACAGGGTCAAATGCCGATAATACAATAGCTTCCGGTGTATCATCCACTACTATCTCAACTCCGGTAGCGGCTTCTAATGCACGGATATTCCGTCCTTCACGGCCAATTATACGACCTTTGATTTCGTCAGATTCAATGTGGAATACGGTGACTGAGTTTTCAATGGCTGATTCTGTAGCTACGCGCTGTATAGTCTGTATCACGATGCGTTTAGCTTCCTTGTTAGCCGTTAGTTTTGCATCATCCATAATATCATTGATGTATGATTGAGCCTGTGTCTTGGCTTCTTCCTTTAAAGATTCAACCATGCGCTCTTTAGCTTCCTCTGCCGAAAGTCCGGAGATGGCTTCCAACTTAACAATCTCTTGCTGCTGCAATTTGTCCAACTCCTCTTTTTTCTTGTCTACAATGACAATTTGTGCTTCGAGATTCTCTTTTACGGCTTCAGCTTCAGCCTTTTTACGTTGTATTTCTTCTTGGCGTTGACTTAAAACGAGTTCACGTTGTTTCAGCTTATTCTCTGCCTGCTGTATTTTTTGATTACGTATAGCAACTTCTTTCTCCAAGTCAGCTTTCTTGTTCAGGAACTTTTCCTTTACTTCAAGTAATTTATTCTTTTTAATTACTTCTGCTTCTGTTTCTGCTTCTTTTAAGATACTATCGTATTTGCTCTTTAGGCCATACTTGAAAAGTATGTACGAGCCTAATCCTCCGATTAGTAGGCATACAATGGATGCAATTATTATAAATACTATCATTTTAATTTGTTTTAGGTATATAAATTAAAAAACGCACTGTCAAAAGGCTATTCTTTTTCAAGAATAGTTCTTATGTACAGTGCGTGATGTTATTATTTCTCTGTTGGCAATAAACTATAAGGCAAAGAATTTATTTCATTTTCTGAAATATGTTTCCAATACCTCTGTTAGTTCATCTATCTTTTCTGCATATGGGCGAGTATCATTACGGTCTTTAATATGTAGATTTTCCAAAGCGAATTGATAAGCTACCATTACTATTATCTTCTCCGGAACCACATCCTTATAATGTTCTCTATAAGCATTAAGCCGTATATCCACCTGTTTTGCTGCTTCTCTGACCATTTCTTCGTCTTCACGTAATATGGTGAGCGGATAGGTAGAACCTGCCATTTGCAGATTTATTCTTATTTTATCGTTCATACATGCTTTCTTTATCCATTTAATAAAGCGATGCATTTATCGACTTCACGCACTAATTTCGACAATCGCAGTTTGGTTTCTTTAACGTCACTGCCGTTAAGGCTGATTGTCATAGCTGTTTTTAGGTTTGTATAGTCCGCTTCTAAAGTTTCGTATGCTGCATGTACCTGTTCGCATTCTTCTTGTTTGGCTTTGAGAAGTTGCTCTAGTTCTGCATTTTCGCGCTTTAATTCATCATGCAGGTAGATTAAATGGCGCAATCTTGCTTCAAAGGTACTTAATCGCTTCTTTTCTTCTTCCGTCATTACTATACCAAAATTGTACACAAAAATACAATTTAGTTATAGATTACAAAAGCTTTTCACGGAAAAATGCAAAATTATTATGGAATTAGCTATGAGTGTGCGGTCTTTTTTCTCCTTTTTTAATTAATGTGTAATGCGACATTATTGTCTTTTAGCTTTAATGCTATAAGGTTTATATTATAATTATGATGCTAGCAGATAATTATTTTATATTATAATTTGGTTTATAAAATAAACTAGTTATATTTGCATTTGAATATAGATTTAGTGTTTTGAAATCATAGAGTTATATAATTTTTATGTATAAAAGCGAATTCTACATTTGTGCCCCAATTAGAGATTCCTGTCTCTAACAGAAATTTGAATTGTTAATACCGGAATATAAAGGGATGTGCATTGAATTTGTAGGAACGGAAGATTCGTAAAAGAAAAAAATAGGATTATATTAATTTAATAATGGAGGGCGTTTTATGAAGAATCAAAAATTAAATGAGCAGGAGAGCTTGGAACTTATAACCAATATGATACAAAATACGCGTCATAATTTGGATATGGGAAGTGGAAATATGTTTTTATTGTGGGGATATGTTTCTGCAATAGTGACTTTAGTTATTATAGGCGGATTATATTGGAGCAAAAGTGCACTCTGGATGTGGGGATTTTGGGGAATACCTGTGATAGGCTATTTATTTACCATATTAGTTTTGCCCCAAAGACAAAAATACATAAAAACATATACGGATAAAGTGTTAGGAGAAATATGGGGCGTTTTAGGTATTTTTTGTATGGTCGTTTCTATAGCTGCTACTTTTACACATTCGTATGAGATTATTCTACCGTTGTGTGCTATCATCCTTCCAATAGGCAGTATTATTACGGGAATTATTATTCGTTATACTTCGTTCTCGCTTTTTCCTATTGTAGGATTGCTCTTAGGTCTTGATATGATGATGAGAATATTAGTTAAAACTTTCTCTTATTCATATTGGGATATGGCAGAGTTTGTGTTAATCGTTATCTTTGTGATGATAATACCGGGCCATTTTCTGAACTATAAAGCGAAAAAAAAAAGTAGTAAATTGGGTGAGTGAAAAGTTGTAGTTATGTTTAAAGAATTGAATCCTTTGCTTCACTCTGAGTTGAGGTTGGCTATAGTCTCTCTTCTTATAAGTGTGGAAGAAGCTGATTTTGTCTACATACGGCAGCAAACAGGAGCTACGGCTGGGAATCTTAGTGTGCAGATAGATAAATTGGGAAAAGCAGGTTATGTAAAAATAAGGAAAATTTTTAGGGGAAAAATGCCTTGTACACTTTGTAAAATTACTCCGAAGGGCATTGATGCTTTTGAAGAGTATGTGGAAGCTTTAAAAACATATATAATTAAATAGGAATGATATGAGAATCTTAGTGACTTATGCCGTGCAAGAGGAATTTACAGAATTAAGATTTCCCGGAGTTAAAGATGGCGAAGAAGTGCAAATCGGTTATTTACGTACGGGAATAGGCAAGGTAAAATCTGCTTTTTATCTTTCGGAAGCAATCAATCATGGTCAACCGGATCTGGTGATTAATATCGGCACAGCCGGAGCTATTCATCATCAGGTTGGTGACATCTTTGTCTGTCGTTATTTTGTGGATAGAGATATGCAGAAATTAGCTGATTTAGGGGTGGAAAGCGAAATTGATTCATCTACGCTTTTGGCTGAAAAAGGCTATTGCGGGCATTGGACGGAATCTGGTATTTGTAATACCGGTGATTCTTTTCTTACAGAGTTAGAGCATGTAAAGGGAGATGTAGTAGATATGGAAGCTTACGCTCAGGCTTTGGTTTGCCGTGCTAAAAATATTCCATTTATTGCAGTGAAGTATGTAACTGATGTGATAGGACAAAATTCAGTGAAGCATTGGGAAGATAAATTAGCCGATGCTCGTAAGGGTTTGGATCATTTCTTTAATGAGCTAAAGAAAGAAGTTTAATCTTATATTTTTAATAGTTAAGGTTAGTGGATGATTGCTAATCTTCGGTGTGTCTATAAATTAATAGTCTTTTATTGACCCCGTTCTTGGTTTTTTAGTATTTTTGCAATGTACCGAGGTGACATTAGGTGCGGAAAACAATTGTTTAATTAGCACAAATAAGTCAAAGTTATGTACACAGTCATCAAACGTATGGAAGTGTCGGCATCTCATTGCTTGCATCTTTCTTACCGGAGCAAATGTGAAAATTTGCACGGTCACAATTGGATTATTACCGTTTATTGTCGTTCTGCGGAATTAAATGAAAACGGAATGGTCGTGGATTTTAGTCAGATTAAAGAACTGGTAAAAGAAAAGCTTGATCATCATAATCTTAATGAAATACTTTCTTTTAATCCTACCGCCGAAAATATAGCTCGTTGGATTTGTGAGCAGATTCCCACTTGCTTTAAAGTTAGTGTGCAGGAGTCTGAAGCTAATATAGCTGTTTATGAGAAAGATTAATGAGATATTTTACAGCCTGCAAGGTGAAGGATATTATACGGGCACACCGTCTGTCTTTATTCGTTTTTCCGGTTGTAATTTGAAATGCTCTTTTTGTGATACCTATCATGAGGAGGGGAGTATGATGTCTGATGATGAAATTATAGCGGAAGTACGAAAGTACCCTGCTGTTGCGGTTATTTTAACAGGTGGAGAACCTTCTCTTTTCATTGACAGCGAGTTTGTGGATCGCCTTCATCAAGAGGGAAAGTATGTTTGTATAGAAACAAATGGGACTAATCCGTTACCGGACAATATTGATTGGGTTACTTGTTCGCCTAAGCAGGGAGTGAAACTAGGTCTTACCCGTATGGATGAGGTGAAAGTGGTTTATGAGGGACAGGATATTACTGTCTATGAGTTTCTTCCCGCTGAACATTTCTTTTTGCAGCCTTGCTCCTGTAGTAATACGGAAGAAACTGTAGCTTGTGTGATGGAACATCCCAAATGGCGATTAAGCTTGCAAACACATAAATTGATTGGTATGAAATGACATTAGAGCGAATAGTTCTCGTTTAAGAGCCGGCTTTCTCAGGTGTTTATCTTCGTTTAGCACTTTCAAACAAAGTTATTAAAAGAGTGATTGGGTAGTTTATTAAATAAGTTCATACTTGTCTTGATCTTCAAAACTTGGTCTATATTATAGATATGGGAGCTTATAACGGGTAAAAAGTTTGTTTGTTATATAAATGTAATAGCGATGCAATAAGCAGTTTTGTTTTTATGCTTTATTTTACGACAAATTAGAATACTATCAATATGAAATCAGTTCGTTTTTTATCTCTATTGTTCCTGTTGACTTTCTCTACAGGTTATTTGTTGGCTGCTGATCAGCCAGTTAAAAAAGAAATTATTGTAAAAGGAGTGGTGACGGATACACAGAAAATTCCCATAACCGGAGTGGTGGTTACTGATGGGGTGAATTTTACCCAGACTGATGCCAAAGGATATTATCAGTTGGTTTCTGATCCCAGTCAGTCGAAGTTTGTCTATCTTTCTGTTCCTACATTTTATAAAGCGCCGGTTGAGAAAGCTTTGCCTACCGGCTATTATGCTCGTCTGGATACGACGAAGAAAAAAAATCGTTGTAATTTTCAGCTAGTCAAACAACAACCGGCCGAACGTTTTGCTTTTATTACAATTTCCGATCCTCAGGTGAAAAATGAATGGCAGTTAGAGCGCTTTCGTAAAGAAACGGTTCCAGACTTGGCAGAAACATTGGGACAGTTCTCTTCGGAACCAGTCTATGGGATGGTTTTAGGTGATATAGTGTGGGATGCCATGCCTCTTTTTGATGGTTATAAAGAAGCAATATCTTCTTTGCCAATAACAATGTATCATACGATAGGAAATCATGATTTTGATTTGCTGTATCCGGCATTAAGTCAGTCGGAAAATAAGAGTAATTATGGTGAACACGTGTTTAATGATAATTTTGGCCCAACAGATTATTCTTTTAATGTAGGTAAGGTACATATCATATCAATGAAAGACATTGATTATGAAGGCCAACGAAAATATGTGGAAGAGTTTACTCCTGAACAATTAGAGTGGTTGAAGAAAGACCTTAGTTATGTGAGCCCCGGTTCTACTGTTTTCCTTAATTTGCATGCTCCGGCTTATAATCGTTCCACTACGGGAGGAAACATTCGTAATGCTGAGGAATTATATGGTATATTGAAAAATTATAAGGTGCATATCTTTGATGGACATACGCATTATTACGAGAACAGAGTGGTCAGTCCGGATATTTATGAACACAATATTGGTGCTGCCTGTGGTGCCTGGTGGGCAGGAGAAGTAAATCGCTGTGGTGCTCCCAATGGTTATCTGATTGTTCAGGTAAATGGTGACCAGGTTTCCTGGCAATACAAAGCAACAGGTCGGCCTTTGGATTATCAATTTTATGTGTATAAGCCCGGTGAATTTGAGAGCCAGCCGGACTTCTTAGTGGTAAATGTTTGGGATTATGATCCGGCATGGAAATTATCTTATTATGAGAATGGAGTAGAGAAACCCGGGGTGTTAGAAGAGTTTGCTGATGAAGACCAAAATTATATCACAATGAAAAAAGGCAAGAAAACGAACTACCATACTTTACATCTATTTCGGGTGCGTCCTTCGGAAGGAGCTGTGACAGCTAAGATTGTTGCAATCAACCGCTTTGGACAGACATTTAGCCAAACAGTGTCATTGAAGTAGCGTCCGTACTCAATGAATGTATTTCGTGAGATTTCTCCAATTTAATGTCAGAATTTTCCTGACCTATAAACTAATAATAGCTGCAAACTTTTCATTTGCAGCTATTTATCTATGCACGGGAGGAGAGGCTCGAACTCCCGACACCCGGTTTTGGAGACCGGTGCTCTACCAACTGAGCTACTCCCGTGTTTAGTCGCTGTATTAGCGGCTGCAAAGGTAATGCAATCTTTCATTTCTGCAAGGATTGCATTTCTTTATTTTAGGGCGTTCTGCAGCTATAACATCTGTAAATCTTGATACATAATGCGATAGAGCGTCGCTTTTTTTTCTAAGCTTAATGGATATGCTCTTGAGGAGGATGGCATCCGATATAAACGCATAGGCTTGTCCTCATAAATAAACGAAGTGTAATCTCCTACCTTGGGTTTCTCTATTGAAAATTGTGCACATATCGTTTCAGTCGCTTTCTCTCCAGTTGTGGTAATAGCTTTGCAGTGTGGGAGCTGAAGCAAAAGCTCTTTAATGTCAGTCGGTTTCACTATTTCTAGAAATTTGTCGGAGGCATTGTCTTGTAACCGTCGTATGGCGGAAGCTGTGTCGAATAAGGCAATGCCTGTCTCTGATAGAAAACGGATGATGCGTTCTCTATCGAATGCTTTTTCCGCCTCTTTCAAGAAGTGAGTTTTATCATTAAAAAATAATAGTCCGGTAATTCTCCACATGTCATTGTTCCAATTAGGATAATAAAAATCCATTGACCATCGTTTCTTTTGAGGCGGAAAACTTCCTAACATTAATAAACTGGCGTTAGCCGGGAGAAAAGGTTTTAAAGGATGTAACTCTATTTCCATAATTTACGGTTCTTCTTTTATACGTGCTCATATCACATGGATTATCCTGCGATCTCCAAATTACTCATTCGTTCTGTAATATGAAAAGGAAAATCAGGATATTCATATAGTCTGAAACGGGGTTCCGTTTTGCCTTTGGTGTAATTCCAAATGCTTGCATAATCCTCCGCGTCTTCTCCCATCCCTTGGAGTTGTCGCAAATAAGCCGCTATAGATTTATTTTCGACAATGTACACTTGACCTAACAAGTCAATAATGGGACTGTGCCGACGTGTGCCGTCGTGTTCAAAACGAAGAATGCGTTTACCATCGGGGGTTATCCCTATGAGGTTGAATGTCATACTTTTGCCAATGGCCGGTAAGTTGAGAACATTACGGTCTGTTGCAAGAAAGGGCAACCGGTGGATTTTCAGAAATTGATTAATGCACTCTGCCGGATCAAGCGTTATTTCGAGTGCTGTGGAGAGGTAGTGTGCATCTTCTTTTGTCAATTTGCCAAAGCACCTTTCTTCTTCCTGCTCTTGTATGGACCGGCTGTTTGGGGTAAAGACTGCATTGTTTTCTTCAAATCCCTTAACGGAGAAAGTATAGTAACAAATCACTCCCTGTTGGTTGAGTACCTGTCGCAAGCGGGTGGTATGTCCTCGGCGGGAAGCAGCTACATTGTATACCAATTGATTAGTGATGAGCCATCCGGCTGATAGTAACTTTCGGATACCTTCTTTAGCTTCTGTTGTCATCTCCAGTGGCGTTTGAAAATGGGTCTGAATGATAAATTGGCGAATGCCTATTGCTGAAGCTTTTTCTTTGAAATCACGTAATATTTCGACTAATTCGTCATTGATTCTCATTGGCAGGTAAGCAGGCAAACGAGTTCCTAATCGAACTCGTTGCAGCTCGGCATATTTCTCTCCTTCGGGGCGGTCCTGGTTTGCTTTTTGTTTACGTGCTGCCATGCGATATACTGCATTGAGGATGGACTTTAATGTCTTATTTTGGCTCATAAGGGCATCTCCTCCCGTGATGAGAATATCACGTAGTTGGGTGTCTTCTTCGAAATAAGTCATCAACCGACGCAATTTTTTTTCCCATGTTTCTTTGGGTTGTAGCGTCATAAACTCAAAATTGAGGCGCTTACTTTGAAAATCATACATGCGTTGACAAGAAGCACAAAGACCTCCGCAAGCACGTCCCATGGTGTCCGGAATGAGTATGGCCACTTCCGGATAACGGCGATGGATATTATGCCCGTCAGGTAGTAACCATCCGGCGGCGTTTGGCTTTCCGGCTTCTACAATATCCTCCCGTTCCCAGGCTTGTATTTGTCCATAGGTTTCCACCAATTGGGGGGAGTAAAGAATATAACTGCGTATCGCATCGTCATTGTAACCGGATTTTGTACAATTCAAAAGAGATAAGTAATAAGGAGTGGCGAAAAATGGCATTCCTTTTTTGCGTGCTCGCGAGAGGAGGTACATTGTCTCTGCAGAAAGAGAATTTCCTAAAAAGCGATTTAGTTCTGTAGGGCTTTTTATAGCCATGGTAAGATGAAACCGAAAATCATTCCACCATTCATTAACCATGCGGTATTTTTCTTCGTAGCTAATGCCTTCTTCGAAGCGAAAGCGAGAGGATGTATTTTTCCTATGTTCAATCTTTTGTATCAATATATGTAGAATCCGTCCTTTGTTTTTATTCCGTACATTTTGTACTTTCTCGTCCAAGCCACTTTCCCATCGTTCTGTCCATGCTTTTATTTTATGGGGAGAAGGAATCTGACCTCCTGGGTGCAACGTACGTTGTATTTGTTGGAACAGATCTATGAAGCAATCAGTTTCCATATCCTCTTCTACTTCTCCGGTGAGAAATTTATAGAGTGAGGAGAATGTTGATACAATGATTTGTTTATCGGTGGAGAGTTCGTGTATTTCTTTGCCGTCATAGTCTATCAAGGTTCGAATCTGCTCGGTTGCTTCATTATTCATACTATCATAGCTGGCAATGAATTTCTTGAGATTTTTTTTAAAGCTTTCTGTATTATTGCTTTGTCTGGCAATAGCAACAATCTCCGGAAGTTCATTTGTGTAAAGTTGTTTTAATTGGGAAAGTGTAAGCGTAAGCATCTTCTTTTGTTTCATAAGCGGTTGTTTTTTTAGTTATTATAGTGAGTGAAAATATTTGTTTGATGCATGGAAGGTATCTTTGATTCCATAAATATAATAAAAAAGACGTAGAAGAAATCCTACGTCTTTTTTATTGGAAGCTACTTTAAACTTATTTCTATTTCGCTAACAATTAGACTATTTTAAAAAATATATTCTTTTTTGTTATGCTTTTTGAGCTTCTGCTGCTTTATTCTTAGGTTCCTTCTTAGCTAACAATACAACGTTATATACATATTCTGACATCCATTGTTCTGAATAGCCTAACCGTTCTTTATATTGGCGGACGTTTGCCGCAGTTTTATGTACGTCATCCTTTTTCCATACTGTCTTGGTGCAAATGTCATGCACGGTTTTTTCAGTCATGCCACGTAATGCTCCTTTAAAAATGGAAGGAACGCGGAACTTCCACTGCATCAGGTTACCCATCAACATCATTAAGTCGTTGGAAAATCCCTGATACATGAACAAGTAACCCTGTACATCGTTTTGTGTGCGGCAGTGTTTCTTTACCGATGTTTCGATTTCTTTAAAGAAATTCTCACTTAATCCATAATCCTGCATTAACATCTTACGGGAGGCTGTTTTTTCAGCCTGACCTAAACGTCCTCCCTGGGTTGGTATTTTAAACAGGCGTTTAAAGTTGGCTACATCCGGCACAAAGCGGATATTAGTAATTCCTAAATTAGATGCAATTACAGATTGGAAGTAAACGCGCGTTAGTGAAACGAAATCCTCTACGTTCTTGGAAGATTGTCCTCCGGAGTTTCTTTTAAACAGTTTGGTAAATATACTCATGATATTTGTTCATTACAGATTTGTTGGATGCAAAGGTAATAAATAACTCGCTTTCTACCAGCATTCCAAGTCATTTTCTATCTCTTTTAACCGGTCTTTTGTGAAAATAGGGTCTTTAATGCCGGCTCGTTTTTGCATTCTGTAGTCATCTAATAATTTGAAAGCCTGTTTGCCGAGTAAGGTAATGGCAATAAGGTTGCAGAGTGCCATTAGTCCCATTGTGATATCTGCCAGTCCCCAGGCTGTTTCCAACGTTGTAAGTGAACCGAATAAAACCATTCCACCTACTAATACGCGATATATGTTCAGTATATATTTATGCGGCGTGAGGTAACGGATGTTCGATTCACCATAATAATAGTTCCCTAAAATACTACTGAATGCAAAGAAGAATAGGGCAACAGCTACAAATATGCTACCGGCCGAACCGATCTCATTGGTCAAAGCATCTTGCGTTAACTGTACACCATTTGTGGAACCGTCCAATGGAACTCCACTGCATAGAATGATAAAAGCTGTGCATGTGCATATAATTAAGGTATCGGTGAATACACCCAGGGTCTGTATCAAACCTTGCTTTACAGGGTGGGTGACATGTGCGGTTGCTGCGGCGTTAGGCGCCGATCCCATTCCTGCTTCATTACTGAATAGTCCTCGTTTAATGCCTTGCATTAATGCTATCCCTACGCCTCCTCCCAGAGCTTCTCGCCATCCGAAGGCATGACTGATAATGATTTTGATTACGGAAGGCAATTCGGTAATATTCATGAGAACCACAATAAAAGCCAGTACGATGTATCCCAGTGCCATAACGGGTACGATGATGCTGCTGACTTTGGCAATGCGTTGTACTCCTCCGAAAATAATGAGTAATGTAGCTATCATAATAGTAAAGCCAACAAGTGCATGATCGAAGCCAAATGCATGTTCAAAGGCGTCACATAGAGCATTACTCTGCACAGAGTTGAAGGCAAAGCCGAATGTAATTGTAATGAGAACGGCAAAAACGCTACCCATCCATGCTTTCTTTAGTCCGTTGCGCATGTAGTAAGCGGGGCCTCCAATGTAGGAGTCTTTCCCTTTTATCTTGTATAACTGGGCCAGTGTGGATTCTACGAAGGAACTGGAGGCACCAAAGAGGGCGATGATCCACATCCAGAATATAGCTCCCGGTCCTCCTACTGCAATGGCTGTGGCTACTCCTGCCAAATTTCCCGTACCTACGCGGCTGGCAATTGAGATGGCAAATGCCTGAAAAGATGAAATGTGTTTTTCTCCGGTTTTATTTTTTCCAGCTGACTCTCCTAATAAGCGTATCATTTCGCTTATCATACGAAACTGTACAAACTTGGTTTTTATGGTGAACCATAATGCACATCCCAGAAGTACTGCAATTAGGATATAGGTCCATAATACATTGTTTATGCAATTAATGATGTCCATTTTGTATTCTCTAGATTTTAAATGTGTTTTGAATTGGGACAAAGAATGACTCTTTACTTTAACCTGAAATGAAACTTGTGCTCTTCGAATACCGCCTCCACTACTCCAAAGCGTACTAACTTGGCCAATAGGTTTTCTGCTACGCGGCGGGATAGATGTGCCAACTTGCAGTATCTGTTTAAAGACAAGCTGTTGTTCTCCTTTAATAGATTGAGTAATAACTGTTCTCTTTCAGTATAAGCTATCAATTCTCCTTCGTTTTTTTTGTTTTGTTGCCATATTCGTAAATGTATTGGAGAGGCAAGGATGTTTTCGTCTTTGATGCGTAAATAGGCCAGATACCTGTTTGTTTCATCTTTTGCATAGACGGGCTTTTTAGGGCTTTCATTGATATAGGCTACAAGTACGTTGCGCCCTTCCGCCTGATAGGTCTGCATGGTATAATCAACATTGGGGCGGCAATACATTTCTGCTGCGGCTTCTATCATAAATTGCTCTTCATCCGAGTGTACACCTGCTATTTTCCCGTTGTCTTTGACTCCAATAAGCAGTCGTCCCCCTCTAGTATTAGCAAAGGCTGATAATGTTTTTGCAATCTTGCGGGCGTCAGATATTTCGAACTTAAAATCTTGCTGCTCATGTTCTCCTTCTGCTATGAGCGAATGCATGTACTCTGTATCTGTTAGGGGTTTCATGTTGACAAATGTAGGCAAAATTTGCCAAACAGGCTTTTCTGATGTCGTTTTTGTCTATTTTTCCAAAAAAAAGTTCGTTTTTCTGCATTTATTTCAGGAAAGAATGTATTTTTGCCAGACATTATTAACGCAAATATTATAAATAAAAAGGATTATGAAAGAATTAGTTGAAAAAGTAGCTGAATTGTATGTAGCATTTGAAAAAGACGCAAAAGCTCAGGTTGAGAATGGTAATAAAGCCGCAGGAACTCGTGCACGTAAAGCTTCATTAGCTATCGAGAAAGCAATGAAAGAATTTCGTAAAGCATCTTTGGAAGCTTCAAAGTAAAAGCTCACTAACAAAACTTACAAAGAGGTTGCTGGTGAAGCAGCCTTTTTTTGTCTCTATACTTTGATGGTTTTTATACTTTTTCACTTGGTTCGTTTCTTCCTAATCGCTATTTTTGGCAAAATAATCGGGCTCACGGCAGCAATCATGAATGAGAATGTCCTTCAAAAACTGAAGATACTGGCTGAATCGGCCAAGTATGATGTCTCGTGCTCTTCCAGCGGAACGACGCGTTCCAATAAGGCGGGGACACTGGGCAACACCGTTGGTGGCTGGGGGATTTGCCATAGTTTTGCAGAGGACGGAAGGTGCATCTCGTTACTCAAAGTGATGCTGACCAATTACTGCATATACGATTGTGCTTATTGCATCAACCGTCGTACCAATGATTTGCCGCGGGCGACGTTGTCTGTCAGTGAACTGGTGGATCTTACCATGGAATTTTACCGGCGTAATTATATTGAAGGCCTGTTCCTTAGTTCGGGAGTGGTTCGCAGTCCCGATTATACGATGGAGCGTTTGGTGCGCGTGGCTAAAGACTTGCGCACGGTACATCGCTTTAATGGCTATATCCATTTGAAGAGTATTCCGGGGGCCAGCCGTGAATTGGTGAATGAGGCCGGGCTGTATGCCGACCGTCTCAGTGTCAATGTGGAAATTCCGAAAGAAGAGAATTTAAAGCATCTGGCTCCGGAAAAGGATCATAAAAGTGTGTATGCCCCCATGCTTTATATTCAGCAAGGGGCATTGGAAAGTGCGGAAGAGCGGAAGAAATACCGTTATGCTCCTCGTTTTGCACCAGCCGGACAGAGTACACAGATGATTGTGGGAGCTACGCCCGAAACCGATAAAGATATTCTATCTCTTTCGTCTGCGCTATATCAACGCCCTACGATGAGGCGTGTTTATTATTCGGGGTACGTTTCCGTGAATACTTATGATAAACGTTTGCCGGCGTTGAAACAGCCGCCTCTGGTTCGTGAAAACAGGTTGTATCAGGCGGACTGGCTCATGCGTTTTTATGAATTTAAGGTGGATGAAATAGTGGATGAGGCTTATCCTGATCTGGACTTGGAGATTGATCCTAAGCTGGCGTGGGCTTTGCGGCATCCCGAACGTTTCCCTGTTGACATCAACAAGGCGGATTATGAGATGATTTTGCGGGTACCGGGCATTGGGGTGAAGTCGGCCCGCCTGATTATTGCTTCACGTCGTTTCTCCAAGTTGGGTAGCTATGAGCTAAAAAAGATGGGGGTGGTTATGAAGAAGGCCCAGTATTTTATTACTTGTAGTGAATTGCCTACGTTGCGTACCGTAAATGAGATGACTCCCCAAGCCGTGCGTAGTCTGCTGATACCTCATCCTAAAAAGAAGGTGGACGAACGACAGTTGACACTGGCTTTTGAAGATTAGATATTTAATTAAGGAGAAATGAATTGTCCTTTCGAAGTAGGAGAGGCGTGCTGCGGGGAGAGGAGTTTATTTTAAAACGCTAAGATTGAGTGATGCTTCTTTTTTTATTTGATAATACGTTTGAGGGGTTGCTGACCGCTGTGTTTGAAGCTTATTCCCGTCGTACCTTTCCCGATCAACTGTTAGTAGAGGGGGAACAGTTACCCTTGTTTTATGATGAAGCGTTTACGGTAATCACGGATGAAAAGAAAGCCGGAAGGGTTTGGCGGGGTTTGCAAAAGAAGCTATCGGATGTTGCTTTGTCTTCTCTTGCACAATGTTGGTTGGCCGAATTGCCGGAAGTGCCTATGTTGTTATTTCGTTATATCCGTAAAGCTATCGACTCTCCTGTTTCCATTGAGACCAATTTTGCCGATGCCGATGTTTTGGAGTTGTCGAAAGTATGGAAGAAGGTGGATTGGGAAAGGATCCGTTTACTTCAGTTCGTCCGTTTTCAAAAGGCTGCGGACGGAACTTTCTTTGCAGCAATGGAGCCACAGTTCAATGCGCTTCCACTAACTATCCATCATTTTAAAGACCGCTTTGCCGATCAGTGTTGGTTGATTTACGACATCAAACGTGCCTATGGCTATTATTATGATCTTAAAGAGGTGCGCGAAGTAACATTTGGTGAAGACAGTAGGGAAGGTCATTTGCTGACCGGTATGCTCGATGAATCGTTGATGGACAAAGATGAAAAGCTTTTCCAACGATTGTGGAAGACGTACTTTAAGGCCATCTGCATCAAAGAGCGTTTAAACCCACGCAAGCATAAGCAAGACATGCCTGTTCGCTATTGGAAATATCTGACCGAGAAGCAACAATAACGGTCTGAAATGCAAGTTCTATTTTTGTTAAATGCAAGTTCTATTTGAATTAAATAGAAGTGCTATTTCTTTCTTTTACCGGTTCTATTCAACCTTGTTGTTTTTCGTCCATTCCACTATTCCTTTTAGAAGTGTTGCATCTATTTAGTAGTAGACGTTTCTGTTTAAGCAGCAGTGGCGACATGCAGATGGAAGTATTGTTTTAGAAATGACGGACAATGTGCACCGTTTCCTGAGTTTATTACGGTTTTTTACTTTGTTTTATTTTTACAATTTGATTGCTGTAAGGAGCTGTTTGGTGATGTTTCTGTGAAGCACTGCAATTTAGTCGCTACCTGAGCCTATCTTAGTTCCTACCTTTCCCTATCTCAGTTCCTAGGTGAGCCTATCTCAGTCCCTACCTTTTCATACCCCCTCTCAGAACGTATTCTGAGAGGGGTGGAGGGTAGGTGGATTATTATAATGAAGTGCTGATGCTTTGTCTGTGAAAATAATATACATACCGAATGCATGGATACATTCTTTCTGTATAATCTATTATTCTTTCTTTTCCTATTGAGAGATTTCTTGTAAAGAGAGACTACGGAGTGGTATGTCTCTCCTTTTACTTTGTAAGATATGGATGCGACTGGTAACCCGGGATTGGCTTCTCTAATTGTGCGAAGTTGGTGTCGTTATTTTAGGCAAGCTCGGCAAATGAACCTAGTTTTTTATCGGAAGCCGTTCCCAGATAACCCTTGGAATCAGGCGCCAGAAGAAGACTAAAATACGATATTTCCGGTTAATGACGACCACCCTCTTTTTACGTCGCAGGGCACGGACAATATCCCGGGCAACAGGTTCCACTTTCATGAGCATGGGGTAACGGTCTCCTTTCAGTAGGTCGGTTGCAACGAATCCCGGACGGATGTCTGTGAAATGAATATTCTGGTGCTGCATGGAAGCTAGCTGTGCCAGTGCATCAATATAGGTGTTTTGAAATCTCTTGGTAGCGGAATAAGCCGGAGCCACTCCCAATCCCTTTGTCCCGGCAATGGAACTGATGACGGCGATGTGTCCCTCTCCGTTTGCCTTAAAGTAGTTAAAGGCCGCTGTGACCATCCTGATGAACCCCTCCACATTAGTTCGGGCGGTATTCAGTTCTATGTCCGGTTTCAGTTCGCAATTCTGACTTCCCACGCCCGAGCTTAAAAAGAATAAATCCATCCCACCTAATTTTTCAATAAGTTGCATGAGTTCCTTCGGAGCTTCTTCAGCTGTAATGTCCATTCGCTGAATTTCTATGCATCGGGATGCAGTGGTTTGTTCTTGGTGTACCTCGTCTTCTCCGCTTGCATCAATCTTATCAGTATATTCACTTGCGCTGACCTTGTCTGTATATTCCGTTGCAGAAGCTTGTAACTTGCGTAGTTCATCTTCCCGCCTCCCCGCAATGCCGACGTGCCAGCCCTCCTGTATCAGTAACTTAGCGACTTCCCTTCCTATTCCCGATGTTGCTCCTATAATTATTGCTTTTTTCATTTGATTCTGGATTTGAATATGGAGAGAGCATTAAGCTTAAAAAGAAGGATTTACCTTACTCTTCGATTGACCTTCTGCTCTTTTGCTGTTGTTGTTTCCTTTCTCTTTTTCTACTCTATTCTCTTTTCTGCTCAAAAGACTATGATTATGGCTCGAAAAAGTTTACGCTTTATAATTTTACTTTTTGATTCACAATATAAAAAGGCAGAAAGACTTCCTTGCTTGCTTTACATGCCCATTTCTTGTATGGTTTGTTCAAGAGTTTTGAGCTTAACTGATGATGGTGGCAACCAGTCTTCTTCCTCCGCCCCGATTGCGAAATTCGCAGAGATAAATGCCCTGCCAGGTTCCCATATTCAGCCGTCCACGGGTGATAGGAATGGTCAGGCTACTGCCCACAAGAGTTGCTTTGGCATGCGCTGGCATATCGTCGTCCCCTTCAAGCGTATGCATGTAGTACGGTTCCCGCTCTTTCACCAGTCGGTTGAATATGGCATCCATATCGGTCTGTACGTCAGGGTCGGCATTCTCATTGATGCTTAGTCCGGCGGAGGTATGCTTAATGAACAAGTGGAGAAGCCCGTTCTCGGGCAAGGGCGGGAGGTTACTGACAATCTCACTCGTGATAAGATGGAAGCCCCGGCGATGGGGAGACAAGGTAAATTCAAGTTGCTCGGTCATTACGGTTTGATTTACTTTATTGATTCTGTATCAGACGAATAACAAAATCTCATATTCGTGTCGATAAAAGTACGACTTTTGTTTTTTTTACGCAATAAGGAACTATTCTTTTCTTTAAAGTGTTATTTTTGTTAATCAAATTAGTGAAAGAGTTGACTTATAAATCTAAAATAGAAGAGTATGGGCAGGGTATGTGTAGTGACAGGTGGCGCAGCAGGTATCGGCCGCTGCATTGTGGAAACTTTTGCGGAAGCAGGTTACCGGGTTTATTTCATCGATAAGGAGACCGAAGATATTCGTCGCCTGGAAGAACGAATGCTTAAAGAAGGCCTGTCGGTGACTGGCTTTGAAGGTGATGTGGCTGATGAACAAACCTTGGTTGATTTCACAGAGTTTGTCCTTTCGGTGGAAGATGGCATTGATTGCCTTATTAACAATGCTTGTTTGACTAAGGGAGGCATTCTGAGTGGTTGCTCGTATGAAGACTTTCTGTACGTACAACGTGCCGGTGTGGTTGCCCCATACTATTTGTCGTTACTCTTTAAAGATTACTTCAAGGGATTGGGAGCTATTGTGAACATATCCTCCACCCGTGCTTTCCAGTCGCAGGCCGACACGGAGAGTTATACGGCGGCAAAAGGGGGAATTACTGCACTAACCCATGGATTGGCGGTAAGTCTGGCCGGTGTGGCTCGGGTTAATTCCATTGCTCCGGGCTGGATTGATACCGGACGTTTCCATAAGGAAGATTACGTGCCGTTTTATTCCGAAGCAGATAGTCTGCAACATCCTTCGCAAAGGGTGGGTGAACCAGCGGATATAGCCCGGGCCGCGCTCTTTCTGTGTGATGAACGCAATTCTTTCATTAATGGTGAAAATATTACAATTGACGGCGGTATGTCCAAATTAATGGTTTACCATGATGACAAAGGTTGGACTTACCGGCCTTAACTTTATTAATGAATGAAATAATGAGAAAATTAATATGTCCCCAATGTAAAGTGGGAGTGTTTTGTGTGAAGAACGCCCAAGGAGAGCGTTTATTGGTTTATGTCCTCGAAAATGGAGAAGTGGTTACAAAAGACCCTTCGGCATCGACGGACGGTTTTGATTTCAGTGAAGTTTATTGTTTGGGATGTTCCTGGCATGGCAGTCCCAAACGTTTAGTCAAACGATAGCGGAAATATTCGCGCCATATATGCGCTATGGCGGTTCCCGGATGGTAAAACAGCATCCGGGGACCGGCATAGCGCATAATCTTTTTCATGCGTTCTTTCATTGTCGGACTATAGCAGTGTATGGTGCAAAGCCGGCAAGTTGGTTT